>CAZJHX010000239.1:0-11564 GCA_964545715.1 uncultured Myxococcales bacterium
CGGGGTGGAGCAGCCAGGTAGCTCGTCGGGCTCATAACCCGAAGGTCGTCGGTTCAAATCCGGCCCCCGCGACCGCTGATTACGGCCAGTTAGTAGGTTCTAGCTGGCCGTTTTTCGTTGGTGCGGAGGCCGAGTTGCCACCTCGACGGTTCAGGTTGTCAACTCGTGAGTTCCGCCCATGCTCGCGGCGAGTTGGTGAGGAGTGGTTCAGCGGCTTTCAGCCCAGCCGCGAGGTAACGGTGGGCCCTGGGTGGCACCTGTGCCGTGGCTTCCGCTAGAGCGCCCGGGTGGTCCTCGGCCAGCGCGGCGCACAAGACCGCCGCCTGGTGGATGTCCTTCCGTGACTTCGCTTGTCGACCTGTGCGTAGTTGCGACACGATCAACTTGTGGATAGCAAACCGCTCGGGCAGCGGGACACGAACCGCGCAGCACCCCTGTCGCGCCAGTAGTACGGATGTCTGATGTTCTGCCAGCAAATAGCCAAGGTACGGCAGCCCCGTCGCGTGCGCTCTGAGTTCCGGGACCGCGACCACGGGGAACGACTCGTCCGGTGACGGAACCAGTAGGTCCAAGTGGAATCGCGCCCTGCCTCGTTGCTTGAAGGACGTGGCGGGTTTCCTGCGGTCCATGTTCGGCACCTCCACGAACGGGACGCCCGACTCCCGGAGCATCTCCAGCAAGCTCGACGCCGGGAGCTCGGCGAAGGCCAGCGCCTCGCGGCGAGCAAGGTCGATGTCTTCTGTTGCGTACGGTGCCGCCCGGACACCCATTCGATTGAGTAGCACTCCGTAGGCATGGGATCCGACCAGCATCCCGCCAGCGGTGAACACGCCGTGATTGTGTAGAACCGCGATCGTCGCCCAGGTCTTCGCGTTTACGCTGACGAACCGCTCTCGAGCCAGCATCCTCAGGGTAGGGACAAGATCAGCCATCTCGGCGATGGTCGCTTGGACGGCGTCTGCCTTGGCGTCCGCCTCGGCACTTCCGACCGGCCCAGCTATGTACGATTCGCGCTGCTTGCCGTCCCCGTCGTAGTACTGGCGCGCATAGAACTCGAATCCGCTGGCGTTGGAGCGCCTGACCATCGAGCCAGCGGTGCCGGGGAACACGATATCCCGACCGTTCGCCTGGCCCTCGATGTCAGAGAACAGCACGTTTAGCGGCGTTGGATGGTGCGTGAAGAGGGGTTTCATTTATCTGTATCCAGTGGATTCTGATTGTGCTGGATACAGAAGTATCCGTCAAGTTTGAAACTTGCTGGATACCATGCCCCGTCGGGAGTGTCGGACGGGGCAAGTATGCGAAATGCCATCCTCAGTGGCCGCCCCATAACCCGAAGGTCGTCGGTTCAAATCCGGCCCCCGCGACTTATGATTACACCCACTCAGCCTCAGTGCTCGGTGGGCGTTTGTTCGTGGAACTACCGTAGTTCGTGGCTGACCTGCCACTTGGGTCAGTGAGCCTCGCGTAGATAGCGCTCGGCCTCTCGGTGCAAGTGGTCATCATGCGACGACTTGGCCAAGAGCATTTCCACTGCTGCCTCGGCGGACCAGACACGGTGCTCGCGCGCCAAGGCGATCAGGTGAGCCTTCTGCACGCTCGAGGCGGCGTCCGATACGAGTACGCTGTCTAGCAGCCGGCTGGGCGCAGCGCCGAGCATCCAGAGTGTTTCGAATATCGAAATGAGGAGGTAGTCCTTAGACACAGCCCACCGAGCCAGGCCTTCGATCTCTGGAATCAAGTCCGTCCGCCCCGTGTCAGCTGCGTAGCGCAGCAGGTGATCTGCCGGGACCCCATCGAAAGCGTCCGGACTAGAGAGGAACCGCTCCAGCTCTACTCCGAGTATCGGATCTCCAACTCTCAACATGCCTTCGATGGCCACAAGTCGGACCAGGGACTGGGGATCCCTAATCAGGGTACGTAGCACGTCCTTGGCTACGCTGTTGTCGCTTCCCTCGAGAAACTGAGCCGCGCCCCAGCGGCAATCCTCGTGGCCTTGGAGCGCATGCTTCGCAAGTCTGACGGCGGCGTCGGGACCATCGAGTTGCTGGACGACCTGCAACACCCGGTCGACCCATATCGCGCAGGTGTTGGATTCGCCCACGTGGGTTTGTTCGCAGAGCTGCCTGAGCTTGTTCGATAGCGGGTCCAAGGCGTCGCCATGCCTCCACTCGCCTAGTAGCGAAGCCGCATCGGCAGCTGGCGGTGCGTCGTGCTGAAGAGCGATCTGCAGAACTATCGGCGCAACGGATCGATCACCGCAGTTACGCGCAAGCTGCAACGCGTTACCCCCGCCGCGCCAACTGATGCCAGTCGCCACAAGGTGATCGAGTGTCGCGCGCACCTCACGGCGCCGACCGAGCTCGCGAGTCGCAGACTCCGCAACCGGAGTGTCTTCTGAGCCCAAGTCAACCAGAAGACCACTAAGAGGCCGGCCACGCGCAAGTAACGGAGAAGCAGCAACGACAACCAGATCACCGACCAAAACCGTCAGAAGAATTCGGTAGCCGACAAGGGTCGTGGCACCCAATACAGTCGCCGGCTGAGCGCCCTGCAACTCCAAGTGGAAGACGCTGAATACGTCGCCAAAGTCTAATACCCGTAACAGCTGCTCGACACAGAGCGCCCCGACCGCGAGCGCGCCATCAGGATTGCGAGACAGAAATGGAGGGCCTGACGCGTCCCAGGCGTCGATGAGGCCCGCTGCAGCCAGCGCAATCACGGCGCCGCCCACCAGCCTGGGCGGGAGCTCGTCACGACCCATGAGCCGCAACCCAACCAGTCTGTTAATCGTGGCGGTCAGCACGGCTGTCCACAGCGGCACCGCGATCGCTGAGGCGGAGGCATCGCTCATGTACGCGACCGCAGCCCAGCCCAGGGCAGCGATCGTCACGCTCCAACCGACTGCCAGGAGCGCTTCAGACCCGTTCCACTCGACCCAACTCCAACTATTTCGACGCCGGGAAAGCAACGCGAGCAGCTCGGCCAGCAGCACACCGTCAACAAACACGCGCAGCAGCACCAGCATCAACCTGGCGTCCAAGCCGGCAGGCCGTATTCGCGTGAGGGGAAGCCCGTACCCCTCCAGCAGATCGACGACGTCCCCGGCGTGGAGAGAATTGGCCACCAGAAGGCCGACCCAGTCCATCGCCGTGTAATGCTCGGTCCGTGCGAAGGCTCCAACCCCGAATTCATCCAACGCCACGGTGGCGATCAGCCATAAGCCAAGCCACCCGGTACTGGCCCATGCGATTCCACGCACGCTCGCACCTCGGATCACGCTTCGTCCAACAGCAAGCGCCGACACGAAGAGGACCGACGGCAGAACGACCGAGGCCCAGTTCACGGTGCGATCTGTGCGGTTCGAATACGCATCCAGACTAGCGGTAACAGACGGGCCCATCGGGCAACGTGGCTCACGGGCAGCATTTTGAGCGCTACTGATCCCGGGACGCGTCCTTCAAGCGCTTCCGCATTTCGGATGCTTCGGCCCATAACGCTTCCGCACGTGCTTCGGCGCGTCGTCATGGGAGCGGTCCTCGCAGTCTCCCCAATCCGTTGGCCACGTAGTCCTGCATCGAATGGCCTCCCGGAGGACGATCTGCCAGCATGCCCGTGCCGCTCGTGAGCATCGCCTGCACTCTTCTTTGGTTGCGGTCGAACACCCTGTCGCTGCGGTTGTAGTGCAGAACCACCACGACCTCCGGCCGACCCACGTCCATCGGGATCTGGTCTCCTCCGAACACCTCGATTCCCCGCACTCGCTCATTGAGGTGAAGACCGTTCAGGGCCAGGGCCGCTCCGCCCGAGTGCGCCAACAGACGGATGGGTCCAGATGCCAAAGAGAACACCTCGTCCTCCACCCGCTCGATCCACGCCTCCCCCGCGTCGTCGTCGTACTCCAGCCGCGCCACGGCCACGTCGGGGGGGCACGCGACGAACACGAATGACGACAGGTCGTCCCACATCAACCCGGCCAGCGCCGGGTGAGTCGTCGTACGGCGCGATTCGTACGTGTCGCTCCCGGTTCCTCCTCCGAACATCACCGCCAGGCCTGACGCATTTGGAAGGAGGTGGACATCCAAATGCAGACCCGACGCCGTCTGCCTCTTTTCTAGCTCCATCAGCGTCTCATCCTCCTGTTCGTGCTTCGCCGCACCTCTTTGCCTTTGCCTTTGCCTTTGCCTTTGCCTCTGCCTCTTGGAACGTAGTGCATCCCGCTGCTTTGTGCATGGGACCTGAGGGCCACGTCCTCAAGCTGGTGTACGATTCTCGCCGTGCATCGTCTGCGACGAGACGCCGTGCAGCGCGGCCTGATTCGTGTGTCTGCATGGATGCTCCTGCTCCTGGTCCTGGGCCAGGTCGGGCCCGCCGGTGCCGCCATGCCGCGGTTGAGCGCCGCGGTGCTGCAAGTCAGCGGGGGGTTGGAGGTTGCCGACGTTCGCACAGCGCTGCAGCGCCGATCCGGTGCGATGCGGGCGTGCTTTGAAGCTCGTCTGAAGGTGAAGCCACGGCTCGGAGGCGAGCTCATCATTCCGCTGCGCATCGGTCGCAGCGGTCGTGCGGCGCCGGGGCGCGCTGTTTCATCTACCGTATCGGACCCGAGCGCGCGCCGCTGTGTGCGGCGGGTGCTGAAGCGTCTGAGGTTCCCCCGGGCGCGGCGCGATACCCGGGCGCGCGTGGCGATCTACTTCGGCTCGGCCCGCCCTCGCGTGGTCGACGTCTCCGCTGCCTGGACAGCTTATTGGAAGGCAGCCAACGGCCTCGGTCCGCGCGAGCGTCTGACCCGCTTTCGAGCCGACGTCTCGCCGGCGTTCGACGAGTACTACCAGTGGATGCTGGGCAAGTGGGGCGACAACGCGGCTACAAACCTCTCGGTGCACGTCGATCGCTTCGCCGAGTTGAAGCCGCGGTACGAGGCCGCCGCCGCGTTCGTCCGACGCGACCTGCAGGGGCACATCGACCGCTTCCGCGCGCGTTTTCCGGAGCTGCCCTCGGAGCTTCAGGTCACGGTGCTGCACAGCCTCGGCGAGCTGGACGGCGGCATGCGGACGTTCGCCGGACGGTCCTGGTTTCTGCTGGGTTTGGACAACATCGCCCGGTTTCACAACTTCGACGACCAGGCCGCGTTCTTTCACCACGAGCTGTTCCACGTGCTGCACGACCGCCTGGCGCCCAACAAGCGGGTGATGTGGAGCGCCCTGTGGGCCGAGGGGCTGGCCGTCTGGGTGTCGCGGTTGATGAACCCGGACGCGAGCAACGCCGAGCTGCTGCTGGACCTGCCCCCGGGACTGGTCGCAGAGGTCGATAAGCGCCTCAAACCGCTGGCCACGCGCTTCCTGAGAGTCATTAACTCCAAGGCCCCGGAGGTCTATGGGCGGTGGTTCCTCATGGGGTCGAAAGACGCATCACTGCCCAAGCGGGCCGGCTACGTGCTCGGGCTT
The DNA here is from genome assembly GCA_964545715.1 of uncultured Myxococcales bacterium. Taxonomy (GTDB): domain Bacteria; phylum Myxococcota_A; class UBA9042; genus CAZJHX01. Next base: position 5,445 of record CAZJHX010000239.1, read on the forward strand.
CGAGTTGTCGAGGTTGTCGCACGAGACGTGCCCTTGGACGACCTGATCCGCCTGCGCGGTCGCAAGCTGCGTACCCGCATTCGCGCTGCGCTCAAGGGCCTTCGCTGATTGTGCGCGTCGAGTGGTTAGCCCGGGCGGCTACTCGAACACGTAGACCGTTCCCGACGCCGCGCCCACCATCGCTGCTGCGGGCGTGAGTCCAGCCGAATAGCCGAAGCGATAGCCGGACTTGCCGTCTGCGGCGACCAGCTTCTGTTGCTCGGTCCAGGCGCCGTCGCTGCGCACAAACAGATAGGCTGCGCCGCTGTCCTTGGCTCCGCCGGCGTCGTGTTCGTAAGCGGTGACCAGGGCCGCATCCGCCAGGACGGTGACGCGATAGCCGAAACGGTCGCCCTTGGCCGAGTCGCCTGCGAGGAGCTTCTGCTGCTGCGTCCAGACCCCTTCGGCGCGTACAAATACATACGCGGCGCCGCTGTTTGAGCCGGCCGCATCCTGGTGGTGTGCGCCGATGATGGTTGTGTCGCCGTCCAGCGCGACCGACGCTCCGAACAGATCACCAGCCGCCGCGTCGCCCGCCATCAGCTTCTGCTGCTGGCTCCATCCGGACTCTCCATGGACAAACACGTAGGCCGAGCCGACCTGGGCCTTGTCGTCTTCGCTGTCCTGGTGCGCGCCAACAATGGCGGTGTCAGCGGCGATCGCCACCGCCTGGCCGAACTGGTCTTCCTCGGCTGCATCGGCGGCCGTCAGCTTCTGCGTTTGTCCCCAAATCTCTCCGGTACGCTCAAAGATGTAGGCCGAGCCGCTCGCCGGACCGGCGTGGCTATCGAAGATCGCGCCGGCGATGGCGCGGTCGCCCGACACCGCAACCGCAAACCCGAAGAGCGCGCCTCCGTCGGCGTCGTCGGCTGTCAGCTTTTGCTGCTCTGTCCAGGTCCCCGCACTGCGGATAAAGACGTAGGCCGACCCGCTGCCGGGCCCGGCGTCGTCATCGCCGTTGGCGCCCACGATCGCTGTCTCGCCCGAGATGCCCACCGAAATCCCGAACCTGTCGCCGTCCGCGGCGTCCGACGCGGCCAGCGTCTGCTTCAGCATCCAAGACCCGCAGTCGCGCACAAAGACGTATGCCGCGCCTCCGCCCGCATGCTTGTACGCACCGACAATGGCCGTGTTGCCGAAGACCGCGACGGCGGATGCAAACTCATCGTCGGCATTAGCCTCACCGGCCCCCAGCGCGGCCTTTTGGGTCAGAGAATCGTCGTCCTCGTCGGGCGGGCACGTGTCCTTGTTCACGTCGGCGGTGTCGCCGGCGTCAGCGCCGGTGTCAGGAACGTCCTCAATGTCCAGCGTCGGCGCCACATCGGCGATATCAGGCGTCTCGGGAAGGTCTGCCGGCGATGGGGCGTCGGGAATCTCCGGCACATCCTCAACCTCCGGTACATCCGGCACCGGACGATCAGGGACGTTGACGTCGGTCACGTCCGGAGTCGCCGCGTCCCCGAACGGCTGGACATCCTCAGCAACGACGCTGTCGGAGACCGCCGGCCCAGAGGCGCACGCAGCAAAGACGAACGCCGCGACCAGCCCAAAAGCGCGCATGGGTACGAGCCTATCATCTCGTCACCGTATGCTCAGGGCCCCGCCGCGCTGTGTTACGGTTTATCCCATGCTGACGTGGGTATCCGTTGTAGCGGCGCTGGGCAGCTTCGGGGCGTCCGGTGGCGGGCCGGCGAATGTGCTGGTGGTTCACAACGCGGCGTCCGCGGACTCGGCCGCCGTGGCGATGCATTACGGAGAGGCGCGGGCGATCCCGCTCGGGCATCACTGCGGTCTGGAGGACGTGGACCCCGTTGCCGACGAGATCAGCTCCGAGGATTACCTCGCGGGCGTCCTGCCGCAGCTGAACGCGTGCCTGGCCGCGACGCTGGAGCCCGACGGCATCGATTATGTCGTGCTGACCACGGACCTCCCTTACCGCGTGGCGCTGCCCGACGATGGCTACTGGGTCAGCCTGTCCGCCATGATTCAGGTGCTCAACGCGACGAAGTTTGCCGATGGGACGTCCCTGGCGGGCACACCGCAGACCGTGTACGGCGGCGACTCCTACCCGCTGGCCTGGTTGGATAACCCCGAGTACCTGTGGTTCGGGTCGCAGGCCTACGAGCTTCAGAACCCGCAGGCGATTTGGTACACGGCGTCGCTGCGCATTACGAATCAGGCCACCAACCCAGCCAGCTTTCGGCGCGCCGCGGCCCAGAACGGGGGCGGGTACAACCTCGCCGGAAACCTGCTGATCGTCAGCCGGCTGGACGGGTTCGAGGCCCAGGACGGCATGGACCTCGTGGACCGGGCCATCGCCGCCGACGGGGCGTTTCCCGAGGGCGAGCTGCTGTGCATGGAGGGCGCGGACTACGCGCGATCGGCGCGCGATCCCGAGTGTCATTATGTGACTCAGCGACTGGCGGACGCCGGGTTCGACTCGACCTGGCTGGCCCCCCACGACGCCGGCTTGGCCGGGCATCACATGGCCGCGTATTTCACCGGTGCGTCCAACCTGCGCGGCGCCATCGACGGCAACACCTTTGCGCCGGGGGCCGTCACGGGCAACCTCACCTCCTTTGGCGCGGTGCCGCAGAACTTCGGGTGCGACGAGCCGCCGGCGTGCCCGACCGACGAGGCGCAAACCTCCGTGGTGCGCTTTGTCAGAGCCGGCGCCACCGGCGCGCACGGCACCGTCGCAGAGCCTAAGAACTCGGTCTTTCCCAATGCGGGCACCATCCTGCTGTACACGTTTGGCTACAACCTGGGCGAGAGCTGGCTGTTCAACCAGCGGTACCTGTACTGGCAAAACCTGTATCTGGGCGATCCGCTCACAACACCGTGGGCCACGCGTCCGGTCGTCACCGTTGAGCAGGTGGCCGGCGCCCTGCAGATTGCCGCCACCCACGCCGACGGCATCGCACGCCTGCGTGTGTTTGTGGACGGGGCTCCGGCGCTGGACGAAGAGGGGGTGGCCGCCGCGACCGTGCCACTGACCGGCGAGCCGGGCGACGTGGTGGACGTCCTGGCCATCGCCATCGCTGAGAACTCCGCCGTCGAGCGCCCCGGCTGGCCGGCAGCCACGCAGTTTCCCGAGACCGACACCCAGGGCTGGACCCACGCCGCGCTCACCATCGCTGCGCCGGAACCGAAGCCCGAACCGCAGCCCGAGCCGGTCGTGGAGGGCGAAGCCGCCGACGACCGGGGAGCCGGGCCCGCGCCGCCAGCGCCGGACGCCGAGAGCGTGTCGCAGGAGCCTGAGCCGTCCCCGGTAGTCGCTGACAGCAGCGGCGGGTGCTCCAGCAGGGCAGGGCGATCCGGCGGCTGGGGGCTGTTGCTGCTGCTTGTCGTTGTTCTTGGGGCGCGCCCAGGCCGGCGCCGCGAGGTTGACGCCCGATTCTGATAAGATCCGGGCCGTTCCCAACATAGGCGTCGAGGTGTCGAGATGATGCGAGTTGCGTTTGCGGCCTTCCTGCTTTGTTCTACCAGTGCGACTGCGCAGCAGGCCACGTCATCGCCGACCGTCCAGGGTCAGCTGCGATCGGTCGCCGGTCTGCCGGCGCCGGATGGTGCCTATGGCGCGATCTTCTCCATTTGGGATGCCGCTGAGGGCGGAAACAAGCTCTGGGAGGAGGTGCATACCGGAGATGACGCGTTGATCGTGGTCAACTCGGCGTTTTCTCTGACCCTGGGCTCCGTGACCCAGCTGCCGGCCTCGACGCTGGAGAGCGCCGACCTGTGGCTGCAGGTGGCCATCACACCGGATCCGGCCTTGCCGCGACGCAAGCTGAGCGCCGTGCCCCGAGCGACCTTCGCCGACCGGCTGGCCTGCAGCGGCTGTGTGACCAAGCAACATCTGGACCCGGCCGTCACCGCGATCCTCGATGACGTCGCCGACACCGTAAAGGCCTCCGACCTCCTGCTGTATGCCAAGAAGACGGACCTGCCCGACCTGTCTCCGTACGCCAAGACGGCGGATCTACCCGATGCCATCGACCTGTCGCCGTACGCCAAGACGGCGGACCTGCCCGACCCGCCCGATCTCTCGCCGTACCTCAAGACCAGCGATGCGGTGTCCACCGTGACGGCGAGCGCTATCGACCTGGCGGCCGGCAGCACCGTCTCGTCTCGCCCGATCTCGACGCGCTTGGAGGCCGTCCAGCCTCAGGTTGCCCAGGGCGCCTTTTTGGAGCTGGCACACGGGCTCGGTACCAACTCGCTCTCGGTGACCGGCTGGTACAAGGACGGCGACGGCAACTGGGTGGTCGCGGGCACCGGCGCGGCCCAGGTGCCGAGCTGCTCGGACTGCGGCGACGGCAGCGACGGTGCGTTCTCGGCGACGTCAGACACCACCCTGGCCGGTGGCACCTACAACTTCTCCACCTTTACGATCGCCAGCGGCGTCACCGTTACCGTGACGGGCTCGACACCGCTGTTCATCAAGGTCAAGCAGCCGGTAAGCATCGCCGGCACGCTGACCTTGAGCGGCAGCAACGGACCGGACTCCATCGCGTATCAGGGGTCCACTTACACAGGTGGCGCCGGTGGCGGCGGCGGCGGCGGCAAGGGTGGTGACAGCTACTACGCCGGCCAACCCGGCCAGAGCGGTGCGGGGCCGGGCGGCGGCGTGGGCGGCGACAACGGCAACGGTGCGGGCGGCGGCGGTGGCGGCGGCGGTCACGGAACACCCGGCGGCAAGGGCGGCGACAACACCTACGACTCAACCGGCAAAGGGGCCGCCGGCGGCGGCGTGTACAACGACGACTTCGCCACGGCCTTCTCCGGGGGGAGCGGCGGTGGCGGCGGCGGCTACGGAACGGGCAATAACTCGGCGGGCGGCACGGGCGGCGGCGGCGGCGGCGCCGTCAAGATCACGGCGCCCAGTATCGTGGTCACAGGCGAGATCGTCTCCAACGGCGGCGACGGCGGCACCAGCAATTACGAGGGCGTTGGCGGGGCCGGGGACGGCGCCGGGGCCGGCGGCGGCTCGGGTGGCGCGATCTGGCTGAGGGCCGCCAACGTGCAGCTCGGCAGCGGCATCCAGGCCACGGGCGGCGCGGGCGGGACCACGGTCAACGGGCCGACCTCATACCGTGGCGGCGACGGCGGTGCGGGCGGCGCAGGCCGAATCCGGGTGGACGCAGCGACCGTCACCGGCAGCACCAACCCGCCCTACAGCAACGGCAGCGGTCCCACGGCCACCAACACGAACTCGGTGTCCATAATTCAGACCGACAACAACACCGTGCGCATGGTCAACCTGTCGGGCGCGGCGACAGACCTGCGCCTGGTCGTCATTCACTAGAACGCCGCCAATCGTTGCAACCGGTTGCGCCATTTTTCCACAGCCTGCTAAATTGCGGGTTCCTTCAACCGAACGACAGGTGAATCATGGCAGGCAAGACCGAGATCGAGAGCCTCGAAAGTCTACTCCGAAAGCTGCCGGAGGCAGACCAGGCAGAGGCGTTTCGCATTCTCTACGGCAACATGCCCGAGGAGCTGCCGATCTCCGACGACGCGGCCGCCCTGGCGCAGCAGCACGACTTTGACGTCGCCGCGTATCGCTTTGCGTCCACACCCGAGCAGCGCCGGCCCGCCCGAATCGTGCGTGTGGGCGTCGCCCAGATGCAGATCATCGAGCCCACCGATGTGCCGCTCGAGCAGCAGTTTCAGGCGCTGTGCCGCCGCACCGAGCAGCTGATCCACGCTGCCGGCGCCATGGGCTGCAACGTGCTGGGGCTGCAGGAAGCGTGGACGATGCCGTTTGCCTTCTGCACCCGGGAGAAGCACCCGTGGCTGGAGTTTGCCGAGCCTGTGGACGGGCCCTCGACCCAGTTTTTGGCGGGCCTGGCGCGCCGATACAACATGGTCATCGTCTCGCCCATCCTCGAGCGCGACGAGGTGCACGGCGGCACGATCCACAACACAGCCGTCGTGATCGGCAACCGCGGCAACATCATCGGCAAGCACCGCAAAAACCACATCCCGCGTGTGGGCGACTTCAACGAGTCGACCTACTACATGGAAGGCGACACCGGGCACCCGGTCTTCGCGACGCAGTTCGGCAAGATCGGCATCAAC
>CAZJHX010000240.1:0-11311 GCA_964545715.1 uncultured Myxococcales bacterium
AGTCCTTCGGCTCCTGCCTCGGTTCGAATCTACATTACGCGTACAGCTTCTGTTGGTCCCGCTTGGAGCGTGGCTCGTCTGGCAGCCAACGCTGTTGTCGCTCAGACTGGGGGCTGTTGGGCAGGCAGCTCTCGATGGGGCCCAGGAGCCGACACCAGGGTCAGGTTGCCGGTCGGCTCCGAGATGGTCACCGCGCCGGTGGCTGCGGGGACCAGCGCAAGGCGTCCCTTCAGAGCGGGGCCCTGCCTTTTGCGTCGCGCCAGACGCACCAGGCGTTGGACTCGCTCGGTCGTGTCTGCGCAGTCCACGGCGCCGGCGCTCCAACCCGGGCTGCGAGCGAAGTCGAGCAGGGTGTTGGCGACATCGTGCGGGAGCGGCACGCTCAGGCCGTGGAGCTCGTCGCAGGCCGCGAAGAGCTCGGTTACAGTGTGATGTCGGGCATCTATTGAGCTGCCCTGCCGGCGCGACGGCGGGGTGAGTATCGGACTGGCGCCGTCGATGAAATCCAGCGTGTGGTGCGCCGTATCGTCCTCGTAATCGAAGGTGCACTCCCTGGTGCGGTCGAACGATGTGTCCCAGCACAGCCGTTCCAAGAACTTGTCCAGTGGTCGCTGAATGTGCCGCACCCACAGATCTGTCACTGTGAGTCTGCTGTCAGCGGGCACCCTATCTCTGCTATCCGTGTCCACGTGTCCCCCTCCAAGGCCCCAGACGGCCATGCCATGGCCTGCCTACTGCATCGGCCGATCACGGCAGGGATGTGAATGATCATTCGCGTGCGGAGGGGAAAGTCTGAACGAAGCGCTTAAGAATCCAGCTGCTCGCCCGGCAGCGACGACTTGAATGAATGTTCACATCTCGTGAGCGGGTTGCTCAGTCGTCTTTCAGTAGCCGGTGGATGATTCTCTTCTTGGGTTCCGGCAGGTACAGGACGTTGGGGCGGGGCTCGGCTCGCTTCAGGATTTCAGCGGTGATGAGGTTCAGCATCGCCTGGTTCTTTCGGACCTTGCTCGAGCGATGGACGATCGGCTCGCCGGAAGTCAGGCTTTGGCCATTCTTCATGCGGGCGGCGCGCTCTCTCAGGTCTTCGGCGATGTCGGTATTGACCACCAGTGTCAGGGTGGCGGTCTTCGGCCTGTCTCCGTCTTTCTTCACACTTCTTCCCGGTCTTCGGCGTGGACTCTCTAGCGTAGTCCGGGGAGCGGAGTCGGCCAAGAATTTCGGCTTAGCGCACGAAGAGGGCGCCGTCGTTGTTGTCGCTGTTGCCCGAGTAGCAGCCTTTGGCCGCGCCGCCGCCGTAGTAGTAGATGACGTAGTTGCAGTTGGGCACCTCGCCCCACGTGTTCAGGCCGAAGTGGGTGCCGAAGGCGTCGGAGTTGTGCCAGGGGCCGTCCGGCGACTTGGAGCAGCGCAGGATTGCGTTGCCGCCGCCGCCCGTGGAGTAGAAGACCTTGTCCTCCTGAAAATAGGTGACCTGGCCGTTGCACACCATGCGAAAGACGGACTGGGCGTAGTCGCCTCGCAGGATGTTGATGCGTGCGTCCGAGAGCTTTGCGGGGGTGGTCTGGGCGGGGGCGGTGAGCGTCGCGTAGCCGTCCTTTGAGAAGTGTGCGCCGTCGTCCTTGCGAATGCGCGTCACCAGGGTCCAGCCACCGCCTGCCGTGGTCATGTCGCAGTAGTTTTGAAACGGGACCTGCGGGCCGCTGCCGTCGGTGTCCAGCCAGTACACCGCGGTCGCCAGGCCCGGGGTGTCCGCGAGCAGCTGCTTGCACGAGAAGCCCGGGTTCTCCTGGCTGTTGGGGGTCGGGCCGGCCGGGGCTTTTGCCGCCAGGGGTACCCACTCGTCAGTCGCGCAGCCATAGAAGGCGCTGTCGGTTGTGTTGTAGTAGACCATGCCCTGGGTGGCGGCTTCGCAGGCCGCCGGTGCGGCGCCGGCTGACTCTAGACGCAGGTTTGCCGTTGGGTTTAGCCCGAAGTCCAGCGTGCCGGTCAGGGTCCCGCCGGCCTTTGGGAGCAAGTCGCTCAAGTCGGCCAGCTTGGCGTACGGCGATAGTATCTCGGTCGCCAGGTTGCCGGCCGTCACACATCCTGTGCAGCTCAGGGCGTCGGCGGATTGCGCGTGTAGGGCATACGCGATCGGGTGCAGCGGTTGGCGCGGCAGCTCAGGCTCGCCGTTCACTGTCACCGCAAGCCACTGCGCGGATTGGTTTTGAAACACACCGACTGCCAGGGGCGTGTTGGTGCCCGCCTCAAAGCGGAAGACGCCGTTTGAGACATCCACGGCGGTCGCAAAGTCCTGATACACCGCGTCCACGGCTGTCTTGGTTTCATAGAACGCGACGACCATCGCGTAAGTGCCGTCCGGCGCCGCCTGGCCGCCCTGGGTGCTCAGCCGGCCCTGGATCAGCAGCGTCTCGTCAGCTGCGGCCGCCAGCGGGCAGGCGATCGCCAGGACAAGCAATAGACACAGTTGGCGCACGCGACCTCCCTCAAGAGCGGAGCCTCAGCCTATCACGCCCGGATTGCTCGACTGATCGGGACCCGGCTGTAACGTGCGCCGCGCGTGGCGTACAGAAGGGCTATGCAGGTCATCAAAAGGACCACCGGCGTCTGCCCCCAGTGTCTGACCAAAGTGCCGGCCACGGTTTTTCGCCTGGGTGACGAGGTTCATCTCAAAAAGGTCTGCCCCGAGCACGGGGACGACTCGGCGCTGATCGCGGGCGACGGCGCCTTCTATTGGTCGCAGGGTCCGGATGGCGGCGGGTGTGGCGACGGCGGCTGCGCGCTCACAAACCACAGCTGCACGCTGATGTTCGAGATCACCGATCATTGCAATCTCACGTGCCCGACCTGCTTCGCCGGGTCCACGCCCGCCCACTCCTGGTTCATGCCCCTGGAGGTCTTCGAGGCGCGACTCGACAAGCTGCTGGCCGCCGGCAAGCGCGACGCGGACATCGTGCAGCTGTCCGGCGGTGAGCCCACGCTGCACCCCGAGATCGAGCGCATGGTCGCGCTGTGCTTCGAGCGCGGGGTCAGCAAGGTCTACATCAACACCAACGGCATTCGCGTCGCCAACGACCCGGCGTTTTGCGAGTTCATGTCCCAATACGCGGGGCGTCTGCAGCTGTACCTGCAGTTTGACGGCTTCCGGCGTACCACCTTCGAGCAGGTGCGTGGGGCCGCCGGACTGGGCGCCATCAAGGCCAAAGCCGTGGCCAACGCGGTTGCCGCCGGCGTCTTCGTCATGCCCGTGATGGCGGTCGCTCGCGACATCAATCTGGACGAGATCGGCCAGGTCGTCCGCTTCTGCCTGGAGCATCACCCCAACCTCAACACGCTGATCCTGCAGCCCGCCTTCTACGCCGGGCGCTACACCAACGACCAGGCCGCGCGCCGCATGACGACCGGCGACATCGTGGCGGCGGTGGAGGCTCAGACCAACGGGCTGTTTGCCGGCGCCGACTTCGGGCCCATCCCGTGCTCCGATCCCAACTGCTTCGCCATGGCCGTGGCCCTGAAATCCGGTGACAGGTTTGTGCCGGTGTCACGCTATTTCCCGCGATACGACACCTGGTCGGACCCCGGCGTCGCCCAACGCGTTGCGACCTTCGCCGACCGGCTGCCGCAAAACCTGATGGAGACGCTCTCCGAAGATGCCCTGGTCGACCAGCTGCTCGATCTGCTCTCCGGCGTCCAGGACAACGCAGAGGGAAAGGGGGACGCCCTGACGGACTATCGCAGCTGGTTCATCATCGGCATCAAGCCGTTCATGGACGCTCATACCTACGATCAGGACCGCGTGGACGCCTGCTGCACGCATGTCGTCGACCGCGGCGGCAATCCGGTCTCGTTGTGCGAATACAACACCCTGCGACGTCCAAGGGGGCTGCTGTGAAGCTGTTGGTACTCGGCGGATTTCTGGGGGCCGGCAAAACCACCGCCGCCCGCGCGATGGCCAGGCTGTTCCATGAGCGGGGCGAACGCGTCGCCATCATCACAAACGACCAGGGGGAGTCACTGGTTGATACGGCGCTGTGCGAGTCGGCCGCCGCGTCGGTCACGGAGATCGGCGGCGGCTGCTTCTGCTGTCGCTACCCCTGGCTGGAGCAGGCCATCGACGGCGCCGCCGAGTCGGGCGCATCGATCGTGATCGCCGAGGCTGTCGGCAGCTGCACCGATCTCATCGCCACCGTCATGGCCCCCCTGGCCAGCCGCCGCCCGTCACTGACCTTGCTGCCCTACGCGGTCCTGGTCGATCCCCAACGCGTGGCCGACATGGCGCAGGGCCGGTTCGACGACGACGTGCGCTATCTCTTCGACAAGCAGATCGAAGAGGCCGACATCGTGGTCCTGACCCGCGCCGACGCCCAGCTGCCCGACGCCGAGCCGGCCGTGCGCGCCCTCCGTCCGGGCGTCTCTGTCGTGCGGATCAGCGGACTCACCGGCGAGGGCCTCGACGACTGGCTCAACACCGCGGTGGGCACACCCGGCGCTCCCCTGGACATCGACTACGATCGCTACGCAGCCGCCGAGGCGCTGCTGGGCTGGTCCAACGGCCGCGCGGACGTGCGCGCCCGCATCCCGTTCTCCCCCCGCCGCGTCATCGACGGATTTCTGCAGCGCCTGTCGAAGCAACCGATCGCCCACGTCAAAGTGGCGGTCGCCCCTTCTGCACCCCACAGCGAAGGCGCCACAGCCGTGCACGTCGTGCGCGGGGGGGACTCTCCACACCGTACGGGGCCGGCCTTGGCCGACCGAGCCACCACGCTCAGCCTGATCGTCAACGCCCGCGCCGCGCTCGCGCCCGAGACCCTGGATGCCGCCCTCCAAGGCGCCCTGACCGCCGCCGCCGGTCACGCGGAGGTGACGTGGACCGATCGGCGCACGTTCAGTCCCAGCCGGCCTGTGCCAGTCCATCGTCTCTCCGTACGCTGCGGTCCCGGCTCAGATGCCGCCTGCTGCGCCGGCTTCTATGCTCAGCCGACGGTGCGTTACCTCCTTGGCGACAGCTTCCATCCCGGCGGCGAGCGCTTGACGCTGGAGGTGGCCGAGCACCTGGCGTTGCCTCCCGATGCGGACCTGCTGGACGTCGCCTGTGGCCAAGGCACCAGCCTGCGCGCCATCGCAGCGCATTGGCCTGTCACGGCGGTTGGCCTGGACGCATGCGTGGACGCCGACACGCTCAACGGCGCGGCCATCTCTCTGCGCGCGGGAGATGCCCACGCCATCCCGTTTGAGGCGCGCTCGTTTGACGCGGTGTTATGCGAGTGCGCGCTGTCCACGTTTGCGGACCAGGCGCGCGCCCTGGCCGAGATCCGCCGCGTCCTGCGCCCCGGCGGTCGCGTGGTGATCTCCGACATGGTGCTCAACGGCGAGCTCTCCGCGCAGCTGATGGAGTGGGTGCACCTGGGCACCTGTCTGACGCGCGCCATGCCCCTGCAGGACTATGCCGCGTTGGCGGCGGCGTCCGGGCTGGAGATCGTCCGCGTCTCGGACACACCGTGGGCCATGACTGAGCTGTTGCGCCGGCTCAAGAAGGCGTTGCTTGGCGCCGCCCTGGCCAAGGCGTCCGGGTTGCTGCCGCGGGATGTGGTACTGGATGTGGACCGGGGGCGCGCGGGGCTTCGCGAGGCGGAGGCCGCGGTGGCGGACGGTCTGATCAGCTACGGGTACGTGGTCGCGGTTCGTCCGGCGATCCAGCCGCGGCTACATCCTCTGTAGCCTGAGGGCCGGACCCTCAGGTAAACTCCGACGCTTGAGGTGCACCCGCTTGTCAGTTGCGGCTGTGGTTGCCGCCGCGCTCGTCGGCTGCCCACCGCCGGCTCCGCAGTTTCTCGGCCCCGTCGCCGACGTGGCGCCTGAGATCGTGGAGCCGCCGGCTGACGTGCCGGTCGACGCCCCGGATATCGCGCCCGAACCCGAATGCGGGGAAGACAAAGACTGCCCCTCGACCCGGTGCGCCAACGGTCGCTGCACGGACGGCGTGTGCGGGTTGGCGCCCATCGGGTGCGACGACGGCAACCCCTGCACAGTCGACGGCGCGTGCGACGAGGACGACGGCTGCTACCACAAGGCAACCCCTGGCGTTGCGTGTGACGACGAAGGCCCTTGTGGAGCAGGCGGCGTGTGCGTTGACGCCGAGTGCCAGGCGACCGCGGAGCGCCTGTTCAAGGTCGTGCTGGACGAGTCGGATCCTGCAGTCGCCGTCACCCTGACCGCGGCTGCTGTGTCCGAAGATGGCGCCCTCATGGTCGGCGGCGACCACCGAGCCGGCGCCGCCGGAGCCGATCTGCACATGAGAGAGGTGTCGCTGCTGGCGGAGGGCGCGGTGCCCTACGTGCTTCAGTTGCCCGGTGAGCAACAGCTGACCGACGTGCTGCTTTGGGACGAGACGCTCGGACTGATGATCGGTGTGGACACGCCCGGCATCGTTCAGCAGGGGATCGTGGCGTGCGTCAACCTCTCACAGGATCCGGCGATGGACAGTGGGCATGGCCATCAGCTGCTGCCGGGGCCGCTGGGTCGCGCCACGGTCGAGCGCGCTCTGAGGCACAACGACCAACTGGTCCTCGTGGGCTCCGCAGGCGTGGCGGCCGGGTTTGCGTCCGGCTGGTTTACCACCCTCGATCTGGTGGACGCCGATACGTGCGCGTGGGAGCAGGTCCACAGCGAGGTGGTGGGACCCGGCGGGGGCCTGCCGAGTGGCGTCACCGATTCGTTGGTTGACGTGGCGCCGACGGACGACGGCTTCATCGCGCTGGGGCGCACAGCGTCCAAAGCGATTGGCGAGACCGACGTCTGGCTCACTGCGCTGGACTCCACCGGCAACCACGTGTGGTCACGCACCTATGGCGGCCTCGGGGCCGAGAAGCCTACGCGGCTGATTCCGCTGGCAGACGGGTATCTGCTGGCCGGTGCTCAGCGGCTGTCGCTGCCCGCGAACCACGACGACATGCTGGTGATCCGCACGGATCTGCAGGGCGCGCTGAGGTGGCAACAGCGCTACGGCGGCGACGCGGATGAGAACCTGACGGACGCCATCGCCTTGGACGGTGGGGGCTTCCTGCTGGCGGGCTCGACCAACGGGGCGCTCAAGGACGGCGTGTGGGCCGGCGGCGTGGCCGGCGACAAGACCGATGGTCTGCTCGTGCGCATCGACGCCTCGGGCCGTGTCTTGTGGCAGCGCGCGGTTTCGCGGCCCCTCTTTCCCGACCAGCTGCAGGGTTTTGCGGCGCTCCACCAGGTGGGAGATGACTTCATGGCGCTGGGACACACGACCACCGCTGAAGGTAGTCGCGCCTTTGTGGTCCGGACCGACGGCTGGGGCCACGCCACTTGCGACGAGGCGGGGGTCTGCGCGGGAGTCGAGTTCGGCAGCCCCGACGACGGCAACCCCTGCACCCGGGCTTACTGCAACCCGACGGTGATTCCGGTCAACGGCGTCTCAGTGGTCCCCGAGGCGGTGTGTGATGACGGCAGCGCCTGCACGGTGGGCGACCAGTGCGTCGGCGAGTCGTGCCAGGCCGGGAAGCCGCGCTTGTTCGACGTGCCCCAAATCGAGGGCCCGATGGACCGCGCGCGTGGTCTGGTCGCGTTGCCGGACGGTGGGTTGCTGGTCGTCGGCGAGCGCGGTGACACGCTGGCGAGTACGGATGGCGCAATCGTGCGCACCAGCGCGACCGGCGAGGTTCATACCAGCATGTCGCTCGGCGTGACCGGGGAGGACGCGTTTCGGGATGTCGCCGACGTCGGCAACGGTACGTACGCAGTCGCCGGCTTCCGCAATGTGCCCGCGACAGACATGCGCCTGGTGGTCCTGGACTCTGACGCCAACGTGCTGCTGGACAAAACGGTGGACGGGGGCGGTATCGAGGTGGCGCATGGGGTGCTTGTGGGCGCGGATGGCGGCTTCGTACTGTTCGGCGAGCGATTGGGGACGGACGTCGACGCCTTCTCGGCCCGCGTGACCAGCGCCGGGGTGGTGCAGCTCGGCACGCCGTTTGGGCAGGCCGGCATCACCGATCTCGTGATCGGCGGTGCCCACGACGACCTGCAGCACGTCTTTTACGGCGCGCGGTATGAGACCGGGCCTACCGGCAAGCAGGGCTGGATTGTGCGCGCGGACCAAAACGGGGCCGCGCTGGACCAGGGAGTGACTCTGGGCGGCAACGGCCAGGAGGTGTTTCGCAGCGGCGCGACGCTCCCGGAGAAGGCCGGCTTCATCGCGGTCGGCGTGTCCACGACCAACTCCAGCGATGTGCCGCGGCCCTGGGTGGTGGTTTTGGATGACACGCTGGCGCCGGTCGCGGCTCAGCCGACCGCGTTTGAGACCAGCGTTCACAACTGGCGCACGCTGCTGGGCATCACGCCGGTCTCGGGCGGCTGGCTGGCTTACGGCAATGTGTATACGGGCTCCGCGCAGGACTCGCTGCCTTATGGCACCGGCAAAGCGTGGCTTGTGTGGCTGGACCCTGAGCTGCAGGTCACCACCGAGTGCATTATCGGGGAGTCGGACGACCTGGACCAGCGGCTGTCGGACGCGACGGTGCTGCCTGACGGGTCTGTGGCGTTTGCGGGCTGGCAGGCGCAGCCGGGCAACGCCAGGTGGTGGATCGTGCATACCGACGAGACCTGTGCGACAACTTGCGAACCGTGACGGACGCCAGCACAACCGAAGAGATCAGCGCCGTCAAAGAGTGCCCGACCTGCGGGCGCTGCTTTCAGGCCACCGTGACCTTCTGCACCGAGGACGGCACTCCGCTGTCGCTGACGACGGCGCGCGATCCGCTGGTGGGCACGGTCGTGCAGGAGCGGTTTCGCATCGAGGAGCGGATCGGGCAGGGCGGCATGGGCGCCGTGTATCGGGCCACCCAGCTGCCGGTAGACCGGCCCGTGGCGCTGAAGCTGCTGCATCCCCACTTGATGGGCGACGGCCGCGTGGCGCAGCGCTTCTTGACCGAGGCGCGCGCGATCTCGCGGCTGGCCAACCCGCACACTGTGACGCTGTTCGATTTCGGGCAGACCGCCGACGGCATGCTGTTCATGGCGCTGGAGTACCTGCACGGCGTGGACCTGGGCAATCACCTGCGCAAGGAGGGCCCGCTGTCGGTTGCGGAGAGCGTGCGCATTGCCGATGCGGTGGCTCAGTCCCTGGCCGAGGCGCACTCGAGCGATGTGGTGCATCGCGATTTGAAGCCCGCCAACGTATTTTTGGCCAAGACGGCCGACCATCCGGCGTTTGTGAAGGTGCTGGACTTCGGTATCGCGCAGACCGCCGGCCCGGGGGGGCGGGTGACGCTGACCGGGCAGGTGGCCGGCACGCCCGCGTACATGGCGCCCGAGTCGGTGACCGGGCAGTCCCAGGACGCGCGTGTCGACGTCTATGCGCTCGGTGTGATGCTGTACGAGATGATCACCGGCAAGGTCCCGTTCGATGGGGAGACGACCATCGACGTGATGATGCAGCATCTCGAGGCCGAGCCTGCGCCGATGGAGCTGGTCAACCCGGACGCACATGTGCCGTATCCGCTGGTGGCCTTCATCTGGCAGTGCTTGTCCAAGTCGCCGGATCGGCGCCCGGCCGACGCCACCGCGTTTCGGCGGGATCTGGCGGAGGCGGTCGAGGCGCCGACGTCGCTGGAGCTGCACAAGGTCCGGCACGATCCCAATACTGCGGCGGAGTTCGATTACGATCGGTCCGCCGTGCGGTCAGCCATCGCCGTCTCCGATGAGGTGCTTCGGCCGACCAACGACCCTGAGACCCGCGGCGGACGCTGGCTGTGGCCGTCCATCGCGGCGGTGGTGGTCGTTGCGGTGGCCCTCGGGGTGTTCAAGTTGTCGCAGGAGCCGTCGGAGTCGCCGAAAGCGGACGGTGTGGTGACGCCCCTGGTCGAGCCGGAGACGCCCGCCGTACAGCCTCTCGAACCGGCGCCTGCGGTCGTGGTGGTAAAGAGACCGCCCCCTCGCGCGCTGGAGCACCCGGCCGCCCGGCGGGCGCGACGTGGGGCTGTTGTCGTCGCTACGGCCCCGCCCGTCGGGACCGCTCAGGAGGCCGCTCCCGTGGCTGAGACTGTTGTCGTCACAGTGGTCTCACGAACGGTGGCCACCGTGGTGCTGAACGGTGAGCCCGACGGCAAGACGCCCATTCAGTTGAAGCTCACAAAGTCTGACGAGCCGGTACAGATCGCGTGTCGGCGCACCGGGTATCACGGTGACAAGTTGTCTGTCGTGCCTGACTCGGACAAAATCGCTACGTGCAAGTTGCGGCGCAAAAAGCCCAGTGAGGCCCTTCCCGACTAGCGCGCTGGTGGTGCTGCTGGCGGTGACGGCAGGCGCGCGTCCGCCCGACGTGCAGCGACGGTACGACCAGGGCAAGGCGGACCTGGATGGGGCCAGATACGACGCCGCGATCGACCAGTTTCAGCAGTGCCTGGACATGGTCGCGGGCGATCCCGAAGACACCGCAGTCATGCTGTTTGCGCTGGGTAAGACGCATGAGACGCGTGGCAGTGATGTCGAGGCGCTGCGCTTCTATCGGCGGCTGGCGATGGGGGCAGGAGATACGGGCGTTGCGGGCAAGCTGAGGCAGCGCGCGCGCGGCGCCATCACCAAGCTGGAGGGCCGGGTGATGGCCACCCACGGGGCGGTCGATGTGGTGACTCAACCCGAGTTCGCGGTGGTCAGCATAGACGGTCACGCCATCGGCGCGGATCCCGCGCTGGACAGTCCGATGCGGTTATATCTGCCGCCCGGGCGATACACGGTCACCGCGCGTATGCCCGGGTACCAGGAGTCGTCCATGATGGTGGAGGTGCGCATGGGCGCCGACGTCGCCGTGGCCCTGCAGCTCAACCGCCAGGCGGCCGTGCAGCCTCCGCGTCCCGCGCCGGTCGTCGTGGTCAAGACGCAGCCCGGGCGCTCGAGCTTGGGCGGGTGGCTGATGTTTGCGGGCGGGCTGGCCGTGGCTGGCGGCGGCGTGCCGTTTACCCTGGGCATGCTGGAGAACTTCGACGACATCGAGGCGCTGGACGTGCGCCTGCCGCCAGACCAGGGCCAGCGACAATACAACGACTTGATCGCCGATTACGAGCTCAACGCGGCCTTGCAGGGCGCGTTTTACGGCGTGGGCGGTGCGCTGGTCGTCGTCGGCCTGGCGCTGGCGCTGACGGCGGACGCAGAGGATGACGAGCCTCCCACCACCGGCGTTCGAGTCTGGCCGACTCGACGGGGTGGGCTGCTTGGAGTCGGCGGCACCTTCTAGGTGACTGGTGCCGAACGACGTCACGCCCCTCGCGGAGCCTCGCCGGCGCTC
>CAZJHX010000241.1:0-11187 GCA_964545715.1 uncultured Myxococcales bacterium
CCTGGAACCCAGTCGTGGTCGTGTCATCGTCCGATGGCGTCCTCGGTTCAGGCGCGGGACAACCGACGATCAGTGCAAAAAGAGGGGCCAGCAGTACGGTCAAGCGGGTGTTTTGCATGCGCGCCATTTACCAGCCAACTCGTCAGAGATCCAGCCGATTCGCCCGCTCACCTGAGGTTTTCCAGGGGTCATCCTTTCAGTATTGCGCGTCCGTTCAGTATGATTACTAAGGTAGCAGCGCGCATCCCCCGATAAGGAAATGTGAGGGGCATTCGTCCCTGGCTACCGTCAGCGTTCTTTTGCAGCCCGGGAACCGTGCCATGCGTGTGTCGCCGCGATCAGTCTTCCTCTCCTTTCTTGTTGTGAGTACGGGGTGCGGCGGCGCCATGTCATCTGTGGTCCCGGACCGGCCCTCCGCCGGACTGGCCGTGGCGACGGCCAGCACCAGCTCGGCATTGCAGGCTGACGAGACCGCGTCCCTGGCGGCCGGCGAGGTCATGGACGTCGAGTCCTTTGTCATTCGGGGCATGGTCGAGCTGCCGGTGGTACGCGGTCGCTACGGCGGCGCTGCTCTGCGGTTCACGACCGGAGTACGTGTCGTGAACTCCCATCTAGACGCGGTCTCGCTCAGGGAGCTCAAAGGGCTGGCCCCCAAGCTGACCGATCTCATCGCGGACGCGGCGGACAATGTGGACGGCTTCCTGACCGCGGACTCACTGTCAGATCGAGGTGCCGACGCGCTCGAGCAGAACCTCGCCCACGAGCTGGACATGCACGATGTCGGCGCGGAGGTCGGCGTCATGTTCCTGGGCAGCGGCCCGCGCTATGCGCTGTGGGGCCAGGTCTGGCTGGAGCTTGCCGAGTTTGGTCTGGGCGGCTTCTGCCACCTGTCAGACATGCAGATGACCGTGACCACGAACTCATCGACGCGCAGCGATCACTATCTGGGCTTCGGCGTTGGGATCTCGGTCAGGCTGTCGGCGCTGACCCTTTATCTGCCCTCTCTCGGCGGCGCCCGTCTGCAGCCCGCAGCCGTCGCAGTGGACCTCTTTGGGCTCATGACCGACGACGATCTGCGGGCCATCGTCCTGTCCACCGCCCTTGAAACCCAGCTCGCCTGGTCTTTCTAGAACACGTTCTAAGTGCGCGAAATTTTAGCGTCTGGGGCATTTCGCCCTTAGGGTCGTCATCAAACCTGTATGGAGGCTAACTGGATCCATGACACCGTTCATCGGCGCGGGCGTAGGCATGAGCTTTGTGATGCCGTCCGAGGGCGACACACAGAAAGCGCTTGGCCTCACCTTCCCGATCGGCGTCGCCATTCCGCTGCTCGACGAGAACGTCGCGCTGACGGTCGGTACCGCGGTCAACGTCGGGATCAACCTGGAAGAAGCCGGCGGCAGCATTCTGTCGATTCCGATCGGCTACCTGGGCGTCGAGTCCTTCTGGTAGGCCGCTGAGGCCCCAGCCCCCCGCCCGCAACCTGCCCCCTGGGGTCGCCTGACTCCAACCTCCAGAAAAACTCTTCAAATCAATGTCTTACGCCGATGGCACAGTCCGTGCTGACCCGGCGGACAACGACGTCATCGTGGGCCTCACGAGCCCATGAGACCTACTGACTGGGACGGCCCACGACACGCTCGTCCCGTGGAGTTTGAAGATGTTCGATCGAATGACCACACTGACGTTAGCTCTCGCTATGACCACCACCCTGGCGTGCGCCGGTGGACCCGACATCGTCGACGAGACGACTCCCACGCAGATCAGCAAAGATGAGGCCCGCCAGCTGCAGGCCGACGAGCCCTCCAAGGCGGATGGCGGCTTCGACTGGTGCGACTGGCTGCGCTTCTACAACGATGGCTGGTGCGACGATTTCTGCCTGCTGCCCGACCCCGACTGCGGCGCCCCGGCCCCCGAGCTCACCTGCGGCGACAACCTCTGCGGCGAAGGCGAGTACTGTTGCAACGAGAGCTGCGGCATCTGCACCCGCGAGGGTGAGGGCTGCATCGAGCTCTTCTGTGGTGACAACACCGACCCCGAGTGCGCCGGCGCCTGGACGGACCAGTTCAACAACTGTCGTGGCCCGGCCGACGGCGTCCTGCCCAACAGCTGCTGCCCGGACCTGCCGACCTGCGGCGGCTTCGGCGCCCTGGCGTGCGCAGACAACCAGTACTGCGACTTCTCCGGCGACGGCGACACCGGCTCCAACAACTGCGGTTTTGCCGACGGCACCGGCATCTGTCGCCCGCGCCCCGAGATCTGCACCATGGAGTTCGCCCCGGTCTGCGGCTGCGACGGCCGCACCTACAGCAACGGCTGCCAGGCGCACGCCGCCGGCACCTCGGTCGCCAAGGAAGGGGAGTGCGAGACCATCTGCGCCGACGAGCCCATCTGCGTCGGCTTCGCCCAGCCCATCGACACCGACGGCGACGGCTGCAACGACGACTGCCAGGCCCCAGGCTGCGCCGCCGACACCGACTGCGCCGACACCGAGTACTGCGCCAAGGCCGAGGGCATGTGCGGCGACGGCCCCGGCGCCTGCGCCACCCGCCCAGAGCTGTGCACCATGCAGTACGACCCGGTCTGCGGTTGCGACGGCGTGACCTACGGCAACGCCTGCGGCGCAGCGGGCGCCGGCGCCAACGTCGACCACTCGGGCGAGTGCCACGAGGAGCCGGTCCCCGAGCCGACCAACGGCTGCGACACGGACAACGACTGCGGCGAGGGCAAGTACTGCTCCTTCTGCTGGGGCACGTTCCAGTGCATCCCTGAGGGGGCGCTCTGCTAGCGCTGCCGGGGCCCCCGCCAGGGTGTGGCCAGCCCAGACGGTCGTGACCTACGCGGCTGTACTAATGCGGGGCCTTCCAAAGCGCCATTCAAAAGCAAAGCTGCCGTTTGCCGCGCGTTCTACCTCCAGATCCCCGTCGTGAATCATGTCGTGGTGGCGTGAGCACACAGTCATGAGGTTGTCCGGGTTGTGCTTTCCACCATGCTGGCGTGGCACCACGTGGTGCAGCTGAACCCAGATTTGATGACTGCAGCCCGGGACCACGCAGCCGTGATTATCGCGGTGCAGTACCACTCTTCGGACACGCTCGGGAATGGCGTGGGTGGTCTTGCCCTGGTCGGGGCCCGGTCGCATGTCCACAATTACGCTGTCGCACTCAGCCGCTGCGACTTTGCTCGCCGAGACCTCAGCGTGGGGCTCTTCCGCCAACCCTATCTGGACCGCGTCTCGGCACTGCGGGCATTTCGCCAGGATTGTCTGGAACCGCTCGATTGTGATCGGACGCGGACCGTTCGACTGCACCGCAAATACGATCTCAGCTATCAACGCCAACACGACGTCGTCCTCGACATGCCCATCGGTGTCCCCGAGCATGGCACGCACGATCGCCATCGCCTTGCGGAATAGCGCCAGGTTTACTCGCTCACCCTCGACCCTCAGATTGTCCCGCTTCGGCGCACCCAACACCTCGCCCGGCGCCGGGGCGTCATCGCCACGCTCGGCGCACATGACCGCGCGCTCGAGCTGCCGCACGGTCTGCCCCTGGGCGTACATCACCCAACCCGACTCCGTCTGCGGATCGGCGACCTTCACCACCTCACGCGCCGCAGTCCAGGTCACCGAGCCATCGGCCATGGCCGCCCGCAGCACGGGCAGATGCGGCAGCTGTCGTCCAATTCTCATCAGCGCGCCGCCCTTGCCGCGCCGCAGACCCAACATGGTCTCGGTATACTCGCGCATGCTGGCCGCAAACTGCCGATACAGTCCGTCCCTCTCCAGCTCCGCCAAAAGCTCGGCTTTGCGCAGGTCACTGGCCAGGTCCGCGCGTACCAAACGCCGCATCTCCAGGTCGATTTCTCTCGCGCGATTCGTTGCCATGACCACCTCCAACATGCTGAAAACATTATAACAGTAGCCTTCTGGAGGTCGTTATTGACGTCCGGCGACACCCGCATAAGGCAACCCCGCGACAGCGTCCCAGCGAGCGCCCACCGCCCCAAAGGCTTCAAAGCCACGCTTTGACCCAACTGCGCTCCGAATCAAGCCACACAAAAGCAGGACAGAGGCCCGAAATCCGTCAAGCAAATAGCGTTGTAAATGATATATAATTTCAGCTATTTACCGAGCAGGGACGTGCTCATGCGCCGGACACCGAGCGGTCTGGACCGCAGGTCCAGCATAGCGACCGCCAGGGAGCGGAAGCCCCGAGCGTAGCGAGGTGGAGCGCACCAACTTCGCGCCAGGCCGAACAAGGCGCCCCGGACCTCCGATGCCACGCCGCTGCCGCCTCGCGCGCGCCCCCTTCACCAGCCTAGAACGCACCACAGTCACCAACCACCCCAAAAGGTCGCTGCACGGCACACACTTCCGGACGTCTACTACCGCCCACCGGCTCGCACCGAAAACGGCCGACTGGTCCGACTCTTACGAACCAGCACGATATCCCCGAACCGGCGCCGCTCGCCATAGTTCACGCCGACCCAGTAGTTGCCGTCGGGCAGCTGCACCTGGCGGTCGCCCTTTGGATCCGCACCCACCGTCGTCGTGGTGATGTCCGCTTTGCCGGACCATAACGACCAGGCCACGGACCAAGGGGGCGTCTGCGACATGTCGATGGCCACGACCCACACGCCCAGACTGCGGCGCTCGTACGGCTTATACTGCGGTGACTGAAAGTCGTCCCAGGTGACCGTGGGATTTGACGTGTTCAGGATCGCGCCCGGTTTTGGCGAGTGCACCCGCGGGGTGTCCGACGAGACCATATCGCTCATCATGAACCAGCCGTGCGAGACCTCACCGTCCGGCATCTCGATGTCCAGAAAGTACAGGCCGTCAGGCGCCGGCCGCGCCGACTCGTTGCCCTCTATCTCGAAGTAGACGCCCTCATCGTCCGTCTCCACGGTCCACACGCCGATGCCGGCCTTGCGGTCCAACAGGACCTTGTCGGGGGCCTGGACCAGCCGGATCTGGACGGGCACGTCCTCCTTGGCGCAGTTGCCGGCGATCTGCAGCTCGAAGGTGAGCTTTTCGGGCTCTTCTTTGCGGATCTGGTTGACCTTTACCCGCTTCAGCGCGCGCGGCAGGTGCCAGTCAGCCGGCACCCGGCCCCGACCGACCTCGTACGCCTTTTGCAGCAGATCCAGCGCGTTTCTCTTGCTGAGCGCCGACGCGGCCGGGTCCAGGAAGGTGTGTTTGATCGCCACCGACATGGCCCGGAAGTCGTTGTCCAGGTAGGCGTCGTGCGCCACGGCCAGCGCCGCCGGTGTGACCTCGGGCTGCACCTCGTCCGCCGGCGCTGTCGGGGGCGGCTCGCACGCCAGGGTGAAGGTGGCCAGCGCCGCAACCGCGATGTAGCTGATCAGAGTATGTCCTATCATCGTGTGTCTCATCATGCCCTCCTCGAGAGGCTTGGTTGTTGATGAGGCCACTGTGCCGGTGCGGCGGATTGCCCGTGTCACGGGGGTGTCAGGCCTTGGTAAACAGTTGGTCAATTGTTGTCCGGCGTGTCTTTGACCATGCGGTAGCCCACCCCGCGAATGGACTCGAACAGGTCAGAGCGCGTCTTGTTGCGCAGCTGAAGCACGTGTGTGTCGACCGTGCGCGTGGTCGGGTAGCTGTCCATGCCCCACACTCGGGTGAGGATCTCGTCGCGCGTAAAGACCCGGCCCGGATTCTCCATAAACAGCCGCAACAGGCCGAACTCCATGCGCGCAAGCTCCACACGGGCGCCCTCAAATGTGACCTCGCGCGTATCCAACCGCAGCTGCACGCCGCCGACCTTCAGCGCGCGCGCCGGGGCCTGCGCGGGCGTGGGCGCTCGCAGGCGCGCCTTGATGCGGGCCAGCAGCTCACGTGGCTCAAACGGCTTGGTGACGTAGTCGTCCGCGCCCATCTCCAGGCCCAGGACCTTGTCGATCAGCTCGGTTCGCGCCGTCAGAAAGATCACCGGGACGGTCCGGCCAGCGCGCCTCCACTGTTGCAGAAGATCGATGCCCTGTCCGTCGGGGAGGCGCCAGTCGAGAATGATGAGGTCGGGGTCGTCCGCGACTCGTGCGCGCGCGCCTGCCGCGGTCTCGGCCACAGTCACATTGTAGCCCTCCCGCGTCAGAAGCTCGCCCAGCGGCTCCGAGATCGCGCGCTCATCTTCCACCAATAGAATGCTGCTGCCCGCGATCATGACGCCCCCGGTATACGCAGGGTGAAGATCGTCGGCCGGCTGGTGTGTGTCAAAGCTCCCCCCAGATCACGCGCCGTTTTGACGACGATCGACAGTCCGAGCCCCAGGCCCTGGCTGTCGTCGCCGCGATGGAAGGCCGTGCCCATCTCCCCAAGGTGCAGGCCGGTGGAGTCGCCGGCATCCTGAACAGCCACCACCAGGACGCCGTCCGCCATGCTGACCCGCACACTGACCGGACCCTCACCGTGCCGCAGGGCGTTGTCCGTCAGGTTTTGCAGGCACACCTGCAGCCACCGGGGGTCGGTGCACAGTGACGTGTCCTCGCGCGGCAGGTCCACGCTCAGCTCGTCGGGCGCATAGGCGTCTGCCAGCGGCGCAAAGAAGGCGTGGATGGAGTCGATGGTCTCCATCTTGAATCGCTCCGACGGACTCGCTTGGTGACTCTGCAGATATGACGTGCTGGCGGCGATGGTCCGATTGAGCCGCTGCAGCTGGTCGCACATGCGCAGAAACGCGGTCTGGCTGCCCTGAGGCAGCGCATCGTAGTCCGCCCGAAAGGACTCCAGCGACAGGTTCAGGCTGGTCGCCGGCGTCCGCAGCTCGTGGGTCAGCGTTCGCAAGATGAACTGACGTGCCTCCGCCTCGCGCACCTGGGCCCGGCGCCGGCCGACCAGCAGCATGACAAAGGCCAGGGCCAGCACGCCGACGCTGCCCGCCGCCGCCACCCCATAAAAGACAGCTCCACCCCGCGTCGGCGATGCCTTCCAGCAGATATCGGCTTCAGTGGTGGTACATGCGCCGTCACGCGCAGCCGACGTCGCGCGCAGGCCGATCCCGGACACGTGCCGGTCCCACCTCGCGCGCGTGTAGGCGTTGTAGATCGCGGTGGCGCCGGGTCCCCGTCCGACCCCCGCCCGAAACAGCACAAAGTGGGCGCCGATAACCAGAGGCCGTTGTCGGTGCAGCCCGGCCAGCTCCGCGGGCTTCAGGGATGAGAGCACGGCATACGGCCCTGTAGCCGGCACGTGCGGTTGGCTGAGCTCCTGGATGTGAAGGCCGTTGATGTGAGTCTCCACAAACTCGCGTGTGGCGTGCACGGGGCTGCCGTGGCGGATGGCCAGCGAGACGAACGACTGACCCCGATAGTGCATATACGGCGCTGTCCGGAAGAAGTCCTCGGGCAGCGGGTCGAGACCGCAGACAAAGTCGTACCATTGAGCGGTCTTGGCCAGCGCCGGGTTCAAGGTGGAGGGGCGGTCAACCTCTGCGCAGCTTGTGCTGTACAGCCTCATGTTGCGCATCGGCCCAAATCGGTACTTGTGGCTCTGCGGCAACGTCAGCGCCGGATCCAGCAGCTCCTGGCGGCCGCCGTACAGCTTGTTGAGGTCTACATGTTCCGCGACTGGGGCGGAGCCGGCGAAGGATCGGACCAGCGCGGTCGCCTGCGCCGTCGCGCTCTCGTACGTCGGCACGGTCGGCGTGGACCGCCAGTACTGCGTGCCCGTGACCGCCAACGTGACCAGCGCCAGCCCCACCATGGTCGCATAGCCCTTCATCGCACCCATCCTACCGCCAATCGCGGGGCCGGTTTGTCAGGGCAATGTCAAGAGTTGTCCGCGGACGGACACCGGACGCCGGACGGACGGCCGGTGGACCGTCATGTCTAGTAATTACAGTAGGTTATCCATGGCACGGGGCGTGCTCAGAAGGGAGGCGGCAAACCCTGAACACACTGGAGGATCTCATGAACGCCACACGCCTGAACGCCCAGATCTCAGCCCTGCTCATCGCACTGGTGCTCACCGGCTGCGCAGCCGAGGAGCGGGACTACGCCAAGCTGACCGAGTTTGGTCATGTGTCGTTGGCGGCAGAGGTGCCGCCGGGTATCGACACGATCGAGATAACATTCATACACGAAGGGTCAGGCACCGAGGTCTCAATGACCGTGGAGGCCAATCCCAGCGGAATCACGTTCATCCACAAGCGATTGGCGGCGGCGTTTGGCGGCAGCGCCTACCTTGTCTCAATGAAGGGCTTTGCCGGCGACCCGGAGCCCGTGGGATCGGCGATCGCCCCGTGTCTCATCATCCCTGACCAGGTCACCGAGCTGGTCATGCCGCTGAGCCGCCACGCCACCGATCAGGGCGGCACGGCCAAGGTCAAGGTCATCGACAACACCGCACCCACCGCGGACTTCTCTTTCGTCGTCTCGTCCGATTCGATGGGCATGCTGCAGGTCGACACGCTGGACGCCGATGGCGACGACGCCGGCGTCATCGTCAGCATCGACAACCAGGCCGTCCAGGCCTTCGACGGCGGCGCTGGTCTTCAGATCGGCCAGCAGATCAACGTCTCGACCGTGATTCGCGTCGCCATCTTCGACGCCTACGCCGCTACCTTCTACCAGCTGGAGCTGCTGCCCGGCGACGACGGGTCCACCCTGACCGGCGACATCCAGATCAGCCTGGCCGGCGACGCAGAGCTCAGCGACAGCTACGGGCTGTGCTCACTGGCCGGCAACGCCCTGGAGGACTGCCGCATGGCGACGTTCGACAACTTTCAGGCTTTCAGCGTCGGGACCACCTACTTCAGCAAGTGCGACAACGCGTCCAGCAAGGCCATTCTGAACAGCGCCTGCTCATCGATGAAGGTCAAGCCGGCTCACATTTGCGATGGCGGCTCGATGCAGGTGAGCTGGGTCAACGCCGCCGGCGGCTCCGACAGCAAGACGCTGCTGCCCGAGGACACCGGCAGCTTCGACCTGAAGAACCTCAAGTCCGCCGAGTTTCAGTGTGACGGCGACCAGGGCAAATGCGCGCTGAAGATCTTGTCGGCCGCCAACGACTGCAACTTCCTGTAGCTCCGCCTTACTCTACGGGCAGCCGCTGCAGACCAGCGGCGACCCGGCGACCTCGCCCGTGATAGCCCCCGCCGACACACCCACCAACTCCAGCTGCGCAGACGCCGACAAGGTGGCGCCGTCCGGCACCGTGAACGCCGCACCCGGGTTGCCCGAGATGTCGCCCGCGAGCACCAGCAGATCGCCGATCGCATGGGCCTGAGCCTTGCCGCGCACCTCCAGCTCGTCCACGACCGTGATGCCGCGATACGTCTGCCCCGCGCCGGTCAGCGCCGTCAGCCCGCCCGTAGTCGTCGTGATCACCTGCGTCGTGTTCGTGGCCACCGCCCGCTTTGTATCGTTCACGAGCGTCAGCGAGCCGTCCGACGTGCTCGGCCGCAGCAGCGTGCCCACGAAGCGATCGGTCACCCATGACGCGTCGAAGTCCGTCAGGGCCGAGTCGGTGACCGTATCCACCGTGCCCGCGCCCACCGTCAGCAGCGGCGTGCTCTTCTCGGAGGTCGCCTTGTCGCCGTTGTCGATGATCAGGCGTCCGGCCGCGCCGTCCTTGCGCAAGAAGATCGTCCCCGCCCCGCCCGCGCTGCCCCAGCCGGTGCCGCCGCGCGCCTTGAACGCCGTCCACGGATCCGCCGCGTTAAAAACGCCGCCGGCGGTACTGAACAGCACCGCGATACGGCCACCGCCTGCACCGCCCGAGCTCCAGCCCGACTGCCCGTTGCCGCCAACAGCCGACAGCGAGCCCGTGCCGCTGACGATCGGGGCCTTCAAGTAGATCGTGCCACCCGCACCGCCACCGCCGTTTGCGTTGCCACCGTCGGCCGTGATCGCGCCGTTGATCGCGATCGACGCCGAGCAGGTGGCCCTCAAAACGCCGCCGCCGGTCCCGCCGGGGTAGCTGCCGTTGTAGAAGCCGCCCCCGCTGCCCGGGTATCGCGGGTCATCCACCCGGTCATATGCGATCGTCGGCTGGTTGCCGCTGCCCCCGGGCGATCCAAGCCCGCCATGGCTGCCGGCCGCGTATTGGCCCGGAGCATGAGTGGAGCTTTCGCCCGGATAGGAGATGGCGCCCTGGGCCCCCTTTGCACCCGGCCAGCCGCGCGCGTTGAGGTTGACTTTGGCGCCCGTCTGGACAGTGAACGCTGCGGCCTGGACGACGAGGCGCCGCGTCTCAGTCGCCGTCGATGCGGTGTGACTCAGCGAGGCGGTATCCGCAAGCGTGAGGTCGGCGCTCACGTTCACAGCGTCGTTGGTCACCGTCATCTCATGGTTGCCGGCCAGGGTCAGATCCGCCGACGCCGTCACCGTCACCACCGTTGACTTGCCGTTGGTCAGCAGCGCGTCGCCTTTGACAGTCAGGTCGCCGAGATCGTGGGTGCCGCCCGTGATGTTCAGATCGCCGCTCACGATCGTCGGCGCCGCCGTGATGTTGGTACCGTTGGTCACCAGATCGGCCGTGACCTCCAGCGTTCCCGTCACGATGCTGCCGCCCGTCGCGCTCAGGCTCTTGACCTTGACCGACGGCTTGGTCAGCGTCCCCTCGAGCTGCAGGTCAACCAGCGGATCGACCAGCCCACCCGCGATGAACTTGGTCACGTTGAGGCCGGAGTTGGCGCCCAGCAGCTGCACCGAGTTCACCGAGAACAGCTCCAGCGTGTGCGCGCGGATCCCGCCGTCCGTCGCCAGCGTCGTCTTGTCGCCGGAGCGGATGTCACCGTCCATGACCAGCAGCTCGCCGTCCAGGAACAGCTGCGCGCCGCCACGCACCTCCAGGTTGTCCACGCGCAGGAAGGCGCGCCACACGTTGCCCGTGGCCGTGATGTCCGTCAGCTTGGGCGTGCCCGCGGTCTGCAGCTCTTGAGCGCTGTTGCCGATCACCGTGATCGTGGGATCGTCGGTCAGCGTGGCCGTCCCCACTCCCGAGTTGGGGTTGACCTGATAGTCGACCAGCATGTTCGGCTCCATGAACACGGCGTCAAAGTCGCTCATGTTGCTGTCCGTCAGCTGGTCGATCGTCCCGGTTCCGCCGATCGGCAGAGCCGTCCAGTCCGCGAACGCCATTTTGCCGCCCTTGTCGACCACCAAAAACCCCGCCGCCGCCGCCACCCCCCCACAGAACGACCCACCACCACCCCACCCCGCCCC
>CAZJHX010000242.1:0-11078 GCA_964545715.1 uncultured Myxococcales bacterium
CCCGGCGCCCCCCGGGGGCGGGGGGGGGGGGGGGGCTTCCGGGGGGGGGGGGGGGGGCCCCCCACGTCTGGGTGTTGGGTGGCGGCACCGCCGAGGCCGCCTCCCTGGGCACGAACTCGGTCGGCAGATCGTCGGGCACATCCGACACGCGCGACAAGGGCTGCCCCCGGCGCACCATCGCCCCCGACCGCTCGTGTGGTCCACGGGCCAGCATGTCCAGCACCAGCTGCGCCCCGGCCGGTCGGTCCGTCGCCTTCTTGGCCAGCAGTCGCATGATCAAGTCACCCAGGGATTGCGAGCACGCGCCCGGCGCCAGCTCCAGCAGCGGCTGCGGCGCCTCGTTGATGTGCGCGTACATGAACTGCATGACCTGCTGTCCGCCTTCGCCCGGCACGAATGGCGTGCGACCGGCCAGCATCTCGTAGGCGATGCACCCGATGGAGTACAGGTCCGCGCTGGGGCTGGCCTCCGCCCCCTCCCATTGCTCGGGGGCCATGTATCGCGGCGTCCCGATGCTGCCCTGGGTGTTTGCGCCGGTCGAGTCCACCGATCGGGAGATGCCGAAGTCCAGCACCTTCACGAAGTCCCTCTCGCCGATCTGATCGACCAGCATGATGTTCTGCGGCTTCACATCCCGGTGAACGACCCCCTTGCTGTGTGCCTCGCCCAGGCTCTTGAGGAGTTGCTTCATGATCCGCACGGCGCGCCTCGCCGGCAGCGGCCCCGTCTCGTGCATCACTTGCGCCAGCGTCTTGCCGTCGATGTGCTCCATGATCAAGAACAGGTGCCCGTCCTCGGTCTGGCCGAAGTCCGAGACGCGGACGGTGTTGGGGTGGCGAAGCTGGTGGGTGTTCTGGGCCTCCAGGTAGAAGCGTTTCACCGCGTCGGGGTCCTCGCACAGGTCCGAGCGCAGCACCTTAACGGCGACTGAGCCGCCCGTAGTCTTGTGGGTGCCCCAGTACACCGCGCCGTATCCGCCGGCCCCCAGGCGCTTCTTCAGTGCGTACTTACCCTCAAGCACGCGCCCGATGAACGGGTCTGTTCGCTTTAGCTTGCTCTCGTCCAGCGTGGGGCGGCTGTCGTTGGGGCACACCTCGAGCTCGGTTCGGTGATCGCACTGTGGGCACACACGCATATGCTCAGTCTCCTGCGCGCAGTTCGGTCTGGATGCATTGGCGATACTTGTCGCAAGACAGGCCCCCGCAGACCTGTCGCGCCGTGTTTCGTCGGATGCTGGATAGCGACCCTGACAGGCAGTCTCGGATACACACCGTACGGCCGGTCGCATCGGAGCATCGAACCGCTTCGGAGCACAGACGGCGGCATGTCTCCAGCGGGGGCGCTCGTGACGGGGTGTCCGTGCTCGCTGCAGGCCTGTCGCGGTCGGTCGGCTTCGCCCGGACGATGGCGCCGAGGTCGGGCCCGCTTTCGACCGCGCCCCGGGCCAGAACCAGGGCGGTCGGGCCAAGCGCCTGCGGTCGCTGGGTCCGCCCGGTGAGTGTGATCTGTAGCGCACGGTCCGCGTATGCGGTCGCCTCCGCGGCGGTGACCTCCTTGTCGCCGTTGGCGTCGCCCCAGCCGCGGAGCGCGCCGAGCACCAGGTAGCTGAACGCGGGGCGCGCATCGCCAGGCAGCGGTCCGGAGTACTGGTCCGACTGGGCCGCCGTGAGCACCGTCGCGCCCCTCGGCCGTGTCGCGGTGACGACGAGCGGCTGGAGGCCTTCGACCAGCGGCGCGCCATCGCGGCTGCGGCCGCTGAAGCAGGCGTCCAGCACCAGCACGGTGTGGCGCTGCCGTCCCCGCTTCACGACCCGCATCAGGTCCGCCTGGGAGACACTGCGCGCCGCCAGGCTCTTGGCCGTTTGCCGCGCATCGGCGCCGACCAGCACGCCGCCGCCCTTTCCCGTGCCTGGTGCGCCATGTCCGATGAAGACCACCCACAACGCGCCGCCCGGCCGCCCACGCCGCGCCACCTCCGCAGCGGCGTCCAGGATCTCCTCGCGAGTCGCATCGTGGTCGCGCAGCAGCCGCACACTGGCCAGATCGGCGCCGTGCGTCTCGGTCAGCCATCGATGCCAGTCGTTGGCGTTGTCCACCGCGCCCGCAATGCGCGGCAGAAAGACGTAGCGATCTACCGCGATGATCAGCGCCGCGTCACGTGCGCCGGCCGATCCCACCTGGGACCGTACATCCAGCGTTGGCCATCCCTGGGCGGTCGCGGCCGGCACCCAGGCGAGGAGCACGCCGGCGAGCAGTGTGGCGGTGGCGGTCTTGCTCATCGGGCGCACCTCACACCCAGGCGGGCATAGCGGGTGTCGGGCTTCAGGTAGAAGCGGTGCGTGAGCCGCAGCCCCGTGTTGCGCAGCCCGAAGCTGGAGCCCTTGATGATGCGGTACGCCGGTTTGCGCGGATGGCGCTCGGCCACCCACTCCGCCAGATTGCCCGCCACGTCCACAAGGCCGTACGGGCTGGCGCCGCCCGGGAAGGCGCCCACCGGGGAGGCGGTCGCGTAGCCGTCGTCGTACCAGGACATGACCTTTCGGCGCGGCCACCGCGCCGCCATCGTGGCGTCCGCGAAGTTGCCGACCGGCGAGTCTCCCCGTGACAGGGGTCGCTGACCCCACGGGTAGAGCCGGCGGTCTCCGCCGCGCGCGGCTTTCTCCCACTCCGCCTCCGTCGGCAGGCGCTTGCCGGCCCACCGGCAGTAGGCACCGGCGGCGTTCCAGTCGATGCAGTTGACCGGCAGGTTGTCGCCGCCCGGCACCGTCCACGTGAACATGTCTGCCGGGCACTTCGGTCCCAGCGCAGGCGCGCGACAGGCGCCCTGCTGCACACACTGCCGGTATGCGCCCACGGTGACCTCGGTGCGGTCGATCTGGTACGCCGCCAGCTGCACCCGGCGCTCAGGTCGCTCCGTCTTGCCGCAGTCTGAATGCGAGCACCCGACAAAGGAGACGCCGGCCGGGATGGTGATCATGTCCGTCGCCGGGGCGGACACCACCGCCGGCCGCGGTCGAGGCGCGGGTCGAGCCTCCACGATGGGCGGCGGCGCAGGCGCAGGCGTGGGACGTGCGCGTGTGGGCTTGGGGCGCGCCCGCGCGACCACCATGTCGACAAGGTCCGGGCCCGCCTCCTTGCGGCCGACCCTCGCCAGCGCGGCGCCCAGCCCAACGCCCTGCGCCTGCGGAGTCTGAGACCGCCCCTTCAGCAGCGTGGACAGCGCGTCACGCGAGTACTGGACCGCCTCGTTGGCCGTCACCTTGCCGTCGCCGTTTGCGTCTCCCCACCCGCGCAGCGCCCCCAGGACCAGGTAGCTGAACGCCGGGCGGTCGCCAAAGGGCAGGGGCCCCGCGAATTCGTTGCCTTTACCGGCGGAGAGTACGGTCGCGGCAGGGGGGGCCGTGGCCTGTACGACGACCAGCGGCTGCAGCCCCGGCACCAACGATCCGCCGGCGGTCTGTCCGCTGAAGCACGCGTCGATAATGGCCACCACCCGCTGGGCTCCGGCGTCCGTGGCCACCTGCACCACCCGTGATTGCGGTAGGCTGCGCGCGTACAGCATTGTCGCGTTTTGCTGGGCGTCGAAGCCGACGAGCACGCCATCCCTCTGGTCTTTGGCCGGCGCGCCGTGCCCGATGAAGACGAACCACAGGGCGCCGCCCGGCTGCACCTGCGCCGCGCGCTTGGCGATGGCCTCTTCGATCATTTCCCGGGCGCCCTCGTTGTTTTTCAGCCAGCTGATCTTCGCGGGCGGGACGCGCCGGCCCTTGGCCAGATACACATACCAGTCGCGCCCGTTGGCCTCCGCGCCCGGCACGGGCGCCACCGACGCGTAGCGCTCGATGGACACGATGACCGCCGCGTCGCGCTCCCCACCGCCCTGCGTGGCCGGCGGCGTTGTCAGCTCGGGCCAGGACTGGGCGAGGGTCAGCGCCGGCATCAGCACGCCGAAGGCGCAGACCATCCACCCCGATTGGCTCACGAATTCTCCTCAAAACAGTGCGACGAGCCGCGATCTTAGCACGCGTTTGACGTGGTGCGGACAGGCTGCTGTGATCGTCGTATGTGCAAGCGATCTACGTCGGTTCTTGTCGCGGTCACAGTGCTCTGTGCCACCGCAGCAGCCGCGTCGCCGCCGGTGCCGGTCCGGGCCACGGCCACGGTCGAAGGCAGCGTCGCCGACTGCAAGCGCAGAGCCGTCGACAAGGCCCGTGTCGCCGCTCTCGAAAAGCTGCCGCACCGGATCATGTCGGCCTTTGTGCGGCACATGGCCTATCAAGACGACACCGCGCGCGACACTGTCCAAGACTACGCCCTTCAGGTGCAGCGGGGCTTTGTGGCCTTGGAGCACGGCGCCAAGGACTTCGTCTCCAAGATCGGCGAGGGCGGCGCCATCGTTTGCACGCTGTCCGCCCGGGCGACCCTGCTCGCCAGCGGCACCCCGGATCCGACGTTCCATTTCAAGAACGCGACGCTCGATCGGCCCAGCTACTGGAGCGGCGACTCCGCCAAGGTGACGTTTGAGCTGTCCCGCGACGGGTGGGTCTACATCCTGGGCGTCGGGGCCGACAACAGCCTGGTGCTGGTGCGCCCCAACGCGCACGAGCCCGCGCCCCTGCGCGCCCGCGCGGGTAAGACGGTCGACTGGCCGGATGACAAGTCTCGGCAGCACGGTATCGATCTAAAGGCGGTGCTGCCCGAGGGCGCCGCCAAGGCGGTCGAGGTGCTGCACCTCATCGCGGTCCGCGACAAGCGCGACCTGTTCACCATCACCGACGGACGACCGCAGAAGGTCGGACCCTACAAGGTCTACTCGCTGGGCTCTCTGGACACCGCCTTGCGCCGCCTGGCGCACCTGCCGGCGTCGGCGTGGACGATGCGCATCATCCCGTACGAGATCCGGCGACGGCCGTAAGCGCTCTATTTTCCGCCAAACACCAGACGGTATTTGAAGGTCGTCGGAGCGCTCTCGGGTGTCCGCAGGCGTATCTTTCCGCCGCGCTTGACCATGCAGCGAGACAACCGGCCGTCCTCAGGGTCCATGTAAACACCGCTGACGCGGCCGATGCCGGCGGCGTCCACCGTCACCTTGAAGCTCACGCGGCGGTTCTTGTGTCGCTTTGGGTCATAACATGGGTTGAAGACGCCGATGTGTGGTGCGAACGCGTCCGCAAGCCGGCCCGCATCCACTTGCATGCGCTTCGTGTCCCCGATTCGCTGTCCGCCTCCGGAGGTCGCGTCCAGCGACACCGCTTTTCGGTAGTACAGAAGTGCCAACTTGTAGTTGCCGTGACCCCGCGCGCCGTCGCCCAACTTGATCATCTTCCGAGCCTTGGCCGCGGGCGGGCCGCCGGCTTTCGTCGAGGGAGTCGGACGCGGCGCCTTGAATGTGGCCTCTACCGCCAGGACCTGCTTCTCCTTCAGGGACAGCGGTTTGGACCAGCTGCCCAGCGTAGGGTGCTTGATCTGGACCTGCTTTGCGCAGACGCCCACCTTGTAGACGCCCGGAGTCGCCCCGACCCGGGCATCATCCACCAGGACGTCCGCAACGACAGCATTCTTCTGTGCGTCGAACGCGACGACGTCGATGGCCGCAGGGCGCGCATTAACGCTGATCGTGATCTCTCTGACCTCTCCCCGAGTCATCGTGATTCGTTTTCCGACCGGGGAGAAGCAGGGATCGTTCACGGCGATCTCGTGTCGCCCCGGCTTGACGCGGCGCGCTTTGATCGGGGCGACCCCGGCGGCATCGCCATCCACGGTGATCGCGACGCCAGGCGGCGTCGTAACGACGGAGATCTCCGCGAAGTCGGGGCTCAGCTTAACCGTGACGTTCCGGTTGGCCCGCAGACGGACCGCTCTTGTCTGTGGCAGGTACTGTTGTTTCTGCACCTCCAGCTGATACGAACCGGCCGTGGTAACGACCGCGCACGGCGTCGCATTGCAGACCAGTCGGCCATCGAGCAGAACGACCGCACCCACCGGCTTGGACGTGACCTTCAGCACAACCTTTCGGTCCGCGCCGGCCGTCGGATCCCACTCGCCTCCGCCACCGAAGGTCTCATCACGCGTGGTCGGCGCAGGTTTCGCGACTGCGGGCGCGCCCGGCATTCGTGCGGTCTCGCGCAGGTCGTCCATCAGGGCCCCGATCGCCTCGCCGGCCGCCAGAGTGGGGTCACGTGGTGTCCAGTTGACGATCTGAGATGCGATGAGGCAGCCACGCTCGATGGAGTACAGGCTGACGACCAATTTGGCGTGCCTGCCGTCGCCGACCCGGCGCGCCTCGAGCTGCATGTTGGCGGAGACGGCGCGCCCCAGCTCGCATGCCTGCTGGTCGTCTCGATCCGGTCGGTGAGACTGCTTGCGCAGACGCCGAAGACGACGTTGCTCGGCATCGCTCGCCACCACGGTCATCTTGCCGGACTGTGTCAGCTGGCGCCGGATGGTCATTGCTAGCGCCGCGTTGGTCTTTCCGCGCGCGTCAAACGCCTCCACAGCCACTTTGGGGCTTCGGTTCAGGTAAGCCTGAGCCGCACGCTCCACTTCGTCCACGTGACCTTGCTTCACCAGCAGGTCGCCCTGCCAACTCCACAGAAACGCCTGCGGGATCTTCTCGACGCCTCCAAACCGATCCGCGATGGCGCCGCTCAGGTCACACACCGATTGGTCCGGCATCCAGCCTACGTTGGCGCATGCCGCGGCTTTTGGATCGCGGACCGCCACGACCACCAACCGCAACCCTTCTCCGCGGTACCGCTCATGCAACGCGCGCCAGCGAGGCACGGCTTTCATGCAGGGCTTGCACCACGTGGCGTAGAACTCGACCGCCAGCAGTCGGACCTGCGGTCGGCGTAGCCACTTGTCGATATCCAGGGCCTGTCCGGCGGCGGGCCGGGAGCTGCACAGCAGCCCCAGCGCAAACGACAAGAGGCAGGCGCGTCCCATCACCGGCCCTTGCTGCATCCCATGGCGCTGCGCAGGTCGGTGGACTTCAGCACGCAGTCCACGGCATCAGGCGGCTCCTTGCGGCAGTCGGCGAGGGACTGCTCGCGCATCTTCTCATTCTCAAAGTTGGCGCTGATCTCGGCGACGGACTTGTCGATGGTCGGCTGGGGCTCGCCGGCCATGGCCTTCACGGTGCCCGCGATCGCCAGCGCCCTCATGTGGGCGTAGGCCTCGACGCAGCGGTCTTTGGGGGCCTCCGCCTCGGCCTTCGCCGGTGTAGGCTCCGCCTTCGGGGGCTCGGGCTGAGAGGTCTTGCACCCGGCCACCGCGCACAGCGCCAGCGCGGCCAGGCCGCGTGCCCAGCTACTCTTTCGCGCGCACAAAGTGTCGCTCACCCTCGCTGCCTCCTTCGCCAACCATGTGATTGTCGCCCCGGAATCGAAACGTCACCCGCTCCACACCGTCCTTGCCGTCGGTGCGCCGCTCGATGACCAGCAACCGTCCGTTGTCCTCGACCACCTGATAGGTCGCGCTCTGCTCCTCCTTCGAGGTGCCGTACAACACGATCCGGTCCACCGAGTTCCGATACCGCGTCCGGCGCAGCTCCCGCTCGGTCGCCGCGCGGTCCGGGGTCTGGATCCGGTCTTCCACCAGCATCCGGTCCACGTCCAGGCCCCATAGCCCGACAAAGCGCTGATGGTTGGTCATCGACCCACACGCCGCCAGTAGCCCGCAGGCCAACACCAACGGCAGGATGTCTCGCTTGCTCATGATCGCTCCCCGTTCTTCGGATGCCGGGTGACGCTACCACATCAGGGCGCCAGCCAACGACAGCACCTCAGCCCGAATCCTGGATTGCCGGGCGACGGCCCGGTGCCCTTGCGAAAGCTAGCCCGCAGCCACGAAGAGTTCGTCGCATAATGGCCGCCTCGCGCGATGCGACTGTGTGGCTGACACGACCCGCCGGGCCCGTCAAACGCCGTGCCGTCGGTGGGCTTGCCCGCGTATCCTGATGTGAAGCAGTCCTGGACCCATTCGGCGACGTTGCCGGCCATGTCCAGGGCGCCGTACGGGCTGGCGCCCTCGGGATAGTACCCCGCCGACAGGGTCTGGTTGTCGTTGCACGCCGCGTGATTGGCGTAGAAGTTCTCGCACGTCGGCTCGACGTTGCCCCACGGCCAGTGCGGCGTGCCGGCCGTGCAGCACGCGGACTCGGATCCGCCCTCGCCGGGGCAGTGGATTTCGCAGCTGCCCCGGGCGGCCTTCTCCCACTGCGCCTCGGTGCACAGCTCCTTGCCCTTCCACGAGCAGTAGAGCTTGGCGTCCGCCCAGTACACGTGATGCATTGGATAGCTCTCTTTCCCCGCGACCTCGTAGGTCGCCTTGGACCCCGCGTCGATGGGCGCGGTGCATCCGGAGTCCCCGACACAGTCAGCGTACTGGGACGCCTTGACCTCCAGTCTGTCGATGGCGAAGCCCGGAACCACCACCCAATGTGCCGGGGACGCGTCGTCGTTGACGCACAACGGATCGCTGCCGGTGTCGCACCCCATCATGAAGCCGCCGGCCGGCACGTACAGCTCGTCGGTGGCCAGGTTGTGACAGGTCCCTGTGCCGGTGCACGCGAACTGCGCTGGGCAGGGCGCCCCCAGCTTTCCGCACGGCTCCGGGGGCGGTGGCCCGTCGTCTTTCGGCGACGTGGTATCGGGGACCGGGCCGTCGTCTTTCGGATCCGGGCCCGGGTCCGGCGGCTCGGCAGTGTCTGTGGGTCCCGGGTCCGCCGTGGCCGGGATGTCTTCAGGCGGCGTGGCGGTGTCCGGGGTTGTCGGGATGTCCGCGGGCGGGGTGGTCTCCGGTGTGGCGACGTCCCCCGGCGCGTCCGTGTCCGCGGTGTCGGCCCAGGTGCCCTGGTCCGGCTGCCCGGCCAGGCACGCGCCAAAAACGCACGTGAACCCGGGCGCGCAACCGGCTTGCGTTTCGCATGGCCACCCGTCGCCGGTCTGATCGCTGAGTGTGCACCCCAGCACCCACACTGTGGCAAAACCGATCGCGGATGAGACGCGCATCAGAAGCCCACCCGCGTGCCCAGCATCCCGCCGCCGCGTACCGGCCACGCCTGCAGATTGAACGTGGCGCGCGCCCCTCCATCGTCGGGTTTGGGGGCCGGGTCCGCCAGCAGGATCGCGATCCCGGCCGCGACCAGCGCGCCGCTCGTAACCATCAGGCCGACGCCCGCCCGCCACTGGGCGTTGGCGTCCTCCTCCAGCGCCATCGCCTCCGTTTGCGGCAGCGGCACTGTCGCATTCTTGCCGTCTTCCACCTGAGACAAGGTGCCGTTGGCCACGCCCATGGCGATGCCGCCCCCGACGCTGGATGCCAGGCCGATGCCGAACAGCGCCCACCCCAGCGACCGATATCGCCCCGACGGGCGGGTGACCGGCGCCACGGCGGTGACCGGCGTCGCGCCGGTCTGTCCCGGCCGCATCAACCGGATGGTCAGCGTCGTCGTGTCATTGGACCGAAGCACCGCGGTCCGCAACACCGGCTCGAACCCAGCGCGCTGTACGCGCACCTGGTACTGGCCGGGTGCCAGCCGGCTTGCCCGCCGACCGCGCTGCCACGGCGTGCCGGCGACTGTGATGACGGCGTCAGGGGGCTGTACCTGGACCACCAGCCGGCCTGGCGCTGCATTTGGATCGGGGCGCTGCGTGACCACGGGGACCCGCGCGGCCGGCGTGGGTTTTGTCATGACCGGTGTGGTGACGGGGGCGGCGTCGACCTTTGCGATACCGCCGCCCGGCAACCGCGGCGGCCGGCGCAAGCTCGCCAGCAGCGCCTCCACCGCGTCGGCCACGCTCTTCCCGGGTGCCCCCGGCCTCCACGGCACCGATACGGACGCGGCGGAGCATCCCTTCTCGATCGACTGCAGCCCCACGATCAGCTGTTGCGGCTGCCCTGCGCCGCCCACTCGGCGGGCGACCAGCCGGGTGTTGGCCGACAGCTCCTGTCCCAGTGCACACCGCTGGTCATCCCGACGATTCACCGCATGGCTCTGCCGCCGCAGCTCTCGAAGCCGCGTCCGCTCTCGCTCGGACAGCACCATCGTGAAGCGCCCCTGCCGAATCAGCTCCGACGTCACGTGCAGGTGCAGCGCGTCGTCGGCTGCCCCGCTTGCGTCCAGCGCATCGACCACGATCCGCGGCGCACGATACATGTGCGCCGTCACCAACCGCTCCACCGTCGCGACGTTGGCGCGCTGCGCCAGCAGCTTGCCGCGCCAGGACCACGCGAACGCCGCCGGCAGCCGGTCGCCCACCCCAAACGCGCCGGCCACGCGTCCGTCGTAATCGCAGACCATCTTGTCAGGGGTCCAGGACAGCGTCTTGCATCCGGCCTCGGGGTCCCGTGTGTTGACGACCACCAGCCGCAACCCGATCGACCGCCACCTGTCATGCAGCGCCTTCCATCGCGGAATCGCCTCCATACAGGGCCGGCACCAGGTTGCGTAGAAGTCGACCACGACCACACGCACCCCCGGCTCCGCGGTCAGCGCGCCGATATCGATCGACTGCGCGCGGGCGCTGTGTGCGGCGCTACACACGGCCAGCGCTGCCATTAGCCCCCGAATCCGTCGCCATATTTCCTTCAACAACACGGCCGCGCCATCATACGCAATAAGTCCGCGCCTGGGTACGGCGGTCAGGGGACCGACCTGGCAGTGCGGAAGCCGCGAGCGACCCGGTCGGAGCCCCCTGCAGGGACATGTGGGGTCTGTTTGGCGGTCAGACACGTAGGTGCCATCCCAGTCGCCCGTCCAGTCAGGCCCGGCATCGGACGGACCTTGAGCGAGCACGGTCAGCAGCGTCTCGCCAGAGGCCTTCAGCCGCGCGCTGGTCCGGTTCGGGCACCTGATAGCGCCAGTCCACGCGCGCGCCGCCCTCACGCGTCCAGCGTCAGGCCGTCGATGGGCCTCCGTTTGAAAGAGATGACAGCAACAGCGCCCAGACGGGCGCTTCTTCGTGCACGAAGAAGCGCTCGCTGACGTCCACAACACGCTTGTCGGTCAGAGAGGTCGGTGAAAAATTTTTCGCGATCGTCGCCTTCGGCGACCAGGGGGAGACTCCCCCCTGGAC
>CAZJHX010000243.1:0-10962 GCA_964545715.1 uncultured Myxococcales bacterium
CGTGAGTGAGCCCACCGTCGTCCTCGAACACCCCGAACTCGGCGGCTACCACGCGACCGTCGAGGCGCACTTCTATGGCCCGGTTTGCGGAGCCCACCGCCTCAGCATCATCGACGACGAGGGAGATCTCATTTTGGACTACCTAAACCGCCTCGACCCGCCCGAGGAGCGGATGGAGGCCATCCGCCTGCTCCTCGTGAAGCACGGCTACCTGGCGGCAAACGACCGCCTCCCTACCACTCTCACCCAGGGTTCACGATGAGGCTGTCGTCATGGTCTCAGTAAGCGCCCGCCGAATCGTCCAGTCCCGGTACCTCTCGGGCGAGGAGAGCATCGCCTGACGAACCGCCTTGGGCAGCTCGAGCAACTTC
Organism: uncultured Myxococcales bacterium; assembly: GCA_964545715.1. Taxonomy (GTDB): domain Bacteria; phylum Myxococcota_A; class UBA9042; genus CAZJHX01. Next base: position 372 of record CAZJHX010000243.1, read on the forward strand.
ATCAACTGGGTGACTCTCGCCCGCGTGAGCCCCTCCCGGCGAGAGATGGAGGCCCGAGTCTCATCGCCTGAATCGATCTCCTCCTGCCAACTCATCACCCGCTTCAGAGTCTGCGGCACAACAGGCGGAGCGTTGGCCTTCTTCTCCTTGTTCCTGGCCGCCCGCGTTCGCTTCAACTCTCTCTTGGAAGGAGGACTTGCGGGTCGCGGGATACTGAATCGGTCGATGACCGGGCTGGTTCTTTGAGGGTGGTCTATGGGGACGCACTCAAGACCGAGACCAGCAGCGCCGTCGGCTTGACCTTGAAGGGCAACGTCGTAGGCGGCGCGCAGCTGAAGCCGGGCGCCGGTTACTACGGCGGCGGCGCGGTGTTCAACGGCCAGGACGGCTCCAAGATCGAGGTTGAGATCCCGGCCGTGCCCGAGGAGCCGATCAGCGTGCTGGACGACATCACCCAGTACCAGCTTGAGCTGCGCCTACGCGGCGATGCGACCGGCTATGCGACGGCGCTGGTCTGGACGGAGCCGCTGGCCTTCGCGATGAAGACGACCAGCAAGGGTCAGATCGAGTGCCTGTGGCGCACCGAGGACTGGGACGGCGCCCGCTCAGTCGTCTCGACGCGCTCGGTCCTGGACGGCAAATGGCACCATGTCGCCTGTGTGCGCAGCATCGAAAACGAAGGCAGCGGCTCCCAGAAGATGGCCGTGTTCATCGACGGCGTCGTGGACGGAGCGCAGGCCGAGGAGTTTGCCACCGTGCGGCTGGCCACCACCTGGTGGATGACGATCGGCGCCGACAACAACGGCGGTCAGCCGTTCAACGGCACCATCGACGACTTGAAGCTGTCGGAGGTCGCCCTGGAGTTCCAGCACGACTGGGACTGGGACGGCGTAGCCAACGGCAGCGACAACTGCCCGCTGCTTCACAACCCCGGCCAGCTCGACAGCAACGAGGACGGCGTGGGCGATCCCTGCTCCAACTGGAGCGTCAGCCGCTGCATCGAGGACTACGAGTGTGACACCAAGGACCCGTGCCTGGAGAGCGCCTGCCACTACGGCGATTGCTTCTACACGACCCTGGCCGGCGACCAGTGCGATGACGGCGACGAGTACACCAGCGGCGACATCTGCAACGAGGACGGCGCGTGCCGCGGCACGGTGATGGATGTCACGATCGACCAGAACATGTCGCTGACCCCCGGACACCACCGGTTTGGCCACGTCGTGGTCAAGTCCGGCTCGCGACTGACCTGTCAGGGTGAGTCGGTCGGCTATTACGGCCGCGGCTGCACGATCTACGCCCCCTCCATCACGGTGGAGAAGGGCGCCACGCTCAGCGCCGACGGACAGGGCTTTGCCGGCATGGAGGGTCCCGGTGGCGGCTGCAACAGCGGCGGAAGCTGCCCCGATCAAGGCGCCGGTCACGGCGGCGACGGCGGCTCCAACGCAGCGGTCGGCTGCTCCAAGGCGTACGGCACGGCGAGCTATCCCTCGTCGCTCGGCTCGGGCTCCGCGCAAAGCGAAGACGGCGTGTGCAAGCCCGGACCGCGTGGCGGCGGCAGCATCGTCCTGCAGATCTACGGCAGCCCGGCGGTCGTCGACGGGCGCATCTCCGCCATCCCGGAGCCCGGCACCACGGCCGGCTCGGCGGGCGGCAGCATCTTGATCTCCGCTCCAGCGCTCGAGGGCTCCGGCGTCATCGACGCCAGCGGCGGCGACGGCAGCATCGCGGGCGGCGCCGGCGGACGCATCGGGATCTACGGCAAGAACAGCGGCTTTGACGGCATCTTCCTGGTCACCGGCGGCGCGGGCAGCGGCAAGAGCGGCGGCGCCAAGGGTACGCTGGTCAAGTAGCCCAGTAGCTGATAGCTCACCTCTGTTGAAAGGCGGAGGTGCATATGATCAGTGCCGTGACGTTCGACCTGTGGGACACCCTGGTCGTCGACGATTCCGATGAACCCAAGCGGGCCGCCAGGGGCCTGCGGTCCAAGCGCGACGAGCGACGCCATCTGCTCTGGGACGCGCTCAACCGACAATCCCCGATCGACTACAAGACCGTGGCGCTGGCGTACGGCGTGGGCGACGCGGCGTTCAACGAGGTCTGGCACGAGCAGCACGTGACCTGGGAGATCGGCACGCGCCTGGGTGTCATCCTCAAGGGGCTGGGCCGTACGCTGCCCGACGCTGAGTTGGAGGCCGTGGTCCGCGCGCACGAGGAGATGGAGGTCGAGATCTCCCCCGACCTGATCGCGGACGCCGCTCAGTGTCTCGAGACGCTGTCCGCGCGCTACAAGCTGTGCATCGTCTCGGACGCCATCGTCTCGCCGGGCCGCTGCCTGCGCGCCCTGCTCGAGAAGCATGGGGTCAAAAAATACTTCGGCGGCTTCGCCTTCTCCGACGAGGTAGGGCGCTGCAAGCCGCACCGGGCGATGTTCGACTCCGCCGCTAAGCAGCTGGGGGTGCCGATCGAGCAGATGGTCCACATCGGCGACCGCGAGCACAACGACGTGCTGGGCCCGCTGGCGCTGGGCATGAAGGCCGTCCTGTTCACCGCCGCGCGGGACGCGGACAAGGCCGGCTCGGTCGCAAGCGCCATTTGCGAGCGTCACGCCGATCTCCCGGGTATCATCGACGCGCTTGCTGGAGGCTGAGCGACGAGATGGCGAATAACGCACCCCGGTTTTTGGTGATCGACGGCTACACCAGGGCGTCACGTGAGCAGCTTCAAGGCGGCGGAGCCTCGCTCGCGGCAGACCTGTATGTGGCGATGCTCAAGCGCTGCGGGCCGGCCGGGACCGAGTGCGACGTCCTGTTTGCCTCCGATCCGGGCGCCCAGCTGCCGACCGGCGCCGCACTGAGCTCCTATGACGGGGTCGCGTGGACCGGCTGCAGCCTGTGCGTGTTCGACGAGCGCAAAGAGGTGCAGGACCAGATCCAGGTCGCAAAAGACTGCTTCAAGGCGGGCGTGCCGGCGTTTGGCAGCTGCTATGCCGCCCAAATCGCTGTCGTGGCCGCGGGCGGCACGGTCCAGGTCAATCCGCACGGTCGCGAGATGGGCATCGCACGCAAGATTCGGCTGACCCCGGCCGGTCGCGCGCACCCGCTGTACGAGGGCAAAGGCGACGTCTTCGACGCGTTCATCAGCCACGACGACGAGATCACGCACCTGCCGCCCGGCGCGGTGTCACTGTCGTCCAACCCGTGGACGCTGGTGCAGTCGGTGAGCGTCGTCCATAACGGCGGCACCTTCTGGGCGCTGCAGTACCACCCCGAATATGACCTACACGAGCTGGCGCGGCTGACCTACTGCCGCATCCCCAAGCTCATGCGGTACGGCTTCTTCAACAGCGAGCAGGCGGGCCGCGACTACGTGGATCTGCTGGAGACGCTGCACAACGACCCGACAAGGAAGGACATCGCATGGATGCTTGGAATCGACGCCGACGTCATGAACCAGGACGTACGGCAGCTGGAAGTCAGCAACTGGATCAACCGGCTCGTGCTGCCGTCGATGCGCCGATGAGACTACGCCTCGTCTGCATGCTGATCATCCTGCTCTTCGCCCCCGCGGCGCTCGCGCTCATGCCGCCGCACGTGACGAAGATTACGCCCGGGCACGGCGGCACGCTGACAGGCAATACCATCGTCATCGAGGGCTACTCCCTCAAATACGCGCCCCCCGACAAAGAGCTGAAGCTGACCGGCGCGACCACGGGCAAAGCCGTGGCATACACGCACAAGCTGGAGACCGAGTGGGTCGGCAAGTGCGACAAAGACTCCAAACCCGGCTCCTGCCAGCAGCGCTCCAAGCTGACGCTGACAATTACGCAGAAGCGCCTTCCAGACGTGATCAAGCTGAGTTACCTGGGAGACGAAGCGATGATAACGGTCAAGACAACCCCTCCCAAAAAGCGCTGATATGCCCCGAACATTGCTTCTTCTCGCAGCTGTCACCCTGGGCTGCGCTCCCGTCAAACATACGCACCTGACCATCCACTTGGACGCCATGGCCAAGGCCGCGGAGATCGAGGATCCGGAGGTCGCAGCGATCGCGCTGAGAGAGGCCGTGCGCGCCGAGGTCCCGGGCATGCTGGCGGCGCTGGGGCGCTATGTGGCCGAGCTCGACGCGCTGGAAGAGTCCGCGGACCGCGAAGCCCAAGTGGCCGCCATCAAGGCCCGCATCAAACCCAACATGGAGCGCCTCCAAGCGGCCTTCAACGGTCTGGGCAAGCGCGCTGACGGCAACGAAGCTGCCGAGACGACCCTCTCCGCCCTGCGCGCCGGCCCGATCGGCCGTCTGCGGATGGACCTCATCCTCAAGGTGGGCTTTGACAGGATCTCGCTGCCGGCGTCCGACCTGTGCGGCCGCGCCTTCGACCACGTGATCGAGCTGTTCCAAAAGGAGTTCGGTGATCAACCGGCGATGGCGCCGGCGATCGCGAAACTCACAAGCGCGTCCGAGCGTCAGAGGGCGCTGGCTCAATGCAAGGTCGCGCCAATAATGGAGCTGCGCTGCGCACTGGCGGCGAAAACCATGGCTGAGCTGGGAAAATGCTCGCGCGGCAAGACGCAGCCCAAAAAAGCAGAGCCCGAGAAGTCCGACCCACCAAAAGAGTAAGAGCCCGGGGCGCGATGCCCCGAGCTCTCAAAAGGAAGGGAAGAAAGGACTAACTACTTCTCTGGAATCAGTGGACGAACTCGATGCTCCAGAACTCGATGGCGCCGGAGTCGTTGTACGCGTCCAGGTCGGCCGCTCGCAGCTCCCAGTCACCCTCGGTGCTGCTGCCGTTGAAAGCCTCGACGTCGAACGTCTTCTCGATGGTCGTAGCGCTGCCGCCCTCGCTGTTGGAGAGCGTGTGCGACACGGCGCCGTGCTTCAGGTCGACCAGCAGGGAGCCCACGTAGGTGTGGCTGATCTTGACGGTGACCTTCAGAGCCTTGACCGTGTGGCGCTCGCTGACCGTGATGGTGTCGATCGCGCCGGTCGGGTCGTTGTCCGGGATGGAGACGTTGTTGGCCGCGTCCACCGTGAAGGTGCCGCCCTCGCCGTTGCCGCCCTCGCCGGCGCCGCCGGTGTAGAGCTTCAGCTTCCAGGAGACGATCTTGCCGGTGTCCTGCCCCTCGGAGTCGCTGACGAACAGCTCCCAGTTACCCGCGGCCGCCGTGCCCATCATGTCGGTGACGGTGAAGGTGCGCTTGATGTTGTTCTGGCTGCCGCCGGCGTTGCCGTGGAGCACTGACTCGCGGCCGTCCTTGCGGACCACAACTTTCAGGTCGCCGATGAAGGTGTGCTCGATGTCGACCTCAACCTCCATTTTGCCCACAGTGAACTCGTCGGTCACGCCGATGCTGCTGACCACGCCGTTGGGGTCGTTGTCCGGGATGTCGAAGCTGAAGGTGTTCTCGTAGATCTTGAGGTCGCCGCCGTCGTCGCCGCCACCGGTGTCGGTCGAGCGGGACTTCTCGAGGAGCAGGCGAACCATGTCCATGTCGATGTTCGGGTTGCCGCTGCGAGCCTTGACGGGCAGCCACAGGAAGTCGGGGTGGCTCGTGTTGCTGCTGCCGATCCACTCGCCGCCGTTGATCTTGCCGTCCTCGTCAAGCTCCAGGATGTAGTCGTACGTGTCCTGACGGGTGTACGTGGAGATGGTGTCGGTGAAGGGCTGCTTGGAGGGGGACGACTCGGTGATGTAGAAGCTGGTCGAGTTGCACTTGAACCACTTCACGGCCTTGTCGTTGTAGGGGTAGCGCTCGGTGGTCGCGGGCAGACCGAGGGCGGCGATGGCCTCCTGCTCGGTGACCTCGTTCATGTCGTTGACCTTCCACTCGATGATCGGCTGGTTCCAGACCTCGTAGTTGTAGGTGCGGTCCTCGAGGACGCCCTGCTTCATGGTGCCCAGGAAGTTCGCCATGATGAGGTGCCAGGTGCCCGCGTTCGTGTCGCGGCACTCCGGGTCCTTGACGCGGCCCGTCTCATCGCGCTCGACCTCTTTGTCGTTGCAGCGGCCACCGATCATGTACGCGCTGTTGCGGTCGTACTGAGCGATGATGAGCGCCTTGATGTCGCTGACCTCGAAGGTCACGCCGTTGTGCACGACAGCGTGCTGCGGCTCCTGCTCGAGCAGCGCGGCCGGGGCCCAGGCGTGGCACAGGCCCCACCAGGTCTCGACGCCGTCGCGGTCGTCACACTCATCGGTCTCGCCGTCGCCGTCGTTGTCGACGCCGTCGCGGGCCTTCAAGTTGCCCTTGAACTGCGAGGTGTAGCTGGCGGCGGGCCCAAGCTGGTCGTAGTAGGACTGGTCCCAGCTCTTGTCCGAGCAGTTGCTCGAGCTGTAGGGCTTGAGGTCCATGAAGCCCTCGGGCGCCGTCCAGTTGTTGAACGCCGTGTCGTACTTCTCGGTCGGGCTCAGCGTGTCCACGCCCTGCCAGCGCTTGTTGACGCTGTCCTTGTAGGTAGGCCAGTAGTCGGCCGGCCACGGGATGTGCTCACTGCGACCCGAGGTTGGCAGCTCGTCGAGCTTGTAGTTGAGCTCGGTGCGGAATCGGTCGGGGTTGTTCGCGTTGTTCCACTGGTCGGCTTTGCTGGCGTTGTCTTTGCCGGCGCCCTGCGGTCGGTCGTCGCCGTTCGTGTAGTCAACGACTCCGGCTTCGCCACAGCCGAGCGCGATCAGGGCCAGGCCCATGAGGAAAGTTGCGATGATCTGGTTGATGGTACGCATTGCCTGCTTCCTATCTCCGCGGGGCGGTAGTTAGATTTCGTCAGTGCCCCGACGCCGCCCCTCTAAGCAACACCCGTGCCACAAATCTAAGACACTGTTTTAATTGATTAATCCGACAGAAAGGAACAGCTGACCCCACCTGTTTTCCAGCGAACATTTGTTCGCTTTTAACGCGGGGTCTACAGGCCCCACACGCAGGCTAATTCTCTTCGCAGTCGGGGATGTTCGGATGGAAGCAGTCGCCGCCCAGGCACACGTCGTTGGTGCACGCCAGGCCGTCGTCGCAGTCCAGGTCGACACCTTTGCAGGTGCCCTTGCTGCACTTGTCGGCCTCGGTACACGGATCGTCGTCGTTGCAGGCCACCTTGTTGTCCTTGTTGGAGCAGTCGCCCGACTTCGTGCAGCTGTCCGTCGTGCACACGTTTCCGTCGTCACAGGTCTTGGGCAGCCCCGCGCAGCCACCGCCCTCGCAGGAGTCGGAGACCGTGCACGGATCACCGTCGTCGCACGACGCCAGGGTCGGCTCGTGGGTGCAGCCGACAAACGCTGTGCAAGAGTCCAGCGTGCACGCGTTATTGTCGTTGCATAACACCTCGCCGCCGCCTTCACAGACACCGTCGATGCACTCCGAGAACTTGGTGCACGGGTCGCCGTCGTCGCACGCCTCGTCGGCCGGCACATGGGCACAGATCCCGCTGGCGTCATCGCAGCTGTCGTCGGTGCACACGGTCCCGTCGTCGCAGTCCACCGCCACCCCGGCGCAGGCGCCGTCCACACACGTGTCGCTTATCGTGCACAGGTCCCCGTCGTTGCAGGGCTTCGACGGCGCCTTTTCGGACCACTCGTCAGCGGCAGCGGCCGAGTCGCACACCAGGCACGTGTTTGCCGGGTTCTCCGCGCCGTCCGGAAAGCACTCACCGCCGATAGCGCACGCGTTGGGCGTCGGCTGCGAGTTGTCGCAGACCAGGCTGCCCCCTTGCTCCACGCACTTGTCCATCGTGCACGGGTCCAGGTCGTCGCAGACGATGCCCACGCCCATGCAGGTCCCCCCGCCGTCACACGCGTCGTCGTCGGTGCAGCTGTTGCCGTCACTGCACACGGTCTCCACGGCCTTGGGCGTCCAGCTCGTGGAGGAGTCCGTCGGCGAGCAGGTCTCGCACACCGCCAGCGGATTGTCGGCCAGCGCCGCGTAACACTGGCCCAGAATAAAGCACTGCCCGGGCGTGGGCGTGTGCGTGCAGCCACCCTCGGGCGTACAGGCGTCCAGCGTGCAATCCAGCTCATCATCACAGCTGTAAGCGGTCCCGGAGCACGCGGAGTCCACACCGCCGGAGCAGCTGTCGCCGATGGTGCAGGCGTCGCCGTCATCACACGGCGCCAGCGCCTCACCCACCTCCGCGACGCAACCAACCGTCTCCAGGTCAATGCACTCCTTCACGCCGGACGCAGCGCACTCACCTTGTCCCAGCGTGCACGTCGCGCCCAGCCCTTGCTCTATGAAGTCCTCGTCCTTGGGCCCGTCGCAGTCGTTGTCTTTCCCATCACACAGCTCCGCCGTGTCCTCCGGCGCCGTCCCGTTGGGGTTCGTCGAGCAGGTGACGACCGGCACACCTCCGGCCGTCTCGCCACACTCCACCGTGCCCTCGCCGCACTCGCCCAGTCCGTCGCACTTTTCGGTCAGCGCGGCGCCGTTGTAGTTCACGCCGTTGTCGATTTGGCCGTCACAGTCGTTGTCCTTGTTGTCGCACAGCTCCGTGATCGCCTCGGTCAGCAGCGACGAGCAGATCGCCTTGCCCGACTCCGGGTTGCAGACCACCGTGCCGCCGGTGCACTCGCCCACGCCGTTGCACGGGGCATTGAGCAGCTTGTTGGCCTTGGTCTCCGGGTTCTCCCAGAACATGTCCTCGTCCACGTCGCCGTCACAGTCGTTGTCCAGCCCGTCGCAGGTCAGCTCTATCGGCTCATAGCCCGGGACCGCATCGTAAACGCAGTCCCAGTCACCCTCGCTGCACCACGCGTCGATCTCGCCCGCGTGGGTACCGCAGACGCCCAACAACACGCAGCCGCTGTCGGGGCCAGGCAGTTCGAACTCGTCGGTCACGCCGTCGCAGTCGTTGTCCTTGTTGTCGCAGAACTTCTTCTCGTCGTCCTTGAAGTCCCACGCCTTGCACAACACCTGCTGATCAGACGGCCGGTTCACGGCATCCGGCTGACACTCCACGACGCCCTTGCCGGCGCACTCCCCGACGCCACACGGGGTCCCGTGAACCAGGTTCGCACCGTCCGGATCCCACCAGAAATCCTCGTCCGCTTTGCCGTCGCAGTCCTCATCCACCTGGTCGCAGTACAGCTCTTTGGGCGGCGGATTGTAGAAGTTCACGCAGATCACCTGGACCTGCGTATCCGGATCGTCCAGCTGATCGCTGATCCACTGAGGCACACCCTTGTACGTAAGCTGATGCCCGCAGACCGTCACCCCCCGGCTGGCCTCGTCGCCGCACTTCCCTTTGGTGTTGAAGGGGTTGTCGCATGCGATGCCACCGCCCGGGTTCCCCTCATCGATGATCCCGTCGCAGTCGTTATCGCGGCCGTCGCACCCGTCCACCGCCCAGGGGTGGATGTCCGGGTCGTCGTCATCGCAGTCATCGGGAAACGGGAAGCCGTCGAGGTCCAGGTCTTTGTCGTCGCCGCACACCAGGTCGCCAAACGCACAGTCCTGGTCGATGCCGTCATTGCAGTACTCCGGCGCCCCGGTGTGCACGTGCTCGTCGTCCGGCCCGCAGTCGTCCGACCCCACATACAGGTCGTGATCCGGATCACCCTCCTCGCACACCGACGCCTCGCCGTCACAGTTGAAGTCGCACCACAGCACGCCCATCACGGCGGTCTGCTCGTCCACCTCCGCCTGCGTGCAGCACCCTTTGAACTGGCTGCCCTCGTACGCGCGCGCGTCAAAGTCGTTGCAGTCCTTCGGCACCTCCTGCCCGTCGCCGTCCCAGTCGACGCTCCACGTCCCGCAGTCCTCGCCCTCATCCGTGAAGCCGTTGCAGTCGTTGTCCACCTGGTCGTCGCACTTCTCGTCCTCGAGCGGCGACACGTCCGCATCGGTCGGCGCGCAATCCACCTCATCCTTGACCCCGTCGCCGTCATCGTCGTCGTCGACGCAGTCCGCCTCGTCGTCGGCGTTCGTGTCCAGGAAGCCCTCGTCCACGCGGTCGTCGCAGTTGTTGTCCAGCCCGTCGCAGATCTCCGGCGCGTCGACATGGACCAGCTCCGACGTCGGATCGCAGTCCACCGCCGGATCGCAGTCCCGGTGCATGTCCCCATCTGCGTCCAGACAGGGCTCGTCGATCTTGTCGCAGTTCATGTCCAGGGGCTCGTCGCACGCCTTGCACACCGGCTCCGCCTGCAGCGGATGCGCCAGCAGCCGAGCGTCGTCGCAGTCCTCGAACAGCGTCTCAAGCCCGTCACAGCAGCCCGCTTTGCTGCAGTCTTTGGCGCCGTCGCCGTCCGCATCGCAGCCGGCCGTCACCGCGGTCAAACGCACATCGACCCCGGCCTGGGCCGACAGATCCACCGACACGGTGGCCGACGCCACGATGATGTCGCCCGCGTATCCATATAAGACGACGACAGCCGGTCCGCGCATCAGCGTGCCCGGCTGCACCTTCAGCACGTACGGCGCCGTGCGGATGTCCACATGGGAGGCCAGCGGCTTGAACTTGTACGCGTGGGCGTCGTGATCCGCCTCAAACAGCGCCACCGTCTCGCCGTCGTGGGCGCGCCCGTGCCTCTCCCACACCTCGCCGCGCGTGGAGCTCTCCGGGTCGGCCGTCACCGAGAAAAACAGCCCGTCAAAGACGACCGTGTCCT
>CAZJHX010000244.1:0-10933 GCA_964545715.1 uncultured Myxococcales bacterium
CACCGCCGCCTTGTGTCTGTGCGTCCACATCGAGCGCTGTTCCGGCGGGCTGACAGACATGACCCACGCCATCCAGTAGCGCGCATTCGTAGCCACTCAGGCAGTCCGCATCTCCGTTCTGTGGATCGCAGACATACCAATAGCCGTCCGCATCGAACTTGCTGCACCCTGCCGCCAGAAGCAGCGCTACCATCCACCGCATTCGAGAATTTAGAAGCGCCCCCCGAGCACCATCCCGCCATCCACCGAGGGCGCCAACCACAGGCCGCTCTGGGGCCTGGTCTCGGCACCGGATTCGCGCGTCATCAACCACCACGTGAGACCGCCGATCAGGGCCGCACCGCCTACCGCGATCGTCGCGGCACCGGCGGCCGACAACCCGTCCGCGTCGTCCCATGCGGCCTGATGCGCCGCCTGCGTGGTCTCAGACACAATGCCGCGTCCCGCTGCCTCACTATCGGTCTCCACGCCGCGGTCAGCGCTCGCTTTCGCCATCAAGCCGATGCCCACGCCGAGCGCCGCCACGCCTGTGCCGGTGACCACCCACGGCCACGCTCCCGGCGACCGTGGCACCGGCACGCCGCCGCCAACACCCACGTCGATGGGCTCCGGCGTCTTGAAGTTCAACACCGCCGGCCGAGTCGGCAGCACGTCGACCGACTGCTTGTGCACCTGCGGGCCCGACGCGCCAACGCCCGCCAGGGTCAGGCGAACAACATGCCTGCCCGCGTCCAACTCGATAAAGCGCAGGCTCGTCAAATCCAGCAGTAGATCGTGGCCGTCGATATGCAGTCCAGCTGTGCCTTGGCGGGCCATTTCACGACCCCACGCGCGCCGCCCTCAAACGGGGCCACGACCCGGATCCCGGCGCGTAGCATCCGGCTCCAGCACCGCACCCGATGCCCCTGGGGCGACGAGACGCACAGCTGGTGCTTGGCCTCCGCCACGATAAGGTCCTGGCGCACATCCGAAACCACCTCACCGTCCACTTGTACCAGGGCGTTATCGGGCAGCCCCGCGAACCGGACGACCGCCACGTCGACCAGGCCCTTGACCTTGGCCGCCTGCGCCGCGGCCAGCTCCCGCAACTCAACGCTGACCTGCGGCATCGCCTGGGTGCTCAGAAACGCGCTGTGTGCCTCTCGCAGTCGGCCCAGCGCCTCCAGCAATCGGCCCTGGTTGTAGATGTAGATGGCGCGCGGCTTCTTGCGATGAGCGACCTCCAGCCACTTCAGCGCCTCCGCGTACTTCTTCTGGGCGTACAGCGTGCGCGCCTTGTTGTAGGCCTGATCGGCCGTCAGCGTCTTGGTAGGAGGCTTGGCCTCAACCGAGCCTGCGGGCACGGCGACCAACAGCCACAGTACGAAGAAATGGCGCATGACCCATCATACCTGGGTTGTGCTGCGGTTGCGCGTGCGCAACGCGTTCTGCTGGGCAGTTCGAGTGAACGGCGGCGCTGGATGGCCGCCAACGTGTGCGCCACAAGGCCGGATGGGTTCTGAGGATGGACAGGTGCCGGGAGGTGCGCTTCAGGGCTTCAACAACGAGCAGTCGAAGGCCTGGATGAAGTCCAGGTTGCCCTGCTCGAAGCCGCCGGGGCGCTCCTTGTCGATGTACGCGGTGTGGTGGCGATAGTCTCGGTCGATTTTGTCCGCGGAGGCGCCGTTGAAGCAGCGCTCCAGGATGCCTACGACCATGCCGGTCCGATGCATGCCGCCGCCGCAGTGCACGTGTACGTTGCCGCGTGGCGGCTTTCCATCAGGCTTCAGGATCTGCTCGTTGATGACCTTGGCGATCTGTCCCTGGGCGCGCTTGAAGACGACCGGATCGTCGCCGTGCAGCTTGAGATCGTGTCGCCAGGACTGCTCGGATTTGGGGAGGCCGCGTAGGGTGAAGTAGCTGCCGCCGGCGGACTCGGCGGCGAACTGCTCTTTCAGCTCCAGATCCTGTGTGGGCATCACGCCGGAGTACAGGTTGACCACGTGGCGGGTGCCGCCTGCCGTCAGTAGGGAGTCGAAGCACGAGCCGGCCCGCTCGGGGCGCGACGTGAAGCCGGTGCGATAGATGCGCAGGGGCTTGCCGTCGGCCGTCATCACCGCGGGGACCTGCAGTGTGCCGAAGTTGTGGTTTTGGCTCTCCAGCAGCATGAAGCGCACCAGGCGCCACTTGGTGATGTGCTTGAGGTCGCTGGTCAGAGCGGCGCGCTGGTCGTCATCGAGGGCGGCGCCGGTGGACTCGACCGCCTGGAGGATCTCCTTGATCATGGCCTGCGAGTCCTGGCCCAGGTAGCTGCCCCAACCCTGGCGGTCGTTGCACCGGATCCCCTCGGGTGGTCCCGTGGTGCCGCAGCCGACCAGGAGCAGCGCGATGGATAGGGTTGTCAGGGTTTGGGATTTCAGCACGTGGCCCGGATCCTACCGGACAGGTCGGACCGGCGGTAGGGGCGAAGAGGTTGCGCCGCCCTTAGAGCCGCAGCAGCGCCGGCAACAGGAGTAGGTCGCCGATGATCGCGGCGCAGGCGGTGACCGCAAGCATCAGCCCCATCACCTGCGTCGGCAGAAAGCTGCTGAAGAGCAGCACGGCGAAGCCGCAGCCCAGGACCGCGGATGTCAGCAGAATCGGCGGACCCGCGTGGGTGAAGGCGCTGGAGACGTCGCCGGCGTGGGTCGCGGCCAGAAAGTGGATCGTGTCGTCCACGGCCAGCGCAAACACCACCGTTAGAACCAGCGCCGACGTGTACCGCAGCTCGATACCGAACAGCGCCATGGCGCCGATCACCGCGGCCAGCGGCAGCAGGTTGGGCAGGATCGCCGCTGCGGACAGGCGAGCGCTGCGCAGACCGACGAACACCAGCAGCATGACGGCGGCCAGCGCGACCAGAAAGCCGGTCTGAAAGTGGTCGACCAGCGCGCGGTTGACCGTTTGGCCGAGGTAGCCCTGGCCCGTGAGCTGCGCGGGGGCGCCGAAGATCTCCTGGTGGGCGGCGTCGAGATCCGCGAAAAGCGCAAAGGCCTCGTCGGTGCCCAGATTGCTGACGCGCAGGCGGATGCGCATCAGGTCGGTCTCGTCGTCTACCCAGACCCGGGTCTCATCGTGCGCGAGCAACAGCGCGGTGGGCAGCAGTGACGTGATCTCAGCGTCCGGCACCTTGCGCAGCAGCGGGCCGAAGCGTTGCATGAGATCGACCACCGAGACGGCGTTGAGCACGTCCGGATGGCGGCGCACGCGGTCGGTGAAGGCGGCGACCTTGTCCAGGGTGGCCTTGTCGTAGATGTGGTCGCCGGTCAGGAGCACATCGATGGGCAGGACCCCGCCCATTCGCTCTTCCAGCAGCGTGTAGGTCTGGCGAACCGGGTGGTCCTCGTCGAGATCGGCCAGCAGTGGCGAGTTGACAGGGATGGACGGGGCGGCGGCGGCGGCGACGCCGATGACGACGAGGCCGGCGGCGGCGATGGTTCGGGGGCGGCGCGTCGTCCAGCGGTCCAGCAGCCCCAGCACAGCGGGCTGGACCGGTGCGGCGCCGGCACGCCTCAGCAGCGGCGGCACGGCCAGAAACGTGACGGCGTACGCGGCGCAGACGCCCATGGCGACCTGGAGGCCGAAGTGGGCGATCATCGGGATGCCGCTGAGCGCCAGCGCGCCAAAGCCGATCGCCGTGGTGGCGGTCGTCAGCAGGCACGGCATGATCAGGCGCTGGACGTCCCGGCGCACCAGCAGGTGGACGGCGTCGGCGACCGAGATAACGGCCACGACGACGTAGACGCCCGGGCTGAGGATGTTGGGGGGCAGGCCGGTCAGGCCCATGAGGCCGGCGGTCCAGACCGACGCGACGGCGGCGACCACGATGGGCGCAAGCACCCCGACGGCGCTGCGCAGCCCGATGAACAGGACCAGCGCCATGACGCCCAGCACGATGGGATACAGCCGCAGCGACTCCGCGCGGACGGTCTCGCTGAGGACCACGCGGTGGATGGGATAGCCGGCCAGGTGCACGGTGCCCGGGTAGTCGGCCGTGAGTGTGAGCAGGGCGTCGCGCAGAGTGCGGCGCGAGATGTAGTCGAGCCGGTCGTCGGGCATGACCGCGCCTACGACGGCGACCTGGCGATCGGCGGACAGCAGCGTGTTGAGGTACGGGGCGCGACGCAGCGCCTCCTCGGCGATTGCAAACGGGACGTCTGCGGCGCGCCTGAGGACGGGGCGGCCGGTCTCGTCCTCGGAGACCACGCGGGCCTCGGCGGGGGAAAAGACACGGGCGACGTCGGGGCGCTCGGCCAGCGCCAGGCCGAGGCGGTCGATGGCTGCCAGCAGCTCAGGGTCCAGGGGGCGGGTGTGCTCCAGCACGATGATGGCCGTGCGATCGTCGCGGCCGAAGCTGTCGCGGACCTGCTCGAAGGTGTCGCGCTCGGGGGTATCGGTGGGGAAGAAGTCCTGGACTCGATAGCGCGGCTGTACCGAGGAGGCGATCCACAGCATGCCGGCTGTGATCGCGGCCAGCAGGAGCCACTGCCTCACACCAGGGCCATCTCAAACCCGGGACGCTGGGCCTTCAGAGTCTCGACTGGCAGCTGCACAGACGGGTCGGTCACCGTGTACAGGCACGCGGGCAGGTCCGTGGTTCGATAGCGCGAGAAGGCCTCCGCCAGGGGGTCGTCATCGAGCACGCACGCGCAAAAGAAGTGGTACCCGCGGCCATAGTGGTCCGTGTAGATGTGGTCGACCAGCGCAGCCATGACGGCGGGGTCGTTGCTGGGGACGCTGACGTGGGTGAGATAGAAATACTTCATGAGGCCGCCGGCCGGCGGGAGCGGCTCGAAGCGGGCCAGGAAAGCGGCCAGGTTGAAGCCCATGCGAATCCAACGCATGGCGCGATAATAGCCCAACACCCGGTAGCGCTTGACGGCCTGGGCGTCCCAGGCGGCGGTCACGCCGACGAGCCGGTCCTGGTCGAACGCCAGGTAGAAGCTCTGCAGGCTCAGACCCGGCCAGTGCGCCAGCCGGTGGCGGAGCAGCTCCTCGGTGAAGACGTAGCCGAAGCTGCGCCGCTTGTGGTCGGCGTGCAGGTGGGCGGCCACCTTGGGGATGTCGTCGGCGGTCGCGGTGCGCACGGTCAAATCGGTGAAGCGCGGGCGTCGTTGGGTGGTGTACTGCACGTTGGAGATGCGAAAGCGGCGGATCGGGGTGTAGACCGGCATGTCCGGCTGGCGGTCGCGGCGGCCGGTCAACGCGGCCACAGCGCGGCGGTTTGACGTGATCACGGCGGTCAAAAACACATTGGTCTTGAAGCGGGCGCCTGCGTCGCGCATGGCCGGCCCGTAGACGTCGGCCAGGTGTCGGGCGCCCCGGGCGGCGGCGGTGAAGCGCAGGTCTCCGGCGTATCCGATGCGGGTCACCTCGCCGTCGATGTATCCGTCGCGCGCCATGAACGTGCCCATGCCCTCGATCTCGTCGTCGAGCGTCAGCACATAGGGCGTGCAGTCCGCCTGTTGCATGTCGTAAAGCGCAAAGAAGTCGGGGTCGCGCTCGACCGCCAGGTGCAGGTCGGACTCCATGGTGACGTCTTTGAAGATCCGGCATAGGCGAGGTCCGTCGCGCCGCAGTGCCGGACGCAGGAAGTCCGGCAGGCCGTCAGACATAAAACGTCACGTCGGCGCTTTGTGGCTTGGGTCGCGCACCCTTCTCGCCGTCGGCGGCCCAATCGCGCAGCGACTCGATGTAGTGGTGGATCACGTCGACCGGCGCGTTGGAGAAGTCGTCACCGTACCGCTGCAGCGACTCGCCCTGATTGCGCATGATGACCACGTCCTGGTGGATGACCTTGCGCGTGTACGGCGGCAGCAGCGCGCGCGCCAGCTTGTTGAAGACGCCCATGCGAAACGTGATCGCCGTGTAGACCATCGTGTGGAACTCGGAGACGGGCGTGCACTGCGACGTGATGATGAACGACCGCGACGTCCCGAAGTCGTAGTCCACGCGGGTGACGTTGGGCATGTAGAACTTGTCGGTGTGTGTGACCGGCTCGCCCCGCGGGTTGAGGATGCGTGACCAGAAGCCGATGGAGTCGTTCTTCTGGTGATACGTGACCAGCACGCTGTCGTCGGTGCGCTCGACGGTGGTGTGCACGGCCTGCGCGGCGTCGGATCGGAACCACCCCGCGTGCACGGTGATCGTGTGGGGCACGTCCATGAAGTTCTCGACGCAGTTGGTCACGTTGTTGTCGAACGGCGTGACCATGAAGTACGACTCCCAGCCCGCCTCGCCGTGGTGCGGAAAGGCGAACGGCTCAGCCGCGATGTGGTCGGAGTCGCCCATATAGACCCACACCAGCCCGGACTCCTCGCGTGCGGGAAAGCGGGCAAGGCTGCGGCTCTTGCGCCCCTGCGAGTCCGGTCCCTCGCTGGGGATGTGCACCAGCGCTCCGTCCGCGTCGTAGCGCCAGCCGTGGTAGGGGCAGACCAGGCAGCCGTCGCGCACGTGCCCTTCGGACAGCATGGCGTTGCGATGCAGGCAGCGGTCGACAAAGCAGTGCACCTGCCCGGCGTCGTCGCGAAAGACGACCAGCGCCTCCTCGAGGATCACGCGCCCCAGGGGCTGCGTCCCCTTCAGCTCACGCGAGGTACAAGCCACGTACCAGCGGTCCCGCAAGGTCCCGCAGCGCTCACGCATCCTGGGCTGGGAGTCCGACACGGCTCGATATTGCCACATTAGTGACACTTTCTGTGGCGGGCGGTGTTCCACCTTCAGCAAATGCAAACCCGCGCGACGCCTCAGCCAAATGATCGGTTGGGGCGCCAGGAGCAACACCATGATGAAGACAATTCAAACGGCGGTTATAGCCATCCTTACTCTCTTGCTCGCCAACGGCTGTGCGCTCGAGCACTCCTGCTACGAGACCTGCACCGACGATACGTGCATCGATCGGTGCGAGCAGAAGATCAAAATCGGCCCTGTCGGCGGTGGGCACGGGCATCCCAAGCCGAAGACCCAGGTCGACCCGGAGCCGGTCGTCCTGGTCGACAGCGACGGTGACGGTATCCCAGACGATAAGGAGCCGGACTACGGCACATCCCCGGTGCTTTTCGACTCCGACGCCGACGGGCTTGGCGACGGCGACGAGATCCTGATGGGCACGGACCCGGCGGCGGCCGACAGCGACGGCGACGGGCTGAAGGACGGCGATGAGATCACCGAGGGGCTGGACCCGGCCAACCCCGACTCGGACGGCGACGGATTCGGCGACGGAGATGAGATTCTGTGGGGCTCGGACCCCACCGACCCGGACACGGACGACGACGGCGACCTGGACGGCGCCGAGGTGGTGTGCGGCAGCTCGCCAATCGATCCACACGTGACCTGCGCGGGGTCAGGCACGGGCGCAGACCTCGATACCGAGGAGTGCGAAGACAAAGATGCCGCCGGATTGCCGTGATAGACAGCAGTGGTTGTGGGCATAGACGTCGAAAACACGTACCGCAGGTACGGTCCAATGGTGCTTCGACGCTGCCGGCGCCTGCTCGGGGACGAGCAAAACGCGCTGGAGGCGATGCAGGATACGTTTGTTCTTCTGCTGAGAAACCAGGACCGCCTGCACGACGACGCACCCTCATCGCTGCTTCATCGTATGGCCACAAATGTGTGCCTGAACCTCATCCGCGGGCGAGGTCGTCGTCCGGAAGTCGCCGACGGCGACCTTATCGCGCGGATAGCCATGAGCCCCGACATCGAGGCGCGGGTCGGGGCCCGATGGTCGCTCAGTCGAATTTTCGGCGAGCAAAAGGAGTCTACTCGCACGATCGCGTTGCTCCACCTCCTGGACGGGATGACCCTCTCGGAGGTGGCCGACGAGGTCGGCATGTCTGTGTCCGGAGTCCGCAAGCGCTTGCGCGGATTGAAGGCCATGGGCCTGGAGATGAATCGATGAGTGAGCAGAGAAAACCGATAGAACAGTGGCGCGTGGAGCGCTATGTCCTCGACGAGCTGCCGGCCGACCAGCGGGCGGCGGTCGAGGCCCGGCTGAAGACCGACCCGGAGGCCGCGGCCCAGGTAGCGGCGCTGCGAGAGTCCGACGCGACGATTCTGGATCAATACCGCTCGGCCCCCATGGCTCGAGAGATAGAGGCCCGCCACAAAGCGTCGCCGCAGAAGGCGCGTGGGGGCCGGATCTGGCCCGCCGTTCTGCTGCCGGCGGTGGCGCTGTTGGTGCTGTTTGCGGTGATCCCGCGCGGCGAGGTGACCGACGTTGTGGGGCCCGGCACGCAGGCGACGGGCAACGAAGAGGTGCTGCTGGACAAGGGCCTGGATCCGAAGATCCGCGTGTTTCGCAAGGGCGCGGGGCCCGAGGGCGAAGAGCTGACCGAGGGCGCGTCGGCCGACGAGGGCGACGTCATCCAGCTGAAGCTGCAGGCCGCGGGGCGTACGCATGGCGTCGTGGTCTCGGTGGATGGCCGCGGACATGTCGAGCTGCACTTTCCGGCGGACGAGCGCGACCCGACGACGCTGAAGCGCAAGGGCACCGTGGCGCTGGCGCACGCCTACGAGCTGGACGACGCGCCGGACTTTGAGCGCTTCTTCTTTGTGGCGGCCCGCTACCCCGTGGCTGTCGCAGACGTTCTGGGCGCCGCACGCAAGCTGGCCTCCGACCCCGCGACCGCTAAGACCGCACTGCTGAGCCTGGAAGATGTCGACCAGGCGACCCTCACTTTGAGCAAGGTGACCCCCTGATGAAGCGAACACTGATCGCCTGTCTGATCGTTCTCGTTGCGCTGCCCGTCGTCGCCGGCGCGCAGAGCAAACAAGCCGTGCGCCGGGTGCTGGTGTCGGTCGGCGCCAACGACGGGGGCGAGGGCCGTCCAGTGCTGCGTTATGCGCATACGGACGCCAAGGCGGTCAGCCGCGTTCTGGGCGAGCTGGGCGGTGTCGCCGAAGACGGTCGCGTGTTGGTGATCGGCGCGACCCGGGCGGCGCTTTTGAAGGCGATCTCAGAGGCCGGTGATCGCGCAGCACGCTTGCAGGGCGCGGCCCGGCGGGTCGAGGTGATCTTCTACTATTCGGGCCACTCGGACGAGGACGGGTTGCTGCTGAAGGGCAAGCGGCTGGAGTATCGCGACCTGCGGCGGGCGATCGACACCATCGGCGCCGACGTGCGCATCGTGATCCTGGACTCGTGCGCGTCAGGCGCGCTCACGCGGCGCAAGGGCGGGGTGCGACGGCCGCCGTTTTTGCTGGACACGTCGACGTCCGTGACCGGCCACGCGTACCTGACGTCCAGCTCCGAGGACGAGGTCGCGCAGGAGTCCGACCGCATCGAAGGCTCCTTCTTTACCCACTTTCTGGTCAGCGGCCTGCGCGGCGCCGCGGACATGACGCGCGATGGTCGGATCACGCTGCACGAGGCCTATCGGTACGCCTATGACGAGACCCTGCGGCGCACCGAGCGCACGCGCAGCGGACCTCAGCACGCGGCGTACGATATCCAGCTTGCCGGCACCGGCGACCTGGTCCTGACCGAGGTGCGCAGCGACGCCGCACGCCTGCACGTGGCGTCCGAGGTTCACGGCCGGCTTTTCGTGCGCAGCGCCGGCGGCCGGTTGGCTGCGGAGCTGGACAAGAAGCGCGGCCGGCCGATGGTGCTGGGCCTGGCGCAGGGCCGCTATGTCGTGACCGCCGAGCTGAGCGACGGCCTCTTCGGCGCCCAGGTCAACCTGCGTGAGGGGCGCCGTACCCGCGTGCGGCGCGCCGATCTCAAGCGCGTCGCGGTCGAGCAGACGGTCGCTCGCGGCAGCCACCCGCCCGCACGGCCGGAGGTCGTGGTCGAGGAGGAGACGCTGACAATCGAGCCGGTGCCGCGGGGCGCGGACATCGGCAAGACCGTCCCCGTGAACGTATCGCTGCTGCCGTATCTCAGCATCAATCACGGGCGCGAGGACGTGACGAATCACTTTGCCCTCAACGTGCTGGCAGGTTACGGCGACCGGCTGCGCGGCTTCGAGGCCGGCATCGGCGCCAACATACGCGGCTCTCGCGTCGTCGGCGTGCAAACGGCCATCGGCGCCAACGTGACCCGCGGATACGTGACCGGCCTACAGATGGCGATGGGCTACAACCAGTCCGAGCTGTTGGAGGGCGGCCAACTCTCGCTCGGCGCCAATGTCGCGACGCACTACGCGAAGGGCGCCCAGGTTGCCGGTGTCTTCAACTATGCCGAGAGCGGCAACGGGCTGCAGGCGGCCGCGGTCAACATCTCCACCGAGCACTACAGCGGCGCGCAGATCGGCCTAATCAACATCGGCGGCGACGTACGCGGGCTCCAGCTGGGCCTCGTCAACTACGCCGACCAGTCGAGCGTGCCGATCGGTCTGTTGAACATCATCCGCAAGGGGCTGCACCACGTCTCGCTGACAACGAGCGACCTCAACGCTCTGAACCTGGGCCTGCGCCTGGGCGGCCGCTACTTCTACACGTTGGTCACCGCAGGCATGCAGCCGCAGTTTCGGCCGGTCCAGTGGAGCATGGGCCTGGGCATGGGCGGCCACATCCCGATCAGCGAGCGCACTTTCATCGCGATCGACCTGGCGGCCCACAAGCTGACGGCCCAGAAGTTCAACGATCTCCACATGCTGACCCGCGTGCGCGCCCTGGTCGGCTTTCGCATCATGCCGCGCTTTGCCGTGGTCGCGGGCCTCTCCGGCAACGTGCTGGCGGAGTTCGACGGTCACCGACTGGACGCGCAGGCCTACGGTATCCAGGCCGAGCTGCACCGCGACAGCGACCTGCGCGTTACGGCCTGGCCAGGCTTCGTGGGCGGCCTCGAGTTCTAAACCCCAACGTCGCATAGTTGGCATGCGCCATGGGCCCAGAACGCGGCACTGCCGCGCCCCCCGGCGCCGTCTAACGGCCCCCACCGGCGGGCCGGGCCCCCTACCCCTCCGCCGCGCCC
>CAZJHX010000245.1:0-10912 GCA_964545715.1 uncultured Myxococcales bacterium
GGCGCCGCAGCACCACGTTCTGGCCCCCTGGCACGATGCCAACTACGCAACGTTGAGGTTTAAGGTCGTTTAAGGCGATAAAACTATGCCCGCGCGCGTATCAAGCTAGACAACGGTGAACTTTGGGAGCCGCACGTGATTAAGAGTTTGAAATCGATAGTCGCCCTCGCCCTGGCCTGTGGCTGGGCCGGCTGCGGTGACGATAGCGTGGACGCGCCACCACCCGTCGAGCAGTCCGGAGCGCTGGTCGGGACCGTCGGGCCCGATGGCGGCGAGATCGTCGGCCTGCCGTTTACGCCTTTCGAGGGGCTGGTGCTGGCGATTCCAGCCGGGGCGCTGGACGCCGAAACGGACATCACGATTCGCGTGACCCGGGACGAGACGCCGCTGCCGGACGACGCCTTTGCCGTGGGCCGCCAGTTTTCGTTTGACCCGCCGGCGCCGCTGAAGGTCCCTGCCAGCATCACCGTGCCCGTGTTTGCGGAGGCGGTGGCGTCGTTCGGCAAGGACTCGGTGTCGATCAAGGTGTGGCTGAAGGGCCCGCAGGCCTGGGAGGTCGTGCAGCCGGACTCGGCGGGTGACGGGCAGACCACCATCGCGGTGGACGCGCTGTCCACGCTGGCGGCGGGGGTCTGGGTCAAAGAGCTGCCGGGTGTGACGATGGCCTGCATCGACGACGGCAGCTGCACCGAGAAGGTCGTGACCTGGCAGCCGATCGCCGCCGACGCCCCACCGGCGCTTGGCCGCATGGTCGCCCGGGGCAACGACCTCTACTACCTGACCGTGGACAGCAGCCCCAGCGGAATCTCCGTGCGCGCGGTGCGCTACGACACCAAGGGCCGCACGGCCGTGTCCTCCAAGCCGGCGACGCTTCTGGCGGGCGACGCGGACCGGGATCGGGGCATCGCCATCGACGCGACCGGCGACGTGTGGATCGGCACGCGCACGGGGGTGGCCAGGCTGTCCTTTGACGGCGCCTCTGAGGTGATCTCGGCAGCCACAACGCCGCGTGCCGTGACCGTGTTTGCGGCAGGCGATCGTGTCGGCCGGGTGGTCGCGGTGGATGGCGCGCTGGAGATCTCGTACATCACCGACGCCGCGACGATCGAGGGCCCGATGCGGCTCGATATCGAAAACCCGCCGCGCCACGGCCTGCCCACCGTCGGGTCGCGGCTGTCGGCGGTGGCCGATCCGAGTCAGGCGGGCGCGCTCTGGCTGGCTTCCACCCACGCGGCCGGCGAGCTGCTGCACATCGACACCGCGGGCGGCGCTGCCGTGATCGACCGCACGGTGTCCCTGCCGGCAGAGCAGTGGGCCGCAGGCGCCCTCGCCGCGCTGGACGCCGGTGTGTTTGCGATCACGGCGCCCGATCTGGCGCTACTTCAAAGTCAGGGCGACGCTATGACCGCCATCGACGGCCTGGCGCGCGCCACCACCGTCGCTGCTGACGACGAGTCGGTGTGGGTGGGCCTGGCCGACGCTCCGGCGGTGGTCCGGCTGGACGCGGACGGCAAGGTCGAGGCGTACCATCTGCTGTCTGATGGTGAGCTGGAGCGCTCTGAGACCCGCGCCCAGGTGCCCGCCGCCATGGTCGCGCTCAAGGACGGGCTGATCGTGCTGACCCGCTCCGGCGAGCTGCTGGAGATGACGACCGGCGAGCCGCAGTAGCCTGAAATAATGTAAGATCTCCACATCAGGAGATCATGAAATGAGACGACTGGCCGCCATTTTTTTGAGCGCCGGCTGCGTGCTCGGCTGTCCCGATAACGCGGCGCCCGGACTGAGCGGAGAGCTGCCAGGCGGGCAGACCGACGTGCCGCCAATCGGCGAGGACACGTCACCCGCGGTGGACGGGGTGGCCAGGCCGCCGGACGCCGCAAGCGCCGCGGACGTCGCGGATTCGACCCTGGTCGAAGAGCCGGACGCCGCGACCGGGTGCCCGCCTGGCGAGGGCTGTTTTGGTGACCCGTGTCAGGGACACGACGACTGCTGGTCGGGCTGGTGTGTCGAGCACATGGGCGACCAGGTGTGCTCGACCCCCTGCCTGGACAGCTGCCCGTCGGGCTTTGTGTGCAAGCAGGTGCAGGGCGGTGGCGCCGACATCACGTGGCTGTGCGTGTCGGACCACGCGCATTTGTGCCGTCCGTGCACGACCAACGCCGACTGTGCCGGCGTGGGCGTCGAGGACGTGTGCGTCGATTATGGCGAAACCGGACGCTTCTGCGGCTCCCCGTGTGAGGCCGGGGACGACTGCCCCGAGGGCTTTGGGTGCGAGGATGTCGTCACCGTGCAGGGGGTCGGCGTCGCCCAGTGTGTGCCGACCGGGGGCGAGTGCTTCTGCGCGGCCAAGTCGGTGGCCCTGGGCCTGGCAACGCCGTGCAGCGTGTCCAGCGACTGGGGCACGTGCACCGGCTTGCGGTCCTGCACCGAGGATGGGCTGAGCGACTGCGACGCGGCGGTGCCGGCATCGGAGCTCTGCGACGGCGTGGACAACAACTGCGACGGTGAGACCGACGACGTGACATGCGACGACGACAATCCGTGCACGGCAGGCACGTGTGCGGGTGCGGACGGCTGCGTGCAAACCGCGCTGACGGGCCAGCCGTGCGATGACGGCGACGCGACCACAAAAGCCGACGCGTGCTCGGCGGATGGGGTGTGCGCGGGGCAGCCGTACACATGCGAGGTCGGGGTCTGCATGCTGGCCTCGACGCCCGACGGCGCAGCCTGCGCGGTGGTCTACTCGGCGGCGGGCGAGTCATGCGACGACACCTTGAACGCCACCAAAGAGGATGTGTGCGACGGCGCGGGCGGCTGCGCGGGCACGCCCTAGGTCTGCGCGCCAACCCAGTGCGAGACCACCTCCACGCCGGATGGCGCCGGCTGTGTCGTCGAGTATGTGGCGGCCGAGGCCGCGTGTGACGACGATGACCCGACCACCAAAACCGACATCTGCGACGGCGAGGGCGGCTGCGCGGGCACCACGTATGCCTGTGAACCGCTGCAGTGCCATGCGTCCTCGACACCGAACGGCACGGACTGCGCCATCACGTTCAAAGCTGCGGGCATCCCATGTGACGACGGCGATCCGGCAACCAAAGACGACGCCTGCGCTGAAGGCGCGTGTGCAGGTCAGGCCTATGACTGCCAACCGACGCAGTGCCAGGCGACCGCAACGCCGGACGGCGCGGGGTGTATCACCAGCGACAAGGCGTCCGGCGCGCCGTGCGACGACGGGGATCCCGCCACAAAGACGGATGTCTGCGACGGCAGCGGCGGCTGTGCGGGGACCCCGTACGCGTGCACGCCGGGCCAGTGCGACGCGTCCTCCACGCCGGACGGCCAGGGCTGCGTGCCGCTGTTCGCCGCGTCCGGCCTGTCATGCGATGACGGCGATCTCTCCACAAAAGACGACGCCTGTAACGGCGCCGGGGGGTGCGCGGGCACTGCCTACAGCTGCGAGCCGGGCCAGTGCGAGGCGACCTCCACGCCGGATGGCGACGGCTGCCAGGTCACGTTCAAAGGCGACGGCGCGCCCTGCGACGACGGCCTGACCAATACGAAGCTGGACGTCTGCGACGGCGCCGGGGGCTGTGCGGGCTCGCCGTACACGTGTACTCCGAGCCAGTGCGACGCGGCGGCAGTGCCTGATGGCGTCGGCTGCGCCCCCGAGTACAAGGCCGCCGGCCTGACGTGCGACGACGGTGACTCATCCACAAAAGACGACGCGTGCGACGGCGCCGGCGGCTGCTCGGGCACCCCCTACACCTGTGAGCCCACACAGTGCGAGACCGGCTCGACAGCAGACGGCCAGGGCTGCGTGGTGACGTATCACGGGGCCGGTGCACCGTGCGACGACGGCGATGTCGGCACCAAGACGGACATCTGTGACGGCGCGGGAGCCTGTGCCGGCACCGAATACACATGCGAACCTGGCGCGTGCGAGGCCACCTCACAGCCCAACGGCACAGACTGCTCCGTGACCTACATGGCCGCTGATGTCGGGTGCGACGATCTGGACGACGCGACCAAAGACGACGTCTGCGACGGCAGCGGGACCTGCGCCGGGACGCCGTTCGTGTGCCAGGCCGGCCCGTGCGAAGCCACGTCCGTGCCCAACGGGGCCGACTGCACGGTCGTCCTTATCCCCGATGACACCTCCTGCGACGACGGCGACCTGTGCAACGGTCTGGAGACCTGCCAATCCGGCGCGTGCACGTCCGGTGAGTCGGTCACGTGTGCGCCGTCCGATGTCGTGTGCGAGACCGTTGCCTGCATCCCTGCCAGCGGCGAATGCGTCACGACCACCGACGCGAACTGCTGCGGCAACAGCGCCATCGAAGCCCCGGAGACCTGCGACGACGGCAACGCCGCGACCGAGGCCTGCGCGTACGGCGAGACCGAGTGCACGGTGTGCGACGCCGACTGTCAGGAGACCGCCGGAGCGACGTCCTACTGCGGCGACGACAACCTGAACAACGCCAACGGCGAGGCCTGCGACAACGGCAGCGACAACTGCAGCGGTGACTCGTGCACCGGCGGCGATGCCGTGGTGGTGTTCAGCTACACCGGCGGCGCGCAGACGTGGACGGTGCCGGCGGCGGTCTCGACCGTCACGGTGGCCACATGGGCGGCGGCCGGTGGCGGCAGTAACGCGGAGGGCAAGCAGTTCCCCGGCGGCGGGGGCGGGTACGCACGGGGCACGTTTGCGGTGTCCACCGGCGATCAGCTGACCATCCTGGTCGGCCAGGGCGGGCAGCTGAGCAGCAGCGGCAAGATCAGCGCCTATCCCAACGGCGGCAAGCCCGGCCTGCGCGGCGGCTACACGATGGGCGGCGGCGGCGGTCGCAGCGCGGTCACTCGGGCCGGTGTTGAAATGGTCGTGGCGGGCGCGGGTGGTGGCGCGGGCGGCACGGGCTGGAGCAGCGGCACGCCGACCAGCGGCGGTGGCGGTGGCGGCCCGTCAGGAGGCGACGGCAGCGCGGCCAACCCGGGCGGCAACAACGCGGCCTGCGCGGGCAAGGGCGCCACCCAATCGGGCGGCGGCAGCGGCGGCAGCTGCAATTCGGGCGGCTGGGGTGGTCCCGCCGGGGGCGCGGGCTCCAAAAACAAGGGAGGCGACGGCGGCGATTTCTCCAGCCAGGGCAACTCCCCCGGTGGCGGCGGCGACGGCTACTACGGCGGCGGCGCGGCGGCCCTGCACGCGGGTGGCGGCGGCGGCTCAGCCTATACGCACCCTACCCTCGTCACGGACGCCAAGCTCGTGTCGGGCGCCCAAAACGGAAACGCGGGCGGTGCGGGTGAGCCCGACTACTCCGCCGGCATCGGCGTCGGTAAGGGTGCGACTGCGGGCGGCAACGGCCGGGTGGTCATCCGCTACAAGAAGCTGGTGTGCCCCGGTGGCGCCGCCAGCTGCACGCTGTGCAACTCCAGCTGCGAAGAGGTCCCCGTCCCCTGACGTCTACTGGACTACGACGGTGTTGTCGCCGGATGGGACGCGCACATACAGTTGAGCTGCAGCCTTGTCGTAGAAGATCCCCGACTCCACGCCCGACAGCGCGTCCAGGCCGGGCGCCTCGCTGAGGGCGGCGCCGTTGTTCTCGACGCTCTTCGGTGCGGCCGCCAGATACACCTCGAACAGCACACCGTGGGTGAACTCATCGCCGTCGGATGACGTGAGCGTCAGCGCGCCCGAGGCCGCCGACTGCGACAGGTTGGCCCCGTCAAACACCTCGAAGGCGCCGTCCGCTCCCGGAGCGATCCGCACGTGCAGCACGCCGGGCGTGGTGGCGTACGAGTCGACGCGGTCTTTGGCGGTGGTCGGGGCCATGGCGTCGATCGTGTGCCGCAGCATGGGAATGATGGCGCCCTGGCGCGCAAACAGGGGCAGCGTGCCCAGCGGCGCGTCGACTTCGATGGTCTGCGGGCCCTCGCGCACCTGGCCGGTCCA
The DNA here is from genome assembly GCA_964545715.1 of uncultured Myxococcales bacterium. Taxonomy (GTDB): domain Bacteria; phylum Myxococcota_A; class UBA9042; genus CAZJHX01. The sequence continues at coordinate 5,951 of CAZJHX010000245.1, forward strand.
CCAGTCGACCCAGCCGCCGGCCGGCAGAAAGACGTCGCGCTTGCGGGCGCCGTGGACCACAACGGGAGCCACGAGCAGGTCGTCGCCAAACATGTATTGGTCCCAGCGATGCTCGCCGTGCTCGGGGTACGCAAGGCCCATCGGCCGCTGGATGGCCCGTCCGGTCTCGGCGATGCGCTGGGCGTAGGTCCACTCGTACGGCCACAGCCGCAGGTGCAGGCGCGCGTACTTGCGGTACAGGTCCAGACTCTCCTCGTCGAAGCCGTTCTGCTCGTTGAACTCCCAGGCCACATCGTTGCTGCTGGTGCCGACCTGCATCACAGACGACAGCGCGGTCTGCTCAAACCAGCGCACAAACGTCTCTTTGTCGGGCGGCGAGTGCCGGTAGCCGCCGGTGTCCGCGCCGTAGAACGGATACCCGGACGCGCCCAGACCGATGCCGGCGATCATCGACGCGGGCATGCCGCCCACGGCAAAATACTCCTTGCCGTCGTCGCCGACCACGAGCTCTCGGTGCAGCGACATATCGGCGTCCAGGTCGCCCGGCCAGATCACGCTGGTGATCGTCTGGTCGCCCCAGGTGCCGTGACGCGACAGCAAAAAGCCGCCTGTCGCAGGCAGGGTCTCGGCGTACACGCGGTGATAGAGAAGTTGATAGGCCGCGTGCATCGTGCGCTCGTCGCTGCCGTCCGAAAACGCCCAGACGTTGCGGTAATCACCCACGCCCAGCACGATGTCCTCGGCGTAGTCCAGCTTGTAGCCCTCGATGCCCATCGCCTTGTATTTGTTGATGAGCCCCTGCCACCAATCGTAGGCGGCCGGGTTGGTCAGGTCGATCGGCGCGCCCCACTTGCTGGTCGCCGCCCCGGTGAGCGACGGGTAGTAGCCCTTGTCGACCGCCTCCTGATGCAGCGCCGCCACGTCGGGGTCGTCGTCGGTGACGTACGGCGTGTGCCACAGCCCCATGCGTAGACCGAGCGCGTGCGCGGTGTCGATCATCTGTTGGGGCTCGGGAAACTGGTCGGCCTTGAAGTCGAAGGAGTTCACGCCCGACGCGTATGGGCGGTCGATCCAGATCGCCGTGGTGGCCAGGTCGAGATCGCGGATCGCGTCGATATCGGCGACGACCTGCGCCTGATCCTTGTTCTCGTCGCGCCAGATCCACGGGCCCAGGGCCCAGCGCGCAGGCAGCTCGGGATAGCCCGTGATGTCGTAGTAGTGCTTCGTGATGTCGAGGGGATGCGCTTCGGCGAATAGGTGGAAAGTAAGTCCGGCCGGCATGAGCTCACCGGCGCCGACGGTTATTTCGATGAGATCATCGGCCTGGGTCGCCAGGTCAAAGGCCGCCGGCAGATAGGTCTGCGCGAAGAGCCCCCAGCCTGTGGACCCGATCACCAGCGGGATGGGCACGTGGGCCTCGTTGTAGAAGCTCTCGATGTTGGCGTCGACCTCGATCTGCATCGCGCGCAGGCGCCCGCGGTGATTGACGTCATCGAAGTACTCGCCCAGGCCGTAGAAGCCCTCCTTATCGTCGGCGTGAGCGCGCAATCGCACGAACGCCAGCAGCGGGCCGGAGTCGGGTGCGGGACCGAACGTCAGCGTCCAACGACCGGCCTCGGTGCGGGAGACGACCAGCGTGGCGCCCAAATCGCCCTCCAGTGTCAGCGCAAGGGTGATGGAGTCGTCCACCTGCGTGGTGACCGCGGCCTCTGTGACCGACGACCAGACCAGATCGTCCAGCGGTGTGTAGAGCGTCTCAGCCGCCACCATGGGCCACGGATCGTAGATGCGCGCCGGGTCATACTCAGAGACCGTGCCAAGCTGGAGCCCGTCGCCCTCGAAGCGCAGCAGCTCCTGCCCACCACGCTCCACGATCAGCTGAAACGGCTCCAGCGTGACCTCGACGGCGGTGCCGTCGGCGCCCAACACGTAGCTGAGCGGGTCCTCCACCACGTCCGGCACATCGACGGGCGCGTCAACATCGATCGTCGGCGCGTCATTTGACGAGCACCCTATAAGCAGCAGTACGCAGAAGAAGCGGATTGCGCATTGCGTCATTTCGTGATTTTTTCCCAGGATCATGAGTACCAGCCAGCACTACAAAGCCAATCTACGCGACATCTTCTTTACCCTTTTTGAAGATTTGCGCATCCAAGACGAGATCTTGACCAACGGTCCCTTCGCCGAGATGGACGAGGACCTGGCCAAGGACGCACTGCGCGCCCTCGAGACGCTGTGCACCGAGGAGCTCGCCCTGAGCTTTGTCGACGCGGATCGTATACCACTGAAGTTGGACGGGGAGGGCAACGTCACGCTGCCCGAGGCGCTGACCAACGCGCTGAAGGCCTACTATCGGGACGAGTGGGAGAAGCTGGACCTGCCGACCAACCTGGGCGGCTTCGGTGCGCCGGCGGCCGTACGCTGGGCGTCGTTCGAGATGCAGGCCGGGGCCAGCCCATGCCTGGCCTTCTACCTCTTCGGCACCTACATCGCCAAGGTCATCGACAAGCTGGGCACCGAGTCCCAGAAAAAGGCCTACATCAAGCCCATGCTGGACGGCCACTGGGGCGGCTCGATGGTGCTGACCGAGCCCGACGCCGGCTCCGACGTGGGCGCCGGGCGCAGCAAGGCCCGGCACATCGAGGGCGACGTCTGGGAGCTGGAGGGCGTCAAGCGCTTCATCACCAACGCCGACTACGACCTGCCTGACAACATCGTGCACCTGGTCCTGGCTCGCCCCGAGGGCCACGCGGCGGGCACCAAGGGCTTGTCGATGTTCATCGTGCCCAAGTATTGGGTCAACGAGGACGGCTCGCTGGGCGAGCGCAACGGCGCGGTGGTGACCAACCTCGAGAAGAAGATGGGCATCAAGGGCTCGTGCACCTGCGAGTTGACGTTGGGCGACAGCATCCCGTGCCGCGGCCTGTTGGTCGGCGACGTGCACGCGGGCATCCGCCAGATGTTCACGGTCATCGAGCACGCCCGAATGGCGGTGGGCGTCAAGTCGTACTCGACGCTGTCGACGGCCTACTTGAACGCGCTGGAGTTCTGCAAGGAGCGCGTGCAGGGCGCCGATCTGGCGCGAGCGGCCGACAAGACCGCGCCGCGCGTGCGCATCATCGAGCACCCGGATGTGCGCCGCATGTTGATGCTGCAAAAGTCACACGCCGAGGGCATGCGCGCCCTGGCGCTGTACACGGCGTCCATCCAGGATCGCCGCGACCTGGAGGCGCACGGCAGCGCCGAGGCGGTGGCGCTGGAGAAGATGAACGACCTGCTGCTGCCGCTGGTGAAGGGCTTCAACTCGGAGCGCTGCTACGACCTGCTGGCTGTGTCCCTGCAGTGCTTCGGCGGCTCGGGTTACGTGCGCGATTACCCGATCGAGCAGTACATCCGCGACCAGAAGATCGACAGCCTGTACGAGGGCACGACCCACATTCAGTCGCTGGACCTCTTCTTCCGCAAGGTGGCCCGCGACGGTGGTGAGACCCTGAAGATTTTGATGGGCAAGATCCAGGAGACCATCGCGGCCGAGGCCGGCGGCGACGTGACGGCCGCGCAGCGCAAGGCCCTGACCCGCGGGTTGGGCGACGTGCAGGGCATCTTCATGGGCATGATGGGCAAGATGCGCGAGTCGATCTACCACGTGGGCCTGCACGGCAACCGCATCCTGATCAGCTTGTCCGAGTTGGTGGTGGGCTGGCGCCTGGTCCAGCAGGCGGGCGCCGCCGCCATCGCGCTGGAAGACGCTAAGGGTGACAACCGCGCCTTCTACGAGGGCAAGATCGCCGCGGCGGACTTCTACTGCGCCAACGTGCTGCCGGGCCTGACGCTGAACCGCAAGATCATCGAGGCCGGCACTCTGGGCCTGATGGACGTCGACGAAGCCGCCTTCTGAGCCGCGACTACCACCCCGACATGGCCGCCCGGCTGGACTGGCCGCCAACGGTCAGCGATCCGGCGACGTGCCTGGGTCCCACCGACGTTATTGAGTCCACCGCGCCACAGGTCATCGCGCTGGCCACCCGCCTGACCGGCGATCTCTCCGATCCGTTTCTGAAGGCCCGCGCCTGCTTTGACCACGTCCGCGACGAGGTCGCCTACAACCTGACGCCGCTGCTGCCGTCCAGGGACTGTTGGCAGGCCACTGCAACATTGGACCGCGGCAAGGGCTTCTGCGAGCAGAAGGCCGTGGTGCTGACCGCGCTGCTGAGAGCGAGCGGCGTGCCGGCGGCGATGGCCTTCCAACACATCTGCGACCACCAACTGCTTGGCACGCGCTTCGAGAAGGCGCTGCCGGGCGGCGTGATCATCTGCCACGGCCTGGTCCGCATCCACCTGGACGGCGCCTGGTGGGATGCAGATCCGACGCTGGACACCCGGCTCTGCGAGCACCGCGGCTATCGCGTCACCCGGCTGCGGCGCGGCCAACACGCCCGCCTCCCCGCGACGACGACGTCAGGTGAAAAGCACTTCGACATCCTGGCGGAGTTCGGCCCGTTCCAGGACCTGCCGCACACGGTCACCGACCTGGCGGTGGGCCTGATGCCGATGTGGGAGCACTTGCAGACGCTTTAGTCGGCGCCACTCGATCCCCGTCCACACATCCACGCGAACAAGCCTTGACTTGCTGGGCGGCCAGCGCCAATATCTGCCTAATCAAGATGTCACGCACCTCATCCCGCAAACGCCAGCTCGCCCTCGACTTCAAGTCCTGGGGCGGCGCGCGAAAAGGCGCTGGTCGCAAGCGGCGACCGGGCGTTCGCCGCCGCGTGGCGCACGTCATCCGGCCGGCCGTCCTGCGCGACGCGCCGCTGCACATCACCATGCGCCTGGCCGCCGGGCTGCCCTCTCTGCGCCGCGCGCGGACCTTTCGTGTCGTTCGCCGCGCGCTCGCCACGGCCTGTGCCCGCTTCGGGGTGCGCATCACCGACTGGAGCGTCATGACCAACCACCTGCACC
>CAZJHX010000246.1:0-10723 GCA_964545715.1 uncultured Myxococcales bacterium
GCTCTGCTGCTCCCAGTCGGTGACGTGCAGCGTGCCAAAGATCGACTCCCCGCACTCACCGGCGCCGTCGCACCCGGGATAGGTGGTCTTGGCCAGAATCGCGCCGCCCTTCTCCTCGGCGCTGCAAGCGTACTCGGTGTCCAACACCTTGGTCCCGCACTTGGCGCCTGCCGCCTTTGGGTTGCCGCTCGCGTCGCAGCAGCTTGTGCCTGCCGCGCAGTCGCCCGAGTCCACGCAGGAGCCCGGCAGGTCCGACCAGTTGGACGGCTCGCACACCTGGGCGACGCCGCACGTCTGGATGACGGCGCTTGCGCCCCAGACCAGGTTGGGCACCGAGGTCGAGCACTGCGCCACCCCGCCAACGCACCCGGCGAAGCCCTGCTCCGCCGTGACGACGTGCGCCCCTGACGGCAGCACGCTGCACGCGTATTTCACCGTCACCGCTGAAAACCCGCATTGTGTGCCCTTGGGCGCCGGCGTCGACGCCGCGGTACAGCACGTGGTCCCAGCGACACACTGGCCGCCGCCACCGGAGCAGGTGCCGGGTTGAGCAGGATTGGGCACGCTGCAGGTCTGCCCGGCGCCGCAGTCCTTAAAGAGCTCGGCCGGCGTCCACGCTGTGTCGCCCCCGTCGCACACGGTGCTCTGGCCGTCGCACGCGTCGACCAGCTGCTGGACCATCACGTCCCCACCTGCGCTGCAGCTGTATTTCTTGTCCTGGGCGACCGCGCCGCACGGCGTCCCGGCGGGCAGTGGCGAGTAGTCGCACACCCCGTCGATGCACAGGCCCGTGCTGCACTTCGGCCCGCCAGAACAGTTGGCGTCCCCCACACACGGGGGCGGGGGCGTGTCCTCGCACGTCGGCAACACCAGCGGATCGGTGGCCTTGCACTGAGCGCCCGCCGAGCACACGTCGATCGTCTCAAACGGCCCCCACGCATAATCGGCCGGATCGTCCGAGCACGCCTCGACCGCTGACCCATCACAGCCGGCCTTGGCATGACGCTCTTGAATGAACGGGCCGGTGCAGCCGTACTCGCTGGCCACCACAAAATCACCGCATGCGTGCCCGGCGGCGTGCGGCTTGCCCGACTCCAAGTCGCAGCACGCGCCCGATTTGCAGCAGTCGACCGCGGGCTCCACCGAGCACGTCCCCGTCGTCAGATCACAAACGCCGACCGTGCACGGCTGGCCGGTCGCGCACTGCTCGTCGCCGTAACAGCACCCCGCGCGGAAGCTGCCCAGGCACAGGCCCTGCTGGGTGCACACGTCGTTGTCGGTGCACACGTCGCCGTCATCGCACGGGTCGCCTGCCGTGCACGGCTCGTCCGGCGCGTCGGGCGCCACGTCCACGCTCTCCACATCCGGGCTTTCCGCATCGGGTGTGGAGGTCTCGGGCGGGTCGGGCGCCAGGTCCGTGGTGGGCTGGGTGCTGTCGCTGAAGCCGCCGATCGTCGCATCGGACGCGTCGCCCCCACGACTGCGCGTCGGTGCTGATGAGCATGCCGCCACGACGAGCGCCGCCGTGCCCAGTGCGAGACCAAAGTTGGAGTACGTCACGCCTCGATCAAACCGACGGCCGCCCCCGATGGCAAGCAGAACCGACGTTGACCCGTTTGACCAGGCTCCGGACAATGCCGGTGTGATCACCACGCGAAATCTCATCTGGGTGCTGCTGGCCGGCCTGGTCGGCTGCGCCGGCGACTCGACAAAACCCGTGGAACCCGACGCCGCGGCCCCGCCCGAAGACGTGCCACAGCCCGAAGCGCCGCCGGGCAGCGAGGCAGCCCCCGCGCTCAGCTGCGTCGAGGACACCACCGTGGTTGTGCCGACGCCGGCCGAGCACGCGGACTGGAAAGCCGCGGGTTTTGACCGCTACGCCGAGCTGGTCGCCCCCAACGGCAAGCCGATCCGCTTCTTTGCGCAGGCCGAGGTCACCGATCTGCAGCTGATGCGCGCGCGGGCCATCCTGCGCTTCTACCTGGAGACCGTCAGCGACTCCAAGTGGGGCGCGGACAAGGCCGCCGTGGCCAACAGCATGGCCGATCGCGGCGCCACCTTGATGCTGCCCAACGGGGCTCACGAAGAGGGCAACGAGCCCCCGTTCGACGCGCAGCCGCTCTACGATGCGGAGCTGCCCATCGAGGGCTCGGCCTGGTACCAGACCAACGACTGGGAGCACCGGGACGCGTCGTTCGAGGAGATCTTCCACCTGCTGCACGACACCGGGATCGGCACCAACCAGCCGGGCGCCCTGCCCGACTACCAGACGGCGCTGGACGCGGAGGCCCGCGCCGCCATCAAAGACGGACGCTGGGGCATCGCCGCGGATCCGGGTGTCGCCGACTGGCTGGTGGAGCTTGAAGCCGAGGGCAGCCTGGCGCAGGAGTACATCGCGGCGGTCATCGATAGCTATTACGGCTACTGGGGCGCGTGGACCGAGGCGCCCGGCGGCATGTGGGGCATCTACATCGCCAAGACCCGCGCCGAGGTGGGCGACAAAGACCCCAAGGGCGCCGCCCTGCTTCAGGCCTTCCTGCCGGAAATGGTCACGTACGAGGCGCGCCTGGATCCCGCGTTCACGGGCACGTTTACGATGGCCTTCGACCCCACCCTGCCCTACACCCACAAGTCTCAGTACCTGCTGCACGCGACCTTGACCGGCGACCTGCCGTCGGGGCTCTCAGGCAACGCCGGCGACAACGTGCTGCGCGGCAACAGCGCCGACAACACCCTGATCGGCGGCCCGGGGGACGACACCGCGGTCTACTGCCGGCCGTTCGGCGACTACAACGTGCAAACGCTGACCAACGGCAGCCTGCAGGTGACCGGCCCCGACGGCGTGGACACGCTCACGGAGATCGAGCACCTCCATTTTGCTGATCGGATCGTCCCCGCGGACATGTTGTGATCGGAAATCGAGCATAGCCCTGATCACGGTCCGCTCGCACGGGTCGTGGCGGGCGCCCGGCCCCTGCTAGTGTGTGCTCATCACAAAAGAGGGGGCGGTATGAAACGGAGCGTGATCCTGGTCTGTGTTGCGGCGTGCGTTGGTGCCTGCAGTCCCCGAGGCGGCGGACGCGGTGGCGGCAGCGGCGGCGGCAACGGCACGGGCAGCAACAACTCAGGGACCGGCAGCAACGGGTCGGCGACCTATGACGCGTCCGGCGACTGGAGCATCAGCGAGACCGTGGAGTCTGCGACCGGCGTGTGTGCAGAATCGGTCGGGACCGTGCGAGACTACACCGTGACGGTGACACAGGCCGGGTCCAGCCTCACGGTGACTGCCTCGTCGGTGCCCGGCCAGACCTTCTCGGGGACGATCTCCGGCGCCAAGCTGTCCTGGAGCGGCAGCTACGAGGAGCCGACCGGCGGTACGTCTACGATCGACAGCCTCGACCTCACGATCACGTCGCCCACCTCGCTATCCGGAGGCTCGTCATGGTCCTGGGTCGGCGACGGCGAGAGCTGCAGCGGCACGACCACCGTCTCGGGCAGTCGCTCGGACCCGATCCCGCGCATCGACAACTCCGAAGACACGTCCGACACGCCGCCCACGTCGGACTCCACCGGCACCTCGAGCCCACCGGACACCGGAAGCCTGGACACGGGAGGCGCCGGTGACCAGACCTGCGCGTCGCTGTGCAGTCAGCTGTTTGCGGACGGCGTGCCCAACGACTCACTGCTCGGCTGTCTGGTCAGCGGCTTGAACGAAGGGGGCTACCCGGTGATGGAGCTGTGTGACGCGCCGTCCAACGCGGACAGCTGCCTGTCCTGCGCCTCCGAGATCGGCCTGCCGGACGGGCTGTGCGCAGAGGTGGTGACGAGCTGCATGAGTCCCTGATGAGCAGTCGCCGTTACGGCCCATACGGCGGATCGGGCGCCTTTTCACCGATGTGCTCATAGCCGATCTTGCGGCGGCTGATCACCGGCGACTCGCCGTCCACCGTCAGCTCCGCCACCAGAAGAAAGCGCTCCAGTGCCGGCACCTCCAGCGCCAGATCCCAGCGATCGGCGCCAAACGCCTCCAGCGTGACCGCTTTGGGCTCACCCGCCGTCAGAATCGCGCCATCGTCGTCGACCGCCAGCACGCGCACCGACGCGGACTGGGCCGTCGGATGGTCGTTGATCGCCTGCACCGGGACCTGGACCGTGTCGCCCGGCGGATAGTCCTCGTGCCATGCGTCGATATAGACCATCACCGGCGCAAACGCGTGGGCCGCGTAGTGACGCCAGCGCGGCTCCAGCTCCAGGGTGTCGAGGTCCAGAAAGTTGTCGCATGTCTCGCCGTCTTCGCGTGAGTACGTCAGGTGGGTGAAGTGCTGCACGCCCGCATACCCGCGCTGTGCGCGCCAGAAAGCGGTCAGCCCGGCCGCCAGATAGCCGTATGTCTCCCGATAGACCTCCGGCGCGAATGGGCCCTCGCCCAGCAGATCCTCGTACACCGCCTTGGTCAGCGTGGTGGGCGTCGCGTCCCGATTGATCCATAACCATGCGTACTCATTGATGATATAAGGATGACCTTCCGCATCGTAGGTACCCAGGTTGGTGCTCGGGATGCCACCCGCCGGAGGCTGGCCGTCCTGCTCGTCGATCTTGGTCACCACGCTCGTGAACAGCCCACCAAAAGACAAGAACAGGTACGGGTGATCCTCGACCGGGTCATCGGCCGACTGCGGCGGGTTGTAGCCGCCGTTCTCCCACTGGCGCGTCGGATCCAGGCCGCGCACCCGCTCCACGGCTTCGGTCGACAGCTCGCTGCTGGTCTCGTTGGAGGCGTCCCACCACGCGATCGACGGGTGGTTCCAGCTCTGCTGCACCCAGGAGGTGAACTCCACCACCATGTGGTCGACGTCCCAGTCCTCGTGCGAGCTGTCGATAAGCGTCCACATCATGAACTCGTCGGCCAGCAGGAAACCCTCTTCGTCCGCGATGTCGTACCAGAAGCGCGGCGCACGCCCCACGGAGATGCGGTAGCTGTTCCAGTGCAGCTCGCGCGCCGCGCCCGTCATCAGCTTTCGGACCCAGTCGCGGTCCCAGGCCTGCGTCGTCGCCAGCTCGTCCTCGAAGAAGCGGTGCAGCGTGATGTTGGACCCGCGCAGATACAGGCGCTGTCCATTGAGAAAGAAGCCACCGTCGTCGCCGCCGCGCCACTGCACGGTGCGCATGCCGAACCGGGTCTCCAGCGCGTCCAGCCGCTGCGTGCCCTGACGGACCTCGGACTTGAGCACGTACAAAAACGGGTCATCGGGCGACCACAATCGCACGTCGGCGATGGGGATCCGCTGCTCCACCGTCTTCTCCTGCCCCGCGTCCAATTGGACGTCCTCGGTGAGCTCCTCCGCGCCGACGGCGCTCCAGACGATGGCCGCGCGGGCGTCCTCGTGGTCGTTTTTCACCGTGGTCAGCACGCGCGCCTCACCCGCCTCCAGATCCGGCTCGATCTTGACCCGCACGATGCGCGGCGAGCCGGTGATCACGATCTCCACGTCGTCATAGATGCCGGGGATCCAGCGGTCCTTCTCCGCATCTTGACCGGCAGCGATTCCGCTCGCGACATGCTCTCGGCGCGCACCCAGCTGCACGTCGACCGTGTTGGTCTCCCCCGGCTTCAGCAGCGACGTGACATCGAACTCGCCCATGCTGAAGCAGTACGGGTTCTCACCCGCGTCCTCACCGTTGACCCACACTTTGGCGCCGTACTTCGACTTGTGGATGCGCAGCAGCGCGATGTCGCCGGTTTGCGTAACCTCGAACGACCTGCGCAGCCAATACACCACGTCCTGATCGGCGTCTGTGCCGACCCCGTCAAACGCCGGCTGGGCCGCCGTCAGCAGTCCGGGAACCGGCGTCTTGCCGGCATACTCCATCGCCGGCGGCGTATCCGCGGCCACATCCCGCCGCACATCCCAGTCGCCGTTTAAAGAGACGATTGTCCGCCCGTCCGCCCAAGTCGACGTAGGCAGCGCCGGCGGCTCTTCGCCATCGTCGCCACAACCACAGACAGCGGCCGCAATGCACACCCATAAGGTCTTTCGCATGTGGGGAGCATACCGCGATAATGCCGCGAAAAGACCGATTTGGAGGACCGCGCGTTTCATCCGCCATGACTCGAGTACTCGCTCTCATTATCGTCTCTTCTTTCCTCATCCCCGCGGCGCTCTCGGCGCCCCCACCCTCTGAAGCCCACGAGTTCGACGCGCTCGTCGGCAAGCACCCGGACCTCACCTATGACGGCCTGCGTGCCCTGGTCCCCAAACCGGCCTACAGCAAGCTGTCGTTCGACCCGAAAGACGCCGCCTACTACGATCTGGTCACCGATGGGCTGCAGCTGACCGCCAAAGAGCGCGCCATGCTGCGCGAGACCGGCCTGGTCTCCATCGACCACCGGCAGCGCTACAGCATGGGCGCGGCCTATTACTCGATCTACACCACGGATCTACCCGTGCTGATCACCACCGACTCCATCCTGCACGCCGTGCACCGCAGCTACGACGCCGCGCTAAAAGAGCTGGAGATCGCCATCTTCATCCCGACGCTGGATCGCGTCTTGAGCGACGCCCACGCCGCCGTGGCAAAGGGCAGCGCCAACAACGCCTTGCGCGACGCGGACCTCTACCTGAGCGTGGCGCGCAACCTCCTCGCCGGCGCGGGCGGCCCCAAAACAAGCGCGGACGGCGACGCATGGGACGGCCGCCTGAAGGTCCGGTCGCGCCGAGGGCAGGACGCCAAGGTGCTGTACGTGCTGAAGCTGGTGCAGTCTCTGAAGCTGCAGACCCCGCTGACAAAAACTACCGACATCTACGGCGGCAAGCGCCACGTGGACTACTCCCAGATGAAGCCGCGCGGGCACTACACCGAGGCGCTGGCTCTGCGCCGCTACTTCCGCGCCATGATGTGGCTGGGCCGCGCCGACACCGGCTTCAACGTCCTGCCCGCGCCGATGATCGACGCCCCCCGGGAGCGTGCAGCCGTCGCTGTGGTGACCCGCGTCCTGCGCGACACCGGCGGCATCAGCAAGCTCCGCTCTCTGAGCGACCTCATCGACTTCTTGATCGGCCGCGGCGACGATCTCTCGGTCTTTCAGCTGGCCACGATGATGGACCAGGTCGGCATGGACTCGGTCGCGCGGGCGGCGGACCTCCAGCGTGGCGTGAAGCTGGGCAAAGTCATCGATGCCAGCGACTACGGCCGCCAGCAGATCCGCTCACAGCTGGTCGTCTCGGATCCCAACAGCCCGATCAAGGCGCCCCTGCCGGTGGTGGCGCAGGTCTTCGGGCAGCGCTTTCTCATCGACAGCTTCGTGCTGTCCAAGGTGGTCTTCGACTCGATCTTGTTCGAGGGCCGCAAGCAGCGTCGCATGATGCCCAAGGGCCTGGACGTGATGGCCGCGCTGGGCAACTCCGAGGCGATCACGCTGCTGCAAAAGGACCTGACCAAGCACAAATACGGCAGCAACTTGTGGGCCGCTCGCGAGCTGGTCGCGCGTCAGCCGAAGTCGGTCTGGGACGCCAACCTCTACAACATCTGGCTGTCGTCGCTGGCCACGCTGGACGATGTCCCGGCCGACGCCAAGTACTTCCCGCAGGCCATGCGCACCCGCGCGTGGGCGCACAAGCAGCTGCAGACTCAGCTGGGCAGCTGGTCCGAGCTGCGTCACGACACCATCTTGTACGGCAAGCAGTCCTACACGGCCTTTCCGTCGTGCGAATACCCGACCGGCTACGTCGAGCCTTACCCCGCGTTCTACGACCGGCTGGCCTTCTTTGCCGCGGAGGCCGGACGCCGCATGAAGACCGCGGATCTGCTGGGCGCCGAGCACGTGCGCACCCGGCAGCTCGCGTACTTCGCCCACCTGGAGACCACGATGAAGCGCCTCTCCACCCTGGCGCACAAAGAGCTGGCGGGCAAGCCGTTCACCCCGGGTGAGCGAGGGTGGCTGAAGCAGACCCTGGATCAGCGCGGCGGCGGCAGCGGTCCACCGCGCTATGACGGCTGGTACCCCAAGCTGGTCTACGGCGGCGAGCCGGCGAAGTACAAGCCCACCATCGCCGACGTGCACACCGATCCCGAGTCCGGCAAGGTGCTGGAGGTCGGTGTCGGCTGTGGGCGACGTCAACTTCCTGATCATGGCCATCGACAACGGAGGCGACCGCGCGGTCTACGTGGGCCCGGTCTACAGCTACTACGAGTTTCGCCAGCCGGCCTCAGACCGCCTGACAGACCAGCAGTGGCAGGCCCGCATCCGCCAGGGCAAGCTGCCGCCGCGGCCCGATTGGACCGCCTCTTTTCAGTCGCCCACGCCGGTTGAGCGACACCCGCGCAAGTAGCCGGCGACCGCTGAGCGTGTCGGCTCGCCCCCGCAAGGTCGGGGTAACCAGTTCATGATTGCTGTTACGTGCACGGTTCCGCTAAGGTGCGCGGCGGCGGCTCCGAGGCCGCGGCACAACAGGAGTAAACATGATGGTGCGAGCGTGTGTTGCCTTGCTGGCGATGGTTGGATTGATGGGATGTCCCGAAACGACAAGCGGGCGTGGCGGCGGCTCGAGCAGCCCTGATGCCATCGACGGGGACGCCGCGCTGTTCCAGCCCGGAGACGCGTTGGACGGTACGGGTGAGACGGGCGGCACCGGCGACACGGCGGACACCACTGACACGACAGACACGACGGACACCACCGACACGACAGACACGACGGACACCGGCGACACCACCGATACGACGGACACCACCGATACGACGGACACCACGGACACCACCGATACGGACGACACCACCGGCGGGGAGGACGTCGTCGAGCCGGACGAGGTGAGCTGTGAGAGCTACTGCGCGCTCGTGACCAGCGCGTGCACCGGGCAGCAGGCGCAATATGCGGACGCGGACGCGTGCATGGACTACTGCATGGACACCGCACAGCTGGCGCTGGGAGGCCTGGACGACACCGACGGCAACACAGTCGGGTGCCGGCAGTACCACGCCGGCGTCGCGGCGGATGAGGACCCGGCGATTCACTGCGTGCACGCCGGGCCGAGCGGTGGCGACGTCTGCGGCAGTTGGTGCGAGAACCTGTGTGCGCTCAGCGCGGTGAACTGCGACGGGGACAACACCCAGTACGATGACGAGGCGGCGTGTCTGACCGCGTGCGCCGACTTTGCCGCGGGCGGCGGCGCCGGCGACACCACCGGAGACACCGTGCAGTGCCGCATCTACCACCTGGGCGTCGCGGGCTCCGACAAGCCCGCCTCCGCCGCCACGCACTGCCCGCACGGTGGCCCGGACGGCGGGGAGGTCTGCGTTGACGCCCCGCCACAGCCCAGCTGCTCGGAGTACTGCGCCGCCGTAACGGCTGCATGCACAGGGGACGACGCGCAGTACACCGATGAGTCCGCGTGCCTGGACTACTGCAACGACTGGGCGGCGCTGCCGTTGGGCGGCGCTGCGGACGTGGCGGGCAACACCGTCGGCTGCCGCAGCTATCACGCGGGTGTCGCGGCGACCGGGGGCGAGGACGTCGCGCTGCACTGCGTACATGCGGGACCCAGCGGTGGGGACGTGTGCGGCACCTGGTGCGACAACTACTGTCATCTGGCCGTGGCCAACTGCCAGAGCGATGACGTGCTGGTCGAGGACGAGGCCGCCTGCCAGGCCGTTTGTGCCACGCTGAATGCGGGTGGCGAGGCCGGCGCGGTGGACGGTGACAGCGTGCAGTGCCGTATCTATCACCTGGGCGTGGCGGGCAGCGATCCGGACGGCGGCTCCGCAGCCACGCATTGCCCGCACGGCTCGGTCGACGGCGGCGGCGTCTGCGTCGCGCCCGCACCCACCTGCGCGGACTATTGCGCCACCGTGCAGGCAGCCTGTGACGGCGACAACCTCCAGTACACCGACACGGCCCAGTGTGAGGCGTACTGCTCGACCTGGGCGCAGCTGCCGCTGGGCTCGCTGGACGACACGGCCGGCAACACCGTGGGCTGCCGGACTTATCACGCAGGCGTCGCGGCCACCGGCCCCGGTGAGGCGGCTATCCACTGTGCGCACGCCGGCCCCACCGGCGGTGACGTCTGCGGCACCTGGTGCGACAACTACTGCCAGCTGTCGGCCACAAACTGCACCGACACGGACGCCCTGTACGTCGACGACGACGAGTGCGCGGCGGCGTGCGGCGCCTTCCCGACCACCGGCGATGTCGGCGCGACCGCGGGCAACGACGTGCAGTGCCGAATCTACCACCTGGGGGTGGCGGGCTCGGACGGCGCGACATCGGCGGCCATTCATTGTCCGCACGGCGGAGGCGACGGCGGCGGCGTGTGCGTGGATCCGGTTCTGCAGGGCGACACCTGCGACGATCCGTTTACGGTTGGCGCCCTGCCCTTCTCGGTTGACGGCGACACCACCGACGCGGGCAACGACTACTCGTACTCGGCCGGCTCGTGCCCGCCGGAGACCGGCGGCTGGGGTGGGGGCTCATCCGACGAGGCCTACGCGTTTGTACCACCGACCGACGGGACCTACCTGATCACCTTGAGCGGCTTTGACAGCAACCTGTACGTCGTCACCGACTGCGCTGACGTCGACGGCTCCTGTGTGGGCGGCGACGAGGAGATCGGAGGCGCCGCAACCGAGAGCGTCGAGCTGAGCCTGTCGGCGAGCACCACCTACTACATCGTGGTGGACGGCTGGAACAACAGTGGCAACACCACCGGCAGCTACACGCTGACGGTGG
>CAZJHX010000247.1:0-10565 GCA_964545715.1 uncultured Myxococcales bacterium
TGTCGCCCGTGTCGTCGGTGCCGGTGTCGCCCGTGCCGGTGTCGCCCGTGCCCGTGTCACCCGTGTCCGCCGTACCGGTATCAGTCGTGTCGGTGGTGTCCGTCGTATCCGTCGTATCCGTCGTGTCGGTGGTATCCGTCGTGTCGGACGTTCCGGTGGTGCCGGTGCCGCCGGGATCGTCGTCCCCGCAGCTGGCGATGAGGCCGAAACCGATCGTGATCACTGCGCCGGTAATCAGGAGTCTGTTGAGCATGGGTCGTCCCTCCATGGTTTGAAGGACCATCTCATTCGATCCCGCCTTAACCAAAAAAAGGGCCCACATGGGCCCCGCGTCGGGCAAAAGGGTGCACCCCGGGACGCCGCTGAAGGACGGCGTCCCGAGGTGCTGGAGGAGTATTATTTCTGGGGCATGGCGCGCATGAAAATCCCGGCGCCGTCACCGTCCTGATCGGCGGACTGCCAGGCCACCATCACATCCAGGCCGGCCATCGTGGTGATGACGGGGCGGCGCTGATCGCCGTCCCAGAAGCGGTTGGCCACGACGCGCGCGCCGATCGGCTGGCCGGTCTGCGCCAGGCGCCGGTACTGAATCGCGCGGCCGCTGCCGTCCACAAGCTCGGTGCTCCACGCGACCATCAGCGACCCATCCGGCAGGAAAGCCGGGGCCGGCTCCTGCTGCTGCCCCAGCGTCAGGACGTGCGGGGTCATGGCGTCGCCGATCTTGTTCAGGTTGGCCAGATTGAACAGCTGGCAGGCGACGTCGTGCGCGTCCTCGATGATCGCGCTCTCGGTCTCCCAGCACACCGCCGCGCGACCGTCCTTGGACGTCGTCACGCGTGGGTTCAGCTGGTGACCCGCAGTAGTCGTGCTGACCGCAACCTCGCTGCCCGCACCGTCGATGCCCACCCGCGCCATGAAGACGCCGTAGCCGTCGCCGTCCTGCGCATAGGACTGCCAGGTCACGATGAAGTCGCTGCTGCCCGCGATGGCCGCCACCGAAGGCGCCTCCTGGCCGTCGACCAGGGTGCTGTTGACGATGAACTCGGCCGTCAGCGGCTGACCGTCGGCGCCGAAGAGCCGCGCATAGATGTCCGTTGAGTTGGACTCCGCGTTGTAGCCATTCCACACGAAGAGCGCCTTGTCGTCCGCCGACAACGCGACGGCCGGCTGATGCTGCACGTCCTCGGTCGTGGTGTTGACCGCGATCTCCGCGCCCAGCTTGACGCCGTCGGTGTCAAAGCGCTGCGCAAAGATGCCCTGGAAGCTGCCGTCCTGGCTGTCGGACGTCCACGCCGCCACGAGCTGCTTGCCGCCGGCGCCCACCGCCGGGGTGGTCTGCGCACCGTCGTGGAACGTGTTGACCTGGAAGGCGCTGGTCACCATGCCGCCCTGACCGTCGTAGATACGCGCACGGATCTCGCTGTTCTGCTGCCCGATGACCGGGCTCGCCCACGCCAGCATCACGCGACCGTCAGCGGCGGTGGCCGCGGCCGCGTTGGCCTGGTCACCCTCACTGATGGTGTTCACGAGGTGCTCGACGCGACCCACCGCAGGCTCGCCGTCAGCGTCGTAGCGACGGGTCCAGACGCGCTCGTCCGCACCGACCCAGGCCACGACCCAGTCGCCGCCGTCCAACGTCGCCACGGCAGGCACCGTCTGGTCGCCGGGGGTGATGGCGTTGACGTCGATCTCGTTGCCCGCGGGGTCGCCGCTGTGGTCCATCAGGCGGGCTTTGATCGACGCGCCGCTCAGGTCACCGGTGCTGTCCTCCCACACCACCACCAGGGCGTTGCCCGGCAGCGCCGACGCATCACCTAGACGCTGGTGGCCCGCGGTGGTCTGGTTGATGGCGAACGCGGAGCCATGCTTTTTGCCGTCGTACAAGAAGGTCTGGGCAAAGATGTCCGTGTCGGACGCGCCCACGGTGGCCTCCCAGAGCACGGTGAAGCGCTTGTTGGCGTGCGCCACGACCCGGACGGCGTGCACCTCGGTCTCGCCCGCGGTGACCATGACGGCCGCGGGCATCGCCGGGCTGCCCGACTGCTTGAAGCGATGCACCATCACGGCGGTCCCGTCGGCGGTGACCCACGCGGCCATCAGCTCGTCTTTCGCGGCGGTGGTCGTCGCGTCGAAGCGGTCGCCCAGGATCTCCTCGGCGGGCACCAGGGTCTGGCTGTCACCGGCGGTCAGCTCGGCGGTCAGCGGCGTGTAGCGCAGCTCGGCGTTGCGGTCATGCGGGATGTAGACGCTGTTGAAGTAGGTGTAGCCATCGACCAGGCCCCAACCGCCGCCGGCGAACGCCAGCGGAACGGCGCGCTGCCCGGTGATGTTCATCCACTTGCCGCCGTTGCCGCCGGTGGCGACCTTGGCGTCGATGGGCGCCACATCCAGCGTGTCCAGGTGCTCGCCCAGGTAGGTGTAGCGATGCGCGGTCAGCTTTCCCTGCAGCTGCGTGATCTTGTAGGGCGTGGAGTGCTTGGACGGGCCGGAGTAGCTCAGCGCGACCAGCTCGATGCCGTTGAACGCAAGCGTGGTCGGCCACTGGAAGCCGTCGACCGGCGTGGCCAGCGTGAGCTCCTCATTCTCGCGGCTGCCTTGTGCATCGGAGAAGCGCAGCGCGTTCTGAGCCGGCAGTACGCCCGTCCACTGCGTAGCAAAGCGGCCGCTGCCCAGATGGACAAGCGCGGGGCGGTTGGCGGCGGGCGACGTGACGCTCAGCACGTCCTCGGTGCAGGCCTGCTGGCCGCCGATGCAGGTGCCGTTGGTGCAGAAATCCAGCAAGGTGCACGCGTTGCCGTCATCGCAGGCAGCGCCGTCCAGCGCGGGGTTGGTCTGGCATTTGGCGCTGATCGAGTCGCACCAGGCGGTGGCGCATTGGGTACCGACCTCGGCCTCGCAGTCGCGGGGCTGGCCACCCGAGCAGGTGCCGGCGCCGTCACACAGGCTGCCGACCGTGCAGAAGTCGCTGTCCTCGCAGGGCGCGCCGGCGGGCTTGAGAGCCAACACACAGACGGCCTGGAAGGCGCCGACGCTCTCGCACACGCCGAGATTGCAGCCCTGGTCCAGGTCGCCGCAGTCCTTCTTGGGCCCCGGCTGGCAGGAGCCGGCCTGGCAGGTATCCGTGGTGCAGCCGTCGCCGTCCGCGTCGCAGGCCATGCCGTCGGCGATGGGCTCAAAGCTGCACTCGGCGGTCACGGGGTCGCACAGGTCCACGGTGCATGGGTCGCCGTCGTCGCAGGTCTGCTCGTTGGCGATGCCGTCACAGTCGCGGTCCACGCCGTCACAGATGTCCTGCTCAGGGGTGCGGGCGTCACAGGCGCTGAGCCCGTCGGGGGTGCAGATCCGCTGGCCGCCGCAGCTGCCGAACTCGTTAGCGATGGCGCATGTGGTGGTCATCTCAAACGCCACGCCGGTCTCGTTGCACTCGCAGATGCTGTCGATCTTGCGGCACTGCTTGGCGATATTACCGTTGGGACGCACCTCGTCGGCGCACTGATATCCGCTCGGGCACTGAGCGCCGCCCTCGCAGCTGACGCCGCAAAACCGGCCTGCATCACCGTAGTCGAGGCACAGCGAGACGCCGCTGTCCGCGGACTCGCAGTCGTCGCTGCTGCTGCACGGCTGACATAGCCGCTGATTGCGCGGCTGACAGACATAGAGCTCGTCGGAGCCCAGGGTGGGGTGCTTGCCGCACGTCCACCCATTGGGGCACTCCTCGATACAGGCCTGCGAGCAGACCTTGCCGACCTCGGTTTCGAGACAGAAGCCCCCAGCGCACTCGTCGCTGGTTTCGCAGGCGCACAGCATGTCTTTTTGAGCGCCGTCGCATGTGGGCTCGTCGATTATCTCGCCGCCGGTGTCGCTGGTCGGGATAACCGCTTCGCCGCCATTGTCGCCGGTGTCCGGCTCGGCACACTCGGGGTGCGCGGGCGTTGTCTCGCAGTCCAGCGCCGCGGGTTGGTCGGGCGGAGAGCCGCAGCCGATCGCCAGCGCGGCACCCACAAAGAGCAGAATAAAAGCTGTATTTCGAGTCGTGTTCATGACGGGTCCTTCAGATGTGTCTGGGTTGTGACCCCTCTGAGAGCAACCCGTGTGCCACGGCGTCAAACGCATCACTGCGCTCCTGGACAGCCTTGAGAGAGGGGCTGAACTCGCGACCCACGTCACACGCGGCGTGCCGCGCGTCACAGTGTCCTACGCCGGGTGGACCCGCGTAGACCGCGCCACCAATCGCCGTTGCAGCCGCTCAGCGTCGCCGCGCATCCCCATCCGCGTCAGCTCGGCGGCAAACGCGGCCACTTTGAGACGCTCGATGTCCTCTCTGAAGACGGCGTGGCGATAAGCCCGCATGTCCCGCAGCACGGCGCTGGGCAGCTCGGCGCGGATCGTCTCCTCCAACAGGGCGCCGGTGGGCGGCGGCAGCTGCGGACCGAAGTGGGTCCGCCACAGCGCCCTCACGGCCAGCCGCCGGATACGCCTGAGATTAGCGTTGTGGATGCCGGCCGCGCTGCACAGCACGGCTTTGATATCGGCCCAGGGCATGCTGCATAGCTCGTCGATCAGCGTCGCGTCGTCTGTCGGCATGGCTAGTACCCCAGGCGACGGGCCACGATCCCGGTGCCGTCCCCGTCCTGATCGGGTCCTGTCCACACCACGATCACGCCTTCGGCCGTCGCCGCCACCGCGGGCTGATGCTGGTCGCCCGCGACGGTCAGATTGGCCACATAATCCGGCCCTAAAGGCTGTAGATTCTGGTCAAACGCCTGCACCTTGATCGCGCCGCCATCCGCCTCTTCGAAGCCGGTCGTAGACAGCGTGCTGTTCACCACCGTCTCAATGTATCCCTGAGTCTCCCACACCACGACCAGCTGCCCGGCGGGACTGCGTGCGATGCGAGGGCGCGTCTGGCTGTTGTCGGTCGACGTATTGAGCTGCTGCTCGGCGCTCATCGTACCGCCGGCGGCCGTCACCAGCTGACCGAAGATTCCGAAGCCGTCCCCGTCCTGCCCCTCGGACTGCCAGACCACCGCAAAGCCGTCCGCGGTGGCGGTCACACTGGGATGAGACTGCTGCGCGGTGCTGACGCCGTGCATGTCCAGCTCCCCGCCGACCGGCGCGCACGTCGTCGAATCGAACCGCCGCGCCAGCACATCGGAGTCACCGACGATCGACTCCCACACCACCAGGTACAGCCCCTTGCCATCGGTCGCTACGCCCGGACGCCCCTGCTTGCCGGGCAGCGTCACGTTCACGCGCTGAGACGCGCCGATGGCGGCCCCGGAGCCGTTGAAGCAGCGGATGGCCACGTCCGCGCCCAAGCCACCGGGCATCCCTGCGCTCTCCCACACCACCGCGTGCCCGCCGTCCGCCGACCGCGCGATCGCGGGCAGGGTATGCACACCCGCCGTGTCGCTGATCACAACCTCACCGGAGACCGGCGCGCCGTCGGCCGCAAAGTGTCGGGCCACTATCTGCTCCCCCGCCGCCACGTAGCTGTCCCACGCCACGATGAAGCCGGCGTCCGAGATCGCCGCCGCGGGATGCCGCTGGTAGTCCGCGGTGGTCGTGTTCACCAGCACCTCCGCCCCCAATTCGGCCCCGGACGCGCCAAAGCGCTGAGCAACCGGCACCCGCGCTTGCTCAGTGGCCCACACCGGGGTCTCGGCCGGCTCCAGATCCGCCTCGAGCAGCCAGTCCACCTCCAGCGCCACCAGACCAGGCAGGACGCTGGTGGCCGATGTCTGTGTTTTTGTCGCGGCGACGTCCGGCTCTTCCGCCACTGGCTGCGGCTCGGAGTCGTTGCTGATGGGCACAAACCGCGAGCAGCCATGGAGGCCGACCAGGGCTGCGAGAGCGATGACGAGTAGCTGTTGTTTCAAGAGCGCCTCCTCTCCTAATCGAGATTCGGGCCATGTCCTCGCAAGCCTGGTGCCAAGGCGTGCCCCGGCGACGCGGGCTGTAATATCAATGCGTTGGGAGTCCAGTCAGCCCGGGAAGGGGGCGCCGTCAGTGACTGAGGTCACAATGACGAGACGTCGGGTCACGTGGGCCGGGGAAGGTGTCCCTTCAGGGCGCGGGCGGGTACCCCAAGCGCGGCAGCGGCCCGGGCGATATCACCGTCGGCCTCCGCCAGCGCCGCTTCGATCTCGTGGGGCGCAATATCGCGCAGCCGCCGAACCCGGCCGCTTTTGTCGATCATCCGCATCAGCGTGTTGCGTGCGATACCCAGGCTGCGCGCGGTCGGCTCGTAGCGCCAGCCGTTGGCCTCCAGAGCCGCGACCAGCTCGTCGTCTGTGATGCCCGACGGTCGGCGCCTCTCCGGCTGTGAGTCGGCCACCGGGGGGGCTGCTGTCTTCGGGAGTCCGAAGCAGCGCATCCACAGTGGCATCCACCTGAAACTTGTCGTTGCTGCGATTGGCGATGATCAGCTGCCGGATCACGTTTCTGAGCTGGCGCACGTTGCCCGGCCAGCTGTACCCAAGCATGCGGCTCACCAGACGCGCCGGGAACCACGGCGAGCGGCGCCGGTCCTCGGACTCCAGACGGTGCAGCTGGTCCTGAGCATCCAGCTCTGCGTGCAGGAACATGGCCGCCAGCCGCCCCAGGTCCTCGCGCCGCTCTCGCAACGGGGGCAGCGCGATCTGGAACCCGCTCAAGCGTTGCAGCAGCGCCATCCGAAACTCGCCGGACTCGACCTTCCCCTCCAGCTCGGCGTCGGTCGCGGCGACCATGCGCAGGTCCACCGACTCCGCCCGGCGCCCGCCGACGGCCCTGACCTCCCCCGTCTCCAGCACGCGCAGCAGCGCCACCTGAACCTCGGTCGGGATGTCGCCGACCTCGTCCAGAAAGAGCGTCCCCTGATGCGACGTCTGGATGAGCCCCCGCGAGTCATTCGTCGCGCCCGTAAACGCGCCGCGCTTGTAGCCGAACAGCTCCGCGGACGCGACGGACGCCTGAATCGCCGCCGTATTGACGGCCACAAACTGCCCGCGCCGTTGACTGGCGCGATGCAGGGCGCGTGCGACCAGCTCTTTGCCGGTACCGCTCTCCCCGCGCACGAGCACCGGCACGGCCCGGTCGGCCACGTCACGGATCGCCTGCCGCACCCGCCGAATGCCGGCGCTCTCCCCGACCATGCCCAGGTCCGGAAGGACCGAGTCGTCCTCAGGGATGGTGTGCAGCAGCAGCACAACCCGGTCGCCGAGCTGAATCGCCACGCCCCGCTCGAGGTCGGCTTCGCCCACCCGCACCGCATCGGTGACGGGGCGGTCGTCCACGTGCAGCTTGCCGCCGTCCGGGTTGGCTCGAATCAAGAAGGTGTTGCCTGCCCGCTCGACGCGCACAGGCTTGCGGCTGATGCCGGGATCGCCCAGCGGCTTGGGCTCCTCGCCTCCCCCGGGCGGCGCAAACAGCGGCCCCTTGCGACTGAGCTCCACGCCCTTGCCATACGCCAGCGCCGGCAGGCGCACCCACCACCCCACGCGCTCCAGCCTGGGGTGATACGCGATGGTCAAACCCAGCACGCCGTCGCTGGGCGGAATGGCCAGAATCGAAGACCGTTCGACGGTCAGATCTTCGAGAAAGTCGTCAGGGGCGCTCATTGGATACCGCTGATGGTAACGCAGGCATACACCTTCCAACCAGCCGGCCGATGTTATCCTGTCGGCCGGCGCATGAATGACGAGTCGTCCCGCGAGGACCTGGATCTCAGCACCGTCGAGCCCTCGTGGAGCGACGACGGACAGGACAGGACCGCCTGGGACGTGCCGACGCAGCCTGCATCAAGCGCGGATGACGGGCCACAGCCCGGCACCGTCATCGCGGGCGCTTTTGAGGTCGTGCGATTTCTGGCGCGGGGCGGCATGGGCCAGGTCTACGTGGCGCGCGACCTGTCCCTGGGCCGCCTGGTCGCCGTCAAGTTGGTGCGCAGCCGAGGCCGAGGGCCCGAGGCGCAGCTGGCCCTGTTTGAGCGGGAGGCGCGCGCGACCGCCCGGCTGACGCATCCCAACATCGTCACCATCCACCAGTTCGGCTGCTGGGGAGACCGGCCGTTCCTGGTCTTGGAGCTTCTGCGCGGCGAGAGCGTCGCGGAGCTGGTCACCCGTCGCCGGCTCACGGTGCAGGAGACCGTTGCGATCGCCACGGACGTCGCGCGCGCGCTGGCTCACGCTCACGCCGCCGGCCTGGTGCATCGCGATTTGAAGATGGGCAACGTGTTCCTGACCGAGGACGGGGGCGTCAAAGTGCTCGACTTCGGCCTGTCCGCGTTCGATCCGCGCTCCACCGGCCTCGCCGAGATGTCGGACGCCTCCCTGTCCCTGCTCTCTCCGGACGACGATCCGCTCGCGGGCGCGGGCACGTTGGGCTACACGCCGCCCGAGCAATGGCGCGGCGAGATCCCAAACGCGCGGGCGGACGTCTTCGCTCTGGGCGTGCTGATGTTCCGCGTGCTGAGCGGCGACCTGCCGTACGACCGCAAGAAGGTTCTGGACGGCGACGCCCTGGCGCCACGTCTCAGCACCCTGAACGCTCAGGTGCCGTCCGTGCTGGACCAGCTTGTGGCGCGCGCCATCGAGAAGGACCCGACGGCGCGCTTTCAGACGGCCACCGAGATGCTGGAGGCGCTCCAAGAGGTCGATCGCGCGCTGGCGACAGAAGCCGGCGCGGGCGGCGAGCCCTATCGCTTTCTAGAGGCCTTTTCCGAGGCCGATGCCCCCTGGTTCTTCGGCCGAGAGCGCGAGGCGGCGCGGCTGGCGGCACGTCTGGAGCGGTCACCCCTGGTCACGGTCGTGGGGCCGAGCGGAGCGGGCAAGTCGTCGCTGGTGCGTGCGGGCGTCGTACCCCGGCTGCGTCGCGGAAGCACCGCATGGACCACGGTGGAGCTGACTCCCGGCAGGCAGCCTCTGCGGGCCTTGTTCGATGCGCTGGAGCCCCACCTCGTCGCGGGTGAAGAGCCGGTGGTAGAGGACGCCACCCGACTGGTAGCGGCGCCGGGCCTGGCTGGTCAGGTGCTGCGCGCGGCCGCCCGGCGCTCGCAAGGGCGCGTCCTGCTGCTCGTCGATCAGACAGAAGAGCTGTACACGCAGGGCGCCGACCGGGCGGAGCGCGACGCGTTTGGGGCGGCCGTGCTGTCCGCCGGAGACGTGACCGACAGCCCGGTCGCGGTGATCCTGACGATCCGCGGGGACTTCGTGCACCGGCTGACCGAGCAACCGCGACTTGCCGAGATGGCCATGAGAAGCGCGTTTGCCCTGGGCGTGCCGGATCGGGCGGCGATGATCCGCGCGGTCGCGGGGCCGGCGGAGCGCCTGGGCTTTCGGCTGGAAGACGGCCTTGCGGAGGCGATGGTTCAGGAGCTGGCCGCCGAAGCCGCCCCGCTGCCGGTGCTGCAGTTCGCGGCCAGCCGGCTCTGGGAGCGCCGGGACCACGACTCGCGCACGCTGACCCACGCCGCGCTGGCCGAGCTTGGGGGCGTGGCGGGCGTGTTGGCGGGCCACGCAGAGCACATCTATCACAGCCTGCTGGACGCCGAGGACGCGGCGCTGGCCCGGCGCCTGCTCTGCAGCCTGGTCACAGCGGACGGCACGCGCCGGCCGGTGGAGCGCTCCCGAATGCTGGAGGACTCGGCGGATGCCGACCGAGCAGCGCAAGTGCTGGACCGGCTTATCGGTGGGCGACTGCTGACCACGGTGCGCGATCCGGATGGCGACGTCGCGGTGCAGCTGGCGCACGAGTCGCTGATCGAGCGCTGGCAGCGGCTGTCGGGCTGGCTTACGGATGGCGAGGCAGACAGGCGACTGCGGGAGCGCCTGCACACGGTAGCGGCGCTGTGGAACGAGAGGGGCCGCCCACAACACCTGCAGTGGTCGGGCGACGAGCTGGACGACGCGTTACGGCTGCTGGACCGGACAGCGCACACCGCGGAGCCGATCGCGACGTTTGTGCGGGCGTGCGCGGGAGACGCGAGCCCGGCGTCGCCAGACCCGACGGTGGGGCCTGACGGCGCTGGTCATCGTGCTGGTTGCGGCCGTGATCGGCTCCTGGACTGCCATGCTGGTGTATCAACAGCGCGGGGAGGACGCCCTGCGCAGCGAGCGGCTGGCTGTGGATCGGCAGCGGCAGACGGTGGTGGAGAGCCTGGTCGCGCGCGCGGAGACGCACAAGGTGCGGGAGGAGCGCAGCCGAGCGGTGGCGCTGCTGAGGGCGGCGGTCACGCTGGAGACGCCGAGCCAGGACGGGACCGCCACGTCCGTGGGGCGCGCGCTGGAGGAGCTGGGTAGCCGCGGGGGCCTCTCACGCGTGCTGCCGGGCGCGCATCCGGTGATCGATGAGGTGGCGTACTCGCCGGACGGCACCCGTATCGGCACGGTCGGGGGCGAGCGGCTGGGGCTCTGGGACGCGCGGTCGGGCGCGCTGCTGGGCAATCCCAAGGCACACGACGGCCGCATGACCATGCTGGCCTGGGCGCCGGACTCAACGTGGGTCGCCACGGGCGCGATCGATGATCCCGCCATCAAGACCTGGAGTCGCGACGGCGCGCTGCTGAAGACGCTGACCGGGCCGGA
>CAZJHX010000248.1:0-10543 GCA_964545715.1 uncultured Myxococcales bacterium
CTTGGAAGCTGCCGCCGGCGCATCTTTTTAAGCGCTGGGGTGGTTCCGAAGCCCCTGTACCCCTGAACACGGGTCGTTACCCGACGATGTCTGTTCGCGATAGCTTCGGAGGGTGACCCACTCGGTAGCTCGTCGGGAGCAGCCAATCGCCCCCTGCACGTCTCAGTCGCCTGGGGGGGATCTGCGCCTCGGCGAGTTGCCGCAGCTCGGACCCGGTGGGGAGTTTGCGCCTCGAGCGCCCGTACAGGGATTGGTCCACCGCTGCGGCACGCCGGGAGGCACGTAACAGCTAATGGAGGATTCCAATGTCATGTACGACACCTCGCATATTCGCGGGGATCGACTGGGCCGAGAACAAGCACGATGTCTGTGTCAGAGATCCTGGCGGAGCGACGCTGAAGGAGTGGACTCTCGCCAACACTGCGGCCGATCTGGCGGCACTCGCAGCTCGCCTCTCCGCGATGGTCGACGGTGAGAACGAGGCCGCCTTCATCTCCATCGAGATCCCGCACGGCCCCGTGGTCGAGACTCTCCTCGACGCGGGGTTCTCGGTGTTCTCGATCAATACGAAGCAGTCCGATCGGTTTCGCGATCGGTTCTCGCTACCCGGCGCCAAAGACGACCGGCTGGACGCGCTCGTCCTTGCCGACTCCCTTCGAACGGACACGCATCTGTTTCGGCGTCTGGAAAACGACTCGCCGTACATCATCGAGCTGCGCCAGTGGTCGAGGCTGCATGACGAACTACAGGCTGCGCGAAACGGTCTCGCCAACCGATTCCGTCAGCAGCTTCGCCGGTACTACAGCCACTTCCTCACGCTCGGAGACGTGACGGAGCCCTGGCTGCTGGACGTCTGGGAGCGGGCCCCGACACCGGAACGAGGCCGACGCATTCAGGTTCGCTCACTGGCCCGCCTCCTGGCAGGCCGGCGCATCCGCCGCGTCACTGCGGACGAACTCGCGGGGAAGCTCCGAGTGTCGGGGATGACGGTGGCGCCCGGTACTGTCGAGGCCGCGTCCTCGTATCTGCAGATGCTCCTTCCCCGCTTGCGCCTGGTCATCGAGCAGGTCGCGACCGCCGAGAAGCGCATCAAGCAACTCCTGAGCCGGATTACGGATGCGCCGGACGACGCCGGGGTGGGTGAGCAGCGTGACGTGGCCATAATGCTGAGCTTTCCCGGCCTAGGCATCTTGACCGTCGCCACGCTACTCGCTGAGGCCTCACAAGCCCTCAAGACCCGAAGCTACCACGCCATTCGGGCGCACGGTGGGGTCGCGCCGATCACACGACGTAGCGGCAAAGGCCGTCCAGTCGTCGTGATGCGGCAGGCGTGCAGCGATCGTCTCCGGAACGCGCTCTACCATTGGGCGCGAGTCGCCGCTCAAATCGACGAGACCAGTCGAGGTCGGTACGCGGCACTCCGTGCGCGCGGTCACCGGCACGGTCGAGCTTGCCGGACCGTCGCCGATCGCCTTCTCTCCGCGCTGTGTGCGGCTCTCCGGGACGGTACGACGTACGATCCCTCGCCGAGACGAGGTGCCCCCACCGACTGACTGGGTTCGGCCAGACATTCGGATCAGCCTGCCAATTTGCGGGATCGGACCTGTGTGTCCACGCTTGGAGGCTCTTGCTTCCTCTCCGACGAATTCCTTCCGAACGCCGACGACGAGTGCCCAACCCGGGCGCCCGGGCCCACCGCAGGTGCCGGGCTCCCCGCAGGTGCCGGGTCCACCGCAGGTGCCGGGCTCACCGCAGGTGCCGGGTCCACCGCAGGTGCCGGGCCCACCGCAGGTGCCGGGCTCACCGCAAGTCAGACGACAATGTAGCTTGACTGAAGGGTGGGGAGTCCCCCCCGACGGCGCCGGTGGGGCCGTGCACAGCCCGGCCTCGCATACGCTGAGCAGGCAGGGATCGCCCGACGGCGGGCAGACCACGGCCGTCCCGGGCACCACAGTGCACACGGCCACGGGACCGCTCTCCTTGTCGCACAGCGGTGTGCCCAGACAGGGGTCCTCGACCTTACAGTCCCCGTCCACCTCGCAGGCGCACGGGGTCGCGCCCACGCACTTGCCTGCCTCGCACACGCCCGTCTCCGAGCACGGATCATCGGTGTCGCAAGAGACCCCGTCGATGGGCTCGTGGATCACCTCGCCCTGCACGCAGGAGTCGTTGGTGCACGGGTTGCCGTCGTCCGGGTCGACCGGCGCGCCCAGGCACGCTTTTTGGCCCAGCTCGGTGATCAGGCAGCTGTCGTTAACGGTGCACGCGTTGTTGTCGTTGCAGGACACGCCCTCCACGAACAGCGTCTGCACGCAGCCCGACTTCTTGGTGCACGTCCACGTCCAACACGGGTTGTTGGCCTGCTGCTGCTGGCAGGTCTCCAGCGCGCCGTCGTTGGTGCAGACCCCGCCGGCTTCGCACAACTCAAGCGTACACACGTCCCCGTCGCTGTCGCACTCAGCGCCCACCGCGGCAAAGATCGGCACGGTGCACTGCCCGGTCGCCGCCTCGCACTCCAGCTGGACGACGCACGGCTCATTGGATTTGGGGCATACGATCTTGGAGTCGGGATCGGGCTCGCACCCGCCGCTCTGACAGGTGGCAGCCGAGAAGCACGCCACGCTGCACGGGTGGTCGTTTGCTACATCTGCATAAACGCACCCTTGCTCGGTCGTGCAGGTGCCCTCGCGGCAGAGGCCCTCCTCGTCGCACACGCGATTGGCGCCGCCAACGCACGATCCGCTGGCGCAGACGTCGTCGATGGTGCACTGGTCGCCGTCCTCGCACGTGACACCGTCCTCCATGCCAAAGCAGCTGGAGACGGGGCCCGGTCCATTGTCCGTCGCGTCGGTCGCGTCCGGCACCGTGGCGTCGCCGCCCGCGACCTCGGTGGTCGCATCAGTCTCGGACGTGCCATCGGCGCCTGTCACCGGCGTCGGCGCAGGATCCGAGCACGCCGTAAGCAGGCAGACCGCGCAAAGCGCTCGCCAATACGTCATCGATTTCTCCAAATGTGAGCGCCGATCATATCAGGTGCTGCGCGGCATAGTCTCGACAGGTTCCCGCTGGGGCAGTAGCGTCACGGCGGCATGGTTCGCCTACCCCTCGTACTCAGCCTGACCCTGGCCGCCTGTGGTGCGCCGCGCTCCGTGCCGGCTCCCACGTACGCACGGTCGGTGGCGCCCCGCACCGACGTTGGACCGACGCGCTCGGTTCGGCAGGGCCCCACGACCACGCTGCCCGCCAGGCCCAAGCCGCTTCGCAAGCCGCTGCCTGCAAAGCTCTCTGGGATCTTCTCGCGCGCCCAGGCGGACGCTTCGGCACCCGGACGTGAGGTGCTGGAGACCGCGCGCACCATGATGCAGGACAGGGTCCTCGTGGTGGGCTCCTGCTGGGACTACGCCAACGCGGTGTTCAAGCGCGCCGGTCACCCCAACAAAACGGGCCGGCGCAAGACCATCTTCAAGGGGTCGCGCACCAAGCGTCAGTTTGCCGACGTCCGCCTGATTCGGCCCGGGGACTGGCTCTATTACGTCAATCACCAGTACCGCAACGTGCCCCACAGCGCGATCTTCGTGGCCTGGCTGGATCGGCGGCGCAAGCACGCGCTCATGATCACCTATCGTGGCGCGAAACGGGCGGTGCCGGGACAGCTGGACGACTACGATCTGTCCAGCGTCTACCGGATCGTACGGCCGATCAGCAGGTAGGCTTTCTAGCGCCCACGGCGAAGAGCAATCCGGTCGATGGCGCGCAGTAGGTCCCCGCGTCCAGGGCGTCGGCCAGCTCCCGGTGATACTGGGTCACGACACCTTCCCAGAGGGCGTCGAAGGTGTCCGGGGCGCCCCCGCCCGCGGCAAAGTACCCCCGCGCCGTGTTGCGATCCCATCCGTGCCGGTCCTTGGCGATCCGATCGCGCAGCAGCGCCACAAACTGCTGCTTGCTCGGCGTGTCGTACGGCGGTGTCAGCCAATAACATTTGTCATCCAGCCAGGACTGCTGGTCTTGGAAGCCTGCGGCTGCCAGCAGCTCGGGCAGCCGGCCGCCGATGGAGTTGTCGCCCTCGCCCAGCGCGTACTTTCCGCGCTCGCACGTCAGCCAAAGACGTACGGAGGCCAGGTCCTGCTCCAGAGTCCACCGCGCGTAGATGCTGTCGCGAACCATGGAGCTGGCGCGGTTGGACGGCTCGCAGCACAGGAGCAGCCCACCGGGCTTGAGGACCCGCTTTAACTCCGCCAGCACGGCTGGTGGATCGGCTACGTGCATCAAGACCGTGTGCGTGGTTACGAGATCGGCGCTGCTGTCCTCAAACGGCAGGGACTCGGCGCGCGCATGCACGGGGCGGATCCGGGGATGCAGCCCCGTCAGCTGCTCGATCCAGTGGGTCTCCATGTCCACCGCGTGCACGACTGCGTCCGGAGCCAGCACGGGCAGAATCGTTCGCGTCCAGTGCCCGGCGCCCGCGCCGATCTCCACCGCCGTGTGCACGTCCCCAAGCGTCAGCCGCTCGCCCAGCAGCCGGATAAAGTCGGCGTTCCACAGCGTGCTGCGCCACTCGCCGAGCCAGTGAATGGAGTGAGGTTCGCTCATGAAGGCGCAGTGTACTCCAGGTCAGAAGACCCGTGGCGAGCCTGCGCGCAGGAAGCGATAGTCGGCGGACAGCCGCGCGCGGTCGGGGGTCACGTTGGACCAGGCCGCGTGCACGGTCAGGGCGCCGAAGAAGATGACGTCGCCCACGTGCGCGTCTGCGGACGCCCAGCGCGTATCGGCCGCCATCTCGATTCCGGTCAACGCGCTCTCGTGGTGTAGGGCGCCGCATTGATGGGAGCCCTCGGCGAGCGCGAGTGTGCCCAGGTTCAGATCGGTGTCGGTCAGCGGCGCCCAGGCCGTCCATTGATCGGGGCACGTCGGGGCGTAATACAGGTCCTGATGGGGGCGGGTGGTGTGCTGCGGGCTGCCGGGCAGCTTGACCCAGCCGATGTTGGCCTGGGCCAGGGCAGCGGGCTCCGTTTCGTACAGGACGTCCACAATGCCGAGGTCCGCGATGGTCTGTCCGAGCGCGCGGAAGGCGCTGTTCGCCTCGCCGTTGAGGCGGCGTTGAAGGGCGGTCCAGTCGGGATCGTCGAAGCCTTGGCCGGACAGGGTCGCTCCGGGGCGCGCGAAGACGCCGTGGGGGCCGCCCCGCCCGCTCTGAAACCAACCGCAGGCCTCGCCGTGAAGCCGGATCTCATCGCGCGCCTGGGCGACGCGAGCGGTCGGAAGCAGTGCTGGAAAGTAGAGGTACCCCGACTCGTCCGCTAGCGCGCGGAGTGCGGCTGGGTCGCCCAGGTGAGGCGAGGCGTCGCGATAGGGGCGCACGTCGTGTTCAGACGGCACCAGCGGGTGGCGGGTAAGGACGTCGGCCATGAGCTCCACCGTCCAGTGTCGGTGATGGGGCCGGCTGGGCAGGTTGAGCCAGGTCAGAGTCGAGGCGGTGAGGCCCGACGCGATGGTCGGCGGATCTCGCGCGTCCTGCGATACTCCGCGCCGGGAGGACCCCATGCACAAACATCTGGCTCTGTTTTTTGGTGTCGTATGCCTGACTGTGGGCGGTTGCGGCGCGGACGAGGTTCTGGACACGACCGTGGCGCCGGTCGACAGCCCCAAGGTCGGCAAGGGCGACGGCGGCTACGAGGTCGGCGGGCACCGCTGGGCGGTGGACATGCGCAAGGTGCAGGAGCATTACGGGCAGTCGAGCCAGACGTTCTTTGGCGTGGGGCCGCAGGAGTCCGGGCTGCCGCCGCAGCTGCCGGGCGCGGACCAGATCGTGTGGGATCAGACGCATCAGGTGGACTGGAACGGCGCGCTGGTGGCCGAGACCGGCCGAGATGTGCTGGTGATCGACGAGCAGGGCAACACCATCGACCCGCCGGGGGCCCTGCGCCTGGTGCCGCTGCTGCGCGACACCGAGCCCAAAGACCAGGTCCACCTGCGCGAGGTCATGCAGAGCGGCGACATCATCGTGTACTTCCACCCCGAGGACACGTCGATGAAGGACGTCATGGAGCGCCGGGCTTCGCACGTGGCGATGCACTACGATCACACGGACGCCGTGGACGGCAAGACCTACGTGCACCACGTGGACAACCCGGACAGCTACGGGCCGCGCTACAACCACCGCCCGACGCGGCACATGCCGTTTCATGTGTATCGGTTCCGGCCACCCGCCGATCACACCTTCGGTGCGTCGCCGCAGCCGACGGTGGAGACGGTCGAGACGGTGGAGTTCACCGATCTGCAGCGCCGCGGGGTGCTCGCGCTGGTGGCCTCGGCGACCCTGGAAGAGCTGGACGTGGAGCTGGCGCTGGACCGCCGCGCTGCTCAGAGCATCATCGACTTCCGCGCCACCCAGGCCATCGAGACACTGCAGCAGCTGAGTGGGCTCTATTACGTGGGTCCGACCGCGTTGACGGCCTTGCGTGACCACATCCCGCAGGCGACCGGCTTCACGATCGACTCGCTGACGGCCAACGCGTACGGCAGGCATGCGATCGACTGGGCGTTCATTACCAACGACCTGTCGCCGTTTGCCGGTTTTTTCGACCTGAGACTGCAGACGTTTGACCAGCTCGACTCGTTTGCGAGCGCCGCGCTGGGCGGCAACAACATGGAGCCGCTGTACTGCTCAGGCCTGGCCTACGCCAACCTCAACTTTGCGGTCAACCGCCCGCTGAACTCGGTGGGTCTGGGCGATATGTGGGACACGTTCCAATCAGGCACGTATCAATTCTCCGACTTGCGCCGCGGTCTGCGGGCCGACGAGCTTGATGACAAGGCCGGGCTCGTAGCGATCGAGCAGCTGGTCTTCGAGCCGTATACCGCCACGGACATGCTCAACGTGTGGGCTGAAAACGCGCTGGTCAACCTGCCGCTGCCGGCCGTGCAGGGGCTCATCAACAGCGACCAGTTTGCGACGCAGATCGTCGGGGCCTTCCGTCAGCTGGAGTGGAGCGACGAGGAGGGCGCCGCCGGGGACAAGCAGTCGTCCGGTGAGTTCCGTCCCGCCACCATCGAAAACGCCAAGCGCTGGGCGCGGGCTTACGGCCAGGAAGAGAGCGCCACAGAGGCGTACCTGGCGGCGGATCCCGAGCTCGCGTCGGCGGTTGCAGGCGTACCGCTGGAGGGGCTGACCCCCATGGACGTCCTGCAGGTAGCGGAGCGCCGACTGGTGGAGAACCGCTTTGTGCCGCCGCGCATCTGGATGGACGAGGCGGACCGCGCGGCGTCCAACATCCGGTACATGGCGACGGTCGTAAACTGCGAGCTGTTGGTTGCGGTGGACAACGACGGCAACGTGCTCGCCGGCGTCGATGCCTGCGCGCGGGAGGGCGACGCGCAGGGCGCCACCGAGTTCGGTGAGGGCGCGGCCGAGACCAGTACCTACCCGCATTACGCCGTGAGCAACGGCGGCCAGCGCACCCACCGGCGGTTCGACGCGGCGCCGGGTCCCGAGCACTTCGGCCCGGACACCATCTTCACCGTGGATCTCACCCACGCGGACCGCACGGACGTGGCCTTCCTGCTCCAGGTGCCGCAACACTGGCAGGGCCACGCCACGGCCGCCATGCCGATGATGGACTTTGACCGCCACTGCACCGAGCGCAATCCGGCCGGCACGTGCATCCCGGCGCAGGCCATCATCGTCCATCCGCCGGCAGGCGACGGCGTGCTGGACAGCGCTCGTCTAGAGTTCCGCCTGGGGGACGTGTGCACCTTCGGCGAGGCCGGCCAGGCCACATGCCCGACCGCCCAGCTGGATGAAAGCGGCCACGTCACGTCGCAGCAGGAGACGCTGATAGCGACCGGCTCCAAGGGCCTGTGGGACGTGACGATGATCGACCTGGGACAGTCGGCCACCGGCGTCGAGCTGGAACGGTGCGCCGAGTGCGCTACGGGCGGGGGCCAGTTCAACAACTGGACTCTGACGGTGAAAGCGCCTTAGCTGGCCCTCATGGGACAGACCGCCAGGCTGAGGGTGGGCGATCACTGGGTGCCGCTGCCGCGCTTTGCGTGGCTGGCCACGGTGAAGACCGCGCGTCTGGCGGTCGAGCGCGTTGTCGCGAAGCTGTCCGTGGATGAGCGCCGAGTGCGCGACTTTCTCGTGACCGAGATAGGCCGCACGGCTGAGCCTGTCGCGCCGGATGCGCTCGTGCGGGCGTTGGGTCTGGCGCCGCAACAGGTGGCCTCCATATTGGACGCGCTCGAGGCCCGCATGACGTTTCTGTATCGCAACGACGCGGGCGAGGTGGTCTGGGCGTATCCGGTCACGGCGCACCGGACGCCACACCATCTGTCGTTCGAGTCGGGCGAGCGCTGCTACGGGGCCTGAGGTGTCGACGCGATCGCAACGCCCTTCGTGCAAGGGCGCCTGACGGACCGGCGTTTGCGCGCCACAATCGAGACCACGTGCGCACACTGTGACGACCCGATGCGTCTCGAGGTGGACTCGGACCTGCGGGTGAAGGTGCTCACGCCGGGCGCGCGACCGGTGATCGCGCTGCCGGTCATCGACGTGCTCAAGCTCAACGCGCCCAGCATCACAGAGCACTTCTGACTCAACAGCGTCTTCTTCTGGTCAGAAGAGCACGCCAGGCAGCACCCGGTCTCCGTCCGGACGGCCTACTTCTCGCCGGAGCAGATCGCGGAGATCATGCGAATCACCCAGAGCGCGCTCTTTGGTTTTCGGTAAGATGGCCGGCCTATGGCACGCCTGAGCGCTCACACGGGCGCTGACTCGGGGTTGTCCCAGGGGCCGCTGAGCTTGGCGGCCACCGCGAACACGCCCCAGGCGCCGCAGCGGTCGCAGTCCACATCGTTGCCGTAGCAGCAAAACGGTGTGGAGAAGTCATCGCCGTCCACGTAGAGCGGCAGCGTCGTCAGCAGCAGCGGGCAGTGGTCGGTCACGAGCTTGGCCGTGGCGGGGCGCATCAGCTCCAGGCTGCGGCTGGAGTTCCAGATGAAGCGCGGATATCGGCGCTTCAGCTCGACGACGATGTCTACCGCCGCCTCCCGCTCTTCCACGCTGTCCCAGGCGCGCTCCGAGACCTCGCCCATGCGCGGGACCAGAAAGCTGAAGGCCATGCCCTGCACCTGCGTCGGGAGCAGCGCCTGCACGAGCTCTTCGACGCGGTCCTGGTTTTGGCGGTGCAACACGCACTGGACCATCACGGTGGGCCCGAAGCCCTCGGGGATGGCGGCGATGGTCTTCATTACGCGATCGAAGACGCCCGCGCCGCGCACGCTGTCGTTGATGTCGCGGGGTCCGTCCAGGGAGATGACATAGGTGAGGTTGTCGCCGAAGTCTTTGAGACCGATGGTGCCGTTGGTCGTGATGGTGTTGTGCGCGAAGAGCGGCAGCCCTTTCTCAAGCATGCGCCAGCGGATCATCGGCTCGCCGCCCATCCACAGCATGCGCGAGATGCCGTGACGGTCTCGCAGTCGCTCCAGCTCGGCGAGCATCCGGTCGGCGGACATCTCGCCCTCCACCTCGTTGGGGTTGCCGTCGCGAAAGACAAAGCAGTGCTCGCACGTCAGGTTGCAGCGGTTGGTCA
This sequence comes from uncultured Myxococcales bacterium, assembly GCA_964545715.1. Taxonomy (GTDB): domain Bacteria; phylum Myxococcota_A; class UBA9042; genus CAZJHX01. Next base: position 9,591 of record CAZJHX010000248.1, read on the forward strand.
CGTTGACCAGCGCGCTGGGGTAGGGCGGCGGCGGCTCCATGGAGAGGCGTTGGGCGCCCAGGGACACAGGTTTGGAGGTGGTCATAGCCGTCTCTCGGTCGCTCAGTCGAAGAAGCCAGCGCGTACGCCGATGGCCACGATGTAGACCTCGCCCCGGGCGCCCTCGTCCAGCGGGGTGACAAAGCCGACGTATGGGTGCACGAACGGGGCGTTGAGCGTGGCGGTGATGCCCAGCGTGTGGATGAAGCGGTCGCCGATGTCGCCGTCGTCGGACGTGATGTTGCCGATGTTCGCCAGCTCGACGGCCAGGCTGATCAGCGGCAGGCCGATGCCCGCGGCCAGATTGACCCGCAAGAAGGCCTCGACGTCGCCCTTGTCGCCGGTGGGCACCAGGAAGTCCAGGCCCAGGTCGCCGCGGGCGAAGGCCAGGCCGAAGTCGAAGTAGGGCGACCCGCTCAAGCGCAGGGTCAGGTGGTTGGGGCCGATGTTGGCCAGATCGGTGATGCGGCCGGAGGCGCCGGCGATGTTGGTGAAGAGCTCGCCCAGCGTGGCGTCCGAGGCTGTCGGCAGCAGCAGGCCCGCGCGCGCGACCAGGCCCAGCGCCGGGAGATCGATCACGAAGAAGCCGCCCAGCTCCAGGTCGCCGATGACGCTGTCGCCGTCGGCCCCGTCCGGAAAGCTCTGCGTGAACGGCATGTTGAAGTAGACGCCTGTGCTGCCGAACGTGATCTGTCCATAGATGTCCGTGCGCAGCACGTTGCCGTCGTCGCCGTCCGGGAGGATCAGGTCGAAGTGCAGCTCGGCGAACTTGCCGGCGTCCATTCGGTCCATGGTGGTGTATTGCGCAGTCGCCGTCATGGGCGCTGTCAGGATCAGGGCTGCCGCCGCCACCAGAGCTCTAGTTGTCGATGCCGCAAATTCGTTCCTACCCGCGGGCGCCGCCGCCCGCCGCC
>CAZJHX010000249.1:0-10512 GCA_964545715.1 uncultured Myxococcales bacterium
AGTCCCGTTTCCCGCTCCGCGAGACCCTCTGCAATTGCAGGGGGTTTCGCTGTTAATCCTAAGAACGTTCAACTGCGAGTTCGTCGCCCACTCCGTGGCCCGGAGAAAACGGCGCATCGTAGCGGCTGGTTGACGATTTTGATGAATTGAATTGATGGTTTTGGCGATTTTGCCGTTATTATGAACAGGGAGTGCGCGGCCAGCCGCCAAGGAGGAAGCACGCCATGACCGTCATGCCGCAGGAGTTGTACGACGAGATGACCGCCGCCCTGGCATCGGCGGGACGTGAGGATCTGGCGGCAAGCCTCCGGAAGTATGTCAGGCCTCGCGCGGATCTGACGAGTGTCCAAGCGGCCCGGCTGCTAGGGGTGTCGTCAGCCAACACGGTCAAGAACTGGCTCAAAGGTGGACAGTTCCCGGGGGCGTATCGGACGAGAGGGGGCCACTGGCGTTTTCCCACTGACGAGGTCGAAGCCGCGAAGCGCCGGATGGAGGACCTACGAGCGAAGAACCAGACGGGAGACGTGACTCCACCCGACGTGGAAGACGACGGGCCGGTGCCTCTTCTGTAGGTGCGCCAAGGTGCTTGGTCACGTCGCCGGCCCAAACACCTTCCGCATCGTCAAGTGTCGTGCTCCAGTGTCCCGCTGAACGGGACCCGCAGCATCCCCGACAAAGCCGACTTTCTCGTAGAACGCGATGGCGCGTGCGTTGTTGGCTCGGACCCAGAGGTACATCCCGACACAGCCCGCAGTCCCGCAGGCGAAGTCCTCCAGCACCCTGAACATCGACTCGGCGTACGTCTCGTTTGGGGCCGCCGGGTTCTTGGTTCCGTGAAAGCGCTCGTGCAGCCCGGTGACGTAGATCGACAGATACTTGGCTCTGTCCGGCGCACCGTCCTCGGGGTGGTCGCACTTCCGGTACGATACAGCCGCGTACCCTACGACCTCATCATCGGCGTTTCTGAACTGGTAGGTCGGCGGCGACGCCTTGCTTTTCTGGGTGTTGAACCACTGCCTGGACCGGAAGTAGGTGTCGACCTCTGCAACGCCACTGCTGAATGCGTCCAGATCTGTGTCGTCGGGCACTGCGCGGTGGAACGAGAGGGGGTGGGCGGCGTCAGTCACGAACGCAAAGTAGCATCGGTCGCCCGCCAGCAGTAGGCGTCTGACCTTCACCGGTTTATGCGGAGCTACGCATAAACCGGTCAGGTCCACACCGACCACTCGTCGGTTTCCATCCCGTCAAGCAGCTTCGCCTTCATCTCGACGGGCAGACTCAGCACCGATATGATTTGGATGACTCTCGCCCGCGTCAGCCTTCGTAAGCCCTTGTAGCCCCTCGCATTTCCGTGCAATGGTTGGCAAAACACCGCCCAGGACAGAGGGACTCGCATGACCAACTCCGCAGTCATTCCACCTACCATTTTGAATGACCATCCGAAGCTGGCCGCCCCACGGGGCGATAGCAAGCGACGCAGCTCTGAGACCGACCTGCTGGCCGCCGTCGAGCGCCCGGACGATGCCTACGAGTCCCTCGGGATCGAGACCACGCGGAACATGCAGACGTTGAAGCAGTGGTACGGCCCCTTCTGGAATCGCGACAACCTGCACATCCAAGGGGAGTCGCACCACAACCTGGATGGGGTATGGAGACGACCCAATGGTGGTTTTGTCCTCATGGAGGCGAAAGGACCGCTGGATTCCGGGCACGCGCGTCACGCCCTGAAGAAGCTGACGCGCTGGATGGAGTTGGCGCATGGACGCAACGACGTGACGTGGGCCTGGTACGCGGACTGGTGGCTCACGCGGCACGAGAGCTGGGAGTGGAAGTCAGGGCATGACCCAAAGCAGCGCCTGCGAGCGCTCCAAGCCTTCGTAGAAGACAGGCGACTGGGGGATTGGCGAAGTCTGGACGCGAACGTGCCACCGTCCATACACCTCGTGTGCAGCGGTCTGAAGGGCGGCTGGTCGCAGAGGGTCGTCGATTGGGTCAACCGATACCGGTCGCAGATCCAGAGCTTCGACATCTGGGTTCTCCACGCTCCCCTCAAGCCAGAGGGGCGACTGCCGGAAACCTTGCTCAGGTGGCACCGCCTAGACGTGCTGTCGGCGCAGGTGAGTGAAGTCGCTCATCCGCGATTGCCTTGAGATTCCTATTGCGTCAGCACCCGACTGCGCGGTGCCATCATTGGCGCACGCAGAGGATCGTTCGGTAGCGCAGTGGATCGCAAAGCCGCGCGACTGCAACGCATCCCCTCGGAATCATAAGGGTCGGAGTTCGATTCCCAAGCTGAGAGTTGCAGGTTCAAGTCCCGTTTCCCGCTCCATGAAAGCCTGTGCAATTGCACGGGCTTTCGCCGTTAAGTCTGAGGACGTTTCAACTGAGAGTTCGCTTCTGAGGACGTTTGGCTCTGCTTTCGTCATGCATCGCGGAACAGAGGAAGCCGGTCGTGCGCCAGCATTGTCGTTGGTGGACGTTCGCCACAGACGTTGGGCACGCGCCGCCCAAAATGGTCGGCGTAGTTGCCTCGAATGCGCCGATTGGGCACGGTGCTCGGATGAACCACGTCACCCACACGAATCGACGCGGCAACACCTACTACCTCTGTCGGGTCACGACGAAGAACGGCCGGTCCCGCTACGTGTTCGCGCGCGAGCCAAGGGGCGAGGCCGTCGAGGCCGTACCCGACGGGTACGAGATTCGCGAGTCGGTCAACGGCCAGGTTTCGCTTCGCAAGGCCGTCCCGTGCCTGATCACCCCGGTCGAAGTCGACGCCGTCCGTGCAGCTGTCGCCGGGGAGCCTCACCTGCGCCACCACCGTGTCGATGTGCACAAGGACAGCGTCGTCGTCTACGGACCGGCGTCCGACATCGATGGGATCGCGAGTGTCATCGCCAGGATGGGTGGAGATCTCAACAGCCCGGCCGCAACGAGGCTGCTGCGAAGCGTGCGGTACGACGGCGTCCTCCGGTTTGTCCTCGACGACACGGCCGAGCGCACGTTCGAGGTCCAGCGGATGTGCTACCTGGGCGGCATCGACGGCTGGATGTCGCTGCACGACTTCGGCCCGATCTCCGATCTCGCCGGGCGGTACGTGCGTCACGTGGGCCGCGAGTCCTTCTACGAGTTGATGTAGTTCAACGGCGCCGAGCGGGCGGGCTGGCACCGGTGGCGCGATGGACGCCGAGCCGCTCGGCGACCTGGCCGGGACTCTCGGGTTCAACGCCCGAGGTGACACTTCTTGTACTTCTTGCCGCTGCCGCACCAGCAGGGTTTGTTGCGGCCGATCTTCCGCTCCGGTCGCTTCATGTAAGGGTTGTCCGGCGGAGAGGGGCGCTGCCCGTTGGCATGGGCCGCCGCCCACTTGTCCAGCGCATCATTGATCGGCTGAGCCCCGCGCCGGCGAGCGGCCATGAGGCGGTCGAAGCGCTTCTGTTGGACGGCGGTCATCTGGCCGCCAAGCTCCCGAATGGCGTCCTCCAACTCAACGAGCGTCTGGTTTGCCATGAAGCCCCCTGGATCCTCGTCGGGCTCGTAGCGCTCGACAGCTGCGAGCAGCGCTTCGAGTCCGCGCGGGTCGCCGTAGTCGGCAAGGTACCCGCCGAATAGGTCGGGCTCCGTTTCCAGGCCCTCGACCAACAGCTCGAAGACCCGGTCGTCGCGCACGCCCAAACGGCAGAGCACATCGCACGCCGCTCGAACAAACTCGTGGTCGGGGTTGGCCGCGACAGCGGCGAGCGTAGGCTCCAGCGAGGCCGCCCCAATGGACGTCAGCGCGTGGATGCAGCCGCTGTAGACGATCTGGTTGCAGTCGGACTCTTCAAGCAACGAGAGCAGGTCCGGGACGGCTTCCTGCGCGCCCAACTCCCCGAGCAGTTTGACGGCATGGATCGGTGCCCACCCGTCGCCGTCGGATCCCTCCATCAGCAGATCACGGTCACGCGCGATCTCCAGCAACTCCGGGACTGCCGCGTCGCCGTTGGCCACGATCGCCCTTCGGGTCGATGACGACAGCGTCTCCCCTTCGGTGAATAACTGCTCGATCCTCTTCAATGACATGCAGGGGATCTTCGGATTTCCAAGCTGGGCGTCAAGGGGGCTATCGAGCCGGGGGGAGGCGCAAGCCAAACGAGAAGACCAGGCGGCCCTTTCGATCGTAGGCCTCCAGGGGGACGGCGAAGCTGCCGTTGCGGGCGTACTGCAGCTTCATCTTGGGTTTGAGCCAGGAGATCTCCGCGGACAGCGTCTTGATCGGGTCCTCGTCGAGGTGGATCGTCTTGGTGCCGACCTCTACGCAGTCCTCTTCGTATTCGACGCGGCCGTCTCGGTGGATGCGTTCGATTCTGTTGGTTCGCCGGCAGCGGTAGACCGGCTCCTTTATGGCCCCTGCTTTGAAGATGACCGTGGCGTCGGCGCCCTTTCGCTTGATGGTCTTTACCGTGAAGGTTCCGCTGAGATAGGTGTCCATATAGGAGGTCGCCCGATCTCCGATGTTTCCCAGCACTGGGACCGCTTTTGCCTCTGGCGTGCGGGGGCGCCAGGACGCGTGGCCCTTGCGGCCCTGGTTCCACGCCAGCCACGTGGCGCGACGTGGGCCGGTCGTGCGACTCAGGAAGGGTTTCAGCGCCGCTGCGAGCGTGATGCGGCCCTCGATGCGCAGGCACGCGTGATGGACGACGGCCAGCAGTGAGGACCGACTTGAGCGGAAGACCCGCGCGACCTCGTCGCCGTCTTTTGCGCCCGCCGCTTGTATGTCGTTAAGGAGCGCCTCACGGGCCGCGGTGCAGCCGGCCGGGTCGGTCTGTCCGGCGCGCAGCTTTGTCTCCGTGTCGAATGCAGCGGTCAGCAGTGGGCCTCGCTCTGCGACAAGCGCCTGCCATTGTTTGCCGGCCTCCTGGGCGCGCTTTCGCCGGGTCGTCGCCTGCGGCTTGGAATCATCGGCTTCCCGGTCCCGGCGCACGCTTGTCACCACCGCGTCCAGGTGGACGAGCATGCGAGCCCGCGCGACGGGCTTCAGCCGCATGGCGAAGACCTCCTGGATGTATTTCGTACGGTCGAGCCGGTCGGCGTCGAAGTGGCAAAAGCCCATATCGACGGCACGGCGTCCGGCGCACATGCGTGCGATCACCGCGCGCGAGACGGCGCTGGGCTGACGGGTCGGGTGATCGAAGTGGCGCGCCATCTCAAACGACTCAAAGCGGCGAATCGCGTCCGCCGCCCCGCGGTATCCAGTCTTTGGGTCGGCGTCGCACAACATGGCGTGCCTCAGATGGCGGCGCTCGACCGCCTCGAAGGACGCGCCCGCGATCTCAGGGAATCGGGCGCACTCCTGCTCGCCCTCCTGGAGCCACTCCGCGCGGTCTCTGGCGTATGCGCGCAGCACGTCGACCTGCAGCTTGGGGGTCACCACGTCGTAGCTGTCCAGCCAGCTCTGCCGAAAGCTCGTCAGGCCCGCGCCCTTTCGGCACGAGACCTCGGCCATCCACGCCAGCACCTCGTCCGGATCGTGCGAGCTCGGGCCGGCGGCCCATTGCGTGGCCTCGTGGTATCGAACGCCGGTGGGTACCTGCGGAAACGTCTGCTTTCCGCCGTCCCAGTCTCCACACCACAGCGCGCTTCCGCCCGATGACGGCGAGCGCTGCCCTGCTTCGGCCGGCGAGGGTGTTGCCAGGGCCACAACCAGACATGCAGCCACGATAATTGGTCGGATCATGTGCTTCTCCAATATGTCGACCATCTGGTCAGCAATTGCCGTGCCAGGTGAGATTCTGTTTGTTTTCAACGTGTTACCTGATTGCGGTAAGACTGGACGAGCGATGTGATGGCAAATTGACGTCTCAGTAATGCACGCTCGAGGCAACGAGCGCCAGATGTCCTATAGTCCGCCGCCATGAGGATTCTCGTCACAGGTAGTAGTGGGCATCTCGGTGAGGCGCTTGTTCGGACTCTCAATGAGACCGAGCATGAGGTCGTCAGCGTCGACGTCCTGCCGTCGCCTTTTACCGACCGCGTGGGGTCCATCAGCGATCGCGACGTGGTCGCTCGATGCATGGTTGGCGTTGACGCCGTCCTCCACGCGGCGACGCTGCATAAGCCTCACGTCGCCACCCACACGCGGCAGCAATTTGTCGACACCAACATCACCGGCACGCTCAATCTGCTGGAAGAGGCGGTGCTCGCCGGCGTTCGGTCTTTCGTGTTCACCAGCACAACCAGCGCTTTCGGCCATGCGCTTGTGCCACCGGCCGAGGCGCCCGCGGCCTGGATCACCGAGGAGGTCGTCCCCGTACCCAAGAACATCTACGGGGTGACCAAAGTGGCTGCAGAGGACCTGTGCGAGCTGTCTCATCGCACGCACCAGCTGCCGTGTGTCGTGCTGCGCACGTCGCGGTTCTTTCCCGAGGCCGACGATCGGCCGGATCGCCGGGAGCTGTACGAGGACGGCAACCTCAAGGTCAACGAGCTGCTGCATCGGCGGGTCGACATTGCAGACGTGGTCAGCGCGCACCTGTTGGCGATGAAGGCCGCCGACGACATCGGCTTCGGCAAGTACATCATCAGCGCCACGACGCCGTTTACGCGGGACGACCGCGCGGAGCTGCGAGCCGACACCGCCGCAGTCGTGGGGCGACGCTTTCCCGAGTACCAGGCGGAGTACGCGCGTCGCGATTGGCGGATGTATCCAAGCATGGACCGGGTCTACGTCAACGAGCGCGCACGCCGCGAGCTCGGCTGGCGCCCACAGCACGATTTTCAGCATGCGCTGGACTGTCTGAAGATCGGAGACGATCCGCGCAGTGAGCTGGCACGAACCATTGGCGCCAAGCCCTACCACAGCGAGACCTTCGAGGACGGACCGTACCCGGTCGACGGGTAATTCGGTTGACATGTGTGAAATTGATTTCATAATGATCGAAACGTGGAGATTGTTATGAGTCACGACAACATCTTGCTCGCGTTCTTCAAGTCACTGGCTGACGCCAACCGGTTGCGGATCGTCGGCCTCTTGGCGCATCGGGATCACTCCGTCGAGGAGCTGGCCGAGGTGCTCGGGCTGCGGCCCTCAACGGTGTCCCACCACCTCAACAAGCTCGGGACGGCCGGGCTGGTCTCGGCCCGCGTGCGTGGGCATTACCACCTGTACGCGCTGGAGACCCAGGCGCTGGAGACGCAGGCGCGGGCGCTGTTGTCAGCCGATCAGCTTCGCGAGCTGGCGCCGTCGGAGGACTCCGTGGATCCCTACGAGCGCAAGGTCCTTGCGGCGTTCCTGGACTCGGATGGGCGGCTGAAGGCGCACCCGATGAAGCGCAAGAAGTTCGAGGTCATCCTGCGACACGCGCTGCGGACGTGGTTTACAGACGCGGGGCCGTGGGCCGAAAGTGAGGTCAACAGCCGGCTGAAGGCCTTTACCGAGGACGTGGCCAGCATCCGTCGCGGGTTCATCGACCATCGACTCATGACGCGCGACGCGCGCGGTGACGCATACGCGCGCGTAGAAGGTTAGCGAGCGCAGCGGGCTAGCACGTCGGGCAGGTCGCGCTCGGGTTGGACCGCTCCAGCAGCGCGCCGCAAGACGCGCAGTCGCGTCGCTCCTCGTTCCAGTAGCCCTCTTTGAGCAGGCTCCCGTCTGCCTTTACGATGCGCCAATCGGTGCCTTCGATATGCAGGGTCTGGCCCAGGTCCGGGTAGTGGACGATGTCGTTTGTGCGACGCGTGCCGCAGATCAGGTACGTGCAGGGCGCGTCAGAGCGGTTCACCACCGTGTGCGCGTTTGGCGCGCCGGCGGGCCAACAGGCGGCGTCGCCCGCGGTGAGCACGTGCTCGCCGTCGTCTTCGATGACGATCGCTTCGCCGGTGAGCATGTACAACAGCTCGTCCTCTTCTTCGTGCCAGTGGCGGTTGGAGGCGCTGGCGTGCGGGCCCAGCGTGTGCACGTGCGCGCCGAACTGGGTCAGGCCGCCGGCGTCCGAGATCCGCCGGGCCTCGACGCGGTTTTCCGTGCCGTCGGACTCCTGGGTTATCGGCGTGCTGCCCTTTCTGATGATCATCTCGGCGAGCCTACCATCCGCAGGTCTGGTATAGATCGGCGGCAACGTGCCCGGGGGGTCGAGATGGACGACAACACCACGCTGATCCAGCGCTCTCATTCAAACGGCGTGACCACGCTGACCATGAACATGCCGCGGCGCCTCAACGGGTGGACCAAGCCCATGATGGAGGCCCTGCACGCGGCCTTTGCCTGGACTGCCGCCGACGAGGCCACCAAAGCGGTCATCTTGACGGGCGCGGACCCGTACTACTGCGCCGGGGTCAACCTCGGCGGGACGCTGGAGATGGGGCATCCGCGAAAGCTGCGCGAGAAGATCATCGCGCACAACCAGGCGCTGTTTGACGGCTTCTTGGACTTTCCCAAGCCGATCCTGGTTGCCGCCAACGGCCCGGCCATCGGCGCCAGCGTCACATCGGCCACGCTGTGCGACGGCATCATCGCCTCCGAGAAGGCCACCTTCTCCACACCGTTTGCTCGGCTCGGCGTCCCTCCCGAGGGCTGCTCCAGCGTCCACTTCGAGCGCCTTCTGGGAGCCGACAACGCGGCGCGCATGCTCGGAAAAGAGGGCTGGGTCCCCACCGGCGCGGAAGCGCACGAGGCCGGGCTCGTCCAGTGGATGGTGCCCCATGATCAGCTGATGGGCGAAGCGCAGCGCATCGCTGAAGGTTGGGTAGCGGACGGAGCCAAGCGCACCATCCCGGCCGGGGGTGACCACGCGGAGTACAAAGCCGTCAACGCGCGCGAGTCCGTCCAGGTCGCGGATGCCTTCCTGGCCGCGCCCTTCCTCAAGAGCCAGTACCGCTTTTTGTGGAGCAAAAAGAAGCGCGGCCCCGCCACCATGTTCTTCTCGCTGTGGCTTCTTCGACCTCTGTGGGCGCGCCTGCTTTAGGTCTCTCCCAACAGCGCTCAATTGAGTCATGCGACCGCGGTGATCGTCAGGTCGCGCGGACCTCGCGGCGTCGTCACGGTCACGTCGTCGTCCAAGGCGCGTCCCAGCAGCGCACGTCCCAGCGGCGCCTGCGGGGTGACTACGCTCACCGTCACCGAGCCTGCTTCGACGCGCCGTCCGGCGGCGGCCGGCAGCAGCAGATAGACCGCCTCGACGCCCTCCGCGTCTTCCACCGTCACCAGCGCGGTGAGATCGATCGCGTCGTCCTCGCCAAACGCTCTCACGCGGACCCGCGCCAGCCGGGCCTGGGCCTCCTGCAGCTCTTCGGCGCGGCGGGCCAGGCCCCGTGCCAGATAGCCGGCCTCGATGGCGCGCGTATCCTTGCTGCCCTCCTGGCGCGCCTCGGGGTGCACCGCGCCCGCCTGCGTCTTTTTCTGCGCCGCCACCGCCGCGTCGACCTCGGCCGCTACCTGCGCTCGCACCGCGTCGAGCAGCTGCTGCTTGGAGATCACCGCTCCCCCAGCTTCAGCAGCCCAGCAGCGTTTTCGTACAAGATCTGGCGCTGCTCCTCGACCGTCAGGCCCAGGCTCTGCACCGCCTCTATCGACTCGGTCGGCGTGAAGACGGGATAGTCCGAGCCAAACAAGACGCGGTCCGTGCCCAGCTTGCGCAGCACCCACACAAACTCGTCATGCCGGGGCGAGTCGGCGTACAGCGGCGCCGCCACCGAGACCTCCAGCCAGAGGTTTCGACCCCACCACGGATAGACCTCCAGCATCTTCAGCGTGACCAGCTCGTCAAACCGGGCCAGAGCCATATGGGCCATAACGATTTGCGCCCTGGGCGCCTGCGCGGCCAGCATCACGAACTTGCCGATCTGATCCGCATCCAGCACCACGCTGGCGTCAAACGTGATCGGGATGCCCAGCTCCCCGGCGCGCTTCACGACCTTCAGCACGCGCTTGTCCGCCACGTCGAACTTCTGCGTGTTGGGATGCAGCTTCAGCCAGCGCACGCCCAGCGCCGCGATGCGGTTCAGCTCTTCGATCGCGGCGTCGCCGTCATTCGGATTCACCGAGCCGATCGCAAACTTCGACGGGTCGCCTTTCACCCACGCGATCAGCTTGTCGTTGCGCGCTCGCGTCTTGTCCGGGCCGCCCGTCGCCATCACGATCATGCCGCGGATCACGCGTGGGTTGGTCAGCGCCTTGTCCAGGTCCTGGGGCAACAGCCGCCGCGTCGGGTGCATCGACCCAGCCGTCGCCTTGTCGAAGTCCACGTGGATGTGGGCGTCGATGACCTTGCCGTCATACGTTGCGTGACCGCAGCCGGCGGTCAGCAGCACCACGATCAGACTCGAACATGCGGATTGTTGGCGCATCAGACCTCCCCGGGACCCCTCTGCCGTGGCAGAGTCTACCCCAACGTTGCGTAGTTGCATCGTGCCAGGGGGCTAGAACGTGGTGCTGCGGCGCCGCCGCAGGGTATCGGGCGGCGCCCTCAGGGTGGTGCCCTTAGAAGGAGCCCCACGGCGCCGCAGTGCCGCGGTCTGGGGCCCTGGCGCATGCCC
>CAZJHX010000250.1:0-10488 GCA_964545715.1 uncultured Myxococcales bacterium
ATCTCGGGGGTCGCCGCGTTCATCGAGATGCGCAGCGACTGCAGCCCGGCCTTGCACAGCCGATCGACCGCATTGGGCAGTGACGCGTTGCTGTTCAGGTGAATGGTGCCCTTGTCCGTCTTGTCGCGGATCAGCCGAATCGACTCCTCCATGACGTCGGCACGCAGCAGCGGCTCACCCTCACAGCCCTGCCCGAACGACACGACCGCGTGGTCTACAGCCGCGATGTGCTCCAGGGCCACCTTCGCGATCTCGTCCGCGTCCGGATGCTTCAAGATGCGCTCGTGCGCGGCGTCCGTGCCCTCCGGATCGAGAGAGATGCAGCCCACACAGGTAGCGTTGCAGGCCTCGCTGATCGGCAGCGGCGCCTCGAAGCGCCCCAGAAAGTAGTTTTGGGCCGCGCGGCAGCCGTACTCGATGGCGCACCGGTCCAGCTGGTTGATCAGCTTGTTGTCGGGGCTCTGCGCGCGGCGCGCAGTGACGTTGTCTTGAATTGTGTTCAGATCGAAGCGCCACGGGTCCTGCCGATGCTCCGGATCCACCCTCACGGCCGCCGTAACAAACGCGTCGTCCCGAAAGCCCATCGCCGCATACGCAAACAGCGGCAGAATCGGCGCACGCGGCTGCTTCTCGAAGACCGGGTTGCGCAGCCGCAGCCACGCGGGCGCCAAGAACACGCTGACCGCATGGAACGGGCCGTCCAACATGACGAGCTCGCCGTTGCTCGGGTCGACACCCACCGGCCGACGACCGGGCAACGTGTACAGGTCCGAGCCGCGTGGAACCTCGACGATCTCTTCAGGCGGGACGAGCTCACCGCCGCCACCCGCGTCGCCCACCATGAGCAGCTCCGGATGGTCGTAGATCTGGCCGTCGTCGTCCGCATAGACCAGGCGGGGGCGGTTTTCCATTTGGCGACCGTAGCATAGAGCCGCTAGACTCAGCCCGCTGTACTTGGAGGTTCGCACATGAGGTTGTTGGTCACGGCGCTGCTGGCGCTGTCGTTGGGGTGTTCTGAGTCCGAGCCTGTCACTGCCGATCCGGCGCCCGTCCCCGAAGAAGAGAAGCCCCCGGTCGAGGAAGAGCCCATCGAGGGCGCGCTGACCTACTACACCGACATCAAACCGATCCTGGACACCATGTGCGTGCGCTGCCACTCAGAGGGCCAGATCCGGGAGAACTCGCCCCTGGACACCTATGAAGGCGTCAAGGCGCTGGCCCCGCTGATCAAGGAGAAGGTCACCGACAGGACGATGCCGCCCTGGCTGGCGACGCACGGCTGCAAGGAGTACGCGTACGACGAGTCGCTGGACGAAGATGAGATCGCCACGATCTCCGAGTGGGCCGACACCGGGGCCACCATGGGCGACGAGAACGCCACGCCGGCCGAGGTCCGCGCGCGCACCTTTGCCACACTGACCCGCGAGGACGTCACCATCGAGATGCCGCTGGACTACACCATGGTGAAGTCCCCCGACGAGTACCGCTGCTTCCTGCTGGACTGGCCCGAGGACGAGCACAAATACATCACGGGCTTCGGGGCCAAGCCGGGCAACCCCAACGTGGTGCACCACATCATCGCGTACCTGGTGCCGCCCGCGCAGGTCGAGACGTTCGAAAAATACGACACAGACGACGACGGCCCCGGCTACGAGTGCTTTGGTGGTCCGACCGGCATGGGCGGCATGCAGTCTCTGGGTGTGCGCTTTCTGGGCGGCTGGGCCCCCGGCGGCGTCGGCGGTGACACTCCGCCCGGCACCGGCATGCCGATCGCGCCCGGCTCCAAGATCGCGCTGCAGCTGCACTACAACACGCTGGATACGGAGCCCGCGCCCGACCGCACCAGCGTGGTCTTCAAGCTCAGCGACGACGTGGACCACGAGGCGTTCATCATGCCGTGGGCCAACTTCGCGTGGATCAGCGGCGCCGGGATGAACATCCCCAAAGGCGAGGCCGACGTCATGCACACGTGGGCCTCCGATCCCTGGAAGCTCCCGTTCTTCGACACGTCCGACAAGCGCCTGCGGCTGTACTCCGCGTCGCTGCACATGCACACGCTGGGCAGCTACGGCAGCGTCTTCGTCAACCGGAAATCCGGCGACAAGGCGGGTGAGACAGAGTGCTTGCTGAACATTGACCAGTACGACTTCGGCTGGCAGCGCAACTACGGCTTTATGGAGCCCGTGGACCTCGCCCCCGGCGACGAGCTGGGGCTGGAGTGCCACTGGGACAACACCCAGGCAAACCAGCAGTGGGTCGACAACGAGCAGCTCGAGCCGGTCGATCAGAAGTGGGGGGAGGGCACAACCGACGAGATGTGTGTAGCCTTCTTCTATGCAGTCGCCTTCAAAGAGTAGCCCGCCGGCGAACGCGGACGGATTCTGGCTCCGCATCATCTACATCGTCAGCGTCCTCATCAGCGGCGCCGTGGCCTTTCTGATCCTGGGACCACGCCCTGAAGGGATGGCCGGCAGCCTGGATGTCTCCGCGCTGCCCCTTGTGAACTGCTCGTTCAACGCCGCGACCACGGTGCTGCTCGTGATCGGCCTGGTGCTGATCAAGCAGAAGCGTATCGAGCTGCACAAGCGCATCATGCTCGGCGCTTTCGCCACCTCCAGCGCCTTTCTGGTCTCGTACGTCATCTACCACTGGTTCAAGGCCGGTCCCAAGCAGTACGTGGGCGACTACAAGGCCGTTTATCTGGTGATCCTGCTCACGCACATCGTGCTGGCGGCGATCATCGTGCCCATGGCGCTGGTCACGCTATACCGCGGCTGGACCATGAACGTGGACAAGCACCGCTGGATCGCCAAAATCACGCTGCCGCTGTGGCTCTACGTCTCGGTCACCGGCGTGCTGATCTACGCCATGCTCTACTGACAGCCCGCCACGGCCTTGGTGAAGCACCCGATCGACGGCTCGCAGAGATCGCTCGTACACGGGTCGTTGTCATTGCACACGCCCGCCTCCACCGCATCGCTGTTGCTGCACGCGGAGTAGGTGCAGTCGTCCAGGGTGCACGGGTTGCCGTCATCGCAGTCGCTGATGGTCTTCATGTAGCACTCGCCCGAGCGCTCGACCGTGTCATTACCCCATGCGTCGGTGCGCAGCATCCAGGCGCCCTCGCCGTTGCCGCCTACGAAGAGCCCCCCGTCACCCTCGAGGGCGATACCCGCGTTGATGGTCACGTTGTTGTCTCGTTCGGCAAGGCGCTCCCACAGCGGGTTGCCGTCCGGGTCGATCCGAACCAGCCAGGCGCGATGCGTCGGCTCGGTTTGACGGTAGCCCATAGCCAGAAAGCCGCCGTCTGACGTCGCCAGGATCTGGTGAAACTGATTGCGGCCGGACGGTCCGAAGTTGTGGTCCGCGATCAGCGTGCCGTCCGGCTCGACGACGATGTAGCGGCCGTCCAGGTGTTTCCCAGGGTCCGGGTTGTTATAGAAGCCGGCAAGCGCCAACCGTCCCGCCGTGCTCTGGCTGAGCGCCTGGCCGACCGACCTGTACTCGCCGTAGAAGTTCTGCCAGCCCACCGACCCGTCCGACTCGATTCGCGCAATCCAGAATGCAGACGTCGGATCCAGTGTGTCGGAGTCCGCGTGCGTGCCCACGACGGGGCCACCATGGCTGCCGCCGACGTAGTACGCCCCCTCGGCCTGCGGCACAAAACCGCGCGCCGTCTGGTGCGACGGCAGGGGCACCACAATCTGCCCGGTGACTTTTGCATCCGCGCTGATGGTCATCATCCAAGCGTCGTACGTGTCTTCGAGCCCACCTGAGCGCCAGCCGCCCACCAGGAACTCACCCGACGCCAGGGGATGGATGGCCCAGAAGGCGTCCTGCTCGTGCTCACGCCCCAGCCGCTCCTCGTGCTCGACCTCGCCGTGGGGACCGATCCACGCGATCCAGCCCTGCCACACGCTCTTGGTCTGGTATCCCGCCTCCGTTGACGTGCCCACCATGATGAACCCGCCGTCGTCCCTCACCGTCACGTCCCGACTGGTCTCAGCAAGGAACGGCTCGCCGTACAGCTTGCCGAGCTCGACGACCCCGGCGGCATCCGTTGCCACCAGGACGCCCTGGTGATTCTGGCCACTCTGGTGCTGGCGCCCAACCGCGACATACCCGGACGCGCGCGGGGCCACGTTGAAGAAATAATCCGCCAGCTCCGCATAGCCCTTGTCCACCGTCCAGTCGGCCGGGTCGACCGGCGGGCCGGTGTCCGTGACCTCGATGGCCACGTCGGCCACGTCGGCCACGTCGGGCGCCGGCGCCGCATCCGGATGGTCCACCAGGGCATCGAACTCCAGCGGGCTAAGCGCCGCCGGGAGATCCGCACAGCCGGTCACCACGAGGACGACTGCCGGCATGAGCAGACGCATCAACCGTACTGGCGACGCACCAACTCGGCCGCCGCCTCGATCCAGCGGGGATGGGCGTTGACGGCCGGCACCAGGCGCAGCTCCTCGCCGCCGTGGGCGATGAAATCTTCCTGTGCGCGAATCCCAATCTCCTCAAGCGTCTCGAGACAGTCGGCCACAAAGCTGGAGACGAAAACAAGCAGCTTCTTCACACCCTGTTCGGCCAGCTCGTTCACCACGAGATCCGTGTACGGCTTGATCCAGGGCGTTCGCCCCAGCCGGCTTTGGAAGGAGACGCTCCACGCATCGTCATCCAGGCTCATGGACGCCGCCAGCAGTCGCGCGTTGGCGTAGGACTGCGCTTTGTAGCAGTTGCGATTGGCCTGCACGATGGCGTCGCAGCACGTCGGGGATGCCAGGCAGTGCGCCCCGGAGTCATCGCAGCGCGTGACGTGACGCTCGGGCAGCCCGTGATAGCTGAACAGGACCCGGTCCGGCTTCATGTCCTCGAAAATCGGCGTGCCGATCCGAGTGATCGCGTCGATGAAGCCGGGATCGTCGTAGAACGGAGACACCACCGAGAATTGGGGCACGGTCCACTGGTCGCCCAGCAGTTCGAACACGCGCCGCAGGCTGGTCCCGGTCGACGACGCCGCGTACTGCGGATACAGCGGAAACAAGATGATCCGGTCGATGCCGGCATCCCGAAACTGCTGCAGCGAAGACTCCATGGACGGGTTGCCGTACCGATGGCCCAGCAGCACCTTGTAATCGCCGCCGAGCGCGGCCTCCAGACGCGTGGCCATCGCCTGCCCGTGCACCGTCAGCGGCGACCCCTCCGGCAACCAGACCTTCCTGTACGCAGCCGCCGACTTAGCGGGACGCCTGGGCAGGATGATGAGATTGAGCAGTAGCCACCGCGCAACAGGGTTGATGTCGATGACGTAGGGATCGGAGAGAAACTGACGCAGGTAGCGCCGGACCTCGGGCACCTCCGGGGCGTCCGGGGTGCCGACGTTGATCAGCAGGACACCGATGGAGGGCTGAGTCGCCAAGCTGAACGCTTGAGGTTAGTTGAAGGTGTGATCGACGGTGGCGTTGCCGCCGGCGTCAACCTTGGCGGTGGCGCTGGCCTCGCCCAGAGTCTCGTGCCAGATCTTGACCTTGTACTCGCCCGCCGGGACATCGCCCATGCTGAACTTGCCGTCGGCGCCGGTCACTGCCACGTACGGGTGCTCGCTGACCCAGACCCAGGCCTGCATCCACTCGTGCGCGTCGCAGCGGACATCCATGAGGCCCGACTTCTTCATCTTGTACGTCAGGGTCTGGCCCTGGTTGGGCAGCGCGATGTTCTTGAGGTTCTTCGCGTTGCTGCCCTTCTTCAAGTACAGGTGCGTGTTGTGCAGCACGCTGTCGCTGTTCTTGGCGCTGAGCTCTGCGCCCTTTTGGCCAATCGACACGTGCGGCTCGAAGCGGCACTTGGCGTTGTCCACCGTCGGCGACCCGTTGGCCCAGGCCTTGCCCTTGGAGACGCCCTCCAGCGCGACGATCGCGTTGGCCAGCTTGCCGTCGGCGACGATCAGCTTGTTGCCCTGGACCTCGCCCTCGCCACAGACCGAGTTGTCCTTGGTCAGCTTCAGCTTGGTATCCGTCTGCGTGCCGCCGTAGGAGATAGTCCCACTGATGGTGCCGCCGTTATCCACTGCGCCCTCAGCGTAACCGCCGCTCTTGCCGGGCTTGCCGCTCTTGCCGCTCTTGCCGCTCTTGGCGGGCTTACCCTTCTTGCCGGCAGCCTTGTCTTTGCCACAGCCAGCGAAGGCCAGCGCGAGGCACATGGTGCCGAGCAGTGCGATCAATCGTGCGTTCATCGTGTCCTCTTCTTCGTTCAGGTTCGTTCGTTCGCGGCAGGGTGATACCCCAAAGACCGCGGGTTGACAAGCCTTCGCTCGACGCAGTAGACAGGCCCTCCAATGAGCCGAGTAGTAGTCATCGGTGGTGGTATCTCGGGCCTGTCCTGCGCGAGACTGATTCAGGACAAGGCTCCCGGGACGGAAGTCGTGGTCCTCGAAGCTTCAAAACGTTCGGGCGGCACCATCCGTTCAGGGCGCGACGGCGGCTTCCTGTGGGAGGCGGGCCCCAGCGGCTTCTTGAATCGCGACCCGTCGACCCTGGCGATCGCTGAGCGCGTCGGCCTGGCGGATGAGATCATCTGCGGCGACGAGCAGGTGCGCCGCCGCTATATCCTGTCGGACGGCCGCCTGCGCCGCTTCCCGGACAGCCCTCGCACGTTCATGACCAGTGACCTGCTGAGCGTGCGCGCTCGCGCGCGTGTACTTATGGAGCCGGCGGTTGCGCCTGCCCCGGCGGGAGCGGACGAGACGGTAGGCCAGTTTGCACGCCGCCGCCTGGGTCGCGAGGCTGCAGAGCTGCTGGTGGATCCCGTGGTGTCGGGCATCTACGCCGGCGATCCCGACCGCCTCAGCGTTCAGGCCGCCGTGCCTCACCTGGCGGGTCTGGACGGCAACGGCAAGAGCCTGATCCGCGGTCTGTTGCAGACCCGGCGCCGTCCGGACACGCCGAGCAGCGCGCCCTCGGGCATCGGCCGTAGCCGGTACGTCTCGTTTCGCGGCGGCATCGGGCAGCTGACGGACGCGTTGGCGCGCAGCCTGGGCCCCTCACTGCATCACAACAGCCCGGTCACGCGCGTGCGTCGCGACAAGGACCAATGGCGCGTGGAGATCGGCGGACGCAACCCGACCGAGCTGCTGGCGGACGTGGTGGTCTCGGCGGCCCCGGGCCCTGCGGCGCGCGGCTACCTGGGCGGCCTGCACCCGCGCCTGGACGAGGTCTGCGGACACGTGCCGTACGCGCCGGTGACCATGGTGGCGCTGGGGTACCGCGAGGCGGATATCCCCAACCCGCTGGCCGGCTTCGGGTACCTGGTGCCCAGTCGCGAGGGCGGCAACATCCTGGGCGTGCTGTGGAGCACGAGCATCTTCCCAGGCCAGCGTGGCGATCGCGGCAAGGTGCTGCTGCAGGCGGTGCTGGGCGGCGCGCGAAACACGCATATCTGTCAGCTTGATGATCAGGATCTCGTACACCAGGTCCAGGTCCAGCTGCGACAGGCGCTGGGGATCGCGGCGGCGCCGATCACACGGCAGGTGCACCGGCACAACCTGGGCATCCCGCAGTATCAGGTCGGACACAAGCGTCGCCTTCAGCGCGCAGAGGCCGCTCTGTTGAGCCTGCCCGGGCTGCTGATCACCGGCAACGCCTTCCGCGGCGTGGGCATCAACACGTGCACGGCCGAGGCCGGGCGGGTCAGCGACGCCGTCGCGAGCTACTTAGGGGCGCTGCCGGCGGCGGGTCTTGGCGACAAACTTCCACAGATACACGCCGAGCGCCCCGGTTACCCCGGCTGACACGCCGGTCATGATCCAGTCGGACTGTGACGCCGAGTAGACGGCGAAGATGACGCCCAGGCCGAGGGCGGCGCCGATCACGATCTTATGGACCATCTTCAGCTGCATCAGTCGAACACGACCTCTTTGGCGTCACGCCAGAGCTCGTCGCCCCAGGTGCGGAAATTATGCGTGCCGACAAACGTGTCGACGTGGTGGAAGTTGACCTTGTACTTGCCGCCACCGTAGCGATTGGCGATGAACGCGTTCGGGTCGGCCAGCAGGTCGGGCACCTCCGGAAGCGGCCAACGCCCCAACCCCTTGAAGCGGATGGTGTCGCCGATGGGCTCCATGGCAAAAAGCGTGGCCGTACTCTCTACCAGGGACTGCATGAAGGTGTGCTGCTCGGATCCGCCCGGAGGCAGAATCCGCCCGATGTGCTCTAGATAGATGGGCCACAGCCAGTCCACGGAAGCGGACCATAGCCTTTTAATAGTTCGTCTGCTAGCGTGCCGCGCGATGAGCGCCATTGGAGACAAGATTCAAGCGACTGCGGCCCGATTGACGGGCAGCTGGGTCTTCTGGCTGGTGTTCTGCACGCTTGCCATCGCGCTGCCGTTGGGGACCACGATGCTGCGAGACACACCGGCCAAGGTGCCTGTGCTCAGCGCGGTAGCCAACTTCCGCCTGATCGACCAGCACGGCAACGCGTTCGGCAGCCCCGAGCTCAAACACCGCGTCTGGGTCGCCAGCATGAACTGCCTGGATTGCCCTTACGGCAGCGCCGAGTTCGCCGAGCGGCTGTACGACGTGCAGCATCGCACGCGCAAGGTCGGCTCTGCGTTTCACCTCGTGACGATCAGCCTGGAGCCCGAAGAGGACACACCGGCCGAGCTGCTGGCCTTTGCGGAGAAGCATCGCGCCAGTCGGGGACGCTGGTCGTTTTTGACGGGCGATCCCGAGGCCGTCCGCACAGCCATCACCGAGATCTTCGGCGTTGTGCAGCCGCGCGGAAAGGCCGGCACGCCCCGCCACAAGGCGTTTGACTCCACACGGTCGTATTATCTGGCGCTGGTCGACCAAAAGGCGCAGGTACGCGGCTATTACGACAGCCGCGAAGACAGCGAGATAGACGCCTTACTGAAGGACATTTCGTTGATCGTCAATCGCGGGGATTGACCTGCGTCAAGGGTCCGTTGACAGGCCGATGCGCGCCGGGATATCGTGCGCGCGCGAATCACTTTAAGGAACGTAGACACCGATGTTCGAGTCCATTTACGTCCCCGTCGATAACTCGGAGCACAGCAATGCTTGCGAGGTCTTCGGCGTGCAGCTGGGCAAGGCGTTTAACGCCAAAGTGGCCGGAAGCCACGTGTACGCCGCAGCACTCCACGACACGCGCTTCAAGCAGATGGAGTTCACGCTGCCCGAGGAGTACAAAGAGGAGACTGAGCTGGAGAAGCAGCGTCGCATTCACGACGCGCTGATCACCCGCGGGTTGCAGCTCATCAGCGACAGCTATCTGGACCGCATGGAGAAGATGGCCGATGAGGCGGGCGTCGAGTTTGTGCGCCTGCGCGCCGACGGTCGCAACTTCGAGGAGATCGTTCGCGAGATCGACGAGGGCGACTACCAGTTGGTGTTGATGGGCGCGCTCGGGCAGGGCGCGGTTCGCCAGAGCACGGCCGGGTCGGTCTGCGAGCGCACCATGCGCCGCACCAAGCGAAACTACTTTGTGATTCGCGACCCCGAGATGGCCACGCTGGAGGCCGGCGGCTCGATCGTCGTCACTCTGGACGGGTCCGCCGGTAGCTGGGGTGGCCTGCAGGCCGCGCTGGCGCTGGCCAAGGTCGACGGTCAGCCAGCGCGCACGATCGAGATCGTGTCGGTGGCGACCGCCCAGGACGAGGAGCTCATCGAGGCGCACCTCAGACTGGCGCGCAACGTGGTCCGCGCTGCGGGCCTGAAAGTTCGCACGACGCTTCTGGACGGCAAACCGGCCGAGGCGCTCGTGGAGCACCTGTGCGAGACGACCCCGTGGGTTGTTGTAGCGGGCCGCACCGGCTTGGATGCCGAGGCGGACGAAGATGAATTGGGATCGGTCATGCAGCAGCTCGTCCGTCGAGCCCCCTGCAATGTGCTCGTTTCTTGCGTGCTGGTTTCGTGCCAAGACTGGGCGCCGCAAGACGCTCAGAAAACTGCAACAGCCGGTTGATTGCGACCGATCAGATGGTGTGCTAAATACGCCACTGGTCGGGTAAAGCAGGAGGGTGATACCCGCATGTCTTCTCACGCGGCGGACGCCGAACACCACCATCATCATTCATTAATGCCCGAGGAGTGGCCGGAGGATCATCACTTCGGCAAGGCCAGTGCCGGCAAGGTCGGCATGTGGATCTTCCTGCTCTCGGATGCGCTCACGTTTGCGGGTTTTCTGCTCGCGTACGGCATTTTGCGGGCGAGCACGGACGTGTGGATCCCGGAAGGGCTGCCCGAGCTGGGCATCAACTTCACGGCGGGCCTGACGTTTCTGCTCATCTGCTCCAGCATTACTATGGTGCTGGCATATGCCGCCGTGGTGGAAAAGAACCGGGCGGAAGCGCTGAAGTTTCTCGGTCTCACCATCCTCGGTGGGGCCCTGTTCCTGTGCGGACAGTACTATGAGTATTTCATTGGGGTGCGGCTCTCCTGGAACGACGGCATGACTCTCCTACCTGATCGGGCGTAAA
>CAZJHX010000251.1:0-10314 GCA_964545715.1 uncultured Myxococcales bacterium
GACATGATTGCGGTTCCACAGCGGCTCGAAGATGGAGTTTTGAAAGCGGAAGGCCAGGATGTTTTGGACGGTCTCCTTGCCCAGGTAGTGGTCGATGCGGAAGAGCTGGTCCTCCCGCACGTAGCTCAGCAGCTCTATATTGAGCTTTCGCGCGCTCTCGAGGTCGCGACCGAACGGCTTCTCGACGACCACACGCCGCCAGCCGACCTCCGATTTTGGCGGGCACTGCAGCATGTCGGCCTGGCAAAGACCGGCCACGGTCGCGCCGAAGAGCGACGGCTTCAGCGCCAGGTAGAACAGCCGCCCGCACGTCCCGGCCTCATCGCCGGCCAGCGCGTCCAGGCGTGCGTTCAGGCCTTGAAGTTCTTCGAGCTTGAGGGAGTCTGCGCGCTGGTAGAAGACGCGCTGGGCGAAGGCCCGAAACTCATCGCGGTCCTCCTGTGGCAGCCACTGTGCCAGCTCTGCGCGCCACGCGTCGTCGGTCTTGTCGCGCCGTGCTGCGCCGATCACCTGCACCGGGCCTTTGAAGGCGCCTGCGCGATAGTTGAAGAAGAGAGCCGGGATCAGCTTGCGCGCTGTGAGATCGCCGGACGCTCCGAACACGACGATTTGAGCCAACTGCGCCACGACGCCAAGGCTACCATAGTCAAGAGAAGCACGATGACCCCGAGAGGACCGCCCCCCGTGCCGCCGCGACTGGCGAATGTACAGCCGCCAAACAAGCTGTTTCGACGCGCCTGACAGTCCGAGTTGCAGCGGCCCGCCCCAGCGCTGGGCACGTGCTCGAACTGAAAGTCCACCGCCTCTGTGGGCGTGGACTCATTGCCGGCCGCGTCCACGATCGTGACGGTGATCGAGTGAACTGTGCTCGCCTCGGCGGCCGGAAATGTGTTCATGCAGTGCCCGCCCTGCGTGTCGTGACCCAGCTGCAACGTGCACTGGTACCCGTCGACGGTGTTGTGACAGCCCGACGCGTTGCGCAGCCAGCCCATCGCATCGGGACGCACCAGCAGGGTCGAGGCGCCGGACGCCGACTGAATGTCCAGCTTGACCAGCAGGGCCTCGGACTCGGTCGTGTCGTCGGCCAGTCCACTGACGGTGACCGCCGTGCGCACGGTGTCGTTGCACAGCGCCTCTCCTGCGCCGTCCACGCTAACGGCGCCCAGGATGGGGGCGACGTCGTCTTGCAGACTTCCCACGCGGAAGGTGGAGTGCCGGCCGTCCTGCGCGCTGACCGTGACGTCCGTGTTGGGCTTCAACGTCTGTGTGGGGACCAGCTGAAAGAGCTCGGTGTCCAGCTGATTGAGCTGGAAGGGGATCGGCTCGCCGCTCTCGGCCTCGATCAGGATTAGTTTTGTCGCCGCAACGGGCCACGAGACCACGATTTGGGCATTGGTCGGCACGTTGTCCGCGCCGTCGGCGGGCACTGTCCAGCTGACGCCGTCACCCATGCAGTCACACATTATTGCGGCTGCGTCGGCGCGCGCGGGCAGGGTCAGGGTTGCGATGGCGAGCAGGGAAAGGGTCATTGCGATCTGTGTTTTCATTGGCGTACCTCCGCCATCTTGATGTGCACACCCCATGCCGGGGCGCAGTGCCCCGATCGTGACAAAGCTATGTGAAGTTTTTCACCACAGGGTGTTCGGGCAGGGTTCGGTTGCCGAGGGGTGTCAGTCGGCTTCGACCAGGTGCTCTATGAAGCGGGCGCTCAGGTCGTCGCCTGTGAGGCGGTCGCGGGCGGCTAGAACAAACGCCGCCGTGTCATGTGAGAGATAACAATGGTGTAGGACGGCCGCCAGCTTCAGCAGCTTGGGGGCGCTTAGCGTCTCCAGCGTCATGAAATCACGGATGTACACGGCGTCACCCCACAGCCACTGGCTGCCCAGGGTGTTGACTTTGTCGTCGTACGCGATGGGCTTGAGCGCGCGACCTGAGAAGCTGGCGAAACGAAAGAAGGTAAACCCGCGTTCGGCCAGCAGGCGGTCGACGTCCCGAAAGAGGTGCTGTCCGCGGTACAGCGGCACAAACTCCACCTCCACGTGAACCGCGACAGCCTCGCTCAGCACGCGAGCCGCGCCGCCCAGCACCTCGTAGGCGGCGCCCTGCGCGTCGATCTTCAAAAAGTCGACCTCGCCAAGGCCCGCCACGTCATCCAGTCTGCTGGTCTCGACGGGGCGCTCGCCCGTCTTTTTCATGTACGGCGCGATGTACTGGAACAGCTCCAGCAGCTGCTCGTCGGGCTCGAAGATGGACGAGCAGAGCGGCGACGCGCACTCGTGAAACGTCTTGGGTGAGCCGTCCGCGACGACGACCGGCAGAAACCGCCCGCGGCCGGCGTCATTCAGGCGCGCGCAGGCGTCTGTGTCCGGCTCAAACCCCACCAGGGTCGCCAGCCCGCGACGCAGCAGCGGCTCATACGGCTCCGGATCGCCGCCGTCGACGATGGCGGCGCCTACGTCCGCAACAGCGATCGCAGGAAACTCATCAACCAGGGCCTCCACCGCGATCATCGCTGGTCCGACTGCCCGCCCTTCCACAGCGCCGAAGCCTGGTGGTAGTCGTCCACATATTGGATGGCCGGCAGCTCCGGTGAGTCGGCCCTGCCGGTGCGCCGAATGAACACCGCCGCGACCTGCTGCGGAAACTCCTTCTGGATCGCCGCGTACACGTGGGGATCCTGCTGGCTGTCGTCGCCGATCAGCACGAAGCGCTGCCCCGGATGCAGCTCCATAATCTTGCGAATGTCAGACACCTTCTCCGCATATATCCCGGGCTCGCCCTCAAACACCAGCTTGGACAGGCTGCCGGTCTCCAGCGCCCCTTTCGGCATGCCCCGCTTTTCCAGCTTGCCGCGCACGCCGCCCGCGACCAGCTCGGGCCGAGCCGTGACCCAGTGCACATTGCCGCCGGCGCCCTGGCTCAGCAGCTCCGAGTAAAAGTCGCGCGCTCCGGGAAACTCCTTTCCATATCGCTTGTCGTAGTGCGGAACCACGGTGTCATCGAAGTCGCTGATCACGCCAAGCGGCTTCGACAGCGCCGCGGTCTCGTCGATGAGCGCCTTCACTTCGGCCCGCACCGCCGGGTCGTCGATGTCGTGGTAGACCAGCTCCTCGACGTCGTGGTGGTCCGGATTTTGGTCGATTCGCTTCAGGATGGCCGCGCGATCCGCCACACCGGCGCCGGCCAGCACATTGCGGATACCGCGCTCCTCTGCAGGACCCGTCGGCCCGCACTGCAGCAGGTCGACGACCGCCCAACACTGCTGCCACGTCGCGCCCGCGAGACGGCCGGGCTCCTGGTCCGCGATCCGGCAGAGCGCCGCCTCGTCTTTGCGGGCGATGAGCTTGCTGACGTCGGGCGACAGGGCTTGCTGCGCCGCCGCGTAACCCAGCCCGCGAAGCGCCGCTTTGGGATCGGATGCTGACTCGAGGTCGAGGCCGGACGCTCGGGTCGGTTGGACAGGCGATTTGGAGCGTGGAGCAAATACAGGCATGGCCCGGTGCCATCGCAAGGATGGTGCCGTCGGCGTCGCGCCCCGGCCACGAGCGCTCAGCCCCCCGAACAGACCGCAAAGACGACGGTGTGGCGTCACGAGGTGGGGGCTTGCGACCCGAGCGAAATTCGGCGAGGTCCCAGAAATCAGTCCCCTGGCGCAGGTCAAGTCTGGGGGTTTGCTGCCGGTCCGGCCGCTGGGATACGATTCGGCCTGCAGCGAATACCCGGAGGACCCTTGGCGCTGACGCGTTGCTTCAGTTGTGGGCGAAAAGTGAGCACGCTGGCCGCGGCCTGTCCGGACCAGGCGTGTGGGCTTGCGCAGCCGGGCCAGCATCAGCTTCACCGCCAGCTGGCGGAGGCCCGCGCCCGGGCGTCCGGGACCGCAGAGACGGTCGAGACGGCGGAGGCCCCGTTTGATGTGCGCGTGCTCACCGCGCTGCGGCGGTTGCTGTCCGAGCTCGACCAGCGATCGCGCCTGAGCGTGCTGGTGGCACAAGCGACATGTCCGGACTGCGACGGCGCGACAACCGTCGCCGACGGCCTGGCGGGCACCTGCGACGAGTGCGGCTACCCCGACGTGGTGGGCTGCGCCATGCCCCCGGGCTGCGATCGAAGCGCCGCCCGGCTTGCGCGCGTGTCAGGACGATGGCTGCCTGTCTGCGACCGACACAGCCCGTGCATCCGCTGTAACGAGCTGATCGACGAGTCCCGACATCTGGCGCATGTTCAAATCGACCCCGCCAGCCTGTCCCGCCCGGGGCGCGGGCTGTCGTCCCGTATGGGCAGCGCCGCGCGCCGGCGCATCTACTCGCACGTCGACGCGGTCGTGTGCGAGGCGTTCGTGTGGCTGCGCGAGCTGAAGCGCCTCGGGGTCTCCGTGGACCAACTGGACGGGGACGGCGTCTTGATCACCGCCGTGGAGCCCGGCTCGGCGGCCGGCCTGGTCGGCATCGCTGACGGCGCGATCCTGGTGAAGCTCGGAAATCGTCGAGTCATCGGACTACCGGAGCTTGTGTCGGCGATTACGGCGACACCGGCCCATCAGGCGATAGACGTGGTCACGATCAGCCCCAAGGGCAAGAAGGGCGCCGTCGAGCTTGAGCTGCTGGAGCCCTCGCGCGCCTAGACTCGCCAGAGCGTCGTAGCTCCCAACAGCTGTCACTGCGGTCTTCGTCGGTCAGGGAACGAGGGTGTCGTGGAGCTTGCCCGCGGGGGTCTCCGCGCTGATCGTCACCTGCGCCGCGCCGTCCACGTCGGCCGACGGCCAGGTCACCACCCACGTGTCGGCGATGAACGCGGCCACCCTCTGGTACACCGCTTTGACGTCCTCGTTGCTCGGCGCATACAGAAAACACCCGTGCGTCTCGTTGGTCATCGTAAACATCGCGGGCACGTCGATGGCGCCCATCCCGATGACGAACACCGGCACCCCGAGCGCGCGGGCCCGCTGCGACACCGTCCGGTGGCACGCGGCATAGCTGTCGTTCTCCAGGCCGTCGGTGAAGACGATCTCGAGCCGAAACGGCGTCTCCTCGCCCTCGAGCTCGTCCAGCCCGACGTCCATCGCGTCGTACAGGGACGTTGCCCCGGCCTCCATCGGCGCCGTGATCGCTTCCTCAAGCTCGCCGACATCCTCGGTCATCGGCTGATAGACCACCGCATCCTTCGAGAACTTTACGACCCCCGCACGAAAGACCGGCGGCAGCACGCCGATCAAATGCGCCAGCCCCTCTTCCAGAAAGGCGATGTCCTGTTCGCTCATGCTACCGCTGTAATCAAGCACCAGGCTCAGCGAGAACTGCACCTTGGAAAACGACTTCAGCGGCGCCACGCTAAGCACCTCGACCGGCTCGCCGCCTTCCAAAACGGTCACGTCGTCCGCCGCCAGCTCCAGGACGGGCTCGAGCTCGTCGTTGGCGACGAAGAGGTACGCAGCCCTCTGGCCATCAACCGCATTCGTGGCGTGCACAATCGACAAGAATGCGAGCAGCTCTTCGTCCCAGTCGACGTCGCCGGCGTCCAGCAGCTTGCGCGCGTCAGCCTTCGTCACGCCGAGCACGTGGTGGTAGAGCAGGTCGTCCAGGGCACCCACGATGGGCGCCAGGATCGGGCGCGCCACCAGCCACTCTTCCCACGGGCCGGTCTCCCCGGCGCCCTTGGCGTGCAGGTACAACTGCAGGACGCGCCGCACCTCGTCTTGCAACCCGTCCAGATCGGTGCCCAGCAGGGCTGCCAGCAGTGCGGGGAAGATGCCCCCGTGCGTGTCGATCGCCTGGATAAGGGCGTCGGGCGCCAGCGCGAGGAAGCGGTCTTCGATCTCCAGCAGATAGGCGGGCAGGTCGTTGACCACGCGCTTTACAAACGCCGGGCTGAGCGCGCGGCATTGGGTGTCCTCGTACAGCTCGAGTATTGCCGCCAGCGGAAATGGCGCAGCCGACCAGCACGGATCCAGGCCGATCGGCCCCGCCCCCGGCGACAAGCAGCCGACCGCGGGCTCGTCCGGGGGCAGGTACGGTTGCGCGCAGATCGGCTCGGGCGACGGCAAGGCGATCGGCTCGAGATCGTCCGTGTCGAACGGGGACGGCGCCGGCTCGGCCGGTGGCAGCTCTGGGGAGCACACCCTATCGACATCGAGCCCCTGGCCCGGCCTGCCCGACTCCCCCAACTGCAGACTCGTCACTCGAAAGGCCACCGGGCTGGAGTCGTCGCAGCCGGCTGAATCGCTGGACATCAGCCGCACCTGGCGCGCCTGAATCCGCAGCCCGATCGACGCCGACTCGGGCACACCGTCGGGCGTCGGGTGGCCGGCGGCGTCGAACCAGTCGAGGTCCGCCTTTACGATGTTGGCGATGATGTTCTTGATAGCGTGCTTGCTGATCGGCAGGCCGGCGGCGTCGAGGTGGTCGACGGCAGCGAGCAGCTCTTCCAAAACGACAAGCCCACCTACGATCCCCTCCAGCGTGCCGGACTCCGGGTCCAGGGCGCCCTCGACACGGACAATGTGCAATCGCGCATGGAGGATCGAGTGCTCGGAGAACGGGACCGGCAGCGGGACCCACTGGACGGGATCGTCCGAGACGCCGGCGGCGCTGAGCTCCGACTCCGCGACTTCCCAGCACGTGTCGTCGTCCCAATTCGCGTCGTGGGCCGTGACCGGAACCACTTGCAGCGCCGGGCCGTCTCCGGTTCCCGGCGCGGCGAGGAAGACCAGGTTGAGGTCGTGTCTGTCGATGGCCCCCTGAATGTCACTGTTGACCAGCTTGGCCAGGCCCGAGAGGCTGTTGTCGACGCCCCCCTGACAGCCCCAGGGCGCGCACGTGCAGCAACGCTCCCCGACCAGGCTCCCCAAGGGGCACTGTCCGACCCACTCAGGCGACTTGTCGGGGACAGACGCGGTCCGCGTGTTCTGGACCGGGCTTGAGGTCGTTTCCGCGGCGTCCAGCTCGGGCCCGCATCCGGCCGCGATGACGAGCAAACCTGGGGCGAGCGTGCTCCAGAAAGCGGTCTTGTACTCCATGATCTCCCCCTTCCCGCACCCGTAAGGGCGCTCGAGAGGGTTGGTGTGCATCGCTCATGCCACGGCGCGACGCAGAATCAACAGTCCATCGCTGAACAGCTCATCGACGATCTCCGCGTCCTCTCCCGGATCGGCGCCCAGCTGTCGCACGCGGCTCAAGAGATCCTCGCGCGTGCAGCCGGGCTCTGCCAGGCGCAGCAGCTGGGCCAGCGCGTCGGGTAGGGTCTCGATCGACTGGGTGCCGTCCGGCCTGGCCACGATGAGCAGGGTCTCACGCGGGCCGGGCGAAAGAGGGGCGACCTCGGACAGTCGAATCGCCGGGTCCAGGGCTGCTGCGGCGGGATCGGAGCGCTGCGCCAGCTGGCCCTGCAGCGACTGGTAGAGGGCCACCGAGCCGGGCGCCATGGATACAACCTGCGCTGTCGGAGACAGCGTCACGTCGGTGGGCGGCCGTGTCGCCAGGTGCGGCCGTCGCAACGTTGCGCAGGCCTGCTCGATGCGGGCCAGCTCCCCCACCCGCGGGTCCTTGAACCGGCGATCTGCGATGAGCCAGCCGCCAAACGAGACCGCCAGACTGCCGCCCGAGCGAATGCAGGCGTGCAAGGCGTTGGACGAGAAGAAGCGCAGCAACGCCAGCTGGCCACCGCCGGCGCGAATAGCCAGCGCGCCGCTGGTCGGATACTCCCCCAGCAGCCCGTGCAGGGAGCGCTGTCTGAAGAGGGGATCGGTGGTCCACGCGCGGCGATCGGGATCGGCCAGCCACCCGCGCTCGTCGGGCGTCAGATCCTCGCCGGCCAGCGCCTGATGTGGATCGGCGTACACCGCGCTGGCCAGCCGCGGATCGAACAGCATGCGGACCACCGCACGTTGCAGTGCCAGGTGACTCATCCCAGCGCCTCCGCCAGCCGCGCAAAGCCCGGCAGCGTGCCCTCCAGCGTGTTGCGCTCGCACTCGAAGACCACCGCCTTGAGATTGGGGGCGCGCTGGACCACGTGCTCGAAGAGCTCCCACGTGTCGGGCAGGACATCGGCGGTGTGCGTGTCCTCGATAAACTCCAGGCCGCCGGCATCACGGGGCGTGCCGCCGGCCACGTGGATCTCCACCACACGGTCGAGCGGAAAGCCGTCCAGGCCGGTCAGCGGCCCGTGGCCGCGCATGCGCTGGAAGATGGCCAGGTGGGCGCAATCCAGCAGCAGGCCGGTGTCGGCGCGGTCGACCACGCGCGCAAAGAAGTCCAGCAGGTGCAGCGGGCCGATGAAGGCGCTGCCCGGCGGGTTTTCGGGCAGCACCTCGTAGCCGGTGGCCTCTCGCAGCCTGACCACCCCCTCGGCCATGGCGGTGGCGCTGTCATCGCTGAGAATCGGCGGCAGCAGCAGCATGTGCCCGCGCTCTCGTCGCCCGAAGTGCCACAGGCCCGCGTCCCCGCACATCCAGGCCGGCTTCAGCTTGGCCGCGATGGCCCCGACCTCGGCCAGCCACACGTCATCGAAGTCCTCTGGATCGTCCAGATTGATGTCCAGAAAGTGGTAGGTGGTGGGCAGCCCCGACGCGGCCCAGGCGATGGCGGCCTCGTCCAGGCCTTTGACCGTCTCGACGCCGACCTCCAGGAAGTTGGCGTATTGCGGGTGCTCCGCGCGCAGACGGGTGACGTCCAGAGCCCCCTGCGCAGAAGCCGCACCGTACTCCGTGCTGACGCCCAGCCCCAGTTTGGGCAGGCCTTTTACGCGCTGGTCGAAGCCGGGCCGGCTCATTGGCATTA
Organism: uncultured Myxococcales bacterium; assembly: GCA_964545715.1. Taxonomy (GTDB): domain Bacteria; phylum Myxococcota_A; class UBA9042; genus CAZJHX01. The sequence continues at coordinate 8,772 of CAZJHX010000251.1, forward strand.
CTTGGGCGGCGTGTACTGGATCACGGTGCCGTTGGCGCCCACCAGGAGCGCGGTGCCGTCGTCGGAGAAGGCGACCGCCGAGAAGTCGACCTTGGCCGGTGGCGTCAGCGGCGCCATGGTGCCGTCCTCCAAGACGTAGCGCAGCACCAGGCCGTCCTGCCCGACCAGCAGGAAATAGGTGCCGTCGTTGGAGACCGCCCCGCCCGTGATCGCGTCGATCGTGCGCGTAGGTCGACGCTGCCAGGCGCTCTGATCGGACAACAGCGCGCCGGCGCCACCCATGACGTGGAAGCTGCCGCCGGACCAGAAGCTGCGGAACAGGGGCTCTCCTGTGGTGACCGGCCACACGGAGGCCTCACCGGCCGCGTTGTAGGTAGTCGCTGCGCCCGCATCACCCGCCGCCAGCAGCAGGTAGTCATCCGCCGCGCTGACCGCCAGGGTGTTGGCCGCGTCAGCCGCGTACTCCACAACGGACTGGTCCGCCGAGTTGTAGACGAAGATCAGCCCGGCCTCGGCGCTGACGGCGTAGGCCTCGGCCCCATTCGGCGCCCAGAGCACGTCGTTGAAGGTGTCCACGCCCTCCACCGGCAGGTAGGTCGTGTCCTGCAGGTCGGGATCGTAAAAGAAGAGCCCGCCGGCCTCGCCCACCATGATCGCGAGGTCGCCCGCGGCGTTGAAGGCCACTGCGTTTATGGTCTCCGGGATGTCCTCCACCGTGAGGAACTCGTACTGGAAGTCGTCGCCCTCGAAGCAGTCCTCGCAGAAGGGGGTAAACCAGAGCAGGTGCGGGGTGCCGCCGACCGGCGTGCCGACGATCAGCGCCTCGCCGATGGTGTTGAACGCCAGGTCGAGCAGATGTGACGAGCTGCCACTGCTGAGCAGCTCTGAGGTGCCCAGACCGACGAGGGTCTCCAGCGCCTCGAGGGTGGCCGGGCCGACAAACGCGACGTCGTCCACGTCCTTGCGGCTGTTGAAGGTGCCCTCGTACGCGACCAGGTTGGCCGCCGCTGTCGCCGACAGACCGCCCGCCTCCAGCGCCTCGGCCGTGATGTCGCCGTTGAGGTAGATGAGCAGCGGATCCAGCTGCTCAGCGACCCAGTTCAGCGCAAAGGCGGTCAGCTTCTGGATGGTCTTGGCGCCGATGCCCGACAGCGCGTCGAGCTGGTCCAGGGACGTGAACAGCACGTCGTCGTCGGTGCCCGCCGTCTCGTCGGGACCCGCCTTGAAGGCGATGATCGCCGGCGGACCCGAGCCGCCGAGGCCGACGTCGCCCACGAGCACGCTCTTGGTGGTCGACTCGTGGTTCAAGAACTCGAGCGTCTGAGCAGCCGGGTCGGGGGAGGCGCCGGTATCCCCGGTGTCGCCGGTGTCGCCGGTGTCGCCGGTGTCACCCGTATCGCCGGTGTCACCCGTGTCGCCGGTGTCACCCGTGTCGCCGGTGTCACCCGTGTCGCCGGTGTCGGTGGTATCGGTCGTGTCGCTGGTATCGGTCGTGTCGGTCGTGTCGGTGGTATCGGTCGTGTCGGTGGTATCGGTCGTGTCG
>CAZJHX010000252.1:0-10265 GCA_964545715.1 uncultured Myxococcales bacterium
GGGCCCTTGGCGTACACCGGCGATCCCCACCAGGCCTTCCGCAAGGGCTGGAAGAGGGGGATGTTTTCTTTGGGATGTCACCCGGAGGCAGCCGACTTCTTGCAGGGGCACAAGCTGGGGGACGGGGCCAGGGGGCGCTACATCGATCCGTGGCAGGCGTTGCACCTGCATGAGGTGGTGAAGACCATCCCGAAGATCGGCGGTGAGAACGTGGTGGTGCTGGGCGCAGCTGCGAAGCCCAGACCTTGAAAACGAATGTTGCCTATATGTTGCCTGAAATTCGGGCCAGCCTTGCAACATGTCGGAATCTATAGGCTATTTGGTCGAATGGTGGAGGCGCCGGGAGTCGAACCCGGGTCCGGAATGGCTCTGAAATAGGCGTCTACGTGCGTAGTGGCTTGGTTTGGTACCGCATGTGGGGGGCCCAGGCCACCGCCCTTTCCACTGTGGGATTCGTCAATCTTGTCCTTCGAGAGTGAATCGTTCTCTCTTCGGGACCAGCCTGCTTAAGTTTATGCCCTTGGACAGCCACAGGCTGCTGCCTTCGGACAGCACTTAGCTGGTTTTACGCAGCAAGTGCGAACTCAACGTCAGAGTTGGCTCTTATAAAGGTTTTCCGTTTGCTAACCGGGATCGGAGCCCCGGGCGCGCAACCTAATCCGTCCTCACCCCGTCGAAACCGTTTCGCCCCCATTTCAAAGAACACTGTTTCAAAGAGTAGGGCGTGCACGCGTGGGTGGCAAGGGGCGTTTGTGGGGCGGGGGTTACTGGTTGGCCTCTTTTAGGGCTCTGGCGATGGCTCTCTTGGCGTCGCGGTCTGAGACGTCGCGGCGTTTGTCGTGCGTGCGCTTGCCCTTGCCCAGTCCGATGAGGAGCTTTACGTGGGCGCCGCTCCAGTAGAGCTCCATCGGGACCAGGGTGTAGCCGCGCTCTATGACCTTGCCGGCTATCTTTTTTATCTCGTGTTTGTGGAGGAGGAGCTTTCGTTCTCTTGTCGGTTCGTGGCCGGCGTAGCCCGCGTTGCGGTACTCGGTGATGTGGGCGCCTACCAGAAAGCACTCGTTGTTGCGCACCTTGCAGTAGGCCTCGTTCAAGCTGGCTCGGCCTTCGCGCAGGGACTTGACCTCTGAGCCTATGAGCATCACGCCCGCTTCGTACTCGGTCTCGATCTCGTAGTTGCGCTTGGCCTGCTTGTTTCTGGCGATCATCTTCTTCATATCGGGCGTTGCCCCTCTTATCACAGGTGGTAGTGTTGCGCGGCCTATGGATGGACCCGACCGGCCCAGCGACCGCTACGACACGCCCAACGAGGCTGCTACCGAGCTCATCGAAGAGCTTCTGGCGCGGTTCGTCGGCGCCTTTGGCGCAGTGCGCGACACGGTTTTGGACCCCGACATGACCCAGAAGGTGGACCGCATGTCGCGGGAGAACCTCAACGAGTTCGGGTATGACCCCTTCGGGTACTCGCCCGAGTACGTCAAGAAGGTGCTGCCGTTTCTGGCCGTCATCTACCGGCACTACTTTCGGGCCCGCGTCTACGGGATCGAGAACGTGCCCGCCGAGGGACGCGCCATGCTCGTGTCCAACCACTCGGGACAGCTGCCCTTCGACGGGGCGATGATCGGCGCCTCCATGGTCCTGGACGCCGACCCTCCCCGCATGGTTCGCGCCATGGTCGAGCGCTGGGTGCCCACCCTGCCGTTCGCATCCGTGTTCATGGCCCGCTGCGGGCAGGTCGTGGGTACGCCCGAGAACTGCCGCGAGCTTCTGGCCGACGACAACTGCATCCTCGTCTTTCCCGAAGGCGCCAACGGCATCTCCAAGACCTTCGACAAGCGCTACCAGCTGCAGCGCTTCGGCAACGGGTTCATGCGCCTGGCCCTGGAGACCGACACGCCCATCGTCCCCGTCGCCGTCGTGGGCGCCGAGGAGCAGGCACCCTCGCTCTACAACTGGAAGGCGCTGGCCAAAATGCTCGGCGCGCCGGCCGTACCCATCACACCGCTGTTGCCCATTCTCGGGCCGCTCAGCGTGCTGCCCCTGCCCGTCCGCTACCACATCCTCTACGGCGAGCCCATCCGCTTCGAGGGCAGCGCCAACGACGACGATGGCGAGGTCGGCCGCCGCGTGAAAACCGTCAAGCGCGCCGTCAGCGAACTTATCGAGAAGGGCCTGGCCACCCGCGACGGCGTGTTCCGCTGATGGCCTCAAAAACCGACAAGGACGACCGCAGCCACGTCGTCGTCACCGGCATCTCCGGCCGCCTCGGGCGCAACCTCGCCAAAAGCCTGCACCGCCTCTATCCCGTCATCGGCATCGACCGGCGGCCCTTCCCACGCGCGCCCAGCGACGTCGTCATGCACCGCATCGACATCCGCTCCCGCCGCTGCGAGGACGTCTTCCGGCGCAACCGCGTGCGCGCCGTGATTCACCTCAACATCATGCACGATCCCCGGCGCTCCGCCGAAGAGCACCACACCTTCAACATCATGGGCACCCAGCAGGTCCTCGAGTACTGCGTCCGCTACGGCGTCGACAAGTTCATCGTGCTGTCCACCGCCAACGTCTACGGCGCCGGCCCCCGCTCCATGCGCTACCTGGCCGAGGACGCCCCGCTCCTGGGCGCCGCCACCGACACCGGCATGCGCGACCTCATCGAAGTCGACATGCTCTGCACGTCCTTCTTCTGGCAGCACCCGCAAATCGAGACGGTCATCCTGCGCCCCGTCCACATCTGCGGCTCCGTGCACAACGCGCCGTCCAACTATCTGCGCCTGCCCCGCATCCCCAAGCTCATGGGCTTCGATCCCATGGTCCAGGCCATCCACGAAGACGACGTCGTCGGCGCCCTGCTCGCCACCCTGGCCCCCGGCGCCCGCGGCGTCTACAACGTCACCGGCCCCGAGCCCGTCCCGCTCTCCGCCATCCTCGACCGCCTGGCCAAGCCCATCGTCGAGGTCCCACACCTGGCCTTTGGCCCCATGGTCAAGCGCATGTACGCCGCGCGCCTGTGGTCCTTCCCACCCGCCGAGCTCGAGCACCTCAAGTTTGGCTGCATGGTCGACGGCGAGCGCATCCGTCGCGACCTGGACTTCACGCCCGAGCGCTCCCTCAATGACATTATCGAGTTATTTCGGGCCGGTTAGCCCTCAGCTGGCCCACGGTTCGCTAAACCCGAGGCCCTCTTAGACGCCGTATCGTTTGGTCTCGTACCAGCGGCCCCACACCTTGAGCACCGTCCAGATCGAAGAACCGGAGTAGCCGGGGAAGGCTGCCTTGTTGCAGGCCCCGCCGTTGGGGGCGGCGGCGGTGCAGCTCGACGCGTTGTAGCAGTCCCGGTGGTACTCCTTCCTGCCGTTGGCGATCATCGGGCGAAGGACCTGAACGGGGTAGGGCTTGTGCGTGTCCTTGACCATGACGAACGCTCGGTTGACCACGGAGTGGAATCGCCGGCCCGGGGGCCAGGGGCGGCACTTTCTCTTGGTGGCGCGCATCTGTATGACGATCGTGACCAGGGCCGATTCGTCTTCGGCGACATAGTCCGGGGGAGGCGTCAGCTCGCAGAAGATGTCGTACGACTCGCCGCCTCGGCAATCGAGGCATGGCTCGACCAGCGGTTCTTTGTAGGGAGGGAGTTTTGCGGACTTGGTGTACACCGGCTCCTTGGGGTGCCAGAGCGAGTCGACCAGCGCGTAGTGGTCATCGTCAAAGTCCCGGACATGGAAGGTAAATTCATCTTGAGGCATTAAGAGCTCCGTGGGTTGAATGGGTCACCACGATGCCCCGGGGAGCTACTGCGGGGTGGGACATGTCCCACCTGTTACGTTCGGTTGTTACGCCGCGGAGGCCGCGCCTAATCCGCTGCCGCCGCCTGCGCCAGCTCGTCCAGCTGCATGCGCTCCGACTCCCCGAGATCAAGCACGTTGTACGGCGTCACCGGGTCCGGAATGCCCTTCAGCTTCACCGGGGGCAGCGTGTCGATGAGCATCTGGTCACCTATCGCCGCCATCGTGTTCGCGCTGATCAGGACCTCGTCCGGCTTCGCCACGCTGCACAGCCGCGACGCCAGGTTCACCGGCGGGCCGATCACCGTATAGTTCATCGTCTTGGTGCTGCCCATGTAGCCCGCGACCAGGTGCCCGGTGTCGATGCCGATGCCCATGTACATGGGCTCCAGGCCCTCACCCACGCGCATGTCATTGAACTCCGCCAGCGCCTGCCGCATCTTCAGGGCCGCCGCGACCGCCTTCAACGGTGCGCCCTCGATGTACATCGGGCTGCCGAACACCGCCATGATCCCGTCGCCCATGAACTTGTCCAACGTCCCGTCAAACTCGAACACGATATCGACCATGATCTCGAAGTACTCGTTGAGCATATGGACGATCTCGCCCGGCTCCAGCCGCTGGCTCAGCTCCGTAAACCCGCGCAGGTCGCTAAACAGCACCGTCGAGTGCCTGTTCTCGCCACCCTTGACGATCTCGACTTTCCCCTCGATCAGCTGCTCGACCAGGTTCGGCGACAGCAGCCGCGAGAACTTCTCACGCACGCGCGCATCATCCTCGCGTTGCAGCACCAGCAGCGAGTTGTCGATAGCCAGAGCGGCCTGTGTCGCCAGCCCCTGCACCACGCCCAGGTCCCGATCGGTAAACGCGTTGGTGGCGATCAGGCTGTCCAGGTGGATCACGCCGAACACGTCTTCACGCGAGATCAGCGGCACACACATCGTGCTGCGAATGCCCTGCATAATGATGCTCTGCGCCCCTTTGAAGCGCGTATCCATGCTGGCATCGCTGGACAGCACCGCGGTCTTCTCCCGCAGCACCGAGTCGATGATCGTATGGCTGATGTTGATCTCTTCGTCCTGGCCTTCCTTGCGCGTCTTCACCATCCGCGACTCGAGCTCGCCCTGCTCATTCTTCAGCAGGATCGCGCCCCGATCGCAGCTCAGTGAGTCGAACAGCGAGTCCATGATGCGGTTCAGCAGGTTGTCCAGGTCGACCTCGAGCGCGATGTCCTGCTGCAGCTTGTACGCCATGCGCAGCTTCTCGTAGTCGTGACGCAGCTCGCCGACGTCGCCGATCGTGCTCTCCGGCCGAAACTCCTTGTGGTCCTCATGGCTCAGCTTGGCCGCGATAGCGCTCTGCACAAACTCCGGCGCGATGGTCACGCGCGTCATCGACTTGGCCGCCGTATCCTTGGCGGGATCCATAAAGACCATGCGCGTGCCGCCCAGCAGCAGCTTGTCGCCGTGCTGAAGCATGATGTCCTGGCTCACCAGACGGTTGTTCACGAACGAGCCGTTCCGGCTGCCCAGATCCCGCAGCTTGGTCTCGCCCGACCGCACCTCAATGATGGCGTGCTCTTTGCTGACAAGGCGGTCCAGAATATGGATGGTCTGCGACGGATGACGGCCAAGTGAATTGACCGCCTGAAGCTCGTACTCCTTCACCGGAGTTTTGTCGCCCAGCACTATTAGCTTGGGCACTTCCTGTCTCCCACCCGGTCTACGGTCCACCCCCCAGTCCGATGGTTGCCATTGTAACGGAAACAGGTTTGGCTTTGAAGCCGCTTGCCGGATAACATCCACGGCGCCCATGCCCGAACGTCGCCTCTTCATCGCAGTCATGACCGCCCTCGCTCTCGTAGGTTCCGCGGTCCTCGCCCAGGCTCAGACCTGTGATCCCAAGCTGGCCATCTATCCCGTTCTCGGTCCTCACAATGGCGGAACGGGTAATGATAACAGTGAGTTCACCTGCCCGCCGCACAACGACAACTCCGACTTCACCGCAGCCCACGCGGCCAACGACATCTTCGCCGCCGCAGGCACGCCCGTGGTCGCCTGCGTCACCGGCACCGTAAAGAACGTCGCCTTCACGGCCGACGGCGGCCTCACCGTCACGCTCAAGGACAGCTGCGGCTGGTTCTACCTCTACTCCCACATGGACAACGTCCAGTCCGGTCTCGCGATCGGCCAATCGATCACCGCCGGCGATCCCATCGGCACCGTCGGCAGCACCGGCCTCGAGGTCGGCGTCCCACACCTGCACTTTGCCGTCTTCCCGGGCGCGCTCGCTGACGCCATCGATCCGTTCCCCCTGCTCGAGACCGTCGACGCCGCCTCCTGCGACAACTCCGCCGTCGCCCCCATCGTCGCCCTCTCCGTCGAGACGACCGCCACCGACTTCCGCCCCGAAGGCGCCTCCGCCGGCGTCCCCGACGCGCTCGAAGGCGACACCTTCACCGTCGAGGTGACGCTTACAGTCGACGCCGCCGGCGGCCCTACAAAAGGTGACCTCTCCCTGGGTTATGGGCTCTCATCGCCCTACCTCAAGGCTGTCGACGCCGCCCAGTCCGGCACCAAGGCCGTTGGGACCATCGAACCCGGCGCCGCCAAGACCTTCACCTTTACCCTGACGGCCGAGCAGTACAGCCTCGACGCACCCGAGCAGCCCACCCTCCAGGCCTGGTACGGCGAGCTCTCGGTCTCCCAGACCATCGACGTCTACGGCAAGGATCACTGGGAGTTCGACGGCGGCCCCGCCCAGACCGAAGGCTGGTCCGCCGGCAACGCCGTCCAGGAGATCAAGGTCAACGCCACCGATCACGCGCTGGCCATCAACCAGGGCGCCGGCGAGTCCTGGGCGCTCTCCCCTCAAATCGAGCTGCCCGCCGCCGCCACCGCCGGCTTCAACCTGCGCGTCCGCCACTACGCGGGCTCCCAAAAGGGACGCCTGCACTGGATGACCGCCGCCGATCCGGGCTGGAGCGACGACAAATCCGCCGCCTTCGAGGCCCCCGGCGACGGCTCCTTCCACGACATCGTCATCAACGTCGGCGCCAACCCACTGTGGGCCGGCACCGTCACCCGCCTGCGCCTGACCCCGACCCTGCTCGCCGCCGGCTGGTACGACGTCGACTACGTGCGCGCCTCACCCGAGTCGGGACCATCCACCGGCGACGCGGACGGTGACCAATCGGTCACGTCCCAGGACTGCAACGACGCCGACCCAACCGTCTACCCCGGCGCCGCCGAGCTCTGCGACGCCGTGGACAACGACTGCGACGATCAGGTCGACGAGGGCATGAAGATCGGCGGCGAGTGCACCGCCGGGGCGGGCGTCTGCGCAGCCCCCGGGCTCAACGTCTGCGCCGCTGACCTGCTGGGACCCGAGTGCGATGCCGTCCCGTTGGACGCGGCCTCAGACGAGCTCTGCGACGGCGTCGACAACGACTGCGACGGCGAAACGGACGAGGACTTCGGCCTGGGCGGTGACTGCGAGACCGGCAACCCCGCCTGCGCCCGCTTCGGCAAGCTGATCTGCGCCGCCGACGGCTCCAAAGCCATCTGCAACGCGCCACCGGCCGCCGGCGTGCCCGAGACCTGCAACTTCATGGACGACGACTGCGACGGCGAGACCGACGAGGATTTCAACCTGCTGGACGAGTGCGTCGCGGGCGAGGGCGAGTGCGCAAGCCCCGGCTTCCTGGCCTGCGCGGAAAACGGCGACGTCTACTGCAAAGCCCCCCTCAGCGAGGGTACAGCCGAGCGCTGCGACGGGCTCGACAACGACTGCGACGGCATCATCGACGAGGGCTTCCCCACACAAGGCGAGCCGTGCGAGGTGGTCCAGGGCGACTGCGTCAAGACCGGCAAGTGGCTCTGCGACGCCACCGGCCTGGACCCGTCCTGCGATATCACCGGAGTCCCCTGCGAGGACGTCGAGCCCGAGAACCCGGACACCACGACCCCGGACACACCCGAGACCGGCGACGCCACCGGCGGCGCAACCACGGGCGGCGCAGTCGGACCGGGCGGCGCGACCACCTTCAACGCGCCCACCGAAGAGTCCGGCTGCGCAGCCGGCTCAGGCCCCACCCCTGGCGCCGCTGCGCTGTTCGTGCTTCTACTCCTGGGGTTAATCACCAGAAGGCGCCGATTTGTCCCCTGATGACACCGTACTGGATAAGAACACAGACCTGTTTCTGAACCTGACGCCGGATAAGGTGCTCGCCTCGGTCGAGCGCGGCGGCGTGCGCTGCAACCCGGTCTGCTACACGCTCAACTCGTTTGAGAACCGCGTCTACGAGATCGAGCTGGAGGACGACACCCGCATCGTCTCCAAGTTCTATCGCCCAGGCCGCTGGACCCGCGAGCAGATTCTGGAAGAGCACCAGTTTCTGGCCGACCTCGAGGCCGCCGAAATCCCGGTCTGCAACGTGACGTCGTTTCCGGACGGGTCGACCCTCAAGACCGTCGACAACATTCATTATTGCCTGTTCGACCGCAAAGGCGGGCGCGCGCCACAAGAGCTGAGCGACGTGATGGTGGAGCGCCTGGGCATGCTGGTCGGCCGCATGCACAACGTGGGCAACACCCGCATCGCGGAGCACCGGATCCACATCACGCCCAACAAATACATCCGCGAGAACCTTCACTGGTTCCAAAACCCGCCGCGCTTCCTGCCGCCGCACCTGGTCGCGCGTTATGCCGCGGTCGCCGAAGCCATCGCGGATATCGCCGACGACTACCTGCGCGACGTCCCCGTCCACCGCATCCACGGCGACCTGCACCTGGGCAACCTGATCGAGCGCGAGGGCGTGATGCACGTGCTGGACTTCGACGACATGGTCGTGGGCCCCGCCGTGCAGGACATGTGGCTCATGCTTCCGGGGCGCGACGCGTACACGATGCGCCAGTACAACATCTGGATCGAAGCCTACGAGCAGTTTCGCGCCTTCGACCGCAGCACGCTGCGCCTGATCGAGCCCCTGCGCGGCATGCGCTTGATCCACTACGCGTGCTGGATCGCCCGGCGGTGGCACGATCCGGCCTTTCCGCACGCCTGGCCCCACTTCGGCACCGAAAACTACTGGGCCCAGGAGACCACCGACCTGGAAGAGCTGCTGCACGTCATCCGCAAGGGCGACACGGCCCTGGTCGCGGAAGAGGAAGAGCCCGAAGAAGAGCTGACCAACAAAGACTTCTTCTGGGACATGGAGGATTAGATCCTGTCCCTCGGTTTCGCTGCGCTGCGCCTGATCGAGCACGCGGTTGTAACCGGCTGGAACCGGCTGTACCCACGTGGAAAGTGGGTACAGGTGTGGGTCCGGAGGCAAAGGGGGCCGTTCGCGCTTGCGTCGCCTTGAGCATCTTCGCGAAGTACATCGGTGGGGCTGGGATCAATGACACTTGATCTCAGCGATATTCGGAAAGCGTGGACGACCGAATTGCGGATGTATCCGTGGGACCTGTGGGTCACGCTCACGTTTGAGTTGGACGGGATTTCAGAAGGAGCGGCTTTCGATCGGTTCACGCGCTTCTGCTTTGTCCTCGGCCGCGAGGTGTACAGGACGCACCTTCGAATAGCGTGCGCAAGCGACCCACAACCGAATCGCTACCCACCGACCCGGCATTACCACGCCCTGATCGGAAGGGTCGATCCACAGGACCGAGCAGTGCTCGCCCATGATGTAGTGCGGCTGTGGCGACGGTACGGCAATGCGAAGGCTGAGGAGTACATCGAGCATCTTGGAGGTGCCGAGTATCTTGCGAAGCACGCTGACCCTGAGATCGCAGTGGTGTGCCCGAACGACAACTGCTCGCGCAGAAGGCGCTGCCCGGTTGCGCGGACGGGCTGGTTGGGTTCCACACGCGGCTACCAGAGGCCGGCCAAGCGTCGACAGCCGTGCCCGAACCCGAAAAAGCGACCGACGACGCGCCTCCGAAAGCGGCATATTTAAGGAAGTAACCCTCTTCGGGATCATGGCAGGGCCGGATGCCGAAGATATTATCGAGCGCACAACTCAATTGATTACTCAGGGAGTATCTCCCCTTGGATAGATCTATACGAAAGCGAAGCGAGGATGATCGGGTGAGCAACGGCAGAGTGAAACCATCTGCAATGATGAGGAAACCGGGCCAGATCCGCTGTTGCAATCAGCCCACTTGCCCGTGCAGGTACAAAAGGAACGGGACCCTGGAGAAGCTCACGGCCAAGGTCGCCAGCATTTCGCTCTCGCGGTTGTCCGTCGTCACACTCACCTGCTCGCATGACGACCTGATACAAGCGAACGGCATCATTGTGGAAGCCTTCAAACTCCTGAGAGGCGAGTTGGAGTGGTTTCGGAGCTTCGTGGGCGGGATTTACTTCATCATGATTTCCCCGGGGAACCCTACGGGATGGACGATCGAGCTTCGTATCCTTACTGAACTGCCCCGGGTTCGCCAGAGACCTCTTTGCTTGAGTCAGGCCGCCCGAAGT
>CAZJHX010000253.1:0-10176 GCA_964545715.1 uncultured Myxococcales bacterium
CGGCGGCGGGCCGCCCGGCCGCGCGGGGGGGGCGGGGGCCGCCGCGCCGCCCCCCCCCCCCCCCGCCCGGGGGTGGTGGGCCCATGGCGCATGCCAACGATGCAACGTTGGGGTAAACGTTGTCCTTGACGGGCCGCCGGTGAAGCGGTTGTTAACCCGTGTATGGCGTCCTTCGTCCGAGCCCTGACCGTGGTCCTGCTGCTGAGCGCATGCAGCAGCGTCTCGCGACGCGCGGCGGAGCCCGGCGTGAAGTACACCCGCGCGGGCATGGCCGGGCTCATCGAGCGACGCGCGGAACCACAGCCGATCTCGCGGGTGGCCCATCGCGTCATCGAGACGGACCCCGCGACCCTGCGCGTGTGCCTCGGGGTGCGCGGCCAGGCGTCGGTGTACGCGATAGGGTCGTCGACGATGGGCAGCCTGCTGGGGCCCGCGCTGGAGCGCATGCTGCGCAAGTCCAACGTCACGTTCAACAAGTGGGGCAAGGCGTCCAGCGGGCTGGCGCGCCCGGATTTTCACGACTGGCCGTCCAAAGTGCCGGGGCTGCTGAAGCAGCGCAATCCGGACGTGTGGGTCGTCTCCCTGGGCACAAACGACTATCAACCGCTACGGCTGCACAGCCGGCGCTGGGTGCGCAGCGGAACGGCGCGCTGGGAGCGGGTTTATGCGGCGCGCGTGGACAAGATGCTCAAGCTGATGAGCCCGCAGCGTCGACGCGCGGTCGTGTGGATCGGACCGACGAGCTTCCCCGGCGATAACGCGCGGAAGATGGGACCGATCATCAGCCGGATACTGCGGGAGCGGATCGAGGCGTTCGGTGGCCCGGCCTACTACATCGACGCGTTTGCCGCGACGAGCGACAGCCGAAACCGGCCGCTGACCCGGGTGCAGGTGCCCGGTCGCCGCAAGCCGATCGAGGTGCGCGGTCACGACGGCATCCACCTGACGATGGACGCGGTGCGCGCGCTGATGGCGCGCCCGGCGGCGGATCAGGTCGAGGCCTGCACGGCCGATCCCGAGGGTGACCTGGGCGGATGACGCAGCTCTTTGTCCTGATGGCGGCGCTGACCGCCCTGCAACCGCCGCCCAATGAAGAGCCGCCGCCACCTCCGCCCGAGGGGCGCATTTTTGAGGCGCAGGCGTTTCGACGCGCCGGCGGAGTGATGGGTACCGCGACGGTGTATCTGCCGCCGCAGTATCTGTCCGAGCCGGACCGTCGCTTTCCTGTGCTGGTGTTGCTGCACGGTCTGGGCGGCGCGGCCTCTGACTACATCACCAAAGCGTACGTCTACCAGATTCTGGATGACGCCATCGCGGCGGGCCGGATCGAGCCGCTGGTCGCGGTGATCCCGGACGGCGGCAGCGGGTATTGGGTGGACTGGCCGGACGGCAAGGTCGAGCACCGCTTCGCCAGTCTGGTGGAGCCGGACCTGCGGGAGTGGACGGACAAGGTGTGGCGCACCGACGGGCGACGCGCGATCGCCGGCTTGTCGATGGGCGGCTTCGGGGCGCTGAGCATCGCGCTCAGGCACCCCAAGCGGTACCTTGCGGCCATCAGCTTGAGCGGCGCGCTGTTCCTGAAGCCGCCGAGCGGGCGCGGCATCTACCTGGCGGCATTTGGGGCGCCGGGTGCGCAGCAATATCGCTTTGCGTTTTGGAACCCGCTGGACCTCATCCGCCTGGGGCTGGGCAAGGGGCTGCCGATCTGGTTGGACTGCGGCCGCGACGACCGGGCCAAGTTCACCCGCGGGCTCAAAGAGGTGTCCATCGCGCTGAAGCGTGAAGGGGTCGACCACGTGGCACGCTTCCGGCCCGGACGGCACGAGTGGCCTGTGTGGAACGGTGGGCTTACGGACTCGCTGGGCTGGCTGGCGCAGCAGTGGGCCAAGCCCGCCCCTCAAGCGTCACCATCGCGGTGATCAGCTCCACAAGCGTCAGGCAGAACACCACGCACAGCACCAGGACGACCTCGGGGAGGGCGCGCAGGGCGAGCGCCGCTTCGACGTCGGAGATGACCAGGCATATGACCGCCACGCCCGCGCCGTAGACGACGGTGACGGCGCGCAGACGGGTGACCAGCCACGGGTGAGCGGCGGCTGTGGCGAGTCCGGTCAGCGCCACCGCCAGGCAGAGCACGGTCGCGGCCCCGACCAGAAAGGCGGTGACCTGCAGCTGCCACGTCAATTCGATGATGAGTGGCGCGCCGTCCGCGAGCAGGATCCCGCAAGCGCCGAACCAGGCCACCAGCGCTGCAAAGGCACCCGGCAGGCGTGAGCGGGCGATCGCGGCCAGGCCCACCGCCAGCATGATCCCCGCGATGAAGACCGCGACGCCTGCGATGCCGCGACCGACCGGGATCCAGACCGGCGCGCTGTCGGTGAGCGCAATAAACGGAAGCTCGGTCAGGCGCCAGATCACGACGACGGCCAGGCGGCTGAGCCAGGCCCCGCGGATCAGGCGGATCGGGTCGGTTACGCGGGTGAGCAGCTCCGGTGTCTGTGCGGCGGTGGCGTTGACGTGGGCCAGTCCGCGCCAGGCCGCCAGCAGGCTCATCGCGACCAGGATCCCCACGGGGCGCGCCAGCACGTACACAAAGGTCTGCGCCGGTGTGGGGTCGTACGAGAAGCCGATCAGCCACGACACGCCGGTATAGATGGTGACCGCCGCCGCGCTGCCGAGGAGCAGGCCGCGGACCCCGCGCAGGGATGCGGGCATGGCCAGCGTCAGCGCGACGAGCAGCCCGACCCGGCCGAGCACGAATGCGGCGCTGTTTGTGGCGCGCAGGGCGACGGGGCCGACGTACGGCTGGTAGTTCACGGGCTGATATTGGGACATCAGCCACAGGTCCAGCCCCATGCAAGCCGCGCAGATGGTCAGCCCGATCGCGGAGACAGCGGCCAGCCGGTGGGCTGTACCGATCGTGCGCCGCGCGACCACGACCGAGACGCCGAACATGACCAGGTATTCGAGGGCGGTCAGCGCCGTTTGAACGTACGCGCGAATCATCACCGTGTCGGCCAGCTGGTCCGCGCCGAGCCTCCCCGCGGAGCTGCTGACGACCAGTCCGGCCATTGAAAACGCGGCGCTGAGCGTCAGCATCAGACCGGCCGCCGCCACCGGACGTTGAAGAGGACCTGAATGCGAGCCCGTGTCTGTACGTCCTATGAGAGCCCTCTGCGTGCGGAAAGACCGTTGGAGGATAGATGAGCAGAGCGATCATAGGTGCGTTTTTCCTGGTGTGGGCAGCGATCGGGTGCGCGGGGCCCATGCAGACGGCGCATCCCGGCGGGCCGGCCGAAGTGACAACGCCGGGTTTGGACCGAAAGGACCTCCGCACCGTCTTCGACGGGCAGGTTCAGACCATGATGACGTCCTATTTTTTCAAGCGGGCAGTTGCCGACGATCAGCGACGCAACATTCTGATTCTGCCGATGCTCAATGAAACGTCGGAGCCGCTCGAGCCCCAGCTTCACGCGCTCTTGTCCAAGCTTGAAGTGGCCCTGGAACGCGACGGGCGGATGGATGTCGTCAGTCCTGCCAACCGAGAGCGCCTGATTTCGGAGTGGATCGAGGATGCGGAGGGCTACCTTGACCCGGCGCAGGTTGTGCCCCTGGGGCAGAAGGTCGGCGCGCGGTTCATCGCCAGCGGCCGGCTCTTCCAAAAGACGGTGACCACGCCCGGATTCGAGGGGCGGCGCTACTTCTTCTACCTGCAGGTTCTGGACGTAGCGACAGGCGAAATCCGGTGGAGTGCAGAGCGTCCCATCGCGGGTTGACCCCCGCATAGTCAGCAAATAGCGGTCCCCTTGACCATCTGTTATTGTCGCGCTGGCTATGACTATGAAGGTCGGCATACCCAGAGAGAGCCTCTCTGGGGAGCGTCGCGTCGCCGCAACACCGGGCACGGTCGAGCGCCTGCGAAAGCTGGGCTTTGACGTGGTCGTGGAGGCCGGCGCGGGGACGGGCGCCAGCCTGATCGACAGCGCGTATTCGGAGGCGGGCGCCGCGGTTGGAACTGCCGAGGAGGCGTGGGGCGCGGACGTCGTGCTCAAGGTCAATGCGCCGACCCTGGACGAAGTTGACAATCTGCGCGCCGAGCAGGCGCTCCTGTCGTTTATCTGGCCGGCCCAGAACGACGAGCTCATCAAAAAGCTGGCGGGTCGCGGCGTCACGACGCTGTCCATGGACTGTGTGCCGCGCATCACGCGGGCCCAGAAGTGCGACGCGCTGAGCTCGCTGGCCAACATCGCCGGTTATCGCGCGGTCGTCGAGGCAGCCAGCCACTTCGGCAGCTTCTTTACGGGTCAGGTCACGGCCGCGGGCAAGGTCAAGCCGGCGCGGGTGCTCGTGATCGGGGCAGGCGTGGCGGGGCTGGCGGCGATCGGCGCGGCACGTGGCCTGGGCGCTATTGTGCGGGCGTTCGATACACGCGAGGCGGTCAAAGAGCAGGTCGAGAGCATGGGCGGCGAGTTCCTCGTGCTCGAGTTCGAGGAGTCGGGCGAGGGCGGCGGCGGCTACGCCAAGGTGATGAGCAAGGAGTTCATCGATGCCGAGATGGCGCTGTTCCGCGAGCAGGCGCCCGAGATCGACATCGTGATCACGACAGCGCTGATCCCCGGCCGGCCGGCGCCCAAGCTGTGGATGACCGACATGGTCGAGGCGATGAAGCCGGGCTCGGTGGTCGTCGACATGGCGGCCGCGCAGGGCGGCAACTGCGAAGTGACGGTGCCGGGCGAGGTCGCCACGCACGCGGGTGTGACAATCATTGGCTACACGGACCTGACCAGCCGGCTGGCGACAACCGCGAGCCAGCTGTACGGCACCAACCTGTGTCACCTGCTGGACGATCTGGGCGGCGGCGAGGGCTGGAACGTCAACATGGATGACGAGGTCATCCGGGGCGCGCTGGTCACGCATGAGGGGCAGGTGACCTGGCCTCCCCCCAAGCCGGAGCCAAAGGCCAAGCCCAAGTCCAAGCCGATCGAAGAGACGTCGGACGAGACGCCGCGCGAGAAGCAGTCCGACATCATGGACATGCACCGCGCGGCCAAGGCGATCAAGGTTGGCGGCGAGGCGGAGCCGGAGAAGCGCAGCCGCACGTTTGAGATTGCGGCCGCCGTGCTCATCCTGGTGTGGATCGGCCTGAAGAGCACCCTGACCGGGGGCGCCAGCGCCGAGGCCGCACAGTTCTTGAACCACGTGACCGTCTTCGTGCTTGCCTGCTTCGTCGGGTGGCAGGTTGTCTGGAACGTCACGGCGGCGCTTCATACCCCGCTGATGAGCGTCACTAACGCGATCAGCGGCATCATCATCGTCGGCGGCATGCTTCAAGCGCAGGGCGATGTGATGGACGCCGCCACGCTGCTCGGCGGCGCCGCTATACTGCTGGCCACGATTAACATCGCAGGCGGCTTCCTCGTCACCGACCGCATGCTTCGCATGTTCCGGAAATAAGGGGAGCCTCGTGGCACTGCTGACAATCGCCTACATCGCCGCCGCAGCGCTCTTCATCTTGAGCCTGCGTGGGCTGTCGAGCCAGGAGACGGCGCGCGACGGCAACATGTACGGCGTCGTCGGCATGATCCTGGCCCTGGTCGCCACCGCATTTACAGACGGCATCGACGCGTATGCGCTGCTGGCGATCACCATCGGTGTCGGCGCGGTGATCGGGCTGCATCTGGCGCGCAGTGTGGCGATGACCGCCATGCCCGAGCTGGTCGCGCTGCTGCACAGCTTTGTGGGCGCCGCCGCGGTGCTGGTCGGCTTTGCCAGCTATCTGGGGACCGGGCATCACGGCTCGCGCACGATCTTCCTGATCGAGATCTTCGTGGACGTCTTCATCGGCGCGATCACGTTTACCGGCTCGGTGGTGGCGTTTCTGAAGCTGAAGGGTTCCCTGGGCGGCAAGCCCCTGCTGCTGCCAGCGCGCCACATGCTGAATATCGGCATGGTGACCGCGTCCGTGATTCTGGGTGTTATGTACGTCGGCGCGGCGGGCACCAGCGGACTGACCACGCTGATTATCATGACCGTGATCGCGGGCGTGCTGGGCGTGCACCTGGTCATGGCGATCGGCGGCGCGGACATGCCGGTGGTCGTGTCTATGCTCAACAGCTACTCGGGGTGGACCGCGGCGGCGGCCGGCTTCATGCTGAACAACGACCTGCTGATCATCACGGGCGCCCTTGTCGGCAGCAGCGGCGCGATCCTCAGCTACATCATGTGCAAGGCGATGAACCGCTCGATCTGGAGCGTGATCTTCGGCGGCTTTGGTGCGGCGCCTCCCAAACCGTCGGCGGCGGCCAAGCAGGCTGCGGCGGGTGACGTTCTGGAGATCGACGTGGACGGCACGGTCGACAGCCTGATCGCGGCCCGGTCCGTGGTGGTCGTGCCCGGTTACGGCATGGCGGTTGCGCGCGCTCAACATGCGGTGATGGACATGACCCGCATGCTACGTGACAAGGGGAAGACGGTGCGGTTTGCGATCCATCCGGTAGCCGGACGGCTGCCCGGTCACATGAACGTGCTGCTGGCCGAGGCCAACGTCCCGTACGACATCGTGCTGGAGATGGACGAGATCAACGAGGACTTCCCGGACACCGACATCACGCTGGTGATCGGCGCCAACGACATCGTGAACCCGGGCGCGCAAACCGACGAGGCCAGTCCGATTTACGGGATGCCGGTCCTGGAGCCCTGGAAATCGGGCCGCACGGTCATCTTGAAGCGCAGCCGCAAGCCCGGTTACGCAGGTGTCGATAACCCCTTGTTTTACAAAGACAATACCCGCATGCTCTTCGGCGACGCCCGTGTTAGCATGGAGGCACTTGTAGGAGTGTTGCGGGGGAAGTAAGAGGCTTTGACGGCTTACGGCATGATGGTGCGGTTTCTGCGCCTCGTCGTGAGCGTCTTCTTTCGCCAAATCTCGATCGTCGGTCGCGAGCACATCCCGCAGGACGCCGCGGTGATCTTTGCCGGCAACCACCCCAACTCGCTGCTGGACCCGATCCTGATCATCACGTCGTGTGGTCGCAAGGTGCACTTTGCAGCCGCCAGCATCCTGTTCAAGAACCCGCTGCTGAAGATGTGCCTGTCGGCCCTGGGCTGTGTCCCGGTCTTCAGGCGCAAGGACCACGGCGGCAAGGCGGTCTCCAACGACGCGACGTTTGCCGCGCTGCACGATGTCCTGGCCGCCGGAGGGGCGATGGGGATCTTTCCCGAGGGCATCAGTCACGACGAGGCGCAGCTGGCCAAGCTGAAGACCGGCGCGGCGCGCATCGCCCTGAGCCTGTTGAACCAGCACCCGGACGCGGCGGTCTACATCGTGCCGTGCGGGCTGACGTACGTGCGCCCGAAGCGGTTTCGCAGCCGGGCGCTGGTGCAGTTTGGCCCCCCGATCGAGGTCTCGACAAAGGCGGTGGACACCGGGGAGGAGGCGGAGCGCGTGGAGGCACGCCGACTCACCGACGACCTGGACGTGCAGCTGCGCGCGCTGACGGTCAACGCGGCGGACTGGGACACCGTGCGGGTTTTGGACGCTGTGCGGCGCCTGTATCAGCCGGAGGGGATCGCGCTGGCGGACCGAATCGAGCTGTCGCGTCGGTTCACAGCCGTCTACCCACACGTCAAAGACAAGCCGGCTGTCCAGCAGATCTATCAGCGCGTTCACGAGTATCAGGAGCGCCTGGACGAGGCGGGGCTGTCGGACCGTGACCTGACCCGGCGGATCGGACCCATTGAGGGCTTCTTTCGGGCGCTGGGCAACCTGCTGCGCGTCATCTTCTGGGCGCCGGTGGCCGCGCCGGGACTGGCCCTGCATCTGCCGATCGGCGTGTTGTCCAGCTGGGGCAGCCGGCACTTCAGTCCGCGCCGAGACGTCACCGCTACGACCAAGGTGGTGATCGGGATCGGGCTGGTGATGCTGACCTACGGCGTGCTGGTGGCGCTGGCGTGGCTGGGCGGTGGGCTGCGCCAGGCGGCGTTGGTTGGCGCGCTGTTGCCCGTCTCTGGGTATGGGACTTTGCGCGTGTTGGAGCGCGGGGCGTCGATCAAGCGATTGCTGGCCCACGGGTGGCGCGCCATCACGCTGCGGCGCGAGATCAAGATCCTGCGCGCTCAGCGCAAGGGCTTGCAGGACGCCATCGACGAGATCGTGGCTCAGCATATCCCCGAGGACATGGAGCGCCTGTTCCCCGACCGCCGGATCACGTTTACCGCGGAGGAGCTTGGGCACTGATGTAGGGTCGCACCTGCACGATGTAGAGCTCTTCCCCGGCATACAGCCACTCGATATCCAGCGCCTGTTTCCAGCCGAGCAGGCTGACCAGGCCGTTGGCGGCAAACGCCAGGGCGTGCGCCTTTCGATCGTTGAGCACCGGCTTGGCCGGGTCCTTGATCGGGATCGACCGCACCCCGCCGTCGCTGTCGAAGACCAGCTGGGTCGTCTCGTCGGAGCGCGAGATGACTTTCAGCGACTTCATGGCGATGTCGAAGAGGAGGATCTCGGGGATCTTGCGGCCCTGAACCACGCGGATGCCGAGGCCGCTCTTGGCGTTGATGGTGAAGGTGAAGTTGTTGTCGGGGTTGTACAGGTCTCGGGTGATCAGCACGCCGGCGGCGGTGGCGTTGACGCCGACCTGAACGAGCACGGCGCAGGCCACTTTGCTGTGGTCTATGCCGAAGACCTGACGCTCCTGGTAGGCGCGCCGGTTCCACACGCTGGCCCAAACGCGTCGGATCGCTTTGGACAGGGCCGCGCGACCGCGCACGTTGGGGACGGTGTCGTACAAGCCGGCGCCGTTGAAGCCGGGCAGATCCTCGGCGTTGGTTGAGCTGCGGACGAAGACGCCGCCTTTGGGGCCGAGGTCCAGCTCGCCGACACGGGCCATCACCTGATCGAGCAGGGCCGGATCGATCGGCGCGGCCATAATCGCCTGCTTGAGCGCCTTTGCCGAGGCCTCGTCCGTGGCGGGTTGCAGGCCGTGGCGCGCCAGATGCGCGGCGTACCAGTGCATGGGCAGCACGAAGCCCGGCGGCACGCTGAAGCCCGGGACAAACAGCCCCCGGACCTCGCCCAGGTTGGCGGCCTTGGCCCCGAACGTGCCGGCCTCGGTGGCGCGGATCTTTTCGAGGCGGCGCAGATCGGACGTCTTGATGTCCAGCGGCGGCACCTTGACCACCTTGGGCGCCGAGATCTCAGCTTTCCACGCGGCGATCTCCTCCGGGGTGGCGGCGCGCAAGGTGTGGCTCTCGCGGGTGGCCGACAGTCGTACGTGCCTGCCGACCAGGGCCTTGTATCGCTCGCCGGCGTCTCGCAGGCCGATGTGCGGGATGCCCCAGCTGCGCGCTCTCAGCGCCACGTGCGCCAGCGGGGTCGAGAACGTCTCGCTGATGATGCCGGACACCACCGAGATGTCGGGGAGATCGGTGGGCAGAATCACGATGTCGTGCGGGTCGAACCGCAGCTTCTCGGGGTTTTTGGCGTCCTCCGCGGTGACCCGGCGCAGAACGCCGATGCGGGTTCCGGCGTTGAACCCGTGATAGTTGGCCGTCTTGTAGAGCATGCTGCGTGTGATGGTCTCGATGCCGGGCAGCTCGGCGACCAGGCGCTCGTGGTGGGTCGAGTCCGGCATGAACTTGAGGTGCTTGCTCTCAAAGAACGTGGCGCTCACCCGTCCCAGCGTGTGCCGGACATGCGCCGCAGTCAGCTGGTCTCCGCTGAAGAACGACAGCGTCCAGACGTCCTGCTGCAGGTGGTGCACGACGTAACCCAGGATGAACTGCGGCTTGATGGGCGAGTAGTTGCGGTTGAATTCGAAGAGGCGCGCGTCGGTGATCTCCTCCTTGAAGATCTCTTTGAACACGAACTTGGTGTGCATCTCGTACACGTTGACGTCGAAGTACAGGATGGTGTTGCTGGGGATGTCGATGACGAACTTGACGAAGCGCTCGCTGCCAACTTGCTTGGACAGGGCCTCGAACTCGGCGGGGGTTTTGACGGCGTGCGCATAGGTCTTGGCGGACGCTGATAGGGCCCAACACAGCGCGATGACCAGCAAGACCACTTTTGTTATGTTGTGCGCCATGATCACTCGACTCCCACTGGTTTTGCTCGTCGCGATGGCTGTCGCGTCACTGGGTTGCAGCAGCGGTGGCGGGCGGGCCTCCACAAGCGAC
>CAZJHX010000254.1:0-10172 GCA_964545715.1 uncultured Myxococcales bacterium
CCTGCAAGGGCTCCGGCTCGTGCAAGGGCTCCGGCTCGTGCAAGGGCTCCGGCTCCTGCAAGGGCTCCGGTTCCTGCAAGGGCTCCGGTTCCTGCAAGGGCTCCGGTGGCTGCAAAAGCCAGGGCGGCTGCGGCATGTAAAAGGTTTGGAGCTCGGCGCTCATGCCGAGCTCCAACTTCCTTCCCAAGCTAGAGCTGTGCCCGCACTGCAGCCACGGCGTCGCCCGCTTCGTGAGTGGCGCGGATGTCTAAGTAAAACCAGACCAGCAAAGCCGCGAAGTAGGTGCTCATCAGGGGCTCCCACAGCGCGTTGAACAAGATAGCCAGGTACGGGCCGACGAACGGGATGATCCCGAACACGAAGCCGATGACAAAGCCGACGATGCCGAACGCGACGGAGACCAGGATCGTCGCGAAGATCAGGCGCCTGCCGTCCTTTTCAAACAGGTCCAGGCATCGGCGGTTGATATCGAGCCCACGTCGCCCTTCACCCCAGTACACGGGGTAGATGAAGGCGCCCAGCGCTGCGGCTCCCAGGATGATGGCAAAGATCCCGATCCCCGCCGTAATCCCGGCGAAGAGCACTGCCAGGACGAACACCTTGATGTCGTCCAGCGGCTTCATGAGGGCGTCGCGAATGCTGATCTCGCTCCCGGTCGCGGCGTGCAGCAAATACAGGTAGGCGGCGGAGAGCGCAAAGATGTGGGCGATGGACGCGAGCCCCGCGACCAGCGACGTGAGAAACGCCAGCGCCGTGATCAGGGTCCCCAGAATTTGGAAGACCGCAAGCACGCCCGCTACAGCCAACAGCGGCAGCGTCGCGACCTTGATATGCGGCAGCAGCAGGTCGATCCCAGCCTGCCCGGCCTCTTTGGCGTCATCCATCGTCGGGGCGCCGTCTTTCCAGTTCTTCAGCACGTCCAGAACCGCCGCCAGCGCACCCATGAACAGGTCCTTCAGCGCGCCGAATCCCTCCTCTCCATTGGCGACTGGCGCTCCTTTGGAGTGGGCGCCATGCCGCGCGGCTGCGGCCGCCTGCATCGCGTCGGAGTCCATGATCCGGGGCAGGTTCTTTGGTCCGGAACTTTTTGATTTCTTTTTCTTTTTCTTCTTCTTGGCTTTTGGCTCCGCCGCCGGCTCAGGGGCCGGGGGGGCCTTAGCCGCGCTTTCGGCCCAGTCGTCCGCCTGAGGCTCCTGGGTGGTGTTGTCGAACTGTGCGTACTCATCCGCACCATCGTCCCAACTGTCGTCGCTTGCGTACCCGTCCGGGGCCGGGGCCGGGGCCGGTGCCGCACCACCCATCTTGCGGCCCAGCGCCTGGTGCAGCTGCTCGGCGTTCAGCATCTGGGTTCGCTCGTCCTCTTCCTCTTCGGGGATATCGATGGCCCGAACGGTCACCTGCACGGCCCCGACGTGCACCGCATCGCCGACGTTGAGCGCGATAGTGCCCTCGATCCGCTGGTAATCGGCTGTGTGGCAGCCATTGCTCGACCCCAGGTCGGCAAAGGTCAGCTCCTCGCCCCGGATTCGCAGCTCCGCATGCTGGGCCGACACAGAGGTGTGGGAGAGCCGTATATTGCAGGTCTTTTTGCGCCCGATGACGACGCGCGCCACGTCGAAGGTCCGAGTCTCAGGCTCGGCGTCCGGCTCGCGGATCGTGAGCGTGAAGGTCGTTTGGTCGGACATGAGTGCGCCCCGTTAGCGTTGACTGTCGAAGATTGCCTGCTGAGCGTAACGGCCCTCGACACGACTGTATAGTCGCCGAATTGGGCACTAGAATTCGGCGCCGACGCTGAGCTCCAGGCTCCCTTCCAGTCTAAAGGCCAGCGCCTCGGCTTCTCTGCGGACGAAGCCGGCGGCGCTGAGATCCGTCCGCACAAACCACGGATATTTCAGCAGAAATGTGTAGCCCACACCCACCGTGGGGCCGGCCGCTGCGCCCGCGCGATCCAGGCTCACAGGGACGCCGGTCTGGGCCAGGGTGTCCGCATCCAGCCGCTCCAGCTCCTGGGACACGTATCGCCAGGCCACGCCGCCGCTGAGATCCAGCCCGCCGACCACGTTGAATTGGGCCAACAGGTCGCCGCCAACCCACTGCTCCGTCACGGCGTAGGCGGCGTCATTGCGCGCGGTGCGCCCGAGATCCACGCTGGCGCTGATCGACCACCACGCGATGCCGAAGCCGTATCGAGCTCGCACGCGCTGCGCAAACGCCGTGGCGTCCGTCACCATGGCGCCGTATCCGGCGTGCACGCGCTGATGCCAGATCTGCAGCTGTCCGCCCTTCTCCTTCAGCACTCGGATGGGAAACTCGTAGAAGCGCTCCGCCTTCGCCGTCTCAGTGGCCCGCGTCGTCACCTTGAACGCGTACGCCCCGCTCTGCCCAGCGGTGCGCCGATGGACCAGGTAGCGCCCCGCCGGCACCGGCAGGGTCGTCGGCCGCGTCGGATCCGACCACACCTCCGCCATCAGCGCGCCCGAGGGCCGCTGGTACACCAGATAGTGTGCGTCGGCCCCTTTCGGAAGGATGATCCGCGCGTTGTCCGGCCGCGTGCGCGTCAGGATCAGCTCGCCGGCACCCTCGATGTCCACCGCGCGCGTCGGGTGCATCACGTTGGCCGTGCCCTCAGCGGATCGCCGCGTGGTCTGCCGCGCCGCGTACTTGAACGCCTCGTTGAGGCTGATGCGCCCATCCTTGTCGTAGTCGGCCGCACCCCGCAGCGCCGTCAGCAGGTAGTGGGTGAACACCGCCCCTTGCAGCTCCTCGGACTCCTGCGACGCCTCACCCACGCCGGAGCTGTTGACCGCGACCACGCCTTTGATGCCAGGCGGCGCCTCCATCCGGATCGCAAACTGGCCGCGCACCAGCCCCTTGCGCCTGATGTCCCGCTCCGTGCGGCATGCATCGATCACCGTCACCCGCAGCTGCGCCGGCACCGTCGCCAGGGCCGTCTCCAGCGCGCTCAGCGGCAGCCGCTCGCCCATCAGGTGCAGGTCGTCGCTGTCGCCGTGTCCGCTGTAATAGAAGAAGAACGTGACGTCCTCGCGCCGATGCTTGCGCGCCAGCCCGGCGGCCTTGGCGATGGCGCCCTTCAGCTCGCGCGCCGTCGCTCCCTTGACCACGATCCGGTGATCGGCGGTCAGCACCCGCGCATACCGCCCGGCATCGCGCTCGGCGTACTTCAGGTCCAGCTCGCCGGGCAGCCCCCGGTTGGCGCCGGCGGCGACCAGAATCCGCACCGTGGCCGCATCCGCGCAGGGCGCCAGCATGAGCAAGCACACCAATAACAAGGTCGCTCTCACGGGTCGCCGGCCCACGTGAGCTCCATGACCGCCAGGCCGTCGAACCGAGAGCTGTCTGTGGTCCGGCGTTTCACGGCCGCAGCTAATTGGTCCGGTGATCCGACCAATATCCAGCCCCGGGTCGGCTCCTCCGTGACGAAGAGCGCGTCGCCCGCCAGGACGTGTACTCCGGCCGGCAGCGTGTCCGTCATCAGCGGCGTCCAGGTGCCGTCGCGCTCCAGCACACCCACCGCCACATGGCCCGCCTCGGTCAGCGTCAGCTCCACGCGGATGCCGTCGCCCGGCCTCAACGCAAGCGTGCCCGAGCGGCGCGACTGGCCGCTGTCCCGCAGCAGAATCACGCCCACTTTGGCGTCGCCCATGAAGCGGATCACGTCGGGCTTGTCCTCCGGGGGCGTCGGCTTCTCTGCGGGGCCGCGCATCATGACGATCAACACCGCAGCGGCCGCCAGCGCCGGCGCCAGCGCCCACCACCACCGTGACGTCGGCTTCGGCGTCGCATGCGCGCGATTGAGCTCCGCCGCGATCGCGGGACGTGACAGAAAGGCGGCCGCGCTCTCCTCCTTCAGAAAAGCGTCGCCGGCCTCCTCCAGCTGGCTGACGTGGTGCTGACATGTGCTGCAGCCCTCGATGTGGCGTCCGATCTCGTCGGGTTGTCGCTCAGTGTACCAGCCCTCGAGCTGGATGGCCGACGGATGCTCGCTCATGGATCGCTCCCCTCTGTCGCTCCAACGAGCTGGTCCGCCCGCTTTCTAATGCGCACCAGGCGCGTGTGGATGGTCTGTCGCGACCACCCGAGCTCCTCACCGATCTCGCGATGGCTCATGCCGTCCACAAACGCCATCACCGCGATGGCCCGGTCCTTGGCGTCCAGCGCATCCAGAATTCGCATCGCCGCGTCACGCACCACCACGTCCACGCTGGTGTGTGGTGGGGCCGGGCCGTCCAGGGTCATCGCTCTGTTCTGGGCGTCCCGCTCGCTGCGCTGCTTGCGGCGCTTCAGCAGGTCGAAGCAGCACCGATCCGCCAGCCGGTAGAGCCATCGCAGCTTCGACGTGGCGTCCCGATAACGCGCACCGTGCCGGATCAGCTTCACAAATGCCTCTTGAAACGCGTCGTCCGCCAGCGCGTCGTTGCGCAGGATCACCCGGCAGCGGCGCAGCAGCAGGGCGCCGTAAGTGCGATAGGCGTGTGCGACCTCCGCCTCCGACAACGGACGTGGCTTCATACCGACGACTGTAGACCTGCTCCGCAACCATCGCGAGTTCCTCCCGGATTGGGCCGGCGCGGCCCGGCTCAATCGCGCAAACTCAGCAGCGCCGGCGACGTCAGGACCGCGAGAATGGCCGCGCGCGGGCCCGAGGCCGCCGCCTTGACCAGCACCGCCGCGGTCGCATCGTCCAGCACCTTCCACGACTCGCCTGTGAAGTCCTCCCAGGCCGTCCTGGCCATGCACGCCTCGAAGCCGCCGCCGCGCTCGATGTAGCCCTCGATGACGAAGCTGGGCCCCGACCCGGTCTCCCCAAACACGTGACCCACCTGCGACCGCTCGGGCTCGCTGAAGAACCCGCCGTCGTCCCAGCCAAAGAGCGCGGAGCCGATGTTGTCCATGCCGTAATGGCACTCGGCGCACTGCAGCTCGTCGCTGTGGGACAGGGTCAGCTCGTCGTGGTCCTCGTTGATGAACTCGCTGAGGTTGCTGGTGTTCAGCGTGCCGTCCACGTCCTTGCACAGCAGCTTCTCGGTCAGCGCGCGCACCCGCGACCGGAAGTTGTTGAAGCGAAACAAGAACGCGTGGCTGGTCACCACACCCGCGCGCTCGGGGCCCTCGGGGTATTCGCCCTCGGCCCAGCCGCTCATCGGCAGCGCGGCCATCCGCTGCCAGTCCTCTTCGGTCGGCAGCTCGGCCAGCGCGGCGATGGTCTGGTTGTACAGATAGAAGTGGAACATGGGCCGGTTGCCGTAAAACGTGTCGCCGCCCAGCAGCTCGAACCAGGACCAGTCGTCCGCATACGCGTGCACCGCCCGGTGGCTGAACTCGCTGGTGATGTCCGCGGACAGCCGGGGCAGCACCGACGCCGGCGCGCAGGCGATCTGCTTGGGGCCGCACCCGCAGCTGCCGAACTCGAACTCGCCGTACTGAAAGCACATCAGCTCGTTGTTGGCCTCCGGACACATCAGGATCGTCTTGCCCTCGTCCAACCACCACGCCTCGGCCTGAACCGCCATCGCGGGGTCGCACGGTTCCAGCGCCTCCAGCTGATACACGCCGTCATCGTCGGGCAGCAGCACCGAGATCTCCTCATACAACGGGATATCGCGTGCAAAGCCGAACTGGTCGTGAAAGTAACGTTGGATGCGCTCGCGGTGGTTGTCCGAGTCGAGCCACTGATCGACAAGCTGCGCCACGGTGACGTCGCCTTTGGCCAGCGCCCGCGCCTCGGCCACGGTGGGCGAGTGATCGGTCACGGCAAACGACGCAAAGCGCAGCTTGGCCACGGTGTCGGGTGTCTGTGGGGCGACCGCCCAGGCGGAGGTCGCGATCAGCAGGCTCAGGATAATCAGGTTCTTAGGCGCGCAGCTCATCGAGCACCTCCGTGCTGATCTCGTCAGCGTCAGCGTTGAAGCCCATGTCGGACAAAATGGTGGCGGCCAGGTGCTCGGGTCGCAGCGCGTTCAGATGCGTGCGGGGCACAGCCTTGCCGTCGACCCAGCCCAGGGCCTCGGCCTGGTCGTCCGTGGCGCCGATCACCACGTTGTCCTTGACGCCCTTGCCCATGACGATGGCCGATGCAGACGGCCAGTGATCGGTGCCCGCCATCGGGTTGAATAGCGGCGTGCGCACGAACTCCGACGTCACCACGATGGTGGTCGTCTCCATCAGGCTCTTCTTGGCGTCGCTGGGATCCGGCGTGTTGCGCAGGTCTTCGATCATCGCCGAAAACGCGGTGCTGAAGGACTTCAGCATCATCGGATGCGCCGCCAGATGCCCGCTGTGGGTGTCGTACCCGCCCATGTAGGCGCTGACGTAGGGCGTCAGGCCGCTGGCCAGCACCTGGTGGGCGCCGGCAAGGGTCGCCGTCTCGGCGTACGCGTCCTCGATGCCGTACTTGGCCGCCTGCGCCTCGGTCAGCCGGATCTGGGTGTCGTAGCGCTGGTCGTACAGCGCGTTCAGCTTGGCCTCGCCCGTCTGCCAGCTCTTCATGCCGTACTGGACCCGCGGATTGCGGGCGGCGTACCCGGCGTTCAGCGTGGCGGTCAGGTCGTGGGCCGTCTTGATCGTCGCATCGGGCAACGCCACATCGCCGGCGCGCGGACCGGCCAGCATATTGGTCAGGCCCTGCAGGCTGGTCGCGTGCAGCGGCGGCGTGGTGTCGCGCGTGTCGCCCAACGGGACGCGCCCGCCAATGACCACGTGCGGCGGAAAACACCCGCCGTTTTTGCCCATCAGGGCGGCATAGGACGGGAACTCCCGGGTGCGCGATAAGCTGAAGCGCCCGCTCAGCAGATAGTGCTCGGCGACCTCATGCGCGGTGACCTCCACCCACATGCCGTTTAC
Organism: uncultured Myxococcales bacterium; assembly: GCA_964545715.1. GTDB lineage: Bacteria > Myxococcota_A > UBA9042 > CAZJHX01. The sequence goes on from CAZJHX010000254.1 coordinate 6,862, forward strand.
AAAGGCCGTGTTGACCTTGGAGAACGCGCCGACGGCGGGCAGCAGCCCCGACCCGACGATGAGCTTGTCCTTGCCGGGCACGGTCTTGGTCTCGATGCCCTGGTACGCGGCCTCGTACGCCGCGCTGCTCGCTTTGGACCCGATCACCGGATCGGTGGCCAGCGCGCTGTCCCAGCCGCCGCCCAAAAAGACGTGGATGAACCGATGCGGGTCGGCCTGGCTGCACCCGCCCGTGTTGGCCAGCAGCCGGCCCAGCGGTGCGGACGCGGCCATGAAAGTCAGCGCGGCGCCGGCGGTTGTGCCACAGCGGCGCAGGAAGTTGCGACGTGAGATGTGCTTGTTCATACGGTCCAGAACTCCAGCGTTGAGAAGAGCGAGTACACGAGCGACTGCCAGGCGCGGAAGGGCTCGCCCTCGGCCTGCAGCGCGGCGTTGAAAGCCAGCTTGAGCGCGTCGATCTCGTCGGCGCGCGGGGCACGGGAGAACAGCCGCCAGAAGATGGCGTCGGCCTGGGCGGTCCAGCGCGCGCTCTCGGCCGCGTCGCCGTCCGGCACGTCCTCTTCCAGCGCGCACTCGGTGAAGAGCAGGCGCTGTTTTTCCGGGCGCTCCAGCTCCCCAAAGACCACCCACATGGACGCCGTCCACGCGACCGAATGCACGGTCAGCAGTGTGGAGACCTTGGTGCTCGGGTCGCGCTTGTCGGTGATGATGAAGTCGATCCCGCCCAGCGGCACGCCGAAGACGTCGATGAGCTCGTCGTACTTCAGGCCGTACTCGTCCGTGTCGCCCATCCGATAGCCGGTGGCGTCAAAGATGCGGTTTGAGACCTGCTCGGGTGTGAGCCGGGTCACGCCCTTTCGATGGTCCTGCTCGGTCGGCAGCGGCAGGACCTGGCCCACCGGCGCGACCATTTGGGGCGTCAGAGGCTGACCGGGAGGCGCGGGGATCGGCACCTCGGTGGGTGATTCGGCGCAGCCGGCGGCGAGAAATGCCGCCATGGCCAGCGTCAGAAGTGGGCGGTGGATGTGCATCGGACAAGCTCCTTGGCTCGAGGGCTCTCGCCTCTCAAACTCTCGGACCTGTCGAGCGCCGAAATGTGTAAACCAGTTTTTTTCGCGGCGGCGCTATTCGTCGAACGGGCGGCACTCGGCGTCGCAGCATTCACCCGTCGCGGGGCAGGCTTCGTCCAGTGTCCACTTCTCGTCCTGGCACACGTAGATCGTGTGCGCGGAGCAGCGGCGCTCGCCGGCCGGTTCACAGTACTCGCCCTCGATGCTGCAAGGCCATGCGGTCTTGTCGGTCGGCTCCCGAAAGTACGTAAACAGCTGGCAGTGGTTGCACAGCACCCCAAAGGCCACCGCGCAATGCTCCTGCACAAACGCGGTCTCACACTTGCTGCACGCGGCCTCGCCCCGCTCGGGCAGCGGGTCCGGATAGCCTTCGTCACCCGGCCACAGCTCGCGCACGGGAGAGGTGCCGTCCCATCGGCAGCGCTGAAAGGACGGTCCGCCGAACTCGGTAAACGGGACATCCAACAGCTGGGTCATCGGGTGCCGCAGATACGCGTACCAGATGCTGCCGTCTTCGGTTTCGACCGTGATGACCTCCACCAGGTTGAACCCGGGCTCGATCGAGCCGCCATACAGCGGGATGTGCTGGTCCGTCAGGGTCTCGCTGCCCGCCCAGAACAGGACGAAGACGTTGTCCTGCGTGCCTGTGACCGCCGGCAGGCCGTCCTCAAAGAGCTGCAGCCAGGTCGGGGTGGTGTCGGTGGTGGTCCAGTACGCGGTCAGCGTGCCCAGCGCCAGGCGCCCGTCGGCCGGCAGGTCGTCGCCCCAACCATCGAACTCTGCGAGGGTCATCAACGCATCGGGGCCCGGCGCGGCATCCAGCGGCAGGTGAAACGCGCGATCCCCGTCCGTCGCGACAGCCGCACTGGCCGCCGCCGTCCATGGTGGGGTGCTGGGCGATGACGGCTTCTTGGGGTGCCAGGACAGCAGCATGCGCAGGCGCTCACCGTCGTCGGCGTCGTCCGCGTCGTGAAAGAGCAGGCGTCCGTCGACCGTCACGATCGTCTCCAGCGGTCGGTCATCCGGCTCAAGAGACGAACAGGCGGCCACACAGAGGGCACATAGGAGGAGGCTGCGCACGGTCAAGCCAGCCTATCCATTCTGCTGGACCCTGGCAAAAACAGGTATGCTGGCCGGGCATGGATCTGCAGCGCATGCTCTCGAAGTGCCGGCGCGACCAGTGGTCGATAGACGACCTGGACTGGTCTCGACCGCCTCGCCAGCTCGACCGCGAGGACGAGATCGCCATCGTCCAATATTTTACGGACATGTCGCGCATCGAGCTGTTGGCGGGCAAGCTCTTCGCCGCTCAGGCCGAGTTGGTGGACGACCCGACTCTCAAGGCGATTCTGTGGACCTTTGATGTCGACGAGACGCGTCACAGCGACGTCGCCACCCGCCTGGCTGCTCACTACGACGTTCACGGCTACCGCCAATATGCGCCAAATCCAGACCTTGTGGCCTTTGAACCGCATTTTGAGAACGCCATTCGCAGTTTTTCGCCCGAAGTGGCCAACATGTACATCACCATCGGCGAGCTGATGCTGGATATCGCGCTGCTGCGCTCCATCGACGACTTTGTGGACGACGCGATGAGCGCGGAGGCGATGCATCTGATCAATCAGGACGAGTCACGGCACATCGCCATCGACTACTTCATGGCCGAGTACTACTGCACGCCGGAGTTTGATTTGGAGCTCATGGCGCGCAGGCCGCTGTCGGCGCAGGAGCACGTCGCGTCGTGGATCAGCTTTGCCCAGCTCTTTCACTATGGCGCGCCGTTCTTTCGCAGCGTCTTCTTTGAGCCCATGGATCGGCTGGACCCGGACGGGCGGCGCATGACCCAGACCTGGCGCCGCATCCAGATGGTGTCGACGCGCCCGGAGATCGCCAAGCGGCCGATCGTGCGCTTCATGCTGGTGTTGTTTCGCCTGTTCAATCACCCGATTGTGGGGCCGCTGATGCGCAAGCCGATCACGGCGCTTATCGGGGTCGACGAGCGCTTCTTGACCCAGCTGTACGACGAGGTCGACCGCCGCTGGGCGCAGTCCGTGACGATGCAGGAAATGGCGGAGGAGGCGCTGGCGGTGAAGTACGCGTGATGTATGCTGCGCGCATGAGAAAAGTTGTCGATGCCGCAAATTCGTTCCTACCCGCGTGCGCCGCCGCCCGCCCCCTGCGTTGGACCGCTTCGCTCTCGCTCGACGGGCCCCCGGCCCGCCTTCGCTCGCCCGCCTTGGC
>CAZJHX010000255.1:0-7214 GCA_964545715.1 uncultured Myxococcales bacterium
AGGGGTGGCTCGGCAGGATGCCGAGGGGGGTAACGTGTGAGGACTAGAGCTTTACGAAGAACCAGATGCCGTTGTAGCGCAGAAAGTGGGCCTCACCCCGCTCAGGCGTGCCGTTGACCGTCCAGTCGTACTTGGCCATAAACAGCTGCACCGGCGCCTTAGCGCGGCACTCGGCCGGCTTCTCGCCGACTTTGATATCGAAGAGATAGCCGTGCCCCTCGGCAAAGCCCTTGAAGGCCACGTTGCCGCCGTCACGCTTGGCGCGCTCGCCCGTCTGGCGGGCGCCGTCCATCACGCGATCGACCACGTTGGGCGGATCGCAGTCGGAGATGACCAGAAACGCCGTACGGGTGATGAAGTACTTCTGCACGGTCTCGGCGTCTTTGTTGTTGAAGGCGTTGACCAGCTTGCCCATCAGCGCCGTCACGGCAGGCGGCGCGGGCGCCTTCTCGCCACCGGGCGGCGGCCACGGCATCTCGCCCTGGTCCCCCGGTCCACCGCGCTCGTCGTCGCCGGGACCACCGCGCTCACCACGCTCCTGCTCCGGCCCATCGCCCTTCTTGGCCTCATCTTTTTTGCACCCGCCCAGCGCGAATACCAACGCCAGCGCGCTCAGAATCGCCAGTCTCGTCATAATCCCTCCCCCTATTTCTTCGCCAGGGCTTCGTCTTCGGCCGTTGGCGGCGGTACTGGATAATCGCAGGTGAAGCACGCGTTGCAATACTTGCGGCTCGACTCGTTCCAGGCCGCCTCGTCCTCAACGGCCGCGTGCAAGCCCTCCACGCTCAAATACGCCAGCGTATCGGCCCCGAGAAAATCGCAGATCTCCGGCACGGTGCGGTTCGCGGCGATCAGCTCCGCCAGCGTCGGCGTGTCGATGCCGAAATAACACGGGCTCACGATCGGCGGACACGAGATGCGCATGTGCACCTCTTTGGCCCCGGCCTGCCGCAGCAGCTGGATGATCTTGCGACTGGTCGTCCCGCGGACGAGCGAGTCGTCCACGACCACCACGCGCTTGCCCGCGATCTGATCCTCGACGGCCGACAGCTTCAGCTTCACGCCGAAGTGGCGAATGCTCTGCGCCGGCTCGATAAACGTGCGCCCGACGTAGTGGCTGCGGATGAGTCCCATCTCAAACGGCACACCCAGCGCCTGCGCCACCCCGATCGCCGCGCCTGTCCCCGAGTCGGGCACAGGTATGACCAGATCCGCTCCGTTGGGCGGTGGAGACTCTGCGGCCAGGCGACGCCCCAACAGCTTGCGGCTCTTGTACACGCTTCGCCCAAACAGGCGGCTGTCTGGCCGTCCGAAGTAGACCTGCTCGAACACACACTGGCGCACCGGGTGCTCCGCCGGCGCAAACCGCTCACTGCGCAGCCCCTTGTGGTTGATCTCGACGATCTCCCCAGGCTCCACATCGCGCACGTACTCGGCACCGATAAGCGTCAGCGCGCTGGTCTCACTGGCAAAGATCCACGCGTCGCCACGACGACCGATGCACAGCGGCCGAAAGCCGTGCGGGTCGCGCACCCCGGCGATCCCCACGCGCGTCATGACCACCAGCGAAAACGCCCCAGTCGTCTGCTTTACCACCCGCGCCAGCCGCTCTCGCAGCGAGCCCTGGCGGTTGTGCGCCATCAAGTGCAGAAAGATCTCCGAGTCGCTGGTGGAGTGAAAGAGCGAGCCCTTCTCCTCCAGCATCACCTTCAGTGTGCCGGCGTTGGTCAGCGTGCCGTTGTGCGCGACCGCCAGCGACCCCCGCGCGTAGTCCACCGCAAACGGCTGGCAGTTGCGCAGACTGCTCTGCCCGGCTGTCGAGTAACGCACGTGGCCGATCGCCTGGGTCCCGGGCAGGCCCTCGAGAACGTCCTCGGTGAAGACGTCCGCGACCAGGCCCATCGCGCGATGCGTGCGCAGGCGGTTGTCGTGCACGGTGACGATGCCCGCCGACTCCTGACCGCGGTGCTGCAGCCCATGCAACCCCAGGTACGCCAGGTGGGCGGCCTCCGGATCACCATAGATCGCAAAGACACCGCACTCGTCGCGAAAGGCGTCAGCGCCCTTCACCCACCCACCCCGATGTGGCGCTGCAGCCCGGTGTCCCAGGCTTGGAAGAGGGCGTCCAGCGACCATGAGAGCTCGCCGCCGCCGTGCTTCAGCGCCAGCATGTCCCCGCCGGTATGACCCAACGCCGTCAGCGCGACCCCGTGCCGCCGACAGACCGTCGCGACCTCTTCAGCCTGAGCCTCGGGATAGCTGACGACCACACGCGCGCCGGCCTCGCCGTACAGTGCCACCCGCGGGTCCTCGTCCGTGGCCAGCGCCAGCGTCGCGCCGATGCGCTGCCCGTTGTGACAGCCGGTCGCCTCCGCCAGCGCCACGGCAAGCCCGCCGTCGCTGAGGTCGTGCGCGCTGACCACGACGCCATCCGCCACCAATCGCCTGACTGCGTCGCTGACCGCCTTCTCGGCCGACAGGTTGCACCGCGGCGGCACACCGCAGGTCGCGCCCTTGAGGGCAAACAGGTACTCGCTGCCGCCCAGCGTCTCGCCGGCGATATCGCCGATGAGCGCCACCACGTGCCCGTCCGCGACAAACGCCGACGACGGGTTGGGCGTGCTCTCGCCCATGCCCTCGCGCAGCCCGACCAGCGCGACCGTCGGCGTGGGCAGGATCCCCTCGTTGTCGGTCTCGTTGTACAGGCTGACGTTGCCGCCAATGACCGGGGCCTCCAGCACGCTGCATGCGTCCGCGATGCCGTCGATCGCCTCGGAGAACTCCCACATGATCTCCGGCTTCTCGGGGTTGCCGAAGTTCAGGCAGTCCGTCGTGCCCAGCGGGGCCGCGCCGACGCACGCCAGGTTTCGCACCGACTCCGCCACCGCCATCGCCGCGCCGTTTCGCGGGTCCAGCCACACGTGCCGGCTGTTGCAGTCCGCCGTCATGCCCAGCGCCTTGTCGGTGCCGACCACGCGCACAAGCGCCGCGTCCCCGCCCGGGCCAACGCGCGTACCGACCCGCACCATGTGGTCGTATTGGCGGTAGACAAAGCGCCGCGAGGCCAGGTTCACGCTGCCCACCAGGGTCAGCAGGTCCGCCTGCAGGTCGGCGCCTGCGAGCAAGGCGGGATCAAGTCGCCGTCGCGCCGCCAGATCCGCGGGCTCTTTGCGCGGCCGATCGTAGACCGGCGCCTCTTCCGCCAGCGGACGCGCCGGCAGATCGACGACGAGCTCGCCTTGATAGCTCACGCGCACCTGACCGTTGCCGGTGACCTCGCCGCACACGACGCAGTCCAGGTCCCACTTGGAGTAGATCGCCTTGACCGCGTCCACGTCCTCGGGCTTGCACACCAGCAGCATGCGCTCCTGACTCTCGCTCAGCAGCAGCTCGTAAGCCGTCATGCCTTTCGCGCGCGGCGGGATCGCGTCCAGGTTCAGGTCGATGCCCGTCCCCGCGCGGCTGGCCATCTCAAACGTGGAGCAGGTCAGCCCGGCGGCCCCCATGTCCTGAATCCCGAGCGCCAGCTTGGCCTCGAACAGCTCCAGGCAGGCCTCCAGCAGGCACTTCTCGGTGAACGGGTCGCCCACCTGCACGGTCGGCCGCTTCTTCATGGCCTCGTCGTCGAAGGTATCGCTGGCCATCGTGGCGCCGTGAATACCGTCGCGGCCCGTTTTGGCGCCCACGTACAGCACGGGATTGCCCACGCCGGTCGCCTGCCCCAGGAAGATCGCGTCCGACTTGATCAAGCCGAGGTTGAACGCGTTGACCAGGATGTTGCCGGCGTAGCTGGGGTGAAACTGGACCTCGCCGCCGACCATCGGCACGCCCATGCAGTTGCCGTAGCCGCCGATGCCCGCCACCACGCCCGTGACCAGGTGGTTGGTCAGCGGGTGGTCGGCCGGGCCGAAGCGCAGCGAGTTCAGCGACGCGATCGGGCGCGCGCCCATCGTAAAGATGTCGCGCATGATGCCGCCCACGCCGGTCGCCGCGCCCTGGTAGGGCTCGATGAAGCTCGGGTGGTTGTGCGACTCCATCTTGAAGCAGACCGCCAGGCCGTCGCCGATGTCGACCACGCCCGCGTTCTCGCCCGGACCGATCAGCACGCGCGGGCCCGTTGTCGGCAGCCGCTTGAGGTGCACGCGCGACGACTTGTAGGAGCAGTGCTCGCTCCACATCACGCTGAAGATGCCCAGCTCCGGATACGTCGGCTCACGGCCGCCGCAGATCCGCTTGGCGTTCTCGTACTCCTCTGGGCTGAGGCCGTGCTCAGCGACCAGCTCGTCGGTGATCTGGAACGTCATGGGAGCAGTCCCTCCAGAAGTCGGCGCCCGTCCAGGCCCCCCAGGGACGCCTCCGACGTGCGCTCGGGGTGCGGCATCAAGCCGAACAGGTTGCGCTGAGCGTTGGTGATGCCCGCGATATCCGACCGGCTGCCGTTGGGGTTGTCGGTGTAGCGCAGCAGGATCTGGTCGCCGTCCTCCAGCGCCTTGAGCCCGTCGTCGTCCACGAAGTAGTTGCCGTCGTGGTGCGCGATGGGTATCTGCAGCACCGTCCCGGGCTCGACCAACCGCGTAAACCGGGTGGCGCGGGTCTCGACGCGGCAGCCCACTGTCTCGCAGATGAAGCGGAGGCTCCGATTGCGCAGCAGCGCTCCCGGCAAAAGTCCCGCTTCGCACATGATCTGAAAGCCGTTGCAGATGCCCAGGACGTTGCCGCCCGACTGCGCAAACCGCACGACGTCACTCATGATCGGGCTAAACCGGGCCAGGGAGCCGGTCCGCAGATAGTCCCCGTACGAGAACCCGCCCGGCAAGATGACCAGGTCGATGGCGTCGGGAAGCGCGGTCTCCTTGTGCCAGACGCCTACCGTCTCCTGCCCCAGTACGGGACCGAAGACATGGTGGCAGTCGTCATCGCAGTTGGAGCCCGGAAAGGTCACCACAGCGACACGCATAGATTATGTCTCCAGGGTAAAGGTGAAGTCCTCGATGACTTCGTTGGCGAGCAGCTGCTCGCACATGGCTTTGACGCGCGCTTCAGCCGCGCCCGGTTCGCCGGTGAGGTCGACCTCGATATAGCGCCCTACCCGCACGGCCGAGACGTCATCGTAGCCCAGGGAGTGAAGGCCGAGCGCGACCGCCTCCCCTTGTGGGTCGAGAACCTCAACACGCGGAGTGACGATGATCTTCGCCTTCATGCGGCCGCAATTACCACGTTTCAGATCGATCCGGAACCCCGTTCGTTAGGACCTCCTTGGAGGTCCTGATTAATGAAGCGGATCCTGGTTGTACTTTCTTCTCTCCTCACCCCGATGTGGGCCGCTGCCGAGGCGCCACCCGTCGGTCTTCTCGCAGATCAGGCCCAGCTGGGCAGCGCCATCACGGCGGGGGAGGTCACGATCTTCCCGCTCATTGTGAAGGGCGTCCCCAAGGACATGACCGCCTACGCCACCCTGGACGAGGCCCTGGACAGCAAGCACCTGGTCATCAAGGAGACGGATACCAGCGGCACGGTCAGCGCGCTGCACGTCAGCAACACCGGCGACAAGCCCATCTTCGCGATGGCCGGCGAGGTCGTGCTGGGCGGCAAGCAGGATCGCATCGTCGGCAAGAACGTCATCATCGAGAAGGGCGCCAAAGAGCAGAAGATCGCGGTCTTCTGCGTCGAACACGGCCGGTGGAACCACAAGACGGCCCGGTTCAGCTCCGCAAAGACCATGGCCCACCTGAAGCTGCGCCAACAGGCCTACAAAGGCAGCCAGAGTCGCGTCTGGAAAGAGGTCGCAGAGACCAACGCGCGCCGCAAGACGAGCAACGCCACCGACACCTATCAAAACGCCATCAAGCGCTCGGCATCGAGCAAGGAGGTCGCACAGCTGGTCAAGGCCCTGCGCGCCGGAACCAGAGGCGTGGACAACATGGCGGGGGTCGTCATCGCGTACGCCGGCAAGCCGCAGGCGGTCGACTGGTTCGGCAACCCCAAGCTGTACCGGCGACTGGAGGGCAAGCTGCTGACGAGCTACGTCACGCAGGCGCTGGACAGCCGCGACGGCAAGAAATACGCGCCGCCGCCAAAGTCAAAGGCAGGCGACTGGATCAAGCAGGTGTCACGCGCCAAGCGGCGGGCGACCGGCAAGACGAAGTCCGGCCAGTTCTACCAATTCGACAACGTGGATATCGACGGCACGCTGGCGACCGATAAAGACGGCAACGCGATCCACGAGGGATACATCGCCAAGTAGGGCGGGCTATTTGCCGACGAACTTGCAGACGGACTTGAGCCCGCCGTCGCACGCCTTCTTCAGGTAGGTCTGGCTCTTGGCTGGATCCGCCTTCACCCCGAAGCCGCGCTTGTACAGCACGCCCATCAAGAAGCAGCCGTCCATGTTGCCCAGGGTGCAGGCTTTGTCGCTCATATCCTTGGCCTTGGCGTAGTCCTGTTTGACCGCCTTGCCGTCGAAGTAGTGCTTGCCGCCCACCTTGCACGACAGCTTTGACCCCGCGGCGCAGCCCTTCTCGTAAGCCTCGACCGCCTTGGCGATGTCGGGCGTCTCGGTCTTCTCGTAGGTCATGCCCAGCCCGGTGCAGCCATCGCCCGACTTCAGCTCGCACGCCTTGCCGAAGTACTCGCGCGCCTTGGCCGGGTCCTTCTTCTCGACGCCCTTGTTGCCCTTCCAGTACTGGAAAGCCAGGTCCGCGCACGCCTTGGCCTCGCCCTTGTCGCAGCGGCCGGCCAGCTTGTCGGGCATGTTGTCCAGCGTGTTCTTGAGCATCTCGGCGAAGTTGCACGCGTCCTTGTTGCCGCCGTCGCACGACTTCTTGAGGTAGTCGTAGCTCTTCTGCGGGTCCTTCTTGGCGCCCAGCTGCTCGATGCCGTAGGCGTTGCCCGCGTGGAAGCACGCGTTGGGCTCACTGTCCTTGTTGCACGCGTCCTCGTACATGGTCAGCGCCTTGGCCTCGTCCTTTTCGACCCCATCCGCGCCTTTGCGGTACAGGTGCGCCGCCAGGGTGCAGCCCTTGACCTCGCCGCCCTTGCACACCTTGTTGAAGAGCTCCAGCGCCTGCTTGGCGTTGGCCTCGACGCCCTCACCTGTCTGAAACTTCACGCCGGCGCTGAGGCACAGCTTGGCGTTGTCTCCGCTGCAATCGGCGAACGGGTCACCGCCGGACTCAGCCGCGCCGTCGCCGGCCTTGTCTTTGTTGCATGCCAGG
>CAZJHX010000255.1:7314-9923 GCA_964545715.1 uncultured Myxococcales bacterium
GGGCACGTTGGCCGCGTCGCCCTCACGGGTGGTAAAGCGCGGCTCGCCGCCCCATTGGTCTTCATTGTCAGCGCGGATGAGCAACCCGAAGTTCGTCGCCGGATCGTCCACCCACGCCTGAACAGCGGTGGTGATGTCCCACGGATCGTACTGCTTGGACTCGCCCGGTTTGACCAACAACGAGTCCACCATCTCGGGATCGAAGTCAAACCCGGGCACGAGGTAAGGCCCCATCCAGTTGACGCTGTTGGACGCTTTGACCGTGGTCGCCTGGGTCTCACTCCACGGCTTGAGGACCCTGTAGACCTCCAGAGTGCGCTCGATCTGCTTGCCATCGTCACCGTGCGTGTACTGGTGCCACAACAACATGGAGGCGGAGGTGACGGTGGCGCCCTTGGGAATGCTGCTCACGTCGAACTGGATCAAGGACCGCTTCTTGGGGAAGTTCTGCTGTTGACCCGCGATCAGAAAGTGGGTGCCGTTCTTGTTGCTGGTGCCCTCCAGCCAGACGTCTTGAACGGCGTCGAACTCGCCCTCCTTGTCCTCACCACCGCCGCAGTCGGGGTTGGGCGTGTACTGGCAGCCGACCGCGGGCAGGCAGGCGTCGAAGGTGCACGCGTCCATGTCGTCGCAGCTGTCCAGCTCTCCGCCCTGGCACAGGCCCGCCTTGCAGGTCTGCCCCGTGACGCACAGGTCGGTACCGCTGCAGGGCGTGCCGCTCGGGGCCAACACCTCCTCGCACGCTCCTGTGGCCGGACTGCATGCGTTGACCGTGCACTGCTTGGCCGACGGCGGACAGACGATCTCGGTGTTCGGCGCCAGCACGCAGGCCGGCACGTCGCCGCTCTTGTCGCAGATCACGGTGCCGGCGCACGGGTTGATGCCCGGCGCGCAGTCGTCGTCCTCGTTGCACTCGCACTCCTGCGTGGCCACACAGGTGCCGTCGTCGCACACACCGCCAGGCGAGCAGCCATCCTGGGGTCGCACGCGATGCCGGTCAGCGGGGTCTGCTCCACCACGCCGTTGTTGCACTTGCCGTCGGTGCACGGGTTGCCGTCCTCAGCGTCCACCGGGGTGCCGACGCAGGCCTCCTGGCCGATGTCGGTCAGCGTGCAGGTGTCCTGAATCGTGCATCCGTTGTTGTCGTCGCAGGAGCCGCCGCTCAAGAACAGGGTCTGCAGGCAGCCCGCCTTCTTGTTGCAGGTCCACGTCCAGCATAGGTTGTTGGCCTGCTCGGCCTCACACTTATCGACCGCGCCGGTGTCGACGCAGGCGCCATCGCCGTCGCAGGTCTCCAGCGTACAGACGTCGGCGTCGCTGTCGCAGTCGGTGCCCTCGGGGTTGTAGATGGGAACCGTGCACTGGCCGGTGGACGGGTCGCACTGCAGTGACGCCACGCAGGGCTCGGCCGAGGCCGGGCATTTGGTCTCGGCGCCTTCCGTGGCCTGGCACTGTCCGTCCAGACACGTCGCCTCTGTGAAGCAGCTGACCTGGCAGGCGGCGCCATCGTCCAGCGCGGTGTAGACGCATCCCTGAGTCGAATCACACTCGCCCGTGCGGCAGGGGCCCGTGCCCTCATCACAGACCAGCGTGGCGGCGCCGACGCACACGCCGCCAGAGCACGCGTCATCGATCGTACACTCGTCGCCGTCATCGCAGGGGGTGTCGTCGGCCGCGTCCGCGCACTTAGCCGGGGGATCGCCCGTATCGGGCCCGGTATCCGTGCCCGTGTCGGCGCCGGTGTCTGTGTCCGCGCCGGTGTCGGCGGCGGTGTCCGTCGCCGTATCCGCGCCGGTGTCCACGGTCGCGTCGTCGCCGTTACCCGAGCCTGTCCGTCCACCGTCAGAGCTGCCGCACCCCGCCACGAGCAACAATACGATTGCCAGCCTTGTCATAAGATGCCCCTGCACAATTGGTCTATTGGGGCAAAGGGTATCAGAACCTCAGCCGCAGCCGGGAGCCCCGGTTGGAGAACCAAAAAACGGGTCCTTGCAGGGCGCACAGACATAGCCGGGCCCGCAGCCGCTCTTGTCCAGCATAAACTCGGCCGGCAGCTTGAGACAGTCCGGCAGACACACACCAAAGTAGTCGCCGATAAACAGGATATTGCCGTAGCAGGGGCTGCCTTTGTAGCTCAGATCCTGCATCTCGTCCGGCACGCAAAGCAGACCGCCGTCACACTCTTCCAGATTTCCGTGTTTGTCCGCCGGGATGGCGTCGGGGGCGATGCAATGGCCCTCCACGGCGCCGCCGCAGCATGGCTTGAACAGCACCTCGCCACACACCCCGTTTGCAGGCCCGGTGTCACACTTGCTGGCGCTGCATGCGCCGGTGGACTCGCCCGTGAACGGATCGCAGCAGGGGGCGCAGACCTCGCCGGCGGAGCAGATGTCCAGCGGCAGATCCTTGGCCTTCTCAGCGATGCCCGGAATGCACGTCGACATGCAGCGCCCCTCGGAGCCGCCGATCGACACGCATGTGGGTGGCTTGTAGAGGCCGCCGCTGGCGATCAGCTTGCCCGGCACGCAATATCCGGAGCTCTGGTCGCCGCATTTGTCCAACAGGGCGGACTGCTCGGGCGGAACCAGGCCCTGGGGCACGCAGTGGGC
>CAZJHX010000256.1:0-9784 GCA_964545715.1 uncultured Myxococcales bacterium
CACGACCGCATCCGGCTGGAATTGCAGCCCGCGCTTTGCCAGCAGCTCCACCGCATGCGTGCTGGTGTAGCCCGGTACGCCGAGATTGAGGACCTCGACGGCGCTCAGCGCGGCCTGCCACCGGCTGAGGAAGGTCTGGGCGGCCTCCACGCCCGAGCCGAAAACGAACGAGTCGCCCAGGCCGATGATCCGCGTCACGCCCGCCGGCTTGGGGATGGCGTACTCCACGTCCGAGCGCAGGCCCTGGCTCGAGATCCGCACCGTGGTCGCGGGGATCTTCACGTAGTGGCCCTCAAAGCGGACCTCGGTGTCCGGCGCCAGGACGTACGGTACGTCTACGTCCTCGGGCGCCTCCGCAAAGAAGGCGGCGCCAGCATCGTCGGCCGTGTGCCGCCCCAGCAGCAGCTCCAGCAGGCCCAGCGCAACCAGGACCGACACCACGGCGACCCCGGCGCGGGTCAGCCAGTAGCGTCTTCCGCGCTCGGCGCTCATGGAGTGAGCTCCAGGACGAGCGGAGCAGCGCGACCGGCCGCTGAGCGATGGATCGTGATGTCGATGACGTTGGGTTGGGTTTCGGAGACCGACTGCTCCATGCGCACGAGGTTCTCGTCGGCGCCCTCAGGCGCGCCGCGTACGGTCAGCCCGACGCGATCGGAGCCCTGCGGTTTGGGCACACGCAGGCGAACCGGCAGCTCACCGCGCACGACGCGCACCAGATCCTCGGGCTCCAGCGCCTCCGGCATGTATCGCAGCGAGCGGTACAGGCGTTGGGTGTCGATCAGCACGGGCCCGTCCAGCCAGAAGGAGTCATCGCGTCTTTCGTACAGCACCAGGCTCATATGCGGAAATGTCCAGCGCTTTAGCCGCTTCATGGTGCCGTCGATGCCCTCCAGAACGTGCTCCGGCAGGGTCGCATCGAACTCCGGCTGATCGAAGATGATCTCGTCGAACACGGTGACCCACAGCCGGTGGACGTCGATATGCCCGGCGATGCTCTCCAGCGGGATGCCGAAAGAGCGAATGGGTCCGAAGATGCGCTTGTGGCCGCCGTCGGGCATCGGGTAGTAGCGCCAGAAGGCCGGGCCGGCGTGCACGTGCCTCTTCTTGCTGTGCTGCTGCAGATAGTAGGTCCAGCCGACGGTGTAGAAGGCGGCGGGCAGCACCCCGATAGCGTCCGAGTCCCGCGCCTGCTCCAGCAGCTTCTCGGCAGCGGCGCGCTGGGCCGGACGCTCGCGTGTAATGGCGCTCGAGACGCCGGAGTACAGGGTGCACGCGATCATGACTGCGCCCAGCGACCAGGCCGCGGCGCGGGCGGCGTTGGGTAGTGGCCGCGCCAGCAGATAGGCGACCGGGATCACCACCGCCGGCGTGTACGGACGCAGCCACCGCCAGCCGTAGTAGACGTGCCCGCCGTAGGCCATATTGTGCAGGGCGTAGGTGGTGATCAGTAGGCCGACCAGCAGGATGAACGGGATGAGCAGCAGGCGTCCGAACGTGGGGTGGTCGCGCAGCAGAAACACGTAGCCCGCGATCAGCAGCAGCAGCAGCGGCCACACCGCCCAGGCCAGGTCGCCGGGCAGCCCCATCAACACTCGGAGGTGGTCCGCGCAATACGGTAGAAACCCCGGCGCTTCCGGGTACACCGCGTGGGTCACCAGGTTGTCCTGTGCGCTGATGATGAAGGCGCGGATGACCTGCGCGCTCCAGGCCAGCGGCAGGACGCCCACGATGCCGAACGCCAGCAGGGCCTGGCGAAAGCGCTGGGTCCAGAACGGCCCGCGCCCGCCGCGCACAAAGAGCCACAGCCCGGCGACCGCCTGTCCGATGACCAGAAACGCCGTGAAGTAGTGCAGAAAGAAGGCCCCGGCGCTGACGGCGGCCCACGCGCCCCACTCGCGTCGCGCGCCCGTCACGATGGCGCGGTACAGCAGCCATGTGGACGCGACGGCCAGCATCCCGACCAGGCTGTAGGGCGTCACGTCGCGGGCATAGCGCATCGCCAGCGGCGTCATCGCGCCCAGCAGGGCGGCCAGCCAGCCCGCTTTTTTGCTGCCGGTGGCGTCCGCGGTCAGGCGAAAGAGCATCCAGGCGCCGGCGAGGGCGGCCAACACGGCGGGTACGCGCAGCCAGGCTTCGGCGTCGGAGAGGCGGGTCATCGCCCACAAGAGCACCGCGTATCCCGGGGCGTGCGCGCGTTCTGCGACCACGGGCGAGAAGGCGATGGCCAGCGGGTTGTCGCCCGCGTAGGCCTCTTGAAAGTAGGTGTACTCCAGCAGGTCCAGCGCTTCGTCCAGGGCCAGCACCCCGTACAGCAGCAGGCCGCCGACGCTGGCGATCGTCGCCCACAGCAGGGGGCCGCCGTGCGACGGTGTCATCGCCTTTGGGATCCAGCGGTCCGCGTGGGTGTCGGGGAGGCGCTCCAGTCGCAGGGCCAGCGCTCGCCTTCCGGCCCACACGATCAACACCAGGAGAGCCAGCGCCGCGCCGCCGACCGCGAGATAGGACGGGGCTGCGATGCTCTGCCGTTGCGCGCGCTCTTGAGGTGGTGCGGGCAGCGGGATGACGATCGGCGTGGCGGGCGGCACCGTGAACGGCAGCTCTTTGAGCAGGATGGGATAGGCCGCGCCGGGTCCGGGCCAGAGCGCCAGGTACACGGAGGTCACGTCGTCCGGGAGCTGCAGCTCAAACGAGCCGTCGGTGGCGACGACGGCGGTGGCGGCGGGCGACACGGCAAAGTCGCGGCTGGTCAGCGCCTCCACCGACACGGCCGGACCCCACTTGGCCCAGTCGCCCGTCAGGGTGCCGGAGAGGGGGGCGGCGCTTGCGCTAGCGGCCAGCGCCAGTACCAGGCCCAGGACCCGGGGCACTCCGCGGATGGTGCTACCAGCCGATCGCCCGGCTGGAGACGTCGTACTGGGGCATCAGCGCCAGCTTGGTCTCCTGAGCCATGTACTGGGCCAGGGTCCGGTTGCGCGCGCGCACGATCATCGACACGAACTGGCTGGCGTAAAACGGCCGGAAGAAGACCCGATTCATCGCCCAGGCACGCGCTCGCTCCAGGTCGGCGCGCTCGCGAACCCAGGGCAGCCGCACCCAGGGGTACTCCTGCATGTCGGGAGACCAGTCCCCGACCAGCGTGCCGTCGGCGCGGGCCTCGTGATAGACGGGCGTGTCCGGGTAGGGCAGCAGTACGTCGATGGTCAATGTCGTGGGTTTGGTGCGGGTGATGAAATCCACCGTCTCGCGGATGGTGTCCGGCGTCTCGCCCGGGTACCCCAGCACGTAGCCTGTGTGGCAGCGCAGCCCGTGGCGGCGGACGATCTCGATGCCGCGCGCGCATTGCTCCACGGTCGTCTTCTTCATCATGCGGTCCAGCATCTCCTGGACGCCGCTCTCCACGCCAAAGCCGATCTGGACCGCGCCGGCCGCTTTGGCCAGCTTGACGAAGTCATCGGTGATCTCGGGTGCACGCGCCTTGAAGGCAAACCGGATGGGTAGCTTGGCCTGCACCAGCAGTTCGAATACGCGCTCTGCGCGGCGCTTGTTGGCGGTGAACAGAATGTCGTTGAACTCGACAAAGCGCACCTTGAGCGTCTCGGAGAGGAACGTCAGCTCCTCCAGAATGCTCTCGGGCGATCGCATGCGGTAGCGCTTGACGGTGTTGTAGCAGAAGCCGCAGCTGAACGGGCAGCCGCGGCTGGTCACGATGCCGCCGACCGGTCGCTCGGCCTCCAGCAGCGCGTAGTATTCGCCGCGCTCGTAGATGTCGGTGACCAGGTGGCGCGCCGGATTCGGGATACGGTCCAGGTCGGTCTCTACCGGGCGATGCGCGTTATGAATCAGCTCGCCGTCGTCCGCGCGGTAGGTCACACCCAGACAGCCGTCGAGGCTCTCGCCGCGCTCCACCCGCCGCGCCAGGTCCTGCATCGTCCACTCTCCCTCGCCGCGCACGATGGCGTCACACGCGGGGAACTGCTCCAGGCACTGGATGGGGATCGGGCTGGCGCCGGGCCCGCCCATCACGATGACGGCGTTGGGGTTGGCCGCGCGACACAGGTCCGTCAGCCACAGGCACTGCTTGGCGATCTCGGAGAAGTAGGGAAACGCGTAGATGTCCGCGTTGGCGTCCGAAATGACGCGCTGCACCTCGGCATCGTCGATGAGCGATGCGTTGAGGTCGCTGATCTGCACCCGATGCCCGTCCTGCTCCAGGCAGGCCGCGATATACAGCAGGTTCAGCGGCGCGTAGCTCTTCTGTTGAATCTTCGGGTAGTCGGTGGCCCGAGGATTCAGCAACAGGATGTCTAACGGCAAAAGACCCTTCTCCTCACCTCTACTATACTGAAATCAGTGCCCTACTGAAATCTCGTCTGCGGTTTGGTACCTTCTTTGACGCAATGCGTAAGTCCCTACTGAAGCAGCTCGTGATGCCCACGGCATCGGCAGTGACGCCGTTTAAGAGCTGGAGCTACATGCAGACCATGTGCAACGCGGAGTACGAGCCGCTGCAACGTCAGCGAATGCATCGCATGGCGCTGATCCGCGAGCTGCTGGTGCACGCGTACCGGGAGGTCGATCTGTATCGCATGGCGCTGGATAGGGCGGGCGTGGACCCCATCGAGGTCTCGTACCCGCGCAAGTTCGCCAAGGTACCGATCACCAGCAAGAACGACCTGCGGCACGGGTTTCCCGAGCGCCAGCTGGCGCGGTCTTATCGCGGCAAGGCGCTGCGGTACTCCAATACGTCGGGTACGACCGGGCGGCCGCTGTTGCTGATTCAGGACATCCGGGACATCAGCTACAAATACGCGTCCATTCTGCGCTCGCGCCGTGTCGCTGGGGTCGACCCGCTCGCGACCCAGGTGCGTGTGACGCCCAACGAGTGCCAGCCGTGCCTGCCCGAGGGCGAGAGCCCGGCCTGGGTCTCGCCGCTGACGCGCGATCGCTCCACTCCGGGCCGCCGCTCCGCGTTTTTCGTGTTCTTGGAGCGCCAGGTCGTCAACCCGTTCTTTCACCGGCGTCACATGCTGGACCCGTTCTGGCTGGGCCCCGATCAGAGCGGGCCGGTCGACTACGACGGCTATCTGCAGAAGATCGCCGCGCTGCAGCCCGAGGTGCTCAGCCTGTACCCGCTGTACGCCGTGCTGCTGGCCAAGCACATCAAGCGCACGGGCGTGGCGGCCCCGCATGTCACGGGCGTGATCGACTTCTCGGGCGGCATTATCACGCCCACCATGAATCGCTTTGTCCAGGACGTCTTCGGCGTACGCACCACGCAGTCGTGCGGCGGCTGTGAGTTCGCCCGGTACGCGGCGTCCTGTCCCGAGGACCCGAACCGCATGCACATCGCGGAGAGCTACTGCTACATCGAGACCGTGCGCACGGACGGCAGCACCTGCGCGGACGGTGAGATCGGCAACGTGCTGGTCACCAGCCTGCACAGCCGCGCCATGCCGATCATTCGCCTGGAGCCGGGCGACGTCGGCCGCCTGATCGAAGAGCCCTGTGCGTGTGGCCGCCGCAGCCGCCGTCTGGAGCATCACGGCCGCATTCAGGCGATCATGCTCAACGCCAAGGGCGATTGGGTCACCGCGCGCGACGTGTGGGATGCGCTGCTGCTCATCAAGGGCGTCGAGATCTTCCAGCTGGTCCAGCGCACCGACAAGAAGTACCTGCTGCGCATCGTGCCGGAGCCGGGCGTGAAGCTGGCGCAGAAGAAGCTGGATAGCGCGCTGAAGAAGCTGCTGGGTGCAAAGGCCAAAGTAGAGCAGGTCATCGTCGAGGGTGTGCATCCAGAGCGGTCGGGCAAGCTGCAATTGGTCAAGTCCAACACGTTCGAGCAGTTCCGCGTGGACAGCGCCAAGCGCGAAGCCGTCCCCGTCAACTAAGCATGCGTCGTCTCGTCCCGTGGGTTGGCACCGCCGGCCTCACGATCGCGGTGCTCCTGTCGGTGGACGCCACGGGATTTCTGCCCGCGCTGCTCACCTTGCCCCCGCTCGTCTTCGTGGGCGCGTGCTGCATCGCGCTCAGTGAGGAGCTGCTGGTCGGTCCCTTCAAATGGGCGCGTGTTGTTGCCGCCGTCGGACCGGCGCTGTCGTTTCGCGAGGCGCTGCTGATCCGGCTTGGCAGCCAGCCCATTCGCTCGGTGGCGCCCCTGAAAACGGGTGAGGCGGCCGCCGTGGTCTACCTCAGCCGCGTCCACGACATGGACGTCGCCACCGCCACCAGCACCGTTCTCTTCGAAAAGGCGGTCAATCTCTGGGCTACCGTGTTTCTCATCAGCGTCGGCCTCTCGCTGGCGGGTGTTGAGCTGGCGCCGGTCCTGGTCGTGGCGTGGCTGGTCCTGCCGTTTCTGCGCGGTCCGTGGCGGGCGCTGGCCGATGCGCTGCGAGGTCGTTTTGGACGTGTCGGCCCGTTCGCCGCCGGCCTTCTTGACGCCTTCCTGAGCCTGCCGCCGCGGGAGCTGGCCATGCAGCTGCCGCTGGCGGTGCTGTTCACCGGCCTGGAGGTGGTGAACTCATGGTGGCTGCTGACGGTACTAATGGTCGATGTGTCCTTTGCTACAGTGCTGGTGGTGGTCCCGATCTCGTACTTTCTGAACAACGTCCCGGTGACCGTGCTGGGCATCGGCATGCGTGAGGGCCTGTTTGTGGTCGCCCTGGCCGGTCTCGCCGCGCCCGCCACCCTGTTTGCCGCCGGGGTCGCGGTGTCTATCGTCGAGTACGTTGTGCCCACGCTGGTTGGGCTGCTGGCCCTGCCCCGCTTCTTGTCCGCGGTGGCGCAACGGTGAGCAGCTCGGTGACCAGCCGCGTGACAAAGGGCACCCTGAAGTCCGCGCTGCGTTTTGGCCGCGCCCCGGTCATCGTCAGCTGGATCGTCACCAACCGCTGCAACCTGCGCTGCGTCTACTGCGCCTGCCCGGACATCAAGACTCGCGAGCTGAACACCGAGCAGGCCATGGACGTCATCGACGATATGGCCGATCTGGGTACGGCGGTTGTGCACATCACCGGCGGCGAGCCCCTGGTCCGCAAGGACGTGGCCATCCTAATCCAGCGCATGCGCTTCCACGCGATGCGGGTGAGCGTCAGCACCAACGGCACGCTCGTCCCGCGCCGCATCAAGCTGCTCAAGGACGTCAGCCAGGTGTCGATGAGCCTGGATGGCCCGCCCGCCGTGCACGACTTGAACCGCGCTGAGGGTCAGGTCGACGAGGTGATCGCCGCCCTGGAGACGCTGCAAGAGCATGGCGTCGAGCGCAAGCTGCAGGCCCTGGTCACCAGCCGCACCACCTATGAGTGCCTGGACTTCGTGCTGGAGCAGGGCGAGAAATACGGCGCCCCGGTCTATTTCCAACCGGCGCTGGCCTACGTACTGACCACGGACAACCCCAACCCCGTCGTGGCCCAGGCCGCCCACGTGAACATGATCTTCAGCGATCTCGAGCGCCGAAAAGCCGAGGGCCAGGCGGTCGGCAACACGGTCGAGAGCCTGCGCCACATGGGCACCTGGCCCAACACCGAGCCGCTGCACTGCCCGATCAACCGCGCGGTGGTCCGCATCACACCGGAGGGCTTTCTGCTGCCCTGCCACGAGCGCGCCGACGCCCCGGACGGCCAGAGCCTGCTGGAGCACGGCTTCAAAGAGGCCTTCAAGCGCCTGCGCCTGAAGCAGTGCAACGAGTGCTGGGGCTGCGGCCGAGTGGAGATGCGCCAGGCGGTGACCGGCGGCAAGGGCTTTGCGGCGATGGTCAATCGGCTGCGTGGCGGCTAAGGCTGGAAGAAGTTTGGATTCTGATACTTGCCGCTGATCTGCTCGCCGCCGGTCACTTTGCCGCTCGGCCACTCGATCGTAGCGGCCTCCCACAGGTCCAATTCTGTCAGCTCGACGCCGGCTATCTCCAGGACCAGCTCCGCGTGGATGTAGATCCGCAGCGTGACGAAGCTGTTGCCGTACCCGTGGTCGCTCCAATAGTGCACTCCGATGCCGTACGTCACGTCCTCCGGCTGGTTCAAGTTCAGGAGCTCGGGGCCGGCGCCGTCGGTGTCGTCCCGATCGAGGCCGGGATCGTCATCCACGGTCATGCTGCTGTCCGCCCAGTTCGGGTGCCCGTTGAACCAGAAGCAGTCGTAGGGCTGGTCAAACCACGGGTCCGGCTCTCCGTCGCCGTCGAGGTCCAGTCCGGTGTCTGCGAGTGGATGCGCGACATGAAGATCGACGTCCGCGCCCGCCTCAGGTCCCTGGTCGCTCTCGTTCGGGTCGCCGGGCGTGCTCCACAGCAGCTCGATGTGGATGGCCTCGTCCGGGATCACCATGACCGACTGCTGCCACGGGATGCAGCTGGCGTTGCCGGCCTCGTCCCCCACCTCGAGAGCGAACACGTACTCTCCCGCGACGTTGGCTTCGAAGGTTGGGTTTGGAAAGGTGTCGGACGGGACGAACACCGAGGCGGAGCCCGACGGCTGCTCGACGTGCCACTTCCAGCTTGCCACGGCCCCGATGGCAGTGAAGCTCTGATCCCCCCACAGATGCAGATTCGTCTGCGGGATCGCCTCGTCACCCTCTTGAACGATCCCTATCGCTGTCGGGCACGACTTGGTCACGCTGACGCCGGAGATCGGAAGCTCCATGGTCGGGTCCGGGGCGTCCGAGGTGATTCGAAGCAGGCCGTGGTCCATGAGGTACCGCCCGTCGTCGCCGACCGGACTGGGCTCCACCGGGCGGTAGCTGACCAGGAAGGTGCGCTGTTCGTCGGGCGGCACGACGCCCCCGGAGAGCTCATCAGTCATCTCGAGGCCGTAGGCCGGGTGTGATCCGTCCATCAGCTCGATCCCGGTGACGTGCAGCGGTGCTTTGCCGCATGACACGACCTCCACGGGGAGCACCGCCTTTCCAAACAGCTGCTGACCGCCGAACTGGAGCGTCACAGGGTTTACCTGGATGCAGGGCAGCGCCACCGAGCCGGCGAGGTCGACCGTCACGGAGCCGCCGTCGCTGGAGACCGTGACCGTCGATGTGTGGAAGGCGACCGTTGCCGGCTTGAATCGCACGGTGATCGCCGGCGAGCCGCCCGGCGGGATCGGCTCCTCCGTCGCTGAGGTGGGGTCGGCGACGGTGAATGGGCCGGGATCGGCCACCAGGACCGAGTTCAGGTGCAGCTCCGCGTCGCCCTCATTGGTTATCTGGAAGGTCTTGATTCCTACGCTGCCGATGCCGACCTCGCCAAAGAAGAGCGCCTGGGTCGACACAGCAAGCGCGGGTTGACCCTCCGGCGGGGGGCCGGCGTCCGTCGGTGCCGATGGTTCGCGGGTCTGCGGGGCACAGGCTGCAAATAGACACACGGCAGTGACGAGTCGTCGCATCGGCTTGCCTCTAGGGCGAAAAGAAGAAGGGGTTCTGGTAATTGGGCGTGATCTTGTAGCCGCCGCCGGGTTTCTCGACGAGCGCGACCTCGCCGCTGGGCCAGTGGATCGTGGCCACATCCCACATGTCATGGTGGACCAGCTTCACTTCGGAGACCTCCAGGACGAGCTTTGACTTGATGTACACGCGGACCGTGGCGTAGCTGGGGCCGTATTCGTGGTCGCTGAAGTAGTGGACGCCCAGGCGGTAGGTCGTGTTCTCCGGCTGGTTCAGGTTCAGGATTTCGGGACCGGCGCCGTCGGTGTCGGCCCTGTCCAGACCGGGATCGTCGTCGATTTTGCGGTCGAAGCTGCCCCAGTTGGGGTGTGCGTTGTACCAGAAGCAGTCGAACGGCTGGTCAAACCACACATCGGACTCGCCG
>CAZJHX010000257.1:0-9744 GCA_964545715.1 uncultured Myxococcales bacterium
GGTCTACGATCCGAGGGCCTCGAGCCCGAACGTGTCTTACGCGGTCTACCTACAGC
Organism: uncultured Myxococcales bacterium; assembly: GCA_964545715.1. Classification (GTDB taxonomy): domain Bacteria; phylum Myxococcota_A; class UBA9042; genus CAZJHX01. The sequence goes on from CAZJHX010000257.1 coordinate 57, forward strand.
AATCGAACTTCCGGCAGTGCCACCAACGATACCGGCACACCGCAACCGCTCTGCCGGACGGCTCGGTGCTGATCGCCGGAGGCTCGCAGAGCAGCCGCATCCTCAGCGAGACGGAGCGTTTCGTGCCTGGGGTGGATCACTTCGAGCGGGCGGCGGCGATGGCGTTCGAGCGAACGGCGCATACGGCCAGCGCGCTGCCCGACGGCCGGGTCGTGGTGGTCGGTGGGTATGGACGGCTTTCGGTTGATGCGCCGGATGACGGTCGGTGTGCGGCCCCGAGTCCCGCCCCCGCGCCGGCGCCCGCCCCGATTGTGGTAGCGGCGCCGCGTTTGGTCCAGGTGCCCAAAGCGCGTCGCCCGCCCGCCCGGCCGCTGGCCACGGTCGAGTTGTATGATCCTTTGACCGACAGCTGGACCCCGGGCCCGCCGTTGTGGAGCGTGCGAGCGGGCCACACGGCATCGGTACTCGACGACGGGCGGGTTCTCATCGCTGGGGGGCAAGGTCCATCCGGGCCGTCGGCGACGCTGTGGCTCCTGGACAGCGACGCTGCCCGATGGAAGCGGCTGCCCGACATGGCGTTCTTCCGGACGTCTCACACGGCGACCGCGCTGCACGACGGCCGGGTGTTGATCGTCGGCGGCACGGCCCATCGCGCCCGCATTGTTGCCGCCGAGTTGTGGCCGGGAACCTGACCGGTTCAAAGGGGTGGCGGTTCGGGGGCAGGATTGGCTCGTTTAGTGATCTTGAACTCCACGCGCCGATTCTTGGCGCGCGCTTGGTCCGTCTTGGCTCTGGCGAGCCTCCGGAAACAGGGGGGCAAACGCCGCTTTATGGCCCCTGCTTTGAAGATGACCGTGGCGTCTCACCGCCAGCCAGGCTAGCGCAGCGTCGTGGCTCTCAACACCTCTGCCAGCGCCTCGAGGGTGCGTGCCAGCGGGGAGCTGCTCTTGTAGATCAAGCGAAAGGTGTCGGTCAGCAGCTCGCGGTCGGGCAGCAGGCGCTCCAGGCGTCCCGCCGCGATGTCGTCGCCGACCATGTATTGCGGCAGGACGGCGACCCCGTGGCCTGCGAGCACGAGCTGCTGCATGGCGCCGCCTGACCCCAGATAGCGCTCTTCTGCAAACTGCAGCTGGGGTCCGGGCGCGGCCTTGAGATAACGTGTCAGCGGCAGTGTCGCGTCCACGTCCAGCAGCGTGTGGTTGGCGCAGTCGGCGGCGGTCTGCAGCGGGTTGGTCGCCAGCAGGTCGGTCGCGCCGACAAAGCAGTAGGTCTCGGGGTGCAGCACCTCGGTGGTCCATCCGGCGCGCGCCATGGGGGCGCTGGTTACCACGCAGTCTACGTCGCCGGCGATCAGGCGGTTGATGATGTCCTGGCCGGAGCCGCAGTAGATGTGGCTCTTCCAGTGCGGGCGCTCGCTGCTGAGCGCGGCCAGCTGCGGGGCGATCCAGGACTGCGCCAGCTCGTAGCGCGACCCGATGACAAAGCTGACGGGCGGTGCCTCGTCGTGCACGGACTCCAGGCAGCGGTGCGCCTGGGCGATGGTGGCTCTGGCCTGGGGTAGCAGCGCGGCGCCCTCTTCCGTGAGACGCACCGAGCGGGTGGTGCGCTCGAACAGCGAGACGCCGAGCTGCTCTTCCAGCTGGCGGATGCGCTGGCCGAAGGCGGTCGGCGTCAGCGCGACGGTGGACGCGGCCCGCCGGAAGTTCAGGTGCTCGGCCGCGGCCATGAAGCACTGCAGGTTCTCGATGGATGGCAAGGAGCCCAGTCCCGTCATGGAGTGAACGCTAGCATGTGAGGCCGTTACTGGCGAAGGTGTGGGGTTTCACGTATCGTTTCGCCCTATGAAATGGCGTGCTGCATTGGTTTTGATATGCCCGCTGCTCGGCTGCAACCCGGGGCCGCAGTTGATCCCGGCGCTGCCCGAGACGGTCACGTCCGACACGGTCGACCCGGCGGAGGTCGCGGACCCGGACGCCGGCGAGACCACGGACATCCGGCCCGAGTGTGATCCGCCGTGTGGCGCGTGCCAGACGTGCACGGTCTCTACGGACGACCCGGCGGTCGCGACGTGCGAGTCGCTGGCCGACGACGTGACCTGTGCCGACGCGGACAGCTGCGTGGACGGCTCCACCTGCAAAGCCGGTGTGTGCCAGGGCGGCACGTACGACTGCAACAACGCGGACTGCGCGGCCAAGAACGTGCAGTGCCAGGGCACGACCTGCGGCAGCTTCCGAATCGAGTGCGGCAACACACACAGCTACTCGCTGGCGGGCGTCGAGGTCTCCTCCAAGTTCTTCAAGTACACGGGCTGCGACGAGCAGGCGCACAACGGCGACGAGGTGATCTACGAGTTCGTCGCCCAGACCGACGGTGACGTCACGTTCTCGCTCTCGGGCGCGGAGGCGGGCGTCTCCCTGTTTCTGCTCAGCGCGACCTGTGCGTCCAACACGTGCCTGCAGAAAGCGGCGGACGGCGCGACCGAGCCCGTCTCTGTGACGGCCGGGTCGGTGCACTACGTCGTGGTGGACTCCTGGCAGGACCTGTCGGACTCGAGCTACTCGCTGAGCGTCGGCTGCACCGACGTCGAGGGCTGTGTGCCGTATTGCCCGGGCTTTGCCAAGTGCGGCGACGACGGCTGCGGCGGCAGCTGCGGGACCTGCGACACCGGGCAGCTGTGCATCGAGGGTGAGTGTCTGACCACGCCGGACAATAACCAGTGCTCGGGCGCGCTGCCGCTGTCGGGCCTGATCCAGAGCGAGTCAGGCGACACGCTGGGGGCCGTAGACAACTACTGGCTGGCGGAGGGTGACCCGTGCTCGCCCAGTGGCCTCGACGCGGGCAAGGGCGGACGGGACATCGTCTACACACTGGTGCCTGAGACGTCCGGTCTCTACACGTTTGACCTGGCGGCTGAGCTGACCGAGTTCGACTCCCTGCTCTACATAGTAGAGTTTCCGTGCGCGGACGGCGCCGCGATCGGCGCGACCTGCGTGGCGGCCGACGACGTCCAGGGCATCAACGGCGGCGAGTCGCTGACCGTGTGGCTGGACTCGGGGGCCCAGTATTACGTGGTGATCGACGGCGGCGACAGCAAGGCTGCCGGGCTGTATCAATTCGACTTCACTGTGCCGTTCTGCGAAGTGGACGGCGCCACCGTGGTCGGGGGGCTGCCGTTTACGAACACGCCGACGTCGCTGAACCCCGCAAACCAGGCCTGGCAGCTGGCCGAGGGCAACTTGTGCAAGCACACCGCTATCGGCGCGGGGGCCGAGGTGGTCTACATCTACACGCCGCCCACCGACCAGGTCGTGCGCATCGACCTCGACCCGGCCGTGACCAACTTCGACGCGTCCGTGTACGTCGCCGAGTGCTTGAGCGTCGCCGAGGACACCTGCGTCGCCGCGGCCGACCTGCCCGGCATCGGCGCCGAAGAGCTGGTCGTGCCGATGAAGGGCGGGCACACCTATTACATCGTGGTGGACGGCATCGTGTCGTCCCTGGACGTCTTCAACATCGGCATCGAGGTGTGCGCCGACGCGTGCACGGGCGCGATGGAGTGCGGCTCGGTTTGCGGTGTGAGCTGCGGCACCTGTCCCGAGGGCAGCGTGTGTGGCGAAACCACGCAGAAGTGCCTGGGCGGCGGCATCTACGACGACTGCGCCAGCGCCGCGGTGTACGCCGGCATCTCGATTCTGCACGAGGGCAACACCGACGGCGGCACCGACACCTACACGCCTCCGAGCGCGGGCGCCTGCCTGCAGCCGTCGCACACGGCGGGCGGCCTGGATGAGGCCATCGTGTTCACGCCGACCGGCACCGCCACGTACAAGTTTGTGGTGACGTCCGACTTCAACGCGGGGCTCTATATCGTGGAGGACTGCGAGAACATCGACGGCACGTGCCTGGCCGCGGGCGAGGGCAACGGCGCTAACGGGACGGACGTGGCGTACGCGGATCTGGCGATGAGCGTGCCCATCTATGTGATCGTGGATGGGGTCGGCGCCGAGAAGGGCACCTACGTGCTGGACATCGAGCAGTGTACGCCGGACTGCGTGGGCAAAGAGTGCGGCGACGACTCGTGCGGCGGCGTCTGCGGCACGTGCCCGGACAACGGCGTGTGCTCGCCGGCGGGGGAGTGTCCCAAGGTCATCAACGATACGTGCGAGAGCGCCGAGGTCATCCCCAACGACAGCCTGCCGTGGGTCTCGGCGCTGACAGATACGACCGAGGCCAATGACGATTACGCCAACGACGACGGCGGCAACTTTCCGGTCTGCGCGGACGGCCTGCTGTTCAACGGCGCTGGGCTTGGCGCGCCCGATGTGGCCTTTGAGTTCACGGCGCCGGCGACCGCGGGCTACACGTTTACGCTGACGGACCAGACCACGTTCGACAGCGCGCTGCACATCGTCAAGGGCGACTGCAGCGACTTCGCGGCCAACTGCCTCCACGGGGACGACATCATCGACCCGAAGGGCGGTGAGGTGATCGGAGTGCAGCTGAACGCTGGCGACACCATCTTCATTATCGTGGACGGCTGGGGCAACGGCGCCGCGGGCCAGGCCGAGCTCTTTGTGCAGCAGGTCCCCGACGAGCCCGGCTGAGCTACTCTTTTGGTACCACCAGCACGCCATTTGCGACGTGCGCTCCCCCGACATTTTTGATTCCCGGCAAAGACGACCACAGCTGCGTGGAGGACCCGCCGTCCAGGTTCAGCGCGTTGGGGCAGTCCAGCATGTCGCGCATTACCCGCGCCAGCTTTGGCAGCAGCAACCGGCGGTCGGCGATGAAGATCACGATGTGGCGCCCATCGCGCGTGATCCCCAGAGCAGTGCGCCGTCCGCGCTGCGGCTTGAGCTTGAGCGGGCGGCCTTTGACGACCAGCCGTGGGCCCGCCTGGATCGCGAAGTTGGTCGTGCGGCTGGGCTTGTAGTCACGGGTGTGGACCAGGCGTGCGCGGCCGCGCTTGTCCACGGTGATGACGCCCCAATCCGCCTTGCGTAGCGGGTTCTTGACCGCGCCGTCGCTGATGAGCAGGCCCAGCGAGCGAAACTGCGGATCGAAGTAGCCGCCGTTGATGGCGATCACGGCGGAGGTGCCGCGCGCCATGGCGCCGACTCGGGCGCTGTCAGCGGGTTTTGCCACTCTGAGCGCAACCTGTTTGAGGTCGACACGAAACGCCTGCCCGTCCCCGCTCAACAGCCGGGTGTACTCGACGCCGCGGGTGGCCTCAGTCCACGTGGGTGGGGTCGCGCACGTCAAAAGCGCGGCGATGGTCAGCGCCCAGCTCATCGCCGAACAAGGTAGGGGTCGGCTGTGCTAGTGTCCAGCGCGATGGGTCGCCCTATAGCCGTCATCGCCGCGCTCGTGTTGCTTGGCTGTAACCAGGCGGCCACTCAGTCCATCCGCCCGGACGCCGGGGCTGCGCGCGACGCGTGGATCGAGGCGCTGGCGGCAGCCGACGCGGACCGGGTCTGGGCGATGATCAGCGCCGACTCCCGCGCACGCTGGACCGACAAAGACGCCTTCACGCTGTGGTGCAAGCGGCGCTGCTCCGACCTGCTGGTCGACGCGATGAGCCGGTCCGGGGACCCGGTCGAGGTGCTCAGCTACGCTGACGGCACGCGGCTGGTGCTGGAGGGCGGCAAGTGGCGCGTCCTTCACATCGACATCGGCGGCGGCGACTCCCCCCTGGCGGCGCTGAAGCGGTTTCGGGCGTCGGCCGGCGGCGCGCTCACGCCACGGGTGACGGCTGCGCTGGACGCGCTGATCACAAAGGGCGCCGAGGCGCTCCAAGTGGACGGAAAGCGGGCGCGAGCCACCCTGGGGAAAGACGGCGAAGTTCGGCTGGTCAAGAGCGAGGCGGGGTGGCGGGTCGACGGGTGGAATTCGCCCGACTGATGTGCTAATCCGGTTGCCCTATGGGCATCACACTGCGCACATACGCCTTCCTGGACAGCCTGCAGCCGCAGCTCGCGTCGTTTATCGGCAAGACCGCGCGCGGCTTTCTGCCGATCCCTTACATGGCCAGCCTCTGGGTGGAGATCGCCCCCGGCATCGCCATCAACCGCGTGACCGACGTGGCTTTGAAGGCCAGCGAGGTCGTGCCGGGCGTGCAGGTCGTTGAGCGGGCCTTCGGGTTGCTCGAGATCCACGCGCACGACAAGGGCCAGGTGCAGCTTGCGGGCGACGCTATTTTGAGCGCGCTGGAGCTGCGTGAAGAGGAGCGGAAGGCGCCCAAGGTTCAGTCCACGCAGGTGATTCGGGCCATCGAGCCGTACCAGGCGCAGATCATCAACCGCGACTCCCGCGGCATGATGATTCTCCCGGGCGAGTCCCTGTTCATTCTGGAGACCGAGCCTGCCGCATACGTCACCTTTGCCGCTAACGAAGCGGAGAAGGCGGCGGACATCAAACTCATCCATATCCGTCCAGTCGGCGCCTTTGGGCGACTTTGGCTGAGCGGGTCTGAGTCCGAGATCGACAGCGCCGCCGAGGCGGCGATGAACGCCATTGAAAGCATCAAGGGCGTCTAAGACCAACACGAAGGAGACACTCAAAAATGGCTGATGCACTGGGCATGATCGAGACCCGGGGTTTTGTCGGCATGGTCGAGGCGGCCGATGCCATGGTTAAGGCTGCCAAGGTCGAGCTGGTCGGCATGGAGAAGATCGGTGGTGGCTACGTCACCGCAGTCGTCCGTGGCGACGTTGCCGCCGTCAAGGCCGCGACAGAGGCCGGCGCGCGCCAGGCTGAGCGCGTGGGCGAGCTCGTAAGCGTGCACGTCATCCCGCGTCCGCACGCCAACATCGACGCCGTGTTGCCCCTGGGCCGCCAGTCCTCTGACAGCTAGCCCATGATTTCGGAATCATGATGCACTACCTGACACGCGCGGGCATCCCACAGCTGCACCGCCAGCCGGCGGCAGTTCGCTTCGCCCTTCTAGACGGGCCACCGGCCCGCCTTCGTCGGCTGCCACCGCCTGGCGGCGCAGCTGCGGGCGCCCCCGTCGCGCCAGGCAGCGCACCATGATTCTGGGCCGCGTCGTGGGGACGCTGGTCTCTTCCCGTAAAGAGGAGGAGATCCGCGGACTCAAGCTGCTGCTGGTGCGCGAGATCGACCAGGATCTCGCGTTGGTGGGCAAGCTCGTCGTAGCGGCGGACGCCGTCGGGGCGGGTGTCGGTGAGGTGGTTTTGTACGCCGCCGGCTCCAGCGCACGGCAGACCAAGGTGACGCAGAACCGCCCGGTCGACCACACGATCATGGCCATAGTGGACCAGTTCGAGGTCGGCGGAAGCGTTTGTTACACCAAGGGCGTCGACGATTAGGAGGTAGCCCGTGGCGGACTATACAGATCGTCAAATCAGCCAGATCGTGGAGAAGGTCATCGGCCGGCTCGCCTCTGAGGGCAGTCTCTCGGGTGGGCGCGGGCCCACCATCTTCGCCCCCACGCATGGCGGCAATGACGGCGTCTTTGCCGATGCGGACTCCGCCGTTCAGGCCGCGCGCGAGGCCTATGAGCGCGTCAAAGACACCCCGCTGGAGACACGCAAAAAGGCCATCGAGGCCATGCGCCAGACGGGTCGTCGGCTCACGCAGGAGCTCAGCCGCATGGCGGTCGAGGAGACCGGGCTGGGCCGCGTCGAAGACAAGATCAAGAAGAACCTGCTCGTGGCCGACAAGACGCCCGGCATGGAGATCTGTTCGCCGACCGGCTTCACCGGCGACCGGGGCTTGTCGCTGGACGAGCGCGCACCGTACGGCGTGATCTGCTCGATCACCCCTTGCACCAACGCCACCGAGACCATTCTGAACAACGGGATCTCGATGGTGGCGGGCGGCAACACCGTCGTCTTCAACGTGCATCCCAGTGCCAAAGGCGTGAACAACTTCTTTGTGCGCGAGCTGAACAAAGCGATGACTGCGGTGGGTTATCCGCCCAACGTGCTGTGCTCAGTCGGCGCGCCCACGATCAAGAGCGCGGGTGAACTGATGAATCATCCGGGCGTACGCATGGTTGTTGTGACCGGCGGTCCCGCTGTGGTCAAAGCCGCAATGGCCACCGGCAAGAAAGTGATCGCCGCCGGTCCGGGCAACCCGCCCGCCATGGTGGACGAGACGGCCGACCTGGCCAAAGCCGCGCGGGACATCGTTGCGGGTCACAGCCTGGACAACAACATCGTCTGCATCATCGAAAAAGAGGTCATCGCAGTGGCCTCTATCGCGGACCGCCTCAAGGAGGAGTTCGGTCGCGCCGGCGCCTACCTGCTGACGGACAGCGACGTCTCCAAGCTGGAGAAGGTGCTCGTCGAAGACAACCACATCAACCGGAAGTTTGTTGGCAAGAACACGTCGGTCATCCTGCGCGAGATCGGCATCAACGTGCCGGACACGACGCGAACGGCGCTGTGCGAGGTGCACGAGGGCCACCCCTTTGTGCAGCTTGAGCAGCTGATGCCGATTCTGCCGATGTTCCGTGTACCCAACGCCGACGCGGGCATCGAGGCGGCGGTTCGGGTCGAGCACGGCTTCTTCCACACGGCCACCTGCCACAGTCGAAACATCGACGTGCTGCACAACATGGCGCGGGCCGTGAACACCTCGCTGTATATCAAGAACGGGCCCAGCTACGCAGGTTTGGGTTTTGGCGGTGAGGGGTACACCAGCTGGACGATCGCCGGTCCGACGGGCGAGGGCCTGACGACCGCGCGCACCTTCACCCGGGCCCGGCGTTGCACGTTAGTAGACGCCTTCCGCATCTGTTGATCCACGGCTGTTGAACCACCCCGCGCTGGCGCTGGTCGAGATCACCTCTGTCGCTCGCGGCATGGTGGTGTGCGACGCTCTGGTCAAGCGCGCCATCGTCGAGGTCCTGCGGGCGCACCCGGTGGACCCGGGCAAGTACAACATCCTGTTTGTGGGGCCGGTCGCGGAGGTCGAAGAGGCGATGGATGCGGCGGAAGAGGCCGCCGCCGGCACGATGTTGGACCGCCTGCTGCTGCCCAACGTGCACGAGGCGGTGGTGCCGGCGATTCGGGGCGCGGTGAAGCGCCCGGAGATCGTGGCGTTGGGCATCGTTGAGACCCACACGCTGGCCGGCTCGATCGTGGGCTTGGATGCCGCGCTGAAGGCGGCTGAGGTCGAGGTCGTGGAGCTGCGCCTGGCCGCCGGCCTGGCGGGCAAGGGTTACTTCGTTGTGACGGGCGAGCAGCACGACGTTGAGGCTGCGTTGGAGGCGGCGGTCGAGCGCGCCGGTTCGGACGTGATGACGGAGATCATCCCGCGCCCTCATCCCGATTTTCTCAAGGGCGCGTTCTAGCAAGCCGCGCGGCAATGACACGCGCCTGTTTCAGCGCCGGAGTCCGGAGTCCAAGCTGCCTGCCAACGCCGCGGTGGATACGGTATCCAGGTCGTTTTTGGCAGCTGAGACTGCCAAATCCGCGGTAGATAAAGTATCCGGGTCGTTTTTGGCAGCTGAGACTGCCAAAGCTGCGGTAGATACGGTATCCGGGTCGTCTTTGGCAGCTCAGACTGCCAATGCTGCCGTAGATAAGGTATCCAGGTCGTCTTTGGCAGCTCAGACTGCCAACGCTGCAGTAGATACGGTATCCAGGTCGTCTTTGGCAGCTCAGGCTGCCAAAGCTGCAGTAGATACGGTATCCAGGTCGTCTTTGGCAGCTCAGACTGC
>CAZJHX010000258.1:0-6414 GCA_964545715.1 uncultured Myxococcales bacterium
AACGAATCGCCTTCCGGCTCGGTGTTTGTTGCAACGTCCGGTTCGTCCGACCCGACAAAATCGTAGCGGAGCTGTTGGGCCAACCAGGCGACAAGAGCGTCGACCCGTACTCGTCTGAGGCCCTGCAGTGGACGTTGAGGCGGCTTCTGGAGGATCCACCAGGGTCGTCGATGTCGCCGGTTCGACAATACGTTCAAGACTCGGCTGATTCGCTGGTTGTCCAGCGCCGAAAACGCACCGGATTGGCGAGCCGTCTGGCCGCGATGTATCGGCGCTACCTGCTGTATCGCGGCGACATGCTGCTGCAGTGGGCGGACGGAAGTGGGGATGACTGGCAGCCCGAGCTGTGGCGCCGCCTGCGTTCGGCGATAGACGCGCCGACACCCCATGAACAGCTGGCGGAGTTCGATGAGCGGCTCGCCGGCGGCGACGTCACGGGGTTGCCCGAACGTGTGTTGGCCTTTGGGCTCTCGGCGATCGCTCCGCTGCAGCTGCGAGTGCTCGCTTCGCTGGATCGACGGCGCCCGGTCAGCCTGCTCAGACTCTTGCCCTCGGAACCCGCACTCCAAGCCGTGACAACGTCGGAGGTCGAGGCGCTCCCTCCGCTGCTGCGTCGGCTCTCGAGCGTCGATCGGGACTTCCGGGCGCTGCTCGAAATGCATGCACCTGACGCGCAGTCCATCCAGCTCGCCGGCGCGTCCAATTCGTCGGGTCGCGGAACCGCGCTGGCCACCCTACAAGCGGATCTGCGGCAGGCGACCCACCGCGGCCGAGTTGGCGACGAACCTGCCATATCGACCGTGGATTCGAGCGTCCAGATCCACGCGTGTCACGGTCAGATCCGGCAGGTCGAGGTGTTGCGCAACGCGCTCCTCCGACTGTTCGCTGATGAGGGCGCCGGTTTACAGCCGCGCGACGTCCTGGTGATGTGCCCGAATATCGAAACGTGGTCACCGCTGATCCGCGCGGTTTTCGACGACGGCGTTGTGGAGAAACGCGGTGCGACGGGACCCATCGACTCGCCTGGTTTCCCTCGGCTTCGTCATATGGTGGCCGATCGCAGCGTCCGCACCGAGAACCCGGTCGCCGAGGCACTGCTTCGCATCCTGGACCTTGGCCTGGGGCGCTTGCCGTCGACGGCCGTACTCGACCTGTTAACGCTCGATGTCGTGCGTTCGCGCTTTGGTCTTCAGCCTGAGGACATGGGCGAGGTGCAACGCTTGCTCACCGAGAGTGGTTTCCGGTGGGGTCTGGACGCCGAGCACCGCGTTGAAGAGCACCGCCCCCACGATGGAACGCACACCTTGCGGTTTGCGACCGATCGCCTCTTGCTGGGGTTGGCCATGGACGGCCGTTCGGAGCGCACGTTCGAGGGCGTATTGCCCGTGGACGACGCTGAGGCGGGCCCTGCGCGCGTGGCGGGTGCCGTTGCTGTGTTCTGCTCAACCCTGAGCGATGCGGTCCGCGCCATGCGTCCCGCCCGCCCCTTCTCCGAATGGGCCGAGGCACTTGAAGAGCTGTTGGACCGTTTCGTCAGGGTATCGCCCAAGCAGCAGTGGCTGTTGGCGCAGGTGACCGGGATGTTAGCCGAATCGACCGCTGCGGCCAGTGCAGCAGGGGCGCACATGGACCTGACTCTGCAGGAGGCGGTGCAGATCGTCTCCGGCCGATGCAGCGTTCCACTGCACGCACCGGGGTTCGTATCCGGCGCAGTCACCTTCTGCGCGCTGTTGCCGATGCGTAGCATTCCGTTTCGAGTGGTGTGTCTGCTGGGCATGGACGATGGGGCGTTTCCGCGTCGCCCGAGACGCGCCAGCTTCGACGCTCTCGAGCGCGAGCGGCGGCCCGGCGACCGTGACCCGCGAACGGACGACCGCTACCTGCTGCTGGAGGCCATCATGGCCGCCCGCGACCATCTGATCGTCACGTACGCCGGCTATTCGGCGCGCAGCAACGCGGTGTTGGCGCCCGCGCCCGCGATTCAGGAGTTGATCGACACCGTGGCCAGGATGGCCCGGCAACCCGGCCAGGACATCGCAGACACGCGCGTCGACGTCGTACAGCGTCACCCACTTCACGCATTCAGCCCACGCGAGTTCGGCTGGGACGATCGGGCTCTCGGCGCGATCGAACCGCAAGGATTCGACCAGCGGATGTTAGCGGCGGCTCAAGCGTTGTGCGCGCCGCGCGTTCGGGCGCCGGACTTCCTGAGCGGTCCGCTCGATGAACCTGCAGAGCCTGTACAGACCATCCAGCTGTCGGACCTTCGGAGATGCCTGGAAAAAGGTAGCTTGTGGTACCTGATGGAGCGCGTACTTGGCGTGCGCGAACCGCGGGACCTCGAGCCGATCAATCACGAGGACCCACTGGAACTGGATGCGCTGGAGCGTTGGTCGGTCGGCGCAGGCTGCATGGACCACATTGAGAGTCACGAGCGGTCCCTGGCGGAGACCCGGCGGCTGATGCGATTGGCGGGTGCCTTGCCGCTTGGCACATCCGGTGACGTGGAATTTGACGTGGTACACGCGGAGGCGTCGCGTGTTGTGGAGCAAGCGGGTGCCCTGTCCGGTTCACAGCCACCGGAGACAGTGACCGTTGATCTGACGGTGGGCGACGTGAGGTTGGTCGGCAGAATCGACGGCGTCACGGGCGGTCGGCGCGTGTTGAGTGCGTTCAGCCGTTTGAATGACGGACGGACACTGGCGGCCTGGCTTGAGCACGTCGTACTGGCGGTCGCTACAGGCCGCGTGATCGATACGCACCTGGTGAACCGCGGCACTGTTGATGGGGCCGTCGAGACGACGATCGCCAGCACGGGTTCCATGCGAGCCAGGGCCGCCCAGACGCTGCAGGAACTGGTGGACCTGTTTGTGATGGCGCAGCGGTGGCCGGTGCCGTTTTTGCCGAAGCCGGCGCGCCTGTACGCCGCGAATATGGCCGGTGGTCTGGCGCCCCAAAAGGCGTTCGCCGTGGCGCGCAAGGCCTACGATGGTGAGCGGTTTGGTGGTGCGAAGCTCGCATGCAATGCGCGACTGATGCCGGGCGGGCTGACGGTCGAGGCACAGGTCGGTGGAGTGGAGCTGCCGGATGGCTGGGACTTCGGCGCGGTGGCGTGTCGTGTATGGGATCCGGTGCTGGACGCCATGACCGCGGAGGGGCAGCCATGAGCACCCACGACTACGACGCTGGTTTGCCGATCGTGTCTCAGGTCACGCTGCTGGAGGCGAGTGCGGGCACGGGAAAGACGTACTCCATCGCTGGGCTGGTGTGCCGGCTCGTCGCCGAACAGGACCTGCCGATCGACGCGATTCTGGTGGTCACGTTCACACGAGCCGCCGCGGCCGAGCTGCGTTCGCGTATTCGGGCCAGACTTGGAGAGCACGCGCAGGAGACGGGTACATCTGCGATCCATCGGTCGCGACTTGAGAGAGCGCTGGACACCTACGACGAAGCGGCCATCACGACGATTCACGGGTTCTGTGGCCGGGTCCTGGACAGACACGCCTTTGAGTGCGGTGCGGAGTTCGATCTGGAGCTGCTCGGCGACACTGGCGAGCTGCGCCGGCAGATCGCGCGAGATTTCTACATCAGCAAGACCCATGACCTGGGACCGCTCACCGTCCGAGGACTGGCGCGGCTGCATGTGAAGCCGTCCGAGCTCGCGGATATCGCCTTGCTGACCGAGCTGGTGGCCGGCGCAACCGTTTACCCGTTCACAGCGACGGGAGCCGGGTTCTCCGAAGCTGGCCTTCTAAAGGACGTCGAAGCGTTTCGGCGGCGGTGGCAGGCGGGACGCGACGCCATGATGGCCGAGCTGCGCTCTCAGGCGGAGGAGAAGATCCTACACAGAGGCACGTACGGGCTTGCAAAAAACGGGTCGGACAATCTCGTGAAGCGGGTGGATCGTGTCGAGGATTGGCTGCGGACTCCCGTCATTCCAGCGACCCGCGAGCAGCATTCCGCGCTTGCCGCGCTCTCGGCCGCCGGACTCAAACCGTACAGCGGTCGTGATGACGATGTGCGCATCCCGGCGTTGGCGCACCCGATCCAGGCGATGCTGGAACGGATCGATCAGGAGATACCCCGGATTCGGGCGATGGCCAACATGCTGCGCCGTCAGTTTGTCGACTACGCGGCCGAGCAGCTGGGCGAGCGCAAGACTCGGGCGCGGCAGCAGGCATATCAGGATCTGCTGACCTGCGTAGAGCGGCGTGTGTCGGAACCGAAGGAAGGGGCGGACCTTCGAGACGCCCTTCGCGGTCGGTTCAGAGCCGTTCTTATCGATGAGTTCCAAGACACGGATCCCACCCAGTGGCGGATCTTCGAGTCCGTCTTCTCCGGCGGCCGAGTGCCGTTGTATCTGGTGGGTGATCCAAAGCAGTCCATCTATCGTTTTCGCGGCGCCGATATCAATGCGTACCGGGCTGCAGTTGATCGATCGGACCTGAGTTTGGGGCTTCGGATGAACTGGCGGTCGGACGGTCCGCTTTTGAAGGCGCTGGAGACCATCTTTGGGTCGGTCTCCAGTGGTTTCCTCGGGACCGGAATCGACGTCAGCCCCGTTAAGCCGGCGCCTGGCGCTGAACAGTCGCGGATCGAATGGCCATCCCCAACCCCGCCGCTGCGTATCCGCCCTTTGAATACCCCACCCGACCAGAAGCCCTTGAAGGGGTTGTGTGAGGCCGCGATCATCGATCGGGTGGCAGCCGACGTGGTGGAGCTGCTGGCGTCCGGCGCGACGATTCCCATCCGTGACGCCGAGCGTCGCGCTGTTAACGCGGGCGACTTGGCGGTGCTGGTAAGAACCAACGCACAGGCGCAGTACGTTCGAGCGGCGCTGCTCGAAGCGGGGGTGCCGGCGGTACGGCACAGCGCCGACAGCGTGTTCGCCAGCGATGACGCGGTCGACCTGCTCAAGGTGTTGCTGGCGATCGAACGTCCCAACCAGAAGGCCCGCGTCCGGGCGGCGCTGACCACCGCAATCATCGGCGTGACGGGCAGCGAGCTCGCGCGGCTGGAGCGGTCTGATGACCAATGGGACGAGCACGTGGACTTGCTGCGACGCGTTCGCGAGACGTGGGAGGAGGACGGCTTCACGCGCGCTATTCGTCTGCTCATGGACGCACGCTCAACTCCCGAGCGCCTGGGGCGAGTACTGGGCGGCGAGCGGCGGATCACGAATCTCAGACACCTGGCCGAGCGCGTCCACCACACCTGCACGACGGAGCGGCTGGCACTGCACGGCGCCGTCGCATGGTTGGCTGAGACGGTCGAAGCGAACGAGGACGATGCGCAGGAGACGGACTCCGACGTCCTGCGGTTGGAGAGCGACGCCCCCGCCGTGCAGGTGGTGACGATCCACGCGGCCAAAGGGCTGGAGTACGCGGTGACGTTCGTCCCCTTCTTGTGGGATGCGCCGGGATTCGGTGGCGATCGCCAACGCAACCTTCGAGGCAACGACGAGACGTCCCCGTACCATCCGTACCTGGACGTTGATCTGGAGGTCGGAGCGGATCGGGCTATTCGGGTCGAACAGTGCAAGCGTGCGCATACGGCTGAGACCCGACGGCTGGCCTATGTGGCGCTGACTCGGGCGCGGCACCACTGTGTGCTGTACCTGGCACCGTATAACAAGATGCCGAAGTCCCCGCTGGCGGGGCTGCTGTTCGGTGGCGAGGCGAATCCGGCCGGGGTCAACGGCGACGCTGCGATCGGCGCCGCCCTCGAGCGATTGGTCCAGCGAAGCGCAGGCACCATAGGTGTTGACGCGTTCGACGTTCTGGCTCCCGAGCTCACCCCGCTTGGGGGAACGGGTGGAGCGGTTCAGGCACGCACCTTCGGGCGTCGCCGGTTCGACACCTGGTGGAGGCGCACGAGCTTCTCGCAGCTGCGCAAGGGCCCGGATGGCGCCCTTATCCCGCAGAACCCAGGGCGGGGCGCGGATGACGAGGCTGACGAATCTGCAGAGAGCGACAGCGCGGATGTACTGGCGCCCGTGCCGCTCGCCGAGTTCGAACGCAGCGCCCGATTCGGCGACGTGATCCACGACGCCCTGGAGCACCACGACTTCACCGCGGGTGTTGACGCGCTCACGGCCTGCATAACAGCGCAGGTGAAGCGGCATCGGCTTCCCAAGGCCGATCCGACCCTGCTCGGAGCCGGTCTGCAGGTGGCCATGGAGACGCCGCTGCCGTGCGGGTTCCGCCTCTCGGACCTGGCGACCGCCGACACGCTCAAAGAGCTAGCTTATTATGTCCCGATTGCGGGCGGCGAGCAGACTCACGGCCGCGGTTGGCTGACCAGCTCTGGTCTGGCGCGGATTTTCGAGCAGCATCGCGCCCAGAACGGGCCGATCACGGACGCAGCGATAACGTCGCTGAAACAACGCCGCTTCTTCCCTGTGCAGGGCTATCT
>CAZJHX010000258.1:6424-9696 GCA_964545715.1 uncultured Myxococcales bacterium
GATGGACCTCGTGGCGCGTCACGGTGGCCGCTACTACCTGATCGACTACAAGAGCAGCTATCTGGGCGCCATGGCCGCGGACTATCATCCGGCAGCGCTCACCGAACACATGGCTCAGCACCAGTATTTGCTTCAGTACCACCTGTACCTCGTCGCATTGAACCGATATCTCGCCCGACGAGTGACCAACTACGACTACGACACCCACTTCGGCGGCGTCCTGTACTTGTTTGTCCGCGGCATGGTCGGCGATGGCGAGACCGGCGCGTTCTTCGACCGTCCGCCGACGAGCCTGGTAACGGCCTTGTCAGATCACTTCGACCATCCGGGAGGCGCCGCCGATGAGTGAGCCGAATACTCTGCAGCGCCTTGTCGAGCAGAAGGTGCTCTCCGAGGTCGATGTGCTGTTTGCGCGCGCCCTCGGCCGCCTGGCCAATGAACACGACGAGCATGTTCCGCTGGCCGCGGCGCTGTGCAATCGCGCGCCTCGCTTCGGCCACGTCGCGGTCGACCTGACATCTCCCACCCGCGGCATCCGTGCGCCGGAGGGTGAGATCACCGTCCAATGGCCGGACCCGAGTGTCTGGCAAACCGCGGCAGCAAAGAGCCGGCTTGTGCGACCTCAGGCGGGGGACACGTCGCCGCTGGTGCTGGACGGATCTCGGCTGTACCTCAGGCGATACCACGAGCATCAGCAGGTTTTGGGCGCGCTGCTGCGAACGCGGGCGACACAGACGGCGGCGCCGGTTGCAACGCTGTATGACGACGATCCACTGCTGAAAGGCGCCAGTCCACGCCAACGTGAGGCGATCCGAACGGCCATGGGCAGGGCGCTGACGGTAGTGACCGGCGGCCCGGGCACTGGAAAAACCTGGCTGGTCCTACGCGCACTCGTCGCCCTGGTTCGAGCCCGGCTGATCGACAACCCGGGCGCACCGCCTCCAAACATTCGGCTGCTAGCGCCCACAGGCAAAGCGGCAGCCCGCCTGGGCGAGGCGGTGGCCACCGGTCTCGCGGAGCTGACGATCGATGACATTGTCCGCGATCACATTCCAGTCGGAGCGTCGACGATCCACTCCGCCCTCGGCGTCAAGGGAGGCCACCTGGCCCGCTTCTGGCGCACGGCCGACAATCCGCTGGACGCGGACATCGTGGTCGTGGACGAGGCCTCCATGGTGGACCTCGTCTTGATGCGCCGCCTGGTCGAAGCCGTCCCGGACTCGGCCTCTCTGATCCTGCTGGGTGACCAACACCAGCTGGCGTCGGTGGAGGCCGGAGCGGTCCTGGCCGATCTTTGCCACGCAGCCACGCGCGCCCCGGACTCGGCCTGGTCCAAATCGATCGTCACGCTCCTCGAGAGCCACCGCTTCGATCCCAAGGGCCCGGTCGGTCGCCTGGCCGCGGCCATCCTTGCTGGCGATGAAGCGGCCACCCTCTCGGTGCTACAAGAAGGCACCGAAACGGTTCGCTGGCTCCCGCCGAACAAGGACCGTCTGTCGAAGGAGGCGACCACGGCGGTCCACGCGTCCCTGGAATCACACCGAACTGCCGTCCGCGCCGGCGACGATGAAGCCATGCTCGCGGCGCAGTCGACGTTCCGCATCCTGTGCGCTCACCGACGAGGCCGTCTGGGCGTCTCTGGCCTCAACAAAACGGCGGCTACGGCAGTAGGCATTGGTCCAACCCAACAAACGTCGTGGTATCCGGGGCGCCCAATCCTGGTCCGTGAAAACGACCACGAACAACAACTCTACAACGGTGACATCGGCATCACCTGCGCCCCGACAGCCGACGGCGCCGTGCGAGTCGCGTTCCCGGGTGGCCCGGACGGCATCCGCCGCATCCTGGCGAGCCGTCTCCCGGGCTATGAAACCGTCTTTGCGCTGACGATCCACAAGTCACAGGGCTCAGAGTTCGACCACGTCATGGTCGTGATTCCAGACGGCTCCCAGCTCTGCACACGCGAGCTCCTGTACACCGCGGTCACCCGGGCCAGACACCGCGTCACCCTGATCGCCTCGACCGAGGCCATTCGCCAGGCCCTGGCCCAACGCGTTGAACGGATCACGGGGCTCGAAGAGCTGGTGCTGGCGTGAGCGAGCGCTCCTGAAATGCGTTACCCAATTCTGGCGTGGGCGGACCACACCCCCTCCGATCGCGAGCGCATGCGCCGCGTCCTGGCCCTGTTCGACGAGCCCGGAACCATTGACGAGATGGGTCTGGGCGTTGTCCGAGATCTATTCTCTGATGCGCTGTTCCCGGGCACATCGAGCATCCAGACCCGGCTGCGCTACGTCTTCTTCATCCCTTGGCTCTACCAGCGGCTCAGGCGTGAGAAGGCCTCCACCATCGCCGACAAGGCGCGCCAGGCCGAGCTGCACCTTATCGCACCGCTCATGAACAACGCGGACAACGAGGGAGCGCTTGGCAGCAGCGCCGGGTTCGAGTTGAAGCGACTGCCGAGCGGGGTGTATTGGGCCGCCCTGGGACGATGGGGGATCTTCTTGCGTCCGCAAAGCCGTGCCCAATACCACCGTCGTTTTCGCCGTCGCGGCGTACGCGCACAAGACACGCCCGACGATCCGGGTGTGCGTTGGGCCGCCGATCCCGCCTGGCACCGGCGCTTGCCGCGTGCGCCCGAGGACTTTCCCGAAGTGGCTTCATTCGCGCTGACCTCGGACGAGGCGCAGTTTGTCCAGACACGCTGGGCGGAGCGATGTCCGGGCAGCTTGCTGGCACATCTCGCTCAGGTCGAAGTGGGTCGCGTGTTTTCGCCCGACGAGCCACTGTGGTCCCTGCCCGAATTGCAGGAAGGGCTGCCGGTGCGGCTCGAGCGCATAGTCAGCATGGCCCGTCGGTTCGCGCTGCTCGTGCACGGCGCCCCGCTGCTGTACAACCGCATGCTGGCCGAAAAGCGTGCGAACGAAGACGATTCGGCGCGCGCCGATGGCTACGACGCGCGGCTCGCAAGGTGGGCGGTTCAATGGGCCGCGGAGGAGCCTTTCGACCTGGAGGATCTCTGGCGTTTCGCCGCCGAGCGCGGGGTTGTGCCCAACTGGCGGCTCCGGACGTTTCTGGAGCGGTGGACGGCCCTGGTCGGCGAGCATGGGCCGGCGGCGGCGGTCGCGCTTCCCGAGACTCGCCGGCTTGTTCGCGGTCGCGAGTTCGAGTTGAAGGGGGCTCGCTCCCGATTCGAGAACCCGACGCGGCTGACGACGTGGACGGGTGACGCCGGCACCAGCCGCATGGAATACCGCTGGTTCAGGGTCCGC
>CAZJHX010000259.1:0-9385 GCA_964545715.1 uncultured Myxococcales bacterium
ACGAGCCCGACTGCGGTATCGGCGGCGTGTGCAGCAACACGCCGGGCAGCTTCGCGTGCGACTGCGATGACGGCTTCACAAACGACGAGAGCGGCAAGTGCGTGGACATCGACGAGTGCGCGCAGGGCGACACCCCGTGCGGGGCCAACGCGACGTGCAGCAACAACTCGGGCGGCTACGACTGCCCGTGCGACGAGGGCTACACCGCCGACGGCGACGAGTGCGTGGACGTGGACGAGTGCGCGACGCAGCCCGACATCTGCCCCGAGACCGCGACCTGCACCAACACGGTGGGCGGCTTCGAGTGCGTTTGCGCCGAGGGCTTTGTGCTCAGCAGCGGCGCGTGCGTGGATGTCAACGAGTGCGCCAATGGCACCGCCGAGTGTGGGGCGAACGCGTCCTGCGCCAACAACGTCGGCAGCTTCGACTGTGTCTGCAACGAGGGCTTCTCGGGCGACGGCCAGGTATGCACCGCGGACGAGGATCCGTGTGCGGCGGGTGGCGAAGGCTGCGGCGAGATCCCGGAGCCCAGCGACGGCTGCAGCTGCAACACCGCCGGCCAGCAGAGCCCCTATCCGCCCAGTGGGCCGACACTGCTCTTGCTGCTGCTTCTCTTCTGGCGGATCAGCGCGCACATCACGCCCAGGACCAGCAGCAGCAGCCCGCGCGGCTGAGGTGCGGTCGAGCCCGCCGACGCACATCCCACCGGCGCGCCGCTGATCGTGGTCGGCGCGACGGCCGGCGTCACGTTTGGGCTACCGGTCCGCGCGCCGGGCTCTGACTGAGGCACAAATGTGGCCGACGTCTGCGTGTTCGGGCTGGGTGTCGCGGCAGCAGGCACGTTGACGGACTCGGCAGGCACATCCTCCACCGGGCTGTCAGTGGGATCGGTGACGCGAAACTGCCGACCCAGGTGCTCGAACCGGGCGTTGGCGCCGACACTCAGGAGCGGCGCGATGCCGACGTCGCGGTCAGCCTCCAGCAGCGCCCAGAAGGCCGGGCTGCCGAAGTGGAGCTCGGTCCAGTCACCGTCGGGACCCAGCGCGGTATCGGTAAACCAGCCCGACACGAGCGGGAATGTGCGGTCCGACAGATAGCGGATCCATGTGTCCACCGGCCCGTCGACGGTGCCGCCCTTCTGATAGCTGTCGATGGCGGCTGACGCGCCGACCGCAGCCGAGCCGGTCTCCGCGTCCGGCACGTCGGCATAGGTCATGAGCATGTCGCCGTCGTCGTTGAGCTTGAAATACGTGAAGTCGGTGATGACGCCATATCGATGGGCCAACGTCCGCACCTCTTCGACCAGCGCCGGGTCGGAGTTGCCCAGCTTGATCTCCTGCAGCAGCGCACCGACGCGACGCTTGGCCCAGACCCGCGGGACGTAACCCTCGGTGACCGCGTGCTCGGGCAAAACCACGTCCCACGTGTAGTCCACAGCGCGCCCCGCGACCTCGCCGCTGATCCGGATCCGGGCCGCGCCGGGCTGCTCGTAGCGCCCGAGAATAGCGACCGTCTGGCCGGCAAAGAGGTCACCCGGCGCCGCCGGAAAGAGCTGCACGCCGCCGATCTCCGCGACGTCCAACACCGGGTTGGTCAGGACGGGATCGGCGATCTGACCAAAGAACTGCTCTACCGCCGCATCGACCGCCTGACCCGGCTGCACGTACAACGCGTCGCCCCCTGAGGCCATGGCCAGCTTGTCCAGCAGCACGGTGTTCACGTCGTGGCCGATCCCGAACGTAAACAGGCGCGCGCCGACCTCGTTGTGGGACGCCGCCATCGCCAGAATCGCATCCGTGTCGGTCTCGCCGTTGGTCGCCTGTCCGTCCGTGAGAAACACCACGTAGCGCGCGTGACCGGTGCCGCTTGCAAAGGACGCAAACGCCGCTTTGAGCGCGTCGTAGATGTTGGTGCCGCCGTCCGCCGCAAGCTCCTCGACAAAGGCCTGGGCCTGGCTGACATTGGCGTCAGTCGCGGCCACAGCCGTATCGGCAAAGGGTGTGATCGCGCCGTCGAAAGCGACCACTGAGAAGCTGTCCTGGGGCTGCAGCTGGCCCAGCACGGAGACCAGCGCGTCCCGAGCCTGCTGCATCTTCTCGCCCTCCATGCTGCCGGACGTGTCGATGACCAGGGCGATGTCCCGCGGCGAGACCGTGTCGTCCGGAGGGCTGGCAGGGGTGGACAGCAGCGCCATGAAGGTGCCGTCGCCGTCATATCGGAACGGCAGCAGGTCCAGGCGCACGGGCTCGTCCCCGGTCGCGATCAGCAGCGTCACCTCAAACGCGGTGCACCGCTGCCAGCCCTGGTACGTGCCGGTCAGCGTGTGGGCGCCGCCGCGCGTGACGGCCAGCGTGTGGTAGGGCGAATACAGCGTCCGCAGCTGGGCGTCCGTGGTCGCGGTCACCGTCACGTCCACGGATCCCGCGGGCTGGCGATGCCAGTCGGTCGGCACCGAGACGCCCTTGAGCGTGCCGCGACTCATCAGCGGCTGCTGCAGCGTGACGGCCAGCTCGACCGATGGGTTGAAGCCCTCCGTCGGGGCTGCGATGCCGCCGACGACGAGCATGGGCAGCCCGAGATCGCGCAACACGACGGGATCGCGCAGCTTCAACGTCAGCTCCACGCGCAGCGCGTCGGCCTCTGCGGCAGTCAGCACCTCTGCCACGCGGTTGTCGCCGCCGACCAGGATCGACGCCACGTCCGCGCCGTGAGCCAGCGGGCGATAGAACGTCACGGACGGGGCCAGGCCGCGGCAGCCGGTGTGAGTAGGCGGCCGATAGGTGCGCTGCTCTGCGGTAGTGGCCATGGTGTCGCTCAGCGACGCGTCGACGGTGAGCTTGTTCAGCGGAGCCAGGGTCGTGACGCAGCCTCCGTCTCGGGCCGCAGCGCCGTAGTCGATGACCAGCCCCTGGCCGTGCGCCGCTATGGGAAGAAACAGGATCGCCGCCAGGACCAGTCGCGCGCGGTCGATAATCATGGATCACCTCGAGTTGCCGTGTGATCTCAGTGTCGGCGTGGCGACTGTCGCGCACAATCCGCATTATTCGCACGCAATTACATCGTGTTGCTTCATAGTTGACACCACCGCTGTTCTAGACGAGGCGAACGTTCTAAGGTGCGCCGATGGATGCGCTCATTACGGACTCTGCAGGGGTCCTGTTTGCCCTCGCAGGCAACGCAGCACTGTGGTTTTGGCTGGAGAAGCGGACCAAGTGGCCGATGTTCAGCTACTTTCCGCCGCTGATCTTCATCTACATGATGCCGGCGGTGCTCTCCAACACCGGCGTGATCCCGCTCTCCTCACCGACCTACGACTGGATGGGCCGCTATCTGCTGCCGATGTTCCTGCTGCTGTTGCTGCTGGATGTCGACGTGCGCGCCGCTGTCCGCGTGATGGGGCGCGGTGTGCTGGTCATGCTGGCCGGCACAGCGGGGGTCGTCGTCGGTGCGCCAATCGCCTTCTGGCTGGTCAAGAGCGGCCTGAGTGAAGAGGCCTGGAAGGGCTACGGCGCGTTGGCGGGCTCGTGGATCGGCGGCACCGGCAACATGGCGGCCGTGGGGGAGGGGCTGGAGACCCCCGGGACCGAGTTCGGCCTGGCGGTCATCGCCGATCACGCCGTGTACCTGGTGTGGCTGCCGATCCTGCTGGCCAGCAAGAAGATCGCGCCCCACTTCCACCGCTTCACGGGCGTGGGCCAGGGTCGCCTGGACGCGCTGCGCAAAGCGGCGGACGCGCTGATCGTGACCAAGGCGCGCGTCGAGATGCGTCACATTCTGTACCTGATCGGCATGGCGGCGGGCGCCACCTGGTTCGCCGGAGAGCTGGCCGCGGTGCTGCCGGTGCTTCCGCCGGTGCTGGGCGAGAGCACGTATCGCATCTTGATCGTGACCTCGATCGGCTTGGCGCTGTCGTTTACGCCGGCGCGCCAGATCCCGGGCAGCCACGTACTCGCCATGGCGCTGGTCTACTTGTTCGTCGCGCGCATGGGCGCCCGCGCGTCAGTCGCGGGGCTGGCGGGTCAGGCGCTGCCGTTCGTCGGCGGGGCTTACCTGTGGATCATGATTCACGGGGCGTTTCTACTGGCGGCGGCCAAGCTGCTCAAGGTCGACGTACACACCGCGGCCATCGCCAGCGCCGCCAACATCGGCGGGGCGGCCAGCGCGCCGGTCGTCGCTGCATACCACGATGAGCGCCTGGTGCCCGTCAGCATCCTGATGGCGCTGATCGGCTACGCGATCGGCAACTACGCGGCGTTTGGCGCGGCGTGGCTGTGCAAGCTCGTCGCCTGAAGCGCCCGCAGCTCCTCACCCAGAAATTTGGCCAACCCCATCATGCCCGCTCCGGCGGTGCCTGCCACGCCGGCAGCCACTTCGGCCGTCGAGTTGTAGTTGGTGTTGGTGTTCAGGTCGTAGGTCCACGCGACGCCGTCGCGGTCGACGATCATCTCGCATGCGGCGACCTCGATATCGTGGGCGGCCAGCACAGCCTCGTAGCGGGCGTGATTCGGATGGGTGAAGCCCTCTAGAATCTCGAAGCGTGGCCCTGCGGCCGGCTCGGGCGCCTCTTCGCCCACCGGGCAGGCGACGTCGCCGATGGTGCAGGCGTCCGCCGGGCACAGTTCGAAGCCGCCGCCGGTCTCGACGCGCACCGCGTACAGAAACCGGCCGCCGACAAACTCGTTGCGGATGATGACCGGCTCCGCCCCCTCCAGCAGCTGTTGCACGAGGACGACCCCGTCGATACCGGCGTCGAAAGCGTCGGAGTGTACGTGCGCCTCCACCTCTTCGATGGTGCGAAAGAGCTGAACGCCCAGGCCTTTGCCGCCGCGGTTGGGCTTGAGGATCAGCGGACAGCCAAAGGCGCGGGCGGCCTCCAGCACCTTCTCCCGACCGACTGCGGCCACGGTGTGCGGGGTGCGGACGCCGTGCGCCTCAAAGGCCGCGTACTGCCGCAGCTTGGAGATCTCGAGGTCCAGGCCGCGCTGCCCGTTGACGACCCGGCGCCCATGAGCCTGCAGCCAGCCGAGCACGCACGCGGTCAGCTCGGGGCCGTAGCGGTGGCCGCGAGTATGCGAGGACGCGCTCATGCGGTTGTAAAAGACGCCGTGGGGGGGCGGCTTGGCGGTGTCGACGATGCCCTCGTCCAAAAACCACTCTTCGTACGAGAGCCCGTAGTGGTCGAAGGCCTCGCGCAGCGGGATCACCCAGGCGTCGTTTTCATGAAGGACGTAGATCTTGCTCATGATGTCTTTCCGAGGTCTGTCAGGGGTCCAAACGCAGGACGCGGCTGCCCTTTACGTCCACGAGGTAGAGGAGGTTGTCGGGTCCGACCGTGATGCCGCCGACGCCGCCCGCGCCCAGTCCGGTGTCAAAGAAGTTGACCCGCGCGCCGGTCTCGTCGAGGCCGATCAGGAAGCCGCTGGCGTGGTCGCTGACGTACAGGAACCCGTCGTGCAAGGCCATGCCGCTGGGCTCGTACACCAACTCGGCGCTGGCGGGCACGAACTCTTCGGTGATCTCGCCGGACATCAACTGCATCGGCTGCTCGTTGGGATAGGTCGCGAACTGGCCGGTCTGCGATGCGGCGGACGTATCCACGCGCAGGATGCGGCTGTTGCCCGTATCGGCGATGTACAGCCAGCCGGAGTCGGGGTGCACCAGCATGTTGGCGGTGACGCCCGGTACCCGCTTGAGGGCCACGTTGAGATAGCGCCGCTTGGTCCCGTCGGAGTGATCCTCGGTGCCGTGCGGGTGCGGGACTTTGAAGTCGTACCAGTCCAGCACGCCGCTTCGCCCATTGAACACCCAGAAGGCGTTGGCGGTGTCGGCGGCGACACCCACGCAGTTGGGCGAGTTGTGCAGCATGTCCAGGTGGACGGCGGAGGCGTCGGGACCAAATATCTCCCAATCGCTGACGGGCGACGGCCACAGGGCGGGGCCCATGAAGTCGTTGGGCGGCGCCAGGCCGTCGTACTCGTTGCGACTGTCACCGCAGGTGGCAAAGGTGTCACCGTCGCCGAACGCGATCGACAGCACCTCCTCCAGAAAGTGCTTCTGCCAGTCGACCCAGCCGGTGGTCTTTTGCTGCGGCGTGCCCGGGTTCAGGATCAGGGTCACACGGTCGGCGCCGGGACTGACGACCCACAACTTGCTGGTGTCAGCGGGATCGAAGGCGAGATCGGTGGGGTGGGTCAGCAGCTTGGTCTCAATGACGGTCAACGTGGCGGAGGCGGGCGTGCCGTCGCCCTGGCCCAGCAGCGGCGCGAGCAGCTCTTTGCAGATGCCGTTCTCGCACAGATCGCTGGCGCAATCCGCGGGGCTCTCGCAGGCGTCACCGCCGACCAGACGCTTGGCGGCGCAGGCGCCGATCACGCAGAAGTGGTCCACCATGCAGTCGGATGAGGTGCAGCACATAGCCCCGACCGTGCCGTCGAACTGGCAGGAGCTGGGCAGCGTCGCCGTCTCGGTGCCCTCGGCGTCGTCCGTGGAGGCGCTGAACGAGAGCGCCCAATCACCGGCGTCGGGCAGGACCAGATCATCGATGCTGTAAGCGCCGGCACCCTGCGCGCTGAGTTTGCCGGTGACCACGTCGCCCGCTTCGAGCGTGGCCTCGACGGTGACAGCGGCGTTCTCAACGGTGGCGCCGTCTTCGTCCGTCACGGTGACGGTGACGACGAATTGGCGGTCTGGGGTTACGGCATCGGGAGCTGTGATCGCCAGGGTCAGGGACCCCGGATCCGCCGCGCCGTCGCTGCCTCCGTCGCCGCCGGAGCCGACAGCAGACGTGCAGGAGAGCGTGAGCGGGAGGGCGAACAGAAACACAAACAGCGGTACAAATTTCATGTGGTACTGCCTCCGCGGCGCAGTCTACTCGATCGCGCGTGGAATTCGAAAGCCGAACTGACGTCGATCAATGTTCAAGCCCCGGCGATACTGCGACGGGAAACGGGACATGGAGCCTGACTGACCTTATTATCCGGGGCATGATGATGATGCGCCGGCTCACGGCACTATCCATTGCGGCCTCGCTGCTCTTGTTGGCAGCCGGCTGCAAGGAACCGAAAACCCCGACCGCACCTGTGGCTGCGCCTGCCGCGACGCCGAGCGCGACGCCGACCGCGGGCGCGCCTGCGGAGCCGACCCCCGCGGCGGAGCCGCCGCCGGCTGTCGAAGAACCGCCAAAGCCTGTAGAGAAGGCGAAGCCGCGCGTGGCCCCGGGCGCCGAGCTGTTTGGCATTCATCCGCCGATTGAGCTGTCGCTGACCCTGGGCGAGAACGCCGTCGCCTCGCTCGGGCGTAAGCCGCGCAAGAAGGTCCGCGGCGAGCTGGAGTATGGGGGAAAGACGTACCGGAAGGTCGGCGTGCGACTGAAAGGACACCGCACGATGCAGGACCTGGATGAAAAGCCTGCCTTCATCCTGGATTTCGACAAGTACAAGCCTGGGCGGCGATTTCTCGGGCTCAAGCGCCTGGTGATGAACAACCTGGCGGACGATCCCACCATGGTGCGCGAGGTGCTGGGGTACAGCGTGCTCGGGCGCGCCGGAGTGCCCGTGCCGCGCACGGGCTATGCAACCGTGACGCTGAACGGCGACCTGCTCGGCCTGTATCTGCTGGTGGAGCCCGTCGACTCGCTGTTTCTGGCACGTCATTACCCGGACGGGACAGGCAACTTATATGAGGGCGAGTACGGCTGCGACCTGTACCCGCCGGATGTGGACGGCTTTGACCACGACAGCGGACCGGAGGGTGATCGCGAGGCGCTGCGTGCGCTGGCCAACGCGGCGACGAAGGGACTTGGCGCGCTGGTCGACGGCGACAAGCCCCTGGTCGACAAGAAGCTGGTGATCACGTTTCTGGCGGCCAGCGCCGTGCTCGCCGACTTTGACGGCTACGATCACGGGCACAACTACTTTCTCTATCACGAGCCCAGCCGGGGCCGGTTTTCGCTGATGGCGTGGGGCGTGGATCGGATGCTGTACCGCGACTACAACATCTTCGAGAGCAACGGCGTGCTGGCCAGGCTGTGCTTTGCGGACCTGCCGTGCAGACTGGAGTATGTGCAAGAGGTCCAGAGAGTCACAGACCTCTTCGAGAAAGCCGGCCTTCAGGAGCGCATGGACGTGCTGCTGCGCATCATCGAGCCTGCCGAGAAGGCGGACACCCGGCGCTCCCACTCAGCGGAGAAGACAGCGGAGAAGCGAGCGGAGCTCGTGGCGTTTATCAAGGACAGGCCCGGTCAGCTTCGCGAGCAGACGGCTTGCTGGAAAGACGGCAAGGAGGTCGACGCGGACGGGGACGGGCACGCGTGCACAGACTGCGCCCCGGATAACCCGGCTGTGCACCCGGGGGCTGAAGAGGTCTGCGACAAGCGGGACAACAACTGCTCGGGGCTGCCTGATGATTCGCCCAAATGCGACTGCCCGTCGGCGCGCGTCGTAGGCGGGACGTTTCACTTCTGTGATCTACCGATGAGCTGGGCGGACGCCGCCGCCCACTGCAAGGCCAAAGGCATGAGCCTGGCGCGCATCGACAGCAAGGCGCAGTCCAAGGCGGTGCAGCGCAAAACCCGTAAGGTGCGAAAGTCGCGCTGGTGGATAGGCCTGCACGACCGCGGGCGCGAGGGTCGCTTCGAGTGGGACGACGGCTCCCCCGTCACCTTCACCTACTGGAAGGGCAGCAGCCAGCCGGACAACGATTACTGCGGTGAGGACTGTGTGGCGTTGGCTCGTCGCGGCAAGGGCCGGTGGTTTGACACACACTGTGAGACAAAGCGCCCATTTATCTGCCGAAAATAGCGCTCCAGACGCCGATTAACAGCGACCAAGCCGACCGCAGTGCGTCGAACAGCAAAGGAATAGAGTCTGTCACATATTTTCTATTGACACTGTACATATAATCGCGCTAGAGTCGCCCTTAGCCAGAGTCACACTGCCCAAGGTTGAGGATTATGTCCGTGCGTATCCTGCATGTATCTGTTTGTCTTCTTTTCCTGTCCACGCTCGCCAGTTGTCAGGCTGAGCCCCAAAGCGAGCCGATAGCGCTGGAGGTCGACAAGACGACCGCGGCTCAGGTGCACGCAGCGCTGGAAGTCGAATGCGCCAAGGACATCGAATGCGATGACGCCAATGACTGTACGCGCGACAGATGTACGCCGAAGGGCCTGTGTCGCCACCTGGTGCTGTCCGAGGGCGTGGCCTGCGAGGACGACAATGCCTGCACCGTCGGCGGCGGCTGCTGGAACGGCCAATGCCTGGGCGGGTCCACAATCAGCTGCGACGACTCTAATAACTGCACCAACGACACCTGTGACCGGGACACGGGCTGTGTGAATGAGATCAGCGTCGTCTGCAATGACGGCAACGAGTGCACGACGGACTTCTGT
>CAZJHX010000260.1:0-9248 GCA_964545715.1 uncultured Myxococcales bacterium
CGAGGACGCGAACGGCCCGGACCACGAGGATGACGATGGCGACGTAGAGCCGGGGGAAGGTAAGCATGGCCGCGGGATCGTGGCCGGCGATACACGAGATCTCAAGCGAGGGAGTAGGCCGGAAGTGCCTGACCTTGCTGGGTAGACGAGAATTGAGGATGCACAAGTGGCGCGACATCGGCCTGCACATGGTGATCACGGGCGTGGAGTTCTTCAGGGACGACGACCTGAAGTCGGTCAACAAGGCGGCCACGGTCCGCGACAACGAACAGGCGGCGGTGGTGCTGCGCGACCTGGGCATCACCAACGTCGCCTATTTTCTGGTCCGTCCGGAGTACGACCGCAGCGACTTCAAGGAGCTGCGCGCGTACATCAAGCGCCTCAACGCCCCGTTCTCGAGCTTCTTCGTGCTCACCCCGCTGCCGGGAACGGCGCTCTACGACGATGCACTACCCAACATGATCCGCACCGATCCGGAGTTCTTCGACTTCTTTCACACCCTGCTGCCGACGACGCTCCCGCTCCCCGAGTTTTATGCGGAGCTGCACCAAACCTGGCGGTCCTCGATGTCGCCCTTCCGAGGCCTGCTGCTCCTCAGGAAGTTCCGCCTGCGCCACATCCTGCCGGCAATCCTGCGGATGCTCCGCTTCTACCGCCGCCTCAAGACCGCGTGGCGAGACTACGAAGCGCCCGCACGCCACTCGCTACCAGGCAAGACGGCGGACGGAGGGGTCACATCATCCGAAGCGTGAGAGCCCTGCTGACGGCCCTGTTGGCGGTCGGCTGCAACATCGAGCCGAACCCCAGCCCGTTGGGAGCGCCCGGCCTCGACCGACCGGGAACGTTCGACGTCGTCGCGCCGCCACCGCACGATGACGCGAGCGCGTCTGACGCCTCGGCGCCCACGGACCTGGTCGCCCCACCCGACGATGTGGGACCGGGCGATGTCGGACCGGGCGATGTGGGGCCCGAGGATGCACCGCCACCCGACGACGATGTGCCTGTGGATATTCCGCAGCAGCCGCCGTGCCCCAGCGGCGTGATTTGCGTGGATGAGCTGCCCTTTGCGCACGCGGGTGACACGACGACCGGGGTGTCGGTGTTCGACGCGTACGCATGCGCGCCACAGACCGACGAGTCGGGCCCGGAGATCGTGTACCGCGTGGAGGTCTCGCAGGCCGGCTTTCTGACGGCGGCCGTGACGGATGGTGACGGCGTGGATGTCGACGTGCACCTGCTCGCCGAGCTGGACGCCGGCGCGTGCGTGGCGCGTGGCCATCACAACCTGGGCGCTCAGGTGGACGCCGGCACGTGGTGGATCGTGGTCGACAGTTGGGTCGATGGGTCGGGTGTCGCGCAGGCCGGCGCTTACGAGCTCAGCATCGACCTCAAGGCCGGCGGCGACGGCTGCGCCGCGGACATGCAGCTCGTCGCGCCCGGCACGGTAGCACCGGTCTGCATGGATCGCTTCGAGGCGCCAAACACCGAGGCGGGGTTGGCGCTGGTGATGTCCACGTTTGACGAGGCGGCCGCGTGGTGCGAAGCGCGTGGCAAGCGCCTGTGCTTCGACGATGAGTGGACCGCCGCCTGCGAGGGACCCAAGGGTTACGCCTATCCGTATGGCGACACGCATCAGCCGGGGGTGTGCAACGACGACAAGACGTGGAAGGCGTACGATCAGCAGCTGCTCAGTGGGTGGCCTTGGGGCCTGGCTTTCGCCTCGTTGGAGACGCTCGCGCAGGTCCTGGACGCGGCTGCCGCCACGGGTGCGCCGGGGGCTGCGTCCGCTGCGCATGTGGAGGCGCTTTATCAGGGCACTGAGGCCGGCGCCAACACCGGGTGCGGTGGCGCTTACGGGGTCTTCGATCTGACCGGCAACGTCGAGGAGTGGACACGTCGCCGGGATGGGGGAACCCCCGGGTTCCACGGCAACTTGAAGGGGCGCTACTGGGCAGAGCCGCGCACTTGCCAGCAGGGCGTGAAATCTCATGGGGACGCCTTTCGCTTTTACGAGATCGGCTTCAGGTGCTGCGCCGATCCAGACTGACGCGTCACCACGGCCACGGTGATGCCCCGATGACCGCCTGGTGGTACCAGAAGAGCACGAGGAGCAGCACGGCGACGCCGCCCACCACGGCGACTATCCCGACGTCTGAGAAGCTGACGTCGGTGCGTCCCTCGCGAGCGGCGACAAAGGGGATTATCGACGTGACCTTCTCCACGCGGCGCCAGTCCTGTTTGGGGTCACGACGCCGCCGGCCTTCGGCATCCAGCGTGCCGAAGACCACCAGGATGATGAAGCTGCCAAAGAACAGCAGCGCCGCCAGATCGCCGTTGGGCGGAATGTGGCACAGGGCCCACAGCGCGATGGCCACGTTCATGGGGTGACGAGTGATCCGGGCCACGCCGGAGGCCGGGTCGTCGTCGGAGTCGGGATCGGTGTCCAGCCGGTTGTGGCTGGTAAACGCGGCGACAAACAGCACCAGCACAAACGGCATGAGCAACATCGGCACCCAGCCCACCCAACCGGAGACGATCCATAGCTCGACGTATGGCGCCCGGGTCCAGGCCCAGATCTCAAAGCCGAGCGCCGCGCCGACGATCAGTGAGTACGCGCTCATGAACATTTTTGGTCCCAGCCGGCGGACCAGGTGAGGACGGACTGAGCGGTGCGACAGGACCAGATGTCCGCCGACAAAGAGCACACATGCCAGCAGCAGCAGCAGCATGGAGCCCTCGCCGGTGGTGCGCCGGGCCACCTCGTCGGGATCCGAGAGCCGGTGAAGCGCCGCCACGATTCGGCCCAGCTGCTCGTCGGACAGCTCGTAGGCCGGCATGGTCCCAGTGCGATATCCCCGGCGGGCGAGCGCGGCCGGCTGCCTTATCGACTGGATGAGGTAGGCGTCGTCCACCACGAGCGGCCGGGCGGTGCCGCCGGCGTCCGCCACGGTGACGGCGCCGTCGTCGATGAGCCCCAAAAAGCTGGGCCCCACGCGTTTTGTCCCGTCGAGCGAGTGGCAGGCCCCACAGCCGAGGCCGTCGAGCTCGCTCAGCACCTCTTCGAGCGCCGCGTCGTCGACCAACGGCTCACCCACATCGGCGTGCGCGTTGCCCGGATTGCTCACCAGGAACGCCAGAACAGCGACCCACCTGCTCAAGCTCACTTCTGAGACGCTCCCGGCGGAGCCTGGTAGGCCGGGTCCAACGTAATGGACGGCAGCGCCGCCTTCAGCTTGCGCCCCAGCGCCCTGTGGGCCTGGACAGTCAGATCGGCGGCGAGGGAGATCTTTCGGTCGAGTCCTGTGCTCGTCGCCGCGGCGCCCCTGACCTCGATCTGGCTCGAGCTGCGCGAACCGAAGCGCACACCGCCCAGCGGCGCCGCATCGGCGAGTCGAAAGAGGAGCGCATCGGCGACCACCCCACCCGCGCGGAAGCTGCTCTTGTCCTTGTTCTCCGCAGCCTGGGCGCGCTGAACGCGAAGTACCAGGATGTACTTCAGGGCCAACAGGCGCTCCATCTCGCCGATGTTTCCGGGCAGGCGGGAGTTGTCGGCCAGCCACTCATCGAGCTTTCTCAGGTCGTGTGGAGCCGCGCCCAGGCGCACGGTCGGGCGCGCGTCGACATTTTGGAGAAGGTCCAGCTGCCAGGTCCGGGTGTTGCCGCCCTCCGGCTTGCCGCTGCGCGCTTGCCGGGTGTCGAGCTCAACCGCCTCCGAGAAGCCGTCGGCCGTAAGCGGGGGCGCACTCTCCGCCGCCGCGGCCACCGCCGTCAACCGCTCCCGAAAGGTGCGCAGCTCCGCAGCGTGCTCGGTGGCGAAGCGCTCGCTTCCGGTGACCTTCTTCTCCTTGCTGCAGCCGGTCGACAGGGACAGCAGAGCGAGGCAGACAGCGACAAGCGGCAGGCGAATCATGGTTGGGGAGTCTAGGGCAAAAGCGCATGGGCCGACGAGACCTTCACCCCTTTTTCGGTGCCACGGCAATCCCGACGCCAAACACCAGCAGCGCCAGGCCGGGCAGCAGAAAGTACAGATGCGTCTCGGACGTCAGCCCGTAGGTGTGCACCTCACCCATGAAATCGCTCACCAGCGGTGACACGAAGGGCTTTGCCACCAGGGCGCCACCGGCCGACAGGGCCATCAGCACGGCGAGCGGCCACTGGCCCGCAAGTCGCAACCACAACGCCGC
Source organism: uncultured Myxococcales bacterium (assembly GCA_964545715.1). Lineage (GTDB taxonomy): Bacteria > Myxococcota_A > UBA9042 > CAZJHX01. Next base: position 4,185 of record CAZJHX010000260.1, read on the forward strand.
GAAGCCTGCGCACACCGCGCCCGCAACGACCACCTCGAGGTCTCCCCCGTGGGTCCGATCAACAGACAGCGGCACGAGCCACACGACGGTGGTGACCAGGACCGCCAGCAGGACGGCGCCGAACCCGGTCGAGGCGAGAAAACGGCCAAGCAGGCTCCCGCGTGCCGTTTCGTACTCGGCGCGCGCGCTCTCGAAGGCATCTGCGTCAAGCCGCCCGTCCACCGCAAACGCAGCCGCGTTCCACAAGACCGTGGCGCGCGGCGCGTCGAACGCCTTCTCGGCAGCTCGAAGCGCGACCTCGTCGAACGCCAGCGCCCCGACATCCGGCGCCGCCACCAGCCTCCGGACGCGCTCGGCCCAGGCCTGCGACGTGGCCTCGCTTCGATCATCGAACAACCGGGTCTCCTGAAACGCCCCGGGGGCGAGCACCCCGTAGCTGACGACGATCCGCGTGCCGCGCTTGCTCCGGACGCGGTACTTTCGGCGCTTGACGACCAGCGCCCCGAGCTGCTCGAACGAGGCGGTCGAGCGTTGTGCCCCATCGGTCACCGTGATCACCCGCTCCCGCAGATCCAACCACACCGCGCGCTGGGGTTTGCGACGCCGACGGATCCCCCACATCGCGATCGACAGCCCGATGGTCAAGCCGATCACACCGGCCGACAACGCCTCGTAATCGAACGCCGCGCCTCCCCGAAAGAAGCCGTAGTAAACGGGCCAGGTCGCGGCGCACGCCAACAACAACCCAAACCCGATAGCAAAGCTCTCGAACCCCAGCCCCTGCCGATACAAGCGCATCAGCCACGGAGCCTTGTCAGACAACATCAGTCGCGTCGGTTCTCGCGTAACGCACGCTCCTTTTCACGGCAGCTGGACGCTAGGCCATGCCGTCCAGCAGTGCCTGGAACTTGCCGGCCAGATCCTCACCACGGTCGAATCCCCGGCTCTTGATACTCCGCAGCGCCACGCGGACCGCGCCCAAATCCAACTGCGGATTCATGCGGATCAGGCTTCGCGCGTCGATCTGATCCTGCAGGCGCCGATCGGTCATGGATAGAACCTTCATGGCGAGTAGATCCTCAACGGACGCCACGGGTACCGGCCGTTCGAAACCAAAGTCGACGGGCGTCGCGCGCGCAACTATTTCGGGCTCCAGGCCGCAGCTCGCAGCGAGAAGGTCGACGATCACGCCGCCGCGGCTGACGAGACGCACGGTCGCCAGCCTCCCTCGCGTTTCATGTTCCACGAGTGCGGCCACTTCATACCCGAGCGCTCGCAGCCTGCCAACAAGCTCCTCGACGCTGGGATCGTCCGGCGCGTCGATGGCCAGGTCAACGTCTCGGGTGAAGCGGACCTCACCACGCACAGAGACGGCCAGCCCTCCGACCAACGCGAACGGCACGCTCAGGCCGCCAAGTGCCGCAACAGCCTGAGCGAGAGTTTGGTCAGGCCCCTCAATCACGCCGAGCGAGCCATGCGCGAACCATCCTGTCGATGTCTGCGTCCGTGGCGTCTGGCCGCCGGCTGCGCAGCGCAACCCGCTTGACTCGGATCCCTGCCGCCATCATCTCCAGGGCCTGTCTGGCCCGCACGTCTAACGGAACGGCACGCGCACGCTCCAACTCGTCTCGTCGCAATCGATGCACTCCGAGAATTGTACACCAGTTCCACCAACGAGAAACGGCCAGCTAGAGTCCTCTAACTGGCCGCCATCACTCAGTCGCGGGGGCCGGATTTGAACCGACGACCTTCGGGTTATCAGAGACCCCAGGCCGACCAGGATTACCACATTATTTCAAGCACTTAACAGAACAGACAGTCAACGACCGGGCGTCGTTGCGATAGGCCAGGCAGGGTCCGCCATCCGACTGGCGGGTAGCAGCTTGTGCGGCTTCCCGCACTCGCGCTCAACGTCGGCTCGATTCCAGCGCCTGTCTATCCGGCACCGCATGAGGAGTCCGTCGTCGGCGAAGTAAATTAGGGCAGGGGCTGGTGGCTCACACCCGAGAACGGCCACCGTCAAGACGGCCCACATCCACCGACTGCCGCGAGACATGCGCCTATTCTGAAACAGTGGCCGTTGATGTGCCAGTCTGCGAGCACGGTCGGACTGACTCTGGAGGTCCAAAATGACATCACGTTACCTTGCTTCCGGATCCGGTAGGCACTTGCCCGTCACACTGACCACAGGCTCGACGGCGACGATCTCTTTCTGACGGCTTGGCTCGCCCCTCTCGGGGCTCAGCTTCTTACACCGCGTCCGTGAACTCTACTTCGTGCCCCGAGGGTTGACAGATCGATGGCTCGTGCTCCGGAGACGGGAAAGACCAGGAGTCCGGTTTGAAGTCTTCGCGACAGTTGTTCGACGCCGTCAGGTTGCTCAAAGTTGGCGTGTTGCTCGTGGACCATGAGCGGCGCATTCTGTATGCCAACCCCAGTGCTCGGGCTGTGCTTCAGCACCGCGATGGGCTGAGTAGCGATGACGGGCGGATCTGCGGTGTTGATCCGGAGAGTGACTCTCGGCTGCAGCAGTTGGTGGACACCATGATCGGGGCTGACGACCGTACGCCGGAGGCGATTGCGTTGCAGATCGATCGGCCATCCGGGTTGCTGTCATACCAAGCACGTGCGACTCAGGTGCAGGGGGGCAGGCGGGTCTTGATGTTTCTAAGCGACCCTGCGCTGCCGGTGGCCGAGCTGTCCTGTGTGCGGCAGATGTACGGGTTGACGACGGCGGAATCGGAGGTGGCGTTGTTGCTTGTGGAGGGGCACGATGTTCGTCAGATCGCTGAGCTGCGGAGTGTGGGTGTCGAGACGGTGAGGACGTTATTGAAGCGGACGTTTGAGAAAACGGGCACGCGCCGGCAGATCGACCTGGTCCGGGTGGTGCTTTGCGGCGCTGCCGCGGTTTGCGCGTGTGAGTGACGAGCTTATTGTTGCGCTTCGGCGCGGTGAGGCGTGGGCGCGGCGACAACTCTATGAGCGTTTCTGGGATCTGCCGTATCGCAAGGCTCGTCGCATTGTCGGAAACGACGGGGATGGGCACGACGTCGTGGCCGGGGTTATGGTCGACTTCATGGACCGGCTTGTACACAGTTTTCGGGGGCAGAGCGACAAGGCGATTCGGGCGTATCTGGTGACTGCGACGATCTCCAGAGCCACACGGTACCAAGCCCGCAAGAGGCAGGTGCTTGCGCAGGGTGACGTGTCTGCAGTGGCGGACACTGCGCGGCAGCCCAGCGATCCATTGCTGCGGACCCGCCTCGAGCGGTGTCTGAGCCAACTGCCTCCGCGTGCTCGACAGGTGTTGCGGCTGAAGTTCGGGCGCGACCTGGACAACACTGAGATTGCCAACCTGCTCGGTGTGACGCGAGCGGCGATCAGCAAGGTTCTCGTCCACGAGCAGAAGGGTGCCCTGTCCCGGCTGAGGCGGTGCCTTGGATCATCCGAGCCGGAGGTCGCATGACTGTTGAGGACCTGCTTCGTGAGCGGTTCAACGATATGGCGGACGCCGCGTCTGAGGATTGCGGCCACCTGGAGGATACGGCTCTGTTGTTGGCGGGCGAATTGCCTCAAAATGCCGTGGCGCATGCCCGCGCTCATGCGACGAGCTGTCCCACGTGCTCTGAAGCCATTCGCGAGTTGGACACGCCGGATCGTCGTCGTTGGAAGCCCTGGATCGGGCCGGCAATCGGCTTAGCGGCTGCTGCGGCGCTGGTGTTTGTGCTGATACCTCCCGATGCTCCCCCGGAGTCCGACACGGCAACCAGCCTGACACCGAAGGGAGAGATGGGCGTTGAGGCGCGAGGTGACCGGCTGATCGTGGCCGCCCAGAGAGGTGGCCTGCGCTGGAGGGTACGGGCCGATAGTCGGCTGATGGCGGGTGACCGGATCGGGTTGTTCTACTCGGCAGCGGCCGCGGGCGTTCTGAGCGTACTCCACGTCGACACTGGGGGCGCGGTAACCCCACTGTACCCGCCGGGAGGACCGGGTGCGCCAATCCAAGCCGGCGATGAGCTTCGCTTGCCCGATGGAGCTGCGATGAGCGTCGCCGAAGGTTGTGAGTGGTTTGTGGGTGTGTTCTCCGATGCGCCGCTCGATCCAACTATGATAGTTGCGGTTCTACGCCAGGCCGCGCGGGGCGCGGAGGGCTGCACACTGAGTGCGACTGTTCCGGGGGCTCGGACTGTGGACGTATTGGCCGTCCAGCGTTAGCATCACCGTGAGTTGAGACGTGTTTGCAGCATCTTGCTGGTGGCGCTGTTCGCGATGCCGCAGGCCGCCGCGATTACGCTGCGGTACGCCATCATTATCGGCAACGACTCGAGCGGGGGAACTGCACTTCCTCCGCTGCAACATGCCGAGCGCGAGGCGGGGCGACTCTCTGATGCGCTCGTCAAGTTCGCCGCGTTCGACGAGACGCGGACCATTCTGCTCAAACGGCCGTCTCGTCAGGAGTTGACCGCCGCAGCGGTGCGCATCGCGTCCTGGAAGCGTCGCGACCTGGAGGCCTTCGGCGGAGCGGACACCTTTTTCGCGTTCTTCTACACCGGGCACGGGCTCAAGGGCCGGGTGTTGCTGGCCGACGGCACCCTCTCCAAGGCGGAGTTGGGGGACCTGTTTCGGCGCATCGACGCCGACTTCACCCTGGGGTTCTTTGACGCGTGCTACAGCGCCAGCCTGGATCCGGAGTTGCTGGGGAAAGGCGGCATCAAGCCGACCCCGGGGGTCAATGTCTTTGAGACGCTGCCCGCCGAGCTCCTGCGCGCCGAGGGCACCATGTGGTTTGTGTCCAGCGGCCCGGATGAGCTGAGCTTCGAGGACTCAAAACTCGGGGGCGTTTTCACCCACTACTTCATCCAAGCGCTAAGCCGTGCCGACCGTGACGGGCCGGGGATAACACTCGACCGGATCTGGCGTTACGCTCAGCGTCACACCGTGCGTCATACGTCAGAGCGTCGGCGGCGTCAGAAGCCGCGCATGATCACCCGCGTCAAGGGCGAGGCCTTCCTGTGCCTCCTCGAAACTCGTCTGCCCAGCAAGGTCAGGCACTTCCGGCCCTCA
>CAZJHX010000261.1:0-9049 GCA_964545715.1 uncultured Myxococcales bacterium
GGGGGGGTGGGGGGCCTTTTTGTGGGTTTCGGCCGGGGGGGCGGGGTGTGGGGGGGGGGGTTCTTGGTGTTGGGGGGTCCCCCGGGGCGCCGCGGGGGGGGGGGCGCCGGCGCCGGACTGTGCGCGGTCTTTCCCTGGATGTACGTCAACGCTGCGTCTTTTGGCACTGCGTTGGCGCATCCGGCGGTCCTGCGCGCGACCGAGAAGCAGTCGCTGCTGGGCATCGAGTTTACGTTTCACCCGCTGAACTGGCCGTGGGTCGCGAACCAGATCGGGCGCGGCCCGGACGACCCGTTTCCGGTGCTTATACGGCTGCCGCTGGAGCTCATTCAGGCGTATGGCGCGCCGCTGATCGCGCTGGTACTGATCGGGCTGGTGGCCCACAAACGCCCGCGCCGTCAGACGGTCGGGCTGTTGCTGTGGCTGCTGCCCGTGCCGCTGTTCTTGATGGCGATCGTGCAGCTAGGCGCGCAGAAGCTGTCCTACATGGTCATGGCGCTGGCGCCGATGCCGTTTCTCATCGGCGCCGGCGCGGCCGCGCTGCGCGATGGAACCAAGCAACTGAGGACGGCCGCGGCGGTCTGTGTGGCGGGGCTGCTGCTGATCCCATGGCTGCTGCAAGACCTGGAGCTGCCGCTGGACCCGCGTGGCCATCACACCGAGTTCTTTTCGCGCAGCAACGACAAGCTGACCCTGGCGGAGGCGCCGGCGGCCAACGCCACTTACCAGGCGGAGGAGCGCGTGCGCCTGACCAGCCCGCAGCTGTGGCCCAGCCTGGACGCCTCGCTGGACTTCACGCTGTCGCACCACGCCCTGGGTGCGCGGTTGTTCAGCAACGCGCTGCTGGCTCAGCGCGGACAGCCGGACGTCCCGATCAAGGGCCCGGTCGTGGTGTGGAGCGAGGCCAACGCCGAGCGCCGCCCGATGGACCACGCGTTTGCGATGACGACCACCAGCGAGGCGATCGACTACGAGGGCAAGCCCGGCGCGCTGGGACCGGCGCACGGCTCCGGCAGCGGCACGCTCTATGCGTTTCGGTGGAGCAACCCGGCCCCGGAGACGGTCTCGGTGACCCTGCACCGCGGCGACAAGCAGGCCGCCAACCGCATGCACGTAACCCTGGCTCCCGCAGGCAACACCGGCGACACGGTCAGATACGCCACGTTCATGGTGGTCGACCCCTCGTACCAGCGGGTCCTGGCGCCGGAGCTGCGAATTGGCAAGCGGCTACGCACGGCCCACTTTGTAGCCGAGCAGATCCTGGGCAAGGGCCAGATGCACACGGAGCCGCGAGTGGTCTCAAACTACGCGTGGGCCATCTTCTGGGAGGGCGGCGGCATCGGCAGAACGCCGGGCAAGCCACAGCCGCTGGCGGACATCGCGCGCTGGAGTGATCAATGCACCACACGGAGCGGCGGGCGCCTACTGCGGCTATGTCCGGACGCCCACGACGACACGATCGACCCCGCGCAATGCCAGTGGTCCCTACTGAACCGAAGCGACCAGCTTGTCGCCGGCCGGGCGGCCGGCGCCTCCACTGTGGTTGCGATCGGCACCCGCTTTCCGCCGGTTGAGGCGGCGGGTCCCTGCCTGGCCAGATTTCTGGCGACACGCGGCCACGAGGCGGAGTTCACGCGCCCGGGCCCCGAAGTGCCGGAGGGCGCTGAGCAGTGATCCTGCAAACCGAGCGACTGCAGCTACACACCTGGCGCCTGCAGGACGCCGAGGACGCACATAGAATCTGGGGCGATCCCGAGGTCATGCGCCATATCGGCGTCCCACATGAAGATCTCGCCCGCACGCGCCAGGGCCTGGCCCGCGCGATGGCGGTCCAGCAGCGGCACGGCGTGTGCCTGTGGAAGCTGACCGATCGCCAGACAGGAGCCACCGTCGGCTGCTGCGGCTTCCACGTCTGGGACGAACAGTCGCTGCCGGGCGACCACGCACCACAGCTGCCCGCAGGCGCCCGCGTCCTGGAGCTGGCCTTTCATCTGACGCGCCCGGCCTGGGGCCGCGGCCTGGCCACCGAGGCCGCGCGCGCGTGCCTGCCCTACGCCTTCCAAACGCTGAACGCCGACGCCGTCGTAGCCCTCGTCCACCCAGCCAACAGGGCGTCGATGAGAGTGCTGCAAAAGCTGGACTTCGAACCGACAGGCACCGACGACGGCGAGCGCGCCTACGTCACCCTTCCCGTCCGACGCCACCCCTTCGACGACAAGGCCGCCGACGAGCTGCTGACCTTCTGCAGCGCCGCCCCGGCAACCACTTTCGACGATCGCCTGCTGCGCCGCCTCACCACGTCGCTGACCTCGTCGTCCGCAGGCGTCGTCGACCTGCGACAGGGCCCCAAAAGGCGCCTGGTGGCCGCCGTGCTGGACGAACCGACCAACTCGCTGGGCACGGCGGTCCTGGTCGTGCTGGCCCTGAGAGCCGACGCCGGCCACCACCCGCTGGCCCACCGCCTACTCAGCGCCGCGGAGTCCTTCGTCTGCGCCGGCAAGAGAGACGCGCTCGAAGTGCCCCTGGGCAAAGCCGTCCGACACCTGGCCCCGATACTCAAGGCCGCCGGCTACGCACACGAATACGCCATCCATCAGATGACCACGCGGGACGGCGCCCCCCTACCCCAACCAGACAGCCTGCCGGCCGACCTTACCTGGGAAGATGCCGCGGAGCCGCGCCTCGACGCCTACCACCAGACCGTCGCCGAAGCCTTCGCGGATATCCCGGGCTCCCACCTGGGCCCCCTCGACGAGTTCCGCCAGGCCATACTCAGCGCCGCCATCCGAGATCGCCTCCTCATCCAAAACGACCGCATCGCCGGCTTCGCCTGCGCCGAGCTCACCCAGGACGGCGTCGGAGTCGTCTCACTGATAGGCCGCCACCCAGACTTCAAGGGCCAGAACCTGGGCGCCCACCTCCTCGCCGAGTCGATGCGCCTCACCGCCGAGCGCGGCGCCACCCGCTTCGTCCTCCACGCCGCCGCCACCAACGAGACCGCCCTCAAGCTCTATCGCACGCGCGGCTTCACAGTCACAGACATCGATCCGGTCTACATCAAGCGCCTCACCGAGCCCCACGCACCATGAGGCTACAGCTGCCCGATCACCGCCGTCAGTAGTGGATCCCCGAGCTTTCGCGCCGTCGCCGTCAGCTCGCCGCGCTCGGAGTCGCTCATGAAGTCTTTGGTGCACGGGAACGGCAGGCAGCGTAGGCCGCAGCCGCCGCGTCTCTCGGGTTTGGTCTGGCCGTCTCGGCCCGGGGTCAGGCCCGCGCAGGCGGAGAAGACGCGCCGGTAGCGGTCGTCCTTGAAGAGCTCGACTGCCTGGGCGAAGCCGGCTCGCATCGCGGAGCGATCGTCGGCCATGAAGCCGGTCAGGCCGATGCCCAGGGCGACGCCTATCGGGTTGACCGGACTTTCGATGGCTTTGAGCATTTTCAGGACGAAGACGGGATCGACTCCCATGGCCTCGAAGGCGGCGACCTCGGCTGCCGCGTCTATGTCGCTCCGGCTGACCGAGATTCGAGGCGGCGTGGTGTGCTGGACGTAGCCGCGGGCCTTGGCCAGGCGGAGCATCTCTGTCGCCAGCAGCAGGTGCAGGGCGGGCTTGGGGTGCACGCCGTCCCAGAACATGTCGGCGGGGTTCTTGTCGGCGATCAGCGCCTCGGCGTCTACGAGAGCGACGCCCGTATCCGCCGCAACCTGGCGGATGATCTTGTTGATGCGGGGCCGGGCGCGGAAGAGGACTTCGTCTGGGCGCGGGCGCTGGCCTGCGCGGTTGGCCTGGACGGACTCACGGGCAGTCATGGACGGCATGGGGTATTGAAAGCCGCGGTTGGAGACGATCGTCGACAGGATGACCGGACTGTTCTTGCCGCACTGCTCGACCATGGCCCGCAGGTTTCGGTCGTAACGCTGGAAGACCTTCTCGTCGCTGACGCTCGCCTTGCCCAGCTCGCCGATGTGGTGCTCGGGCTTCTCCGGTTCAAACCAGGACTGCAGCAGACGGAAGAAGCGGAAGTTACCCAGAAAAACGGTCAGGGCGCGTGCGGCCTCCGGCGTGTCCTCGTGGAAGCGCCACAGATTGATGAACTCGTTGTGGCCCGAGTAGATGAGGACAAGCGTGTGCTTGAAGCGGCAGGTCACCGCCACGCGGTGCATCAGGTCCGCGGTGTCGAAGCCGCGGCCCGAGTCCTGGATCACATCGGTGTCGCGATCGATGGACTCGGCGACCATCGTGCACATGCTCAGCTTATAATCCAATGGCATGCCCGCGATCGACGAGCCGCCCAGGCACGCGACTCTGGGACCCTCCGCGCCGGTCAGCTGCTGCTCGCGCGCGTCCGGGTCAAAGCCCTCTATCGTCTTTTTGCGACCCTCCTGCTGCGGATCGGGCGGGGGCGCGACATCAAACGTCCACAAGACAAACTCGACGGCAACCAGGAACAGCAGCGGGGACAGCACCATCAGCGCCAGGCGGCGCGCCCACTCCTTGGCTGCCGACGTGCCGGCCGGGGCCTCAGAGTCGGACATCAGCCGGCGGGCCCACGATCCAATCAGGACGTACGGGCACCTGGACGCCGTCGCCCAGATCGATGACGACTTCGGCCTGATCGGGGCTCATCGACACGATGCGACCGCTGACGCCCGTGGTCAGCCGCACCTCGGCCCCCGACGTCAGTGACAGCAGCCAGGCTTTGCGACGCGAGGCGACGCGAGCCTCCGGTCTGAGCACCAGCGCCCAGAAGAGAAACAGGATGGCTGCCACCACGAGGACGAGGTCCCAGGCGGGCTCGGCCGGTGGCGGTCCGACGTCAAAAAGGACCATGGCGGGCATGTTGCCCCCGAGATCCAGCACCGTCAAGGAGACGCCTGCGCGCCGCAATGCCGGGTGATCTTCAGGGTGTAGCCGGCGTCCCTCGGCGGACGACGCCTCCAGGCCCCGAGCAGCAGCAGATGTCCGTGCCTGCCCGGGCCGAACGACAGCGCCGCACGCAGGCTTTTGCGGCCTGAATCGTCCAGCTTGAACGCACGTGTTTTGGCCCCCCGGCGCGCGCCTCGGCCGGTGTGCAGCAGCTTCTCAAACTCGGTGAGCACCCGCACGCGCGGACGCCACTTCCCGCCGCCCACAGTGAGCTCGACGTCCACGCGGTTCTTACTGTCGATAGCCGGGAGCGCGACCCGATGCGCCCGCACGCGACCGCCCTCGAAGATCCCCGCGTGCTCCCAGGTGCCGCAGGTCCCCGGCCACCGACCGACCGGCTTGATGCGCAGCTTGGCGCGCATCAGATCGGTCATCACATCACGGGCCTTCTTGCGATAGCGGTGCCGAGCGGCGCGATCCGCCCGGCTTCCGCCGCTGCACTTGAACCGCGTCGAGCCCATCGAAAAGAGCGGACCGAGATCCACGGCCTTGCCGGCCCGATTGTGCAGGCTCAGGTGCAGGTGCGGCGCGTCGGTTTGCACGGCGGTGCCCCCGATCAGGCCGATCTCCTGGCCCGCCTCGATGACGCTCTTGCGCTTGATCGCCGGGTGAATAGCGCCCATGTGCATATACCGCGCGGTGTAGCCCTTCAACCGGCCGTTCAGAATCTTGGTGACCAACAGCACGCCCCTCCGCACGCGCCCTCGCCCCTTGGTAAAAAAGCCTACGCCGCCGTAGACGGCGACCTCATTGATGCGCGGGAGCATCTTCCCGCCACGTCGCACGGTGCCCTCGCCAAGATCACGCACCCCATATCGCTTGGGATCCAGCTCGGGCAGACCGATGTGCAGCACCTTGGCGCGCGCTATGGCCCGGATCGGCGTGCCCACGCCCCAGTCCGGCCCGATGCCGCCGATATCGATAGCCTTGTGCGTATGACGGCCGCGCCGGCACCGGGCGTAACCACGAAACACCTTGTCCAGCGGATACGGCAGCACCAGCCCGTTTTTCAGGCGCAGCACCTCGAAACGCCTGCTCGTATCCTCGCCACGAGCCGGCGCCGCTGCGAGGGTGAGAAGGGCCACGGCAACCGCGATCCCCTGTCCGTAGCGCGACATGGCGCGAGGGTGGCACGACATCGACCGTTCGTCACTTTGCTGCACCCCTTTGGCACTGTGGCGTAGAATGGCGCCGAATGACCGGCCCCGCCCTCCTGCTGCTGATGCCGCTCGCCGCGTGGATCGCTCCAGGTTGGCTGCTCAGTCGTTGGCTTGCACCCCGGGCCGACGCGCTGCAGCGGCTGGCGCTGGCGCTGGTCGCCGGCATCGTCACGGTGGCCCCGACCACATTTTTGATCGCCGTTACGGCGCGGATCACGCTGTCCGCCACGCTCATCCTGCTGGTGGCTGCGGGTTGGGGGATCGCCGGCTTTGCGTTGAACAAGTTTGCCCCACGCGCGCACACGGGCTTTGTCCTGCCCGACGCCGTGTCGCGCACGCTGGTCCTGCTGGCGATGGTCGTGGCCACCGGGACGACGCTGGCCTCCACGCCGTATGCGGTGGAGACCACCGAGGTCTGGTGGCACTGCCCTCACCTGGCGTCCCTGTACATGATCGAGGACGGCAGCGGGCCGGGCGTTCTGTCATACGATCCGGTCTGGCAGCGCACGGTGCCGCATGTCTTTCAGCATCCCACCGAGCCGGCCTTCGGCCTGGGGATGGTGCTGGGGCTGCAGCGTCCGGGAAATATCGCCTACCTGTCGCAGCCGCTGGCCATGATGAGCAGCGGCGGCGGGGTCGTGGCGCTGTGGTGCTCGGACTTTCTGATCCTGGCGCTGGGCATGTTGTTGCTGGGGCGCGGCCTGCGATCGACCTGGCTGATCGGGGGCCTGGCGATCGTCTTTCTGCTGGGCGCCCGAGCGTTGGCGTCTTATCAGGTCAACGAGAACACGATCGCCCTGGCGCTCTCGATGGCGCTGCTGCATCTGCTCTGGCGCGACGATGACACCCCGGATCCGGCCATCGCCGTGGCGGCCGGCTGCGTGGCGGCCCACCTGGCGGGGATCCGGCCGGCCACGCTGCTGGTCCTGCCCGCCGCGCTGCTGCTGCTGGGCGGGGGGTGGCGACATCGGGCGGTCTTCGGCGGCGCGCTGGTGCTGGCCGCGACGCCGTGGCTGTGGGTCAACCTTCAGGGGCTCGGCACCGCACTGGTGCACCCGGCGCTGAACTATGGGCGGCACACGCAGAGCCTCTTCGGGGTCGAGTTCACCTTTCATCCGCTGAACTGGCCGGTGGCCGAGGCGCTGGTGACCGGACCAAAACATCCGCTGCCGATGTTATTGCGCCTGCCGCTGGAGCAGCTGCAGGCCCTGGGCGCGCCAATGCTCGCGATGGCCGCGGCGGGGCTCTTGACGCTGCGCCGCCGCCGGCTGTTGAGCCTGTTGCTCTGGGCGGCGCCGCTGCAGCTGCTGCTGATGCTGATCGTGCAGCTGGATTATCAGAAGATGTCGTACGTGCTGCTGACCCTGGCCCCGCTGCCGCTGTTGGCCGGGCTGGGCCTGGGCGGGTTGCAGTTGGGGCGCCGCGGTCGGGTGATCCTGGCTGCGACCCTGGCGGGGCTGCTGGTGGTCGCGCCACGGCTGGTGCGCGATGTGCGACCCGACGTGCTGCGCGTGCCTCACGGCGACTTTCTGCCCGACACCCGGGACCGGCTGCCCGAGGCCGACCGGCTGGAGACCCTCACGCGCGCGAGCTTCGGCCCCTATCTGAGCGAGGAGCTCGACCTCGTGCACGGTGGCATCGGATGGCAGCTGCTGACCCACGCTCGCGCCGCCGCCGCGCCGGAGCTGGCCGGCGCACCGATTCCCGGCGGCTTTGTGACCGTCTGGGCCGCGCTGGCGCCGTCGTCGCTCAGCCACGATGTCGAGATCGAGACCGCTGCCGTCGCCGTGATCCCCCCCGAGTTCATGGTCGGCGCGCTCGCACCGGATGGGGCGGTCGCCAACGGGACGTCATTGTTTCTGATGAAGATCCCGGCGCCTGCGCCTGCGACGGTGCGTCTACAGGTGCAGCGCACCGCCGACCGGGTCAACGTGACGACGACCTCCGCGTCAACCGAGACCTTTGACGAACCGCGCTGGGTGTCCGTGCTCTTCGTCGACCGCCAGACCAGCTACCACGCGGGCGTACTGTCCGTCGTCGGCCGTGACAAGAAGCCCTACGTGGTCACGCTGTGGCAGCAAAGCGACGGCGAGTGGGACAGCCAGCCGCGCCTGGTCACAAACGCGCCGTTCGCGTGGAGCGAGGATGGGTTCACCCTCGATGCGGAAGACACGCGCCGCATCGATGAGTCGGCGGGCCCCAGCCGACTCTGCACCACGCCGAGCGGCCGACGCGTCCTGCGCCGCGCCGACGGGTTCAAGCTGCTGACAAGCGCCGACGGGCAGCCGCTTGCCATGCGCCTGGGCGGCACGCGCGGCAAGAATATCCTCGGTTGGGGACGCGGCTATCCGAGTCCTCAATTTGAAACGGACGCATGCACCCGCCGCTTTCTGGACGAGCCCCCTCGGTAAGCCGCTTCGCAGCGTCCTGAAAAGGTTGACGTCAATCAGCAGCAGTGGTCGAGTCTGGGGGTTAGGAACCCGCTTGTGGAGCAGGACGCAGATGAAGACCACGACACTCCCCTTCCTTCAAATCACCTTTTTCATGGCCGGTCTGGTGCTGGCGGTGCCGACCGCGATGGCCCAACCGGACGGCGCGTACTACGGCCGAACCGGAGGAACGCTCCACCGCATCAACCTGGACGGCACCGGGGACTCCCCCCTGGCGGCCGTCGGCACGATCGCGGAGTCGATCGCAGTCACTGCCCAACACATCTGGTACGTGACCGGAGCAAACCCCGGGCAGGGGTCTATCCACCGGATCAACATCGACGGGACCGCGCCGATTGCGCTGGCGCCCATCGCCGGCGCGTACTTCTCGGTGGACTACGACCCGGTAGAGAAGAAGGTCTACTACCTCAACAGCGCAGGGTGGGGCCGCATGAACCCGGACGGGTCTGGCGGTGAAATGATATGGGTGCGGCTCTCCTGGAACGACGGCATGACTCTCCTACCTGATCGGGCG
>CAZJHX010000262.1:0-8911 GCA_964545715.1 uncultured Myxococcales bacterium
GGTGGGCGAGGATTTGTTGGCGTTCTGGGACGACTCGGACTCTGATGAGATGTGCGCCGGCGCGGACAACTGCCCGCTGGTGGCCAACGCGGACCAGGCGGACGCCGACAGCGATGGGCTGGGCGATGCCTGCGACGCATGCCCTGCGGACGCCGACAACGACGTGGACGACGACGGCAGCTGCGCCAACCTGGACAACTGCCCGGTCATCGCCAACGCGGATCAGGCCGATGCCGACGCCGATGGTGTGGGCGATGCCTGTGACGCGTGCCCGACGGACGCGCAAAACGACTCGGACGGGGACGGGGTGTGCGCGCCCGATGACAACTGCCCGTCGGACCACAACCCGATCAAGACCCCCAACACGTGCGCGGTCGTGGCAGAGCGCTCCGGGCCCGACCACATCGCGCTGGCGTTTCTCGATGATCCGGATCCGCTGACCAACGAGGTGGACGCGCCGCTGCCGCTCGGGGTCGAAGACCTGCGCGCCGTGACCGCGGACCCCGCCGGCGGTGTTCTGTACGTGACGCTGTCCGACAGTGGCGGAACGGTAGATCTCGCCAGCGGTGTGTTCACGCCGTTTCCGGCGCCGTACGGCATCCTGCCGCCGAGCGCGGCCGTGGCCGAAGACCCCGGGAACGCGAGCGCCGAGGTGGTGGAGCTGGCCTTCGACAAAGGCGCCGGACGCCTGCTCGCAGGACACCAGGGCAAGGAGGCCGTGGTCGTCACCATCAACACGAGCACCGGGGTGATCGACCCGGATGGCTTTGGCCCCGCGGTGGGCTCACTGGTGATCGCAAACGGCGATTATCGGGTTTTGCGCGGGCTCGCGATGTCCGACGACAGCGTGCTGTACGCCCTGCTGCAGAAGGAGTCCCACAAGGACCAATTGGGGACTGTGCAGCTGCCTGATGGCGTCTTCTCGCCGATCGCGCTGGTCACCTCGCCCAGCATCGACGTGCACTACAAAGGCATGTCCTTTGACGCGGACGGCCTGCTGCGAGTCGTGGGCGACAACAAGGTGGGCATCCATAGAATGGACCCGACAACCGCGCATGTGACAGCCGGAATCGCTCTCGACAACAGCAGCGAGTACTGGGGCGTGGTCTGCGCTTTCCAACCCGCCGCGCAGGCCGACATCGACGGCGACGGCATCGGGGACGCGTGCGATGGCTGCGTCAACGACGCGGATGGCGACGGCGTGTGCACCGGCGTGGACAACTGTCCGGCCAAGTCCAACCCGGACCAGGCGAACAAGGACCAGGACGCGTTTGGTGACGCGTGCGACATCTGCCCCGCCGACCCAGCCAACGACGTGGACGGCGACGGCGTGTGCGGAGACGTTGACAACTGCCCGGCGAAATCCAACTCGGATCAGAAGGACGCCGACCTGGACGACATCGGCGACGACTGTGACGTCTGCGAGAACGACCCCGACAACGACGTGGACGGCGACAACCGATGCGCCGACAAGGACAACTGCCCGGTGGTGGCCAATACCAACCAGGCCGACAGCGACGACGACTCGTTGGGCGACGTCTGTGATGTGTGTCCCGAGGACGACAAAAACGACGCCGACGCAGATGGCGTGTGCGGCGATATCGACAACTGCCCGGCAGCAGCCAACGCCGACCAGGCCAACGCCGACAAGGACGCGTATGGAGACGTGTGCGACGTCTGCCCCAACGACGCGGATGATGACGACGATGGCGACGGCGTGTGTGGCGACCTGGACAACTGCCCGGCCAAATCGAACACCGACCAGGCGGACGCGGACGGCGACTCGCTGGGCGACAAGTGTGACGCATGCCCCAACGACCCGGCCAACGACGGCGACGGCGACGGCAAATGCGGCGACGTCGACAACTGCCCCATCATCGCCAACGAGGACCAGAAGGACACCGACGATGACGGCATCGGAGACGTCTGCGACACCGCATGCCCCGATGCGGACGGCGATGGTGTCTGCACGGCGAACGACAACTGCCCGGGCATTGCGAATCCGGCACTGCCGCCCAGCACCTGTTACGTCGCCTCCGAGCGGGGTACGGGCAAGCCTCGCCTGGCGCTGGTGGACACAAGCGACGCCGACCCGGCGAGCAATGAGATCGACTCCCCCAACGATATGGGTGTCGACAAGATCCGCGGCATCGCCATCGACTGGTCGACGACGACGATCTACGGCAGCGCCGGACCCGACGGCGGGACCATCGACGCCGCGACCGGCATCCTCACGCTGTTTCCGCAGCCGTTTGGCCTGCTGCCTGCCAGCCACAACGGGGGCGTAGAGCCGGGATCGGCCACGACCCGAATCCAGTCCATGACGTTTGACCGCACGACTGGCCGGCTGCTGGGGGCTCATCACAGCAAGACTGGGTCGGAGCTGGTGCTGGTCTGGATCGACACAACGACCGGGGCAGCCGATCCCAATGGCTGGGCCCCGGGCGCCGGCTCCTTGCGCATCATCGACAACGGCACGTACATCAAGTCGAAGGGCATCGCGCTCACTGCAAACGGTGACGTGCTCTATGCCATTCTCGGGTCCGGCATGGACTACGACCTGGGCACCGTGGATATGGTGACCGGCTCTTTCAACGTCATCGGCGCCATCCCGGACTCCGGCGGGTGGATCGACGTTCGCAATATGGCCTTCGGACCCACCGGCGCCCTGACAATTACCGCGCAGAATCGCGGCGAGCTCTTTGAGGTTGACGCAGTCACGGCAGCGGTGAAGCCGCTCATCACGCTGGACAACGGCACGGCGAATCGCGGCATCGACTGCGCCATCGCATCCATCCAGCCCGACGCGGACGGGGACGGACAGGGCGACGCCTGCGACCCGTGCCCGCTGGACCCGAACGACGACGCCGACGGAGACGGCCTGTGCGCCGACGCGGACAACTGCCCGGAGGTGACCAACCCCATCGGCAACAAGGACCTCTGTTATCTGGTGTCGGATCGCTTCGGCAACAACGATCACCTGTCCACAGCCGACCGTGACGATCCGTCGCCGGCCACCAATGAGCTGGATGCTCTGAATAGCACCGGCAGCTCCACAGTCGAGGCCGTGGCGTACGCTCCGGGGACGGAGACCTTGTTCGCATCCACGGGCGCTCAAGGTGGGACGATCGCGCTGGACAAAGGTGTGTTCACGCCGCTGCCGCAACCCTTCGGAGACATCCCCATGGTCATCGGCGGGGGGACGGCGGGCCAGAAGGCCTCGGGTGCCATCGCGGACATCGTGGGCCTGACCGTCGACCGCACAGACGGACGACTGCTCGGTGCTCACGCCGGGAACACAGCCGTCCTCACATGGATCGACCCGATGACAGGTACGATCGATCCCAACGGCTTCGGCCCCGGCAAGGGCGCGGTCGGCGTCTCCGGTCTGGGCAAGGTCAAACGGCCCTTGGGACTGGCGCTGTCGCATGACGGCGTCACCACATATCTGGTGGTGACCGACGCGGAACAAGAAGACACGATGCTGGCCACCGTGGACGTGACGACCGGCGTGATGACCTGGCTGGCCAACATCGATACCGACGACCAACCCCCAGTGAACGCCCTGGCAGCCGGCCCGGGCGGCGAGCTGTGGGTCACAAGCCAGTGGGTGCCGGGGATCTACAGCCTCAACCCAGCGACAGGGTGGCTCTCCAAGGTCATCACCGTCGACAACGGGTTCAACTACCCGGCGCTGGATTGCGCAGCCGTGGCTGGCGGACAGCCCGACGCGGACAAAGACGGCGTCGGGGACGCCTGCGACGCGTGCCCACAGAGCGCGTCACCAAGCTGCACCTCCCAGTGTGGAGACAGCGTGGTCGGGGGCGCGGAGGAGTGCGATGACGGCAACAGCACCCAGTCTGACGGCTGCCTGAACGACTGCACGGTGGGCTACTGGAAATCCGGCGTCGGCTACTACAAGGAGGCGCCGGCTGAAAGCTGCTCGCTGGAAGGGACGCTGAAATCGGTGAGCTCGTCCGTCCCAACCCCGGTGGCTTTCGTCAACACGTCCACGACCGACACCTTCAACGTGTATTGGCTCAACTACTCGGGTCAGCGCGTCTGGTACGCCACGGTGGCGCCGGGCAAGACCTGGTCGATCCCGAGCTTCGTGACCCACCCGTGGCTCATCGCCGACTCGGTTGGAACCTGTGCGGCGATCTTCCAGCCCCTCACCGGCGGCGAACCCACGTGGATGCGAGGGCCACCAAAGCCATGAGCGTTCACGAAAGAAACAAAGACTTACATAGTAAAGAAAACCACTACCATGCCGTTAAGACAGCTACGGCCGGACCCGTCCGCCCGGAACTGACCACGAGGTGCTCCTTGTTATCACTAGTCCAACGTCCAGTCCTCGCGAGTATCGCGGCCTCCCTGATGTTGATCGCCTGCGCTGACAGCGAGCTGTTGGACCACGCCGACCACCCCCATGTGCACGGCCCCACCCACGTCACGACCGTTGAGACAGTGACCCACAATGGGCGCGCGGTCGAGGCGGCCAGCGGGCAGATAATCGTGGAGTTTCGCGACGACGCGGTCCCCAGCGAGCGGCAGGCCATCGTGCTGGCGACCGGGGGCACGGTACTGCAATACAGCCAGTTCACAGGATCCGTACTCATCGAGGTCGCGCCGGACGCGGTCGAGAGCGCGATTGCGCAGCTGAATGCGGAGCGCGGCGTCAAGGAGGCCACACCCAACGCCATCGTGCGCGCCTCGGGTAAAGGTGGCAAAGGCAAGGGCAAGGGCAACGGCAACGGCAACGATGAGGCCGCGGATCCGGAGCCGGCGACCTCGGGCTGGAACAGCGCCGGCGACTTCCCCCCACCGACGCTGACAAATGAAGAAGCCGACTCCGCATTGTTTGACTATCAGTGGACGCTGCACCGGCAGTGGGCCCACGTGGCGTTCGATTACAGCGAGACGCTCGGCGCCTCGGCGCTCGTGGCGGTCCTGGACACCGGCCTGACCGCGTCTGCGTCCCTCCCCGCGACCGCGATCGCCGCCGGCGGCGCCAACTTCATCGACCCCGACGACGGCGATATGACCTATGACGACCACGGCCACGGCACCATGATGGGCACGATCATCGCCGGACGTGGGGGCATGACCGGCATGGCGCCTCGCGCCCGGGTGCTGCCGATCAAGGTCCTGGACGGCAACAAAGTCGGCACCGAGATGGCGCTGATCGAGGGTCTGTACCACGCGGCCGCCAACCCCGATGTGGATGTCATCAGCATGAGCTTGAGCTTTCCCGTGGGCTACTACCCCAGCGCGATAATGGCGCAGGCGATCGACTTCGCGCACTCTCAGGGGAAGGTGCTGGTGGCCGCCAGCGGCAACGATGGTGTCGCGCATGTGACCTACCCAGCGGCGTTTCCGACCGTGATCGCGGTCGGTTCGGCCGTCCTGTTCGGCGGCGGCGCAGACTTCAAGTCGGCAGACTACTCCAACTGGGGCCCCGCGCTGGATCTCATGGCCCTTGGCGGAAAGCTGGACAGCGACAAGGACTGGAACGGCATCGACGACGCGGTCATCGCGGAGCGAACGACGGCCACCGGCTCGACAGCCCCGTTTCTGACCATCGGCACCTCGCCCGCCGCGGCTCAAGTCGCCGGCGCCATCGCGCTGTTGCTGGATGCGGGTGCGGACAAAAACGATGTGCGGCACCTGCTTCAACTCACCGCGATGAACACGGCCAAGAGCAACGGCGCCAGCTTCTCGGCGCAGGAAGGCGCCGGCCTGCTGAACATCGGACACGCCATGCAGCTTTTGAGCAGCGGAGATTACGAGGCGCCTGAAGAGGACGAGCGCCTCTTCGCAAACCCGGTTCTGGTTTTTGAGGACGACGCAGCGGTAGCCGTGATCGAGATCACGGACGAAGACGGCGAACCGCAGGGCGGCGTCACCGTCATGGGACACTTCCGCGGCCTCGACGAGTCGCAGCACTCGGCCAAGACCGACAATGACGGCATCGCCGTCTTCAGAACGCTGCAGCTCAGCGACGTGGATGACGGCTTCATCGCCGTGTCCGTGGACGCTGTAATCCGAGATGATGGCACAGCCGCGCGCCCCACGCCGTCCATCCATGTGGAGCGCCTGAGTTACCAGCTGGCCGCAAACCTCTCCGGCGGACTGGGCGCATCGGCAGTCGCTCTGGCCCTGGAAGGCGATGCGTTCAAAGGCTCGGATTACGTCGCCTGGAAGAAAGTCCAGGACACCTACCAGGTGCGCACATTCGGAAACGGGCTGGTGTCCAGCGCGCTGGTCTTCGCCTTCTCGCCGGCGTTCTTCCAGAGCAGCGGGCTGTACCAGTCGACCATGCTCTTCCGCACCCGCGGGACCGGCCTGGTGTCCAGCGCCATCGTCTTTGACGAGAGCTACTTCCACCCCGACCTGCGCGACGCCTGGAACATCGACACGTTGACCGTGCGCAGCTTCACTGCCGGCACAGGCCTGGTCTCCAGCGCCATCGTGTGGGACGGGGCCTACTTCGGGTTCAGCAGCTTCTTCACCGGATACAACCCGGCCGTCATGGTCTTCAACTACGGCAGCGGTCTGGTCTCCAGCGCCATCATCTGGGACTGGAGCCTGCTCAACCCCGCCATGTACTGGGGCCCCACAACCGTCGGCTGGAACCCGCAGCTGAGCGGCAGCGGCCTCGTGTCATCGGCGATCATCGTCGACTATGGCTCGTCGGCAATCTCCCAGTTGGGCTTCAACTGGGGCTCTGTTAGCTGGCTATACCCGCAGGGGACAGGCCTTGTGAGCAGCGCGCTTGTCAGCTCGTTCAACCCGTTCGCGTTCATGCCCATGTACTTTGGCGGGTCCAACAACACGCTCGCCCTCAGCGCAACCGGTGAATCTGAGAAACCGCTGGTGCTGCCCTGACGCATGACCTCCCGTGGCGCTCCCCAGGAGCGCTGGCTGACTGGTGCGCTGAAGCCACCGAGCAGGCACGACAGCTGGCAGATGCCGCTGCCGTAGCCGAGCAGGACCTCGAGGCGCTGACGCTGGCCAACGACTCGCTGCGGGCCCTCGACACCCCGCTGGCGTGGACCGAGCTGCTGTTTCATGCCGCACGGGACGCCGCCATGCGGATGGAGGCCGGCTTCTGCCGCGGCGGGCTGACGCTGGCCAAGGAGCGCGCGCGCCTGGATCACGCACTGTTCGCTCGACTGCGAGCGATCGATGCGGATGGGCTGGAGCCCGATGCGCGTCGCTTCCTGGCGGGGCTGATCAACGACGCGAGACGCGCCGGAGTGGACCGTCCCCAAGCCGTACGAGAAGAGCTCGCTGCCCTTCGCCAGGAGATGGTTCAACTGGGCCAGGTCTTCCACACGGCCCTGTCGTCGCCCCCACCGCCGCTTGTTCTCTCCGAGACTCAGCTGGCCGGCCTGCCCGCGTCGTGGATCGACGCGCAACCCAGAGACGATGCGGGCGCCGTGATCGTGGCCATGAGCGGCGACAGATACCGCACCGTGCTCCGCCACGCCGACGACCGGGACGTACGACGCGCCGCACACGTAGCGTTCACCAACCGCGGCCACCCGACAAACGGCCCGATCGTCCAGCGCCTGCTGCGACTGCGACACCGGTACGCCACGCTGCTGGGCGACCCGAGCTGGGCGGCCTACCGAGCGGCAGCGGAGATGGCCGGCTCCGGTGAGGCC
The DNA here is from genome assembly GCA_964545715.1 of uncultured Myxococcales bacterium. GTDB lineage: Bacteria > Myxococcota_A > UBA9042 > CAZJHX01. The sequence goes on from CAZJHX010000262.1 coordinate 7,671, forward strand.
ATCGAGGCCTTCATCGACCGGCTGCAATCCATCCTGACCCCTAAGATCGACGCCGAAAAGCGAGTTCTGGCCGGCGTCGCGCCGGATCTCGCTGCAGAGGAGTTTGCAGAGTACGACCTGCACTGGTGCGCACAGCGCCTTCAAGAGCAGATCGCGCCGGACGCCGCGGTGCCGATGGGCAACTTCAGCGACGTCCTCGAGCGGATCTTCGGGCTCCTGGATGAGCTCTTTGGCGTCACCTTCGACCACCTTCCACTCGCGGAGACCTGGCACGAGTCCGTTGCCGTGTACCGGGTCTCGGTAGACGGCCGGCCGGGTGGCTGCCTCTATCTTGACATGGTGCCGCGCGCGGGCAAGCCGCCACCGGGTGTGACCTTTCCATTGACGACGGGCACGATCGACGGCGACGAGGCCAGCGTGGCGCTCGTCGGCTCGTTTGACCGCAACGAGCCGCTGTGGCTGGACGATGCGGCCGTTCTGCTGCACGAGATGGGACACGTGCTGCATCACTTGCTGGCCTGTCGCTCTCGGTGGCTGACCCAGTGCGGAACCCGCGTGGAGTTCGACTTTGTCGAGGCGCCGGCCATGTTGCTGGAGCGCTGGGCCGAGCGGCCAGAGATACTGGCCAAGCTCCGCGGCGAGGACGGCAGCGTCATCGCACCGGACGCGCTCGAGCGGCTCTGCCAGGCGCGACGTGTCGGCGAGGCCATGCTGGCGCAGCGCCAGGTGTTCATCGCGGCGTTCAGCTATCACCTTCACGCTGAGGACCCCAGCGAGCTCAATCTGGAGCGTTTCACGGACGAGCAGTTCAGGCGCCACGCCCCATGGGCCCGGACGGCCGGTGACCGCTGGTTTGCCAACCTCTGGCACCTGGTGGACTACGGCCCCGTGTACTACTCGTACTTGTGGAGCGACGCCATCGCGCGTGAGCTCGACGCGGCCATCGGGGACGCCAACGGACTGCAGATCTCGGCCGTGCGCGCACTACGCACGGTGGTCTTCGAGGGCGGCGCCACCCAGGCAGCCGCAGACCTCGTGCACGTGTTTCTGGGCCGAGACTGGAGCCTCGACGGCTTCCGCGCCCGCTTCGACGGCCACGCGGCCGCCGGCTGACACCTCACCGGACCGGGTTCTCTAAAAGAACCGCTACTGGCGAATGCCCGCGGAGAAGTCCTCGCGGTCCGCAAAAGCCATCGCGCGCTCGTTGATCTTGTCGCGCTTGCGAACCTCTTCCAGGGTCA
>CAZJHX010000263.1:0-8869 GCA_964545715.1 uncultured Myxococcales bacterium
ACTAGCAAACTGCGGTTGTCGTCAGGCCGCTGCCGCCGCCGCCCGTGACGTGCGTTGGAACGCCATGGTCATGACCATACCGGCCGCCGAGAACACCGCCAGGAACAGGAAGAAGTGCTCGTGTCCGGTGGCCCCCGGGTGCGCGTCCGTCATGTAGCCCATTACCGGCCCCATAAAGATGTCCGGCGTGTAGCCGATCACCGAGACCAGGCCGGCCGCCGTCCCGGTCAGGGCAGGGGGCACCGCGGCCTCGCCAAAGAGCGCGAAATAGACGCCGCGCAGGCCGTACACCATGGCACCAGTACCCGCGACGGCCACGAACAACACCCACACCATGGACGGGTGAATCAGGCCCAGGCCCATGAAGAGGTTGCCGGCGCACGCGCCCCCGAAACAGATGACAGACGCTCTCGATGCACCGATGCGATCCGCGATGAGCCCCGCGGCGAGCGCGGCAAAGGGGCGCACCCAGAACTGGAACTTGCCCAGGTTGGCCGCCGCCACGTCGTCCATGCCGAACGCGTCTCGAGCGTACAATCCGATGTCGTCCATGCCTTTGTAGGCCACGTAGGCGCATACGATGATCATCCCCTGCAGCCACACCGACTTGTTGCGCAGGACGGGACGAATCATGGCCAGATCGATGTGGGGGCGCTCGGGCGGCGATGTCCCGTCGGCGGTCCCGGTGCTTTCCGGTACCGCGAACCACACCAGCAGCGCCGCCGCGACGGCCACGCCCGCGAACACCCAGACCACCTGCGTCAGGGCCGTGGTGCGCTCGGCCAGTGTGGCGGTCGCCGGGTCGTCGGGCATGAACGCGGCGAATACGGCGACCGTGATCGATGCCAGAACCGCGGCCAACAGACCGCGCCCGCCCTCCAGCAGGCCGTACGCCGCGCCCTGGCTATCGTCGCCGCCCCACTCGCGCGTGGCGCGGATCATGGCGGCCCAGAACAGCAGGATGGTGGTCAGACCCCAAAAGGAGAACAACAGCTGAAGCCCGAGCAGCCCAGGCCAGGTCCCGTAGTAGATGCCGCCGACCGCCGTGCTGATCAGGGCCGCTACCATCAGCCGGCGCGCCGGAAATCGATCCGCCAGCGGTCCACCCGGGAAATACGCCAGCATCGCCACCACGCCGTACGCAGCAAACGCGGTGCCGAACTGCAGATTGGTGATCTGCAAAACGTCGAGCACGGTTGGTCGAAACAGCCGGGCCACCAGGAACGGCAGCCCGAAAATCGCCTCGCCGGCGACAACCAGAGCCGCCATGAAGAAGTACCGCCGCGCTTTGGACATGCGACGTCTTACCATAATTCGAGGCTGCCAAGAGGGGGGCCGGGTGGCGTCTCAGACGTGCTGGTCCACCAGGATCGGGTTGCCGTCCGGGTCGATCGCCACAAAGCTGGCCGGCCCGGTGGTCGCCTCATCAGCCTCGGACATCAGGGTCACGCCCTCGGCCTTGAGGTGGCGCTGGATGTCGCGTACGTCGGTGAAGCTCTCCACGTGCTTCTGCTTGCTGGTCCAGCCGGGATTGAAGGTCAGCATGTTGCGCTCGAACATGCCGTGAAACAGGCCGACCGTGGTGTCGCCGTTTTGAAGTATGAGCCAGTTCTGGGCGGAGTCGCCGCCGATGACCTCAAAGCCGAGCTTGCTGTAAAAAGCGCGTGAGGCGGCCAGGTCTTTGACGGTCAGGCTGATTGAGAATGCGCCGAGCTTCATGATGTGTCTCCGTGTGAGCGTCTGCTAAGTTGTGGGCGCAGCTAATCAGAGCGTTGGCGACCATGCTTGACAAATCTTGCGAACCTACCGCCGCGGCGCTCGACTTTGTCGAGCGCGTCAACCGGGCCATCGACTACGTGATTCAGAACCTGGGCCATCCGCTGCAGCTCGACGTCGTGGCAAAGGTCGCCTGCTTCTCTCCGTTCCACTTTCATCGCGTCTTCAAGTCGCTGCTGGGAGAGTCGCTCAGCCAGTTCGTGAAGCGGCTGCGCCTGGAGCGCGCGCTGGCGCTGATGTCTCACGGGCGGAAGCAGTCGCTGACCGAGATCGCCCTGGAGTGCGGCTTTGCGTCGCCCTCGGACTTCTCGCGCAGCTTCAAGCAGCGATATGGCGTGCCGCCGAGCGTTTTCGATATCGACGTCTTCCGACGCGAGCGACGGGAGGAGTGGCTGGATGTGGTCGCGGAGCCCGGCAAGAAGCACCTGCTGGACGTGCTGCCAGCCGGCGCCAACCCGGACGGCTTTCAGGTGGAGCTGCGGCGACTGCCCCCGAGGCGGGTGGCCTACATTCGGGTGATCGACTCCTTCAAGCCGGATGCGACCCCGCGCGCGGCCGAGCAGCTGATGCGGTGGGCCGAGCGAGCGGGCGTGGCTGACGGACAGTGGCTTGGCTATATGTGGGACGATCCGGAGATCGTGGCACACGAGCTGTGTCGCTACGACGTCGGGGTCGTGGCGCCGGACGCGAGCGCGGACGGCGAGGTCGGCGTGTTCGACTTTCCGGCCATGACCGTCGCGCAGGTCGAGGTGCGTGGCGGGATCGACCTTGAGATGCGCGCGCTGGAGTGGCTGTTCAGGAGCTGGCTGCCGGCGAGCGGGTACGTGCCGGCCGACCAGCCCTGCTTTGAGGCGTGGATTGGCCGCCCGTTCCAGCACGGCTTTGAGTACTTCGAGCTGTACGCTCACCTGCCCGTGACCCGTGGCACGATGTGATACGAATCTTGCCTTCTGTATTACATTGTGTGACGGTTGCTCATTATGAACCTGCTTCCACATGCACTTCTTGCGGTCAGGCTCGCCGGCCGCCTGGCGGTCGGTATCGGCCGCACGGTCGCCGCCGCGTACCACTCGATCGACCCTGACGCGCGCCGCCATCTGGCACAGGCGCCGGTGCTTGGGTTGACCCTGATCGCGCGCCGCCGTCCGCCGATCGAGGCGCTCCCGGACGACTGCGCCCGACCCGTGCTGTGCATCCACGGCCTTGGCGGGCATCGCGGCAACTTCACCCCGCTGCGCGCGTGGCTGCGGCTGTTCGGCCGGACGCGCACGTATGCGATTGGCTTTGAGCGCGGTTCGAGGGTGGAGCAGATGGCCAAGGCCCTGCGCGCCGACATTGCCACGGTGCTCAAGGTCAACGGGCTGCCCCCAGACGCACAGGTGGATCTGGTGTGCCACAGCATGGGCGGCCTGGTGGCGCGTCTGGCGTTGGAGGATCCCGACACCGCCGCGCGCGTGGCGACGGTGGTGACGCTGGGTACGCCGCACGCCGGGACATACGCCGCGCGTTATGCCTCGACGTATCACACGCTGGCGCTGCGTCCCGACTCTGCGTTGATGGATCGGCTGGCGCTGCAGGCGCCGTGGCCGTCGTCGCTGCCGCGGCTGGTGTGCTTGTGGTCCGCGGACGATGTGCTGCTGCTGCCGGCGGAGACGGCGTGCGTGCACGGGGCCGACAACCAGCAGGTGCACGGGGTCACGCATCTGAGCTATCTGCTGAATCCGGTGTCGTTCTCGGCGGTGCTCAACGCGCTGGAGGGCCGGCTGGCGCTTCCGGCCGCGACCGCTACTTGTTGAACTTCTGCTTGAACCAGAACTCGATCTCGACGCCGCCGCCTGACTCGACGTCGTAGTCCATCATGATCTTCAGCGGCGGGTTGGAGCTGCGGCCGACCAATCGCCGGATCGTGGTGTTGTTCTTTCGTTGCTCGGGCTCCCATCGGAAGCTCGACACGCCGGTCAGCTGCTTGACCATCTCGTCGTAGTAGGCCGTGGCGTCCGCGCGGTTGCTGAAGTTGACGTCGCAGACGTACTCCCAGTTGCCCTTCATCGACTTCCAGTGCCATACCTTGTTGTACTCGGACTTGGGACCGCAGGCGTTGAAGCCCTTGACCTTGTAGTTGTCATCGCCGCCCTGGCTTCGACGCGAGCTCTGGATCCGGATCGCGCTGAAGTCGGTCTTGGCCATGCGCACCAACTGCTTGACCTGGGATCGCAGGATCGGACTCACCACTGACGCGCCCTTGCCGCTGGGCGCGTTGCCGGTGGCGGCGCCGGGGTTGTTCTTCTGCTTGAACCAGAACTCGATCTCGACCGCGCCGCCGCTCTCCAGGTCGTAGTCAAACATGATCTTGATCGGGGGGTTGGTTCGCTTGCCGACCAGGCGACGGACCGTCGAGTCGTTTACGCGCTGCTCACGCTCCCACGTGTAGCCCCGCACAGACTTCAGCACCGCGCTCATCGCGTTGTAGTACGCGTCAGCCGCGGCTCTGTTCGAGAAGTCGACGTCGCACACATACTCCCAGTTGCCCTTCATCGTGCGCCAATGCCACACCTTGTTGTACTGCGACTGAGGACCGCACGCGTTGAAGCCCTTCACCTTGTAGTTGTGGTCCCCGCCGGAGTCAGAGCGACTGCTGTCGATTCGAATGGCCGAGAAGTTGCCCTTGGAGTAGTTCAGCAGCTGGCCGACCTGGCTTTTGAGGGTAGGGCTGATGTTGCCCTGTCCGCCGCCGCCGCCACCGGACTTCACCGCGCCCGGGTTGAACTTCTGCTTGAACCAGAACTCGATCTCCACCGAGCCGTCGTCGGCCACGTCGTAGTCGAACATGATCTTCAGGTTGGGGTTTGTGGATCGACCGACCAGCCGGCGACGGGTTGTCGAATTGACCACCTTCTCGTCTTCCCAATTGAACGCGCCAATCGACGTCAGCACCCGCGACATGTCGTCGTAGTACTTGGTGGCGCCGTACTCATTTTTGAAGTCGACGTCGCACACATACTCCCAGTTGCCCTTCATCGTGCGCCAGTGCCACACCTTGTTGTACTGAGACTTGCTGCCGCAGGCGTTGAAGCCTTTTACCTTGTAGTTGTGGTCCCCACCGGCGTCTTTGCGGGTGCTGTCGATGCGAATCGCGCTGAAGTTGCCGTTTGCGTAGCGAATCAGCTGTTTCACCTGCGATTTCAGGGACGGGCTGACCTGCGCGCTGGCCGGCACAGCCATAAGGACCACGGTCGTGGCGACCAAAAGGCGACTTGGAATCATTGGGCCTCCGATGAAGCGAGTATGTCTGAAGGGCGCTATCGTGGCGCACTTCAGCGCCGCGGGCAACACACCGGGCTCAAGCGAATGGTGCGTTGTTATTGGAACGGCACGAAGCCCAGGAAACGTTCGCCGACATCGTCGATTGGCGTGATCGCCTGTGGGATCTCGTCGGCGCCGGACGCGTCCAACGGGACCAGATACAGGCTGTGGTCTGCGCCGTGAGTGCTCCCGACCACAGCGGTCTCGCCGTCCGGCGTGAGCGCGGCGAACGCGCTAAGCCCAAAACTCTCCGCATGCAATCGTGTGCCTACGGCGGACTCGGCATCGGCGTCCACGACCTGCAGGGCGGCGTGCTTCCCGAAGCTGGTCGGTGGCGCGGAGACGAAGACGACGCGCCCGCCATCGGGTGTCCACCGGCCGTCCACCAACTGTCCGTCCACCGCTGCGGTCAGGCGCCGCTGGGAGTCCGCCTCGCCGATTGTGGCGATGGTCACCATCTGGTCCTCCTTCAGCAGCACCTGCTGCCCGTCGGGAGACAAAGAAGCGCCCAACGGCTGCAGAGCGCCGCCGAGCAGCACGGGCGCGTCCGCCTGGGAGCCGTCGCAGCGGGCCGAATACAGTCCGTCGGGGCCCTGCAGCAGCACGTGTACCCCATCACCACTTCCTACCGGTCCCGGGACCGCGATGCTGTCCATGCCGCCGTCGAACCACACGCCCGGGTGCCAGAGCAGGTAGCCGGAAGGCGCCACGTCATGCGCGACGCCGGCAAGTGAGCTGCCGCCCAATCCGGTCGGCGCCGCTTGCAGCATGTCCGGATGGGGGACCGCGGTCGCCTCCACGGACAGCACCATGAAGATGTGCTCGGCGGTGGCCGATGCCGCAACCCCCATGAACCAACCCGGCAACCCAGCGGCCACCAGGTCCGGTGCTGTGGCCGCGGCGCCGTCTACAGGGGCCAGATAGATGGACGTTTCGCCTTGGGCTCTCAGGCCGACGACCACGCGATCCGAGCCCGGCAGCATGCTCAGATGGACCATATCGGCCTCGCCGATCGGCATGACCACCGTCGGCGACTCGGCGCCGTCTACCGGGGCCGAGACCAGATCGGCGCCGACGACAAACACCGCCCGCTGGCTGACCGGATCCAGCGCGAGAGCGGGTTGGGAGTCGTTGGTCAGGACCACGCCCTCGGGGTCTGAGCCGTCCAACGCAAAGGACCGGACGACCTTGCCCGAGCGTCGAACCAGGTACGCGCCCACCGTGGCCGGACTGGCACTCCACCAGTCGGTCCAAGGCGTGGACTCGGTGTCGGTTGGTGTGACCAGGACCTGCTGCGGGTCCGATGACGGCTTCGTAGACGCGGCGTAGAAGCCCGGTGAGGGCGTCTCGCAGGCATAGAGCACCGCCCGGCCATCGTCCACCAGATGGGGATTGTGGATCTCGGTGTCGTGCCAGGGGGTCAGCGCGCTGTGGTTGCCGTCGGCGTCGGCCACGAACAGGGCGCCTTCGTTGACGTACTCGTGGTAGAGCACGCCCAGAGGCGTGAGCAGGTCCCGATACCATGGGCCGGGCAGCTCGATCGGCTCACCACCCGCCAGCGGGACGACCCAGCTGTGCCAACCAGTCGGCGTGTTGGCGTCGTAGATCACCTGGCTGCTGTCACCGCTGAGCGCGGGCCAGGGGATGCTGAAGTTGACCACATCCTCGACCAGCGCCAGCACCTGTGGCGGCGCCGGGCCTCCGTGTTGCAGATGATAACGGAGCACCGCGCCGTCTTCGCGTGAACCCACCAGCGCGTCCGCGGCGGCATCAAACCCCGTCACGTGCAGCTTTTTGGTGCTCCAATCGGTGATCCGCGGGTCCTCGCCCGGTCCGACGCCGGCCGGATCCGCGCGATACGCGGCCCACCTGGTGCTGCCGCTGTCCCCGACCCACGCCACCGCGGTGCCGTCCCTGGACATGATCGACTTCAAGCTCTTGAGAGGCGCCGGGGTGAGGACGCGCGGCGCGTCCGCTTCGCTGCCGTCCGTGGCCACCGAGACCAGCTCCCGCTCCTCCTTCCACGTCACGCGCAGCACAACCACGATGCGCGAGCCGTCGCTCGACTTGCCGACAAAGCCGGTCAGCTGGCCCTCGGGCGTCAGGACCACAGACGGCTCGCTGCCGGTCAGCGACACCGCGTGCAGCCGATCGTCCGACGATGAGGCGACTATCCGGTCGCCGGGCAGGTCGGTGACCGCCCACTCAGCGGGCCCTACCGCGGTGTGCAGCGCTTCAGGTGGCGTGGCCCCCGTTGGCGCGACGGTGCTCATGAACAGCTTGCGGTCCTGCCCCGACGAGGTCGAGCGCTGCGTGTAGACCAGGGTCATCTGCGAGCCGACCCATCGCAAGCCGTCGATCTCCTGTCCGGCGGGTGCGGTCGCTACCAGAATGGGGGCGTCGGCGTCGGATCCGTCAAGCCGCACCGCAAAGACGCTCTGGCCGTCCACGTAGGCCATCCAGCCATCGCGATAGACCCGCTCCAAAGCGTGCAGCTGTTCTGCGGCCGCCAGCCGGACCGGCGCGTCGGCCTTCGCTCCATCGGCTGCCAGCGCAAACAGAACCGCGCCGCCCGTGCCCGAGCTGGAGGGCGTTGCCATCGGGTAGAAGACGACGACGATGTGCGTGCCGTCGGGGGTGATGTCGGGGTAGGACACGTCGCCCTGGCCCAGACCGTATCCTGCGCCGCGCCTCGGCCCGAGCCGGAGCGCCTCGCCGGGGCCTGTGGCGTCGACCGGCACCAGCCACGGAGTCGACACGCCGCGGTTTGCGACGTACGCAAAAGCGGCCCCGGCCGGGGTCGTTGTCGTCTGGGTCGTCGGGATGGTGGAGCCGTCCGCCGCCATCGCATCCGAGGTGTCGTTGGTCTCTGTGGCCACGTCCGCATCCGTGACCACAGTCCCTTCCTCCGCAGAGCTGCAGGCGACTGATAGGCAGGTCGCTACCAGCAGTGGGATGCGCAAACGCCGGCCTACAGCACCGGGCACGCGTTTGTGATGCCGGGGGTCGAAGTCTGCTTGGAAAAGTCCGCGCTGTTGTCGTCGGTGTCTTGCCCGTTGGGACAGCGCGACAGCGAGCCGTCGCCCGTGTCGTTGCCCGCCGAGCCGCCTTCGCTTGCGCCGGGGACCGTGCCCTCGTAGGACACGGCATCGACGATCGCCCCGTCGGCCACGCGAACCAGGCGGAGTGCGTCCGGTGCGCCGTTTTGGATCGAGCCCGGAGAGGTCATTGTGAGGATGCCGGCCGGGAGGATGCTCACCACGGCGGTGTCGCCGATGACCAGATACTGGCCCGAGGCCAGCGAGGCGCCGGCGTCCGCGAGCGAGGCGCTCCACAGCGTGCCCCCGTCCGCGCCGTTGATCGCCTGCAGCTCAAAGCCGGCCAGCCAGATGGCGCTTGGGCCCGCGTTGAAGAGCTCGACGAACTCCGCGGTGTCAGCGCCCGGCTGGTCGTAGTCCACCTCGTTGATCGGCAACACCGGCAGCGGCGCCAGGTCCACGGTCAGGGTGTAGCTGCCCGTGGTGTTGCCGCTGTTGTTCCAGCCGTCCACGATGATGTAGTAGGTCGTGCCCGCGCTCAGGTTCAAGGTCAGCGTCTCGGTGGCTGAGCCTCCGACCTCCTCGTCGCCGCCGACGCACGAGCCGTTGACGTCGCTGCAGTCGGTGACTACGTACAGGTTGCTGTCAAACCCACTGAGGGTGATGTGGTACGTGCCGTTTGCCGCTGGCTCAAACGCGTAGGCGTGGTCCGAGGATCCGGCGCCCCAGCCGCCCGTCTCGGGCGGGCACGA
>CAZJHX010000264.1:0-8797 GCA_964545715.1 uncultured Myxococcales bacterium
TCGGCTCTTCGGTCGGCTCCTCGGTCGGCTCTTCGGTCGGCTCCTCGACGGGCTCCTCGACGGGCTCCTCGACGGGCTCCTCAAACGGCGGCGTAACAACGCACTGGCCCTCGGCACACTTGCCGCCCTCACAGGCGTTGTCGTTGGCCAGCTGGACACAGCCGGACGCTGCAGCGCAGCTGTTGGTCGTGCACGGGTTGCCGTCGTCACAGGCGGCGTCGGCGACAGCGCCGTCGATCAGCCCGTCGCAGTCGTTATCGATGCCGTCGCACAGCTCTGCGCTGGGCGCGCCCGCGGTCGCTGAGCACACCGTCACGCTACCGGCGCAGACCGTGATGCCGGAGGCCTGGCAGGCGCCATGACCCACGCTGCACACCACGCCCAGCGCGAAGTCCTCGTCCGTCTCGCCGTCGCAGTCGTTGTCCAGGCCATCGCACGTCTCGGCGGTGGGGACCCCGGCCTGAGCGGAGCATGCGGCGCCGCCGTCCTGACACACGGTCACGCCGACAGCCTCGCAGGCGCCGACTCCGATCGCGCAGGTCTCGCCAAGGCCAAAGTCCTCGTCGGTCTGCCCGTCACAGTCGTTGTCGATCGCGTCGCAGGTTTCGACCGCTGCCGGCTCAAGCGCCACCGCGTCGCACTTTACCGCGCCCGCCGAGGTGCAGATGCCCACACCCGTCGCAGCGCACGCGCCGGTACCAACGATGCACGGCTCGCCTTTTCCGATGTTCTCGTCGGCCAGGCCGTTGCAGTTGTTGTCCTTGCCGTCGCACAGCTCAGGGGCGCCGGGGAAGACGGCCGCGTCGTTCCACGGTGTCGCGGACAGGGTGCACGCGGCGATCTCGACGCTGTTCTCGACCGAGTCGTTGTCGTAGTCGTGGTTGTAGGCGTAGCAGCGGGTGTCCGTATCGACGACCACGCCGTCCTTCAGCGCCGTGGCCTGCACACAGGCCGACTCGCTCTCAGCCAACTCAACCGTCGCCTTCCAGCTGCCGCCCACGTAATCGATGAGCTGCGGGTCACTGGCGCCGATTGGGCCCAGCGTCACGGTGTCCGCACCCGTGACCGTACCGTTGATCTCCACGTCGATGCAGTACGTACCCGCCGCGCAGCTCGATTTCGGCGGCGTCGTGGCGCCAACCTGCGCCATAAACGTCGCCGGCAGCGGCGCGATGATCGCCACGTCGGAGTCCGTCGGCGCGATGCCGTAGATGTCGCCGTTGCGGCCAAAGCCCACCAACTCCAGGACGCCGTCGCCGTTCCAGTCCATGGGCCGCAGGTTCTCGAGCGGCGTGCCGATGCGCAGGCTCCACAGCAGCGACGCCTGCCCGTTGGCGCCGGGCTTGTCGAACTCCAGGGCGTACACGCGCCCCTCGCTGCCCGCCGCCACCAGCTCCAGGCGACCGTTGTCGGCACTGTCCGCGTCCAGGTCCATCGCAAAGATGCCGTTCAGCGCACGCGGCTCGCTCGGCAGCGCGTCGTGGGCCATGCCTGCCGCCAGGTAGATGGGGCCGCCCATGAAGTCGCCCGTCTCGCCGTTGACGATCTGCACGCCACCGACGGTGTTCATCATCGCAAGGTCCAGCTTGTTGTCACCGTCGACGTCCAGCACGGCATAACCCGTGCGCACCTGCATGGCCGCCTGCTCGATCGGCTTGCTGGTCCACGTGGCGTGCACCAGCCCACCGGGTCCGCACGGCTCTGTGCCGCTCTTCCCGCACGTGTTGGGACCCAGCTCGCTGCGCACCGCAAAGCCTTGCGTGCGCAGGCTGATCAGCTCCGGCGCCGGGTCCGACCCGTCCGCCTCCACGTCCACCATGAGGTTGGCGTCGCCCGGGATGTACACGTAGTCCATGATGGGCTCAGCGGTATCGGCATCCAGCCAGAACCAGCGGTGGTAGTTGGAGCTGTCGCGCCCGCCGCGCAACAGGAGGTCGTCCAGCCCGTCTGTGCCGTTGGGTTTGTCCAGGCCCCAGCCGCCCAGGGACTGCGGCTTGCCGACATCGCGCGCGAATCGCACGGACGCGTAGTTGCATCCGGCATAGACCTCTTTGGCCGTGGCTGCGCACGTTTTGGCCGCCGCGTCCCAGTCCACCGTCACAAGATACGATTTGTTCACCTGGTCCGGCTGCGGGGGACACGAGGGGCTGGCCGTCGCTGAGTTGATGGTCATCGCAAGGTCGATGCCGTTGCCCGGCGCAAAACGTCCGGCGACGGGGCGGGTCATCGTCCGCTCGCCCCACGCAAAGCCGTCCTCGGGCAGCTGCGGCAGCGCACAGCAGCGATCGGCAGGCGCGGCCTGGCACGTCCCGTCTACGCAAACAGAGCACGCGTGACGCCGTCCACACTCTGCATCCGAAACGCAGGCGTAGGCGGTCTCGTCGATGTCCATCCTCATCGAAAACGCAAAGACGAGGCTGCCGTCGACCCGGTAGGCCGCCAGCTCGTCGTTGTCGAAGTGCACGGCCAGCGGAGCGCCGCTGGGAGGTCCGCCATCCAGCTCGTCCGCCAGAAACTGGCTGTTCTGGGAGCCCAGGTCGCCGACGACGCGGAATCGGGCCGAGTACACGTCCGCGCTCGCGTCGGCGTTGAACCAGCCGCGCCACGAATAGTAGAACTCCTCCGCGCTGATCGGGCCGGCGTCCAGGTCGCCCACCATCGGTGACGACGGCGGGGTCCCCTGGCGCAGCACGTGGTCACCGTCGGCCATGAAACGCCCGGTGAACGTCGACGCCTCAAAGAAGTTGCAGAAGCCCAGCGACCCGGCCACGCCCAGCCGCAGCTCGCCGTCAGCCGTCAGCGCGGGGTGGGCCCATGGGGCGCTGCCGCAGTAGTGCGACACCACCGGCGTGTGGGTGACGGTCCACGCGCCCGAATCTTGACGCACGCGCACCCAGTACAGGTGATTTCGGTTTGTGTCCTGCGCCAAAAACTCGGGCAGCCCGGCGTCCGGCGTCCCGGCCGTGTCGATGTCAGTGACGATCAGACCACTGCCGGCGTGCCCCGTCGTGATGCGGTTTGCCGGTCGCGGGACCTCGATCTGCATTGCGTGATCGCCCATGCCGTTGGGATCGAGCTTCAGGCAGTTTTTGCCCTCCGCGTTGCACACGCTGGCCAGCGACACGCGCTCGACCAACCCGTCCTCCCAGCCCAGCACCTTCCAGCCGTCGGGCTGATGCACCATGACCTCGGGGGTGTCCGACCAGCCGTCCAGCTCCGCCGTCGCCGCGTATTTGATCTGCGACATCGGCGCCACCGCGCGCACCGCGCCCGTCGTCAGGTCGAAGACGTTCAGCGTGTACATATCGGTGTTGTCGGTGTCCCACGAGATCCCGTCGCCAACCTGCCAGTCCGCCGGGGCGATCTTGGTCGGATCCCAGCCCTGCGTCGCGCCGGGGCACGGGCCCCACCTGTCGATGTGACTCTGCAGCGCGGTCATGCTCTTGGGAGTCTCTCCCCGAATCGCCACGAGCAGCTCCAGGTGGCCGTCGGCCTCGCCCGTCAGATCGACGGGGCGCGAAATGGCGCCACGCGTCCGCGGCGCTTTTCCCGTCTCATAAAGGGAGCCGCCACCGAGCGCACAGCCCCACTTTCGAAGCGGCGCGCCGCTCAGGGCGGAGCACAGCCGACCGCGCGTCTCCGCGGTGCACGCGCCGTCGCAATCGACGCCGGTCTCGTTGCACACGGACAGCGCGCCTGCAGAGGGCGGCCAGGACTGGCCCAGGGCCGCCACGGGGTCCAAGACACTGATCTGCTGAGACGCCTGAACGTCGCCCCACCAGCCGTTGTCGGCGCCCGGGTAGAGCACCTCGAGGTCGCCGTCGCCGTCCACGTCCAGGAGGTGCCCGTCGTACTCGTAGTAGATGCTGGGCGCGGCTGCGCCGACGATGTTGACCAGGCTGTCGGGGCTTGTGCCCGGATCCCACAGCCGCAGCGCGCCGTGCTCGGTATAAATCGCCCAGCGAGTCGTGTCCTCAGGCGCCAGCTGGTCGGCCATGACCGTCGGCCCGGTCCGCAGCGCCGCCAGGGAGTCCGGCATGTCGTCCGTCTGCATTGTCCAGCTGCCGTCGGGGCAGGGCTGCGTCATGTGTAGATCACCCGGCACCATGCCGGACATGACGCTGCGCCACAGGATATCGGGGCGGCCGTCCATGTTGACGTCCTGCACCCGCACGGACCCCTGGATTCCCCAGGCCGGCTTGCCCGCCGGGCGGCTCTTCAGCACGTCGCCGGTCAGCGCATTGAGCACCCAGATGCGCCCGCCACCCTCGGTCGAGATCGCCAGCAGCTCCATCGGAGGGACCTGGTCGAAGTCATACACGCCGATAAGCGTGGTCGCGCCGATCGAGTCGGTCTCCCATGCCGGCTCGCAGGTCTCGGTCTCCGCGTTGCAAAAGAGCGCTTTGACCTTGCCCACGCCGACCATGACCATGTCGGGTTCGCCGTCGGAGTTCAGGTCCATGAGCGGAGCGCTGGTGTTTGTTGTGCCGCCCTGAAATGCGCTCCAGGACCACGGGACACCGGGGAAGGCGCCTGCCTCGCCCGAGATTGCGCCCACCCCTTCGGTGACGCGCCGCGTGCGGTCTGCGTCGTGCCCGATGTCAAACCACCCCGCATGGGCTGTCGCGGTCAGCAAGCTGACGCTGAGCACTATCGATATCACTAACCAAGTCTTTCGTCCGTTCATTGGTATCCCTCCCAATCTGCTCGGGCCCTAACCGACCGGCGAGCGTCTGGGGGGTCTCTTCGCAACAACCGTGCCTGTGTCGCAGTGCATCGAACAGCGTGTTTTGGACGGGGCCTGCCCATCCGTTGAGCTCAACGATTGATCAAAGCGTTGACGTCAACGGCGGCTGTTGGAACAAGCTCGGGATCGAGCTCAGCCAGTCTACCCTCGAGAGGTACATGATCCGCCATCGGAAGCCGCCGTCGCAGACGTGGCGCACGTTCCTCGAGAATCACGGCGATGGACTGCCCGGAGCCCCGGCTTGCCCGGGGACCGGAGCTCGGCAAGGTCGTCGAGGTCCTGCGAACTCGAGTGCGCACGTCGGGGACCGTCCCGAGCGGGATCGCTGTGTCTGGTCAGTGCCCATCGCTCAGCTTTCCGCCGAGCGGGGCCTTCACGAGGGCCAGAACTTATCCGCCGGGTCTGCCTGCGCCCCAGGGGTTGAGGACCGACAACCCGCAACCGTCGAAATCCGCTACGTTCCGAGTGGCGACGGCGGCGTCACGAGAACGGGGGATTGCGGCGATCTGAGCGTCGGCTTGGCTGATCGGATGGCCTGCCGCATGACGAGAGGATGCGATCTCGGCGAATACACGAGCCGCAGCGCCGTCGAACGGAAGAATGTGGCCGGCCAGGTCCACATCGAACAGCCCGGCGACCGCGACTCCCAGCTCTTCTCTGCGACGCCCGGCGGGCAGGATCGCGACGCCGAAGAGGATCTCTGCCCGCGTGATCGTGGTCGTGAAAAAGCTCGGCCTTGGGTAGGCAGCCAACCAATCAGCGACTCGCGGGCTCGGCTCAGCCTTCATCATCTCCGATAGGACGTTCGTGTCGAGGACGATCACAGCCTGAGATCTGCCGGCTCTCGCATCGGGTCTCGGGGAGGCAGGTCGAGGGCCTGAGCACGCGGTCCACCCGGTGGGCCGCCTGCTCACACATTCGGCGGGCGCCGCAGCTGGGGCGCAGGCGCGATTTACACGACAGCGGGACCACACGGCTTTGTCGGTAGGACGTGCAGCGAAAGCAGGGTTCAGACGCTCAGGGGGCTTCTGATCCGGGCCGCGCTGCTGCGGGCCCGACCGAGGCCGACCAGGGTGGACAGAACCAGGAGCGTAACGACAATGGTGCGGTCGATGGTCATGCCCGTGCGAACGAACAAATCACGGCGGAGGTACTTCCAACCACACGCGTCGGT
The DNA here is from genome assembly GCA_964545715.1 of uncultured Myxococcales bacterium. Lineage (GTDB taxonomy): Bacteria > Myxococcota_A > UBA9042 > CAZJHX01. The sequence continues at coordinate 5,922 of CAZJHX010000264.1, forward strand.
GAAACTGCGCGCCGAGGCCGGACCAGCTCGCGCCCGGCAGGGCGTCAGGGCCCGTCCGGCGGGCCGGGTTGCGGCGGGTCGGGGTCGGGCTGCGGCGGATCCGGCTGCGGCGGATCCGGCTGCGGCGGATCCGGCTGCGGCGGATCCGGCTGTGGCGGGGCCGGCTGCGGCGGGTCCGGTTGTGGCGGGGCCGGCTGCGGCGGGGCCCGCTCGGACAGGTCGCGCTTGGCCACCGGCATGACCAGCGACGGATCTTGCATCAGGGCCAGAAGCGGGTTGGTCGACGACAGGATGAAGCGGGTGTTCTGTGTCAGCGACTCGTCGTACAACTCCAGCAACTTCAGGAACCGGAAGAAGTCGGGGGCCTTGTTGAAGGCCTCGGCCTTGATACGGATGGCCTCGGCGACCGCCCTGCCCCGGAGCTCCCGAATCCCGCGGTCCCGCTCGCCCACGATGATGCCGAGCTGCTGCTCCTTGACCCGCCGGATGGTGCCTGTGCACGTGTCGCCAAGCTTGTTGTACCGCGCGATGTCGCGTCCCCGGTCCTTTGTGATCTTGGTCGTGATCTCGGCGTGCACCTGCGGTGAGTAGTTCAGGTACTTGAAGTGCAGGTCGAGGATCTCGATCCCGAAGTCCTCCCGTAGGATCTTGTTCGACGTCTCCAGAATCTCGGCGACAATCTCGGACCGAAGCGCCCTGGCGTCCTCCGTCCCGGTCGCACCGACTTGATCGGCAGCGATCTGCTCGTACTCGTCCAGCATCTGCTTGATTTCGGGGTTCGCCTGCATTTGGCACTCGGGATAGTCGACGAACAGGAACTTGAGGTCCGCGGTGGCTCGAGCGGCGAAGCTCCGCCCCTTGTCCCGGACGATGGACGCGAGCCGGTGGTCGCGAATCGCCGCCTGGATGCGTTTGGTGACGATGCTGTCCATGCTCGCCTTGGCCCGCTGGTCGTCTCCCACCGCGGTGTAGAAATGCGTCGGACCTCCCTCGCTCTCGTCGATCCGCCACCGGGCGAAGGCCGTGAAGTCGATGGGCTTGAGCTCGGCCGTGTTGGTGTTGCGGGTGATGTCGTCCCAGCCGCGCACCCGGCTGTCGAGCAACCGAGCGTCCTCTATGAACGGGATGAGGAAGTACAGACCTGGCTCACGTTTTTCGTCGATCGGATCCCCAAACTTCGTGACCACGACGAACTGGTCGGGTCGCACGACGTAGAACGACTTCCAGACGGTAACGAGGACGACGATGGCAGCGACCATGGAGACTATGCGGGAGGTGCTCATTTGGCCCCCCCTGGCAGCGCCGGGAAGAAGTCCTTGATCGGCAAGTGCATCGACACCCTGCTCCCCTCGTTGTCTTCGATGACTATCTTCTCGTCGAGCCCCTGAAGCACTCGCTTCATCGTCTTCAGGAACATCCACTGCCGGGTGATCTCGGGTGCCCAGTGGTACTCCTTCGCCTTGGCGAGAAACGCGCTGGCCTCACCGTGGGCGTTCTCGACGACCTGCGCGAGCTCCTTCTCCGCCCGGCCGATCGTCTCGTTCTTTTTCCGTCTGGCCACACCGATCGCGTTGTCCTGCTCCGCCTTGGCCTCGGCGAGCTCGCCCTGCACCTTGGCGAGGGTACGGGTCAGGTCATCGAATGCCTTGCGGGCATTCTCGGGCACATCCGCCGACTTGATGGCGACCTCGGTGAGTTGCACGCCGGTCGGGACCTTGTCGCGGAGCGCCATCTGCGTCGTGGACTGGGCCAGGCTGGCTATCTCGATCTGCTTGGTCGTGAGCACCTCGTCCAGCGAGTAATCACCGACGACCTGGCGCATCACCCCCATAGAGATGTCCCGGATCGTGGACTCACGATCCTTGATCTCGAACAGCCAGGTGTGGATGTCGTCGATCTTGTAGACGAGCGACCATCGCACGTGGACCAGCATGAGGTCGCCCGTGAGCATCAGCGACTCTTCGTCGGCGTCGAACCGCCCGCCACTCTCGTCGCTATCAGCGGACTTGCTCCGGAACCCGAACTCGAGCCGGTGCTGCCGGTTCACGGGGACGGCAAACACCTCGTCTATGAACGGGAACTTCATGTGGAGCCCGGGGCCGAACACCTCGGGGAGCGGCTTGCCGAAACGCAGGACGATAGCCTCCTCCTCCGGCTCGAGCTGAAAGAAGACCGAAAAGCCGAGGATCAACACGAGCACGAGGCCGCCCAGGGCCTTCAGAATGGGTCCCTTGCCCGCGAGGCGCTTCAGGAGCGGCCTGAGCGCCACCCCGAGACCCCGCTCGGGAATGTCGCCGAATGTCCAGCCATCTTCATTTTCCGCCATCGCTTCCCTCTCCACCGGCCGTCCAGAAGCCTATCGCGCATCGAAGTACGCGTCCCCAACACGCCGACAACGTGCGCGTGCGCCCGATGTGCGACAACTCTCCCGAGTTTTCAATCATCCGAGAGTAGCCAGCGGGGCGAGCGCGGGCAAGCGATGCCGCCTTCTGGATCATCCTCCGCAGGCTCTGGTCGGACTGGGCACGAGCGCTCGTGATCGTGAAGCCCGCGACCGTGATTGGCTGGCATCGCAAGGGCTTCCGCGCCTTGTGGCGCCGGAAGTGCGGATCGGGCCGCCCACGGATCGCCTGGTTCGAGAAAGCACATCGAGTTCATCAAGCGAATCTCGGCCGACCATCCCGGCTGGGGCGAGGACAGGATCGCAGAGGAACTCGCCGCCAAGTTCGGCATCCACCACGCTGCGAGCACGATCCGCCGATACATGGGCCCGCGGCGCCCACGACCACCACGAGGCGATCAGCGCTGTCATCTCGAGCCGGGATGGCTCGTAGCCGACCCGCCAGTGGCGGGGCCGCGGCCGGACCCCCCCCGGG
>CAZJHX010000265.1:0-8694 GCA_964545715.1 uncultured Myxococcales bacterium
GGGGGGGGTGGTCGGGGGGCTCGGCGGGCTCGTCCGGCTGCTCGACCGGCTGCTCCGCCGGCTCTTCGGGGCGCTGCGCAGGCTCGTCGGCGGGCGCATCCGGCGCGACGCTGTCGCCAAAGGGCAGGGTGTAGTCGTCCGCCGACGTGGGCACGCCAAAGCGTACGTAGTCAAAGCTGGCGATCACGTCCTGGGGCGCCTCCCACGCGTTGCTGATCACGCCCACCTGCACCGTGGCGGGCATGTCGGCGCGCTCCCAGGTTGCGGTCACCGTCCACTCGGTCTCGCCGTCCAGCCGCCGCAGGGCCGTAAACACGTGGCCAGTGCGGCACAAGCGCAGCTCGCCCGAGTAGGCGCCGGCGGCTGTCGAGAACTGGGTGCTGCCGTTCACCGTCGACTTCACCAGCGTGCCCGTCTCACCGTTCAAGTTGCCCAGATCCATGGCCACCCAGTTTTGGTTCTCGCCTTGACCGGCCGGGTCGCGCGCCATCAAGCCCGCGGAGTTGTAGCGGCGGGTAGGCGCGTCGCCCGCCGTGATCAGGCTGGAGACGCTGATCGACGACGACACCACAAAGTCGCCTGTGATTTCCTTGAAGAGAAACGGTGCGGCGTCGGTGCGATACCAGGCCGCATTCTGCGGCACGATGTGCAGGGAGCCATCAAGCACCTCGACGCTGTCATAAAGCGCCTCGGTGCCGGTGATCTGGTGATACCGGCTCCATTGGCCCAGCGTCGCCGGGTCGCTGAAGTCGTCTGAGATCGCCAGCGGCTGCAATATGGTGGCGGGATCGTCATCGCCGCAGCCGGCGACGCCCAGGTGCACCTTGCCCAGGCCATTTTCTTCTACGACGGTTGTGCACGCGGCCACCGCGCACAGGGTGACCAGAATCATGGCGTTGATTAGCTGCTGCCTCATTTTCATCCTCCTCGTTTTGGGAACGGGCCCCCTCTGTGCGTGTCCTGTGCCAGTACCTGTCTGCTGTGATTCCAGCTGGTTATGGAAACTGCGAACGCCATGAACGGTTTTTGGCGAAACTGCGAACGGTCTTCGGGGTATTCACATGATGTGAAGTTTTTTGCTTGTCAGGTGATATTCATTTCCGTATGGTCCCGATCGTATGGCACCTCAACTCGCCAGTCTCAGTGAACTTCAGCGGCGCCTGGCCTACAGCCTGTTCAAGCCGGCAGCGGAGATCTGCCGTCGCCTGTCCGTGCCTTTGGACACGGTCGAGCAGCTCTGCCGGCTGGCGTATTTTGAGGAGCTGCGTCGCGGCGGCACCACGCAGGCGGAGGTAGCCAAGGTGTTCGGCCGGTCGCGGCGTACGGTGATCGGCGTGGAGCGGCAGTTCAACAGCGACTTTCTCGCCCCCGAGAAAGAGGTCGACCTGAACAGGCGTGTGGAAGAGGTGTTGGCCACCGGTCCGGTCACCGCGGCTGAGCTTGCAGAGCGCGTTGGCGCGGATCCGGAGGTCGTGCGGCGCATGGTTGACGGCCTGGTAGGCGCCGGTCGGGCGGAGTCGCGCGGCGTCGCGCCCACCGGAGAGCCGCGATTTGTGCTCAGCGAGCGCTTTCAGAGCCTGGTGCGAGACGACCTTTTGGCCCGCATCACCGGTTTGAAGCATCAGCTGGAGGTGATCAGCGCGGCCGTGCGGCAGCGGTTTTTGCCGGTCGACGGCGAGGATCGGCCGTCCGTCGCGCGTACTGTCTCCTTTGTGGGTACGCCCGAGGACACTGAGCGGTTTATGAACGAGCTGATTCGGTCGGTGCGCCTGGGCGCCATCGACGTCGAGGAGAGCGGCCTGAAAAAGGGCGGCTACGAGCGCTACGCGGTCACTTTTGTGGTCGCGCCGGTAGAAGAACAAGGCGGTACACGGTGAGTGGAGGACAGACGATGCGGTGGATGATTTTGGTGATAGCGACAGCTGTGTGCGGCTGCGCGACCGGCGACGCGGACGGCAGCAAGCCCAAGGGCGTCACGGAGACGGGCTATCTCACGTGTGTCCCCGACGACTCGGCCTGTCCGGACGCGGTGAAGTGTACGGACGCGGCGGGCGCGGACACGTGTGTGCCGTATCAGGACGGGTGCAACGAGGCGACGTGCGCGTGCCTGGCGGCGATCGCGTGCGGCGAGGAGAGCTGCTCGGACGATCCCAACGGCGGCATCACGTGCGTCTCTGAGCCGGACAACACCGACACCACGGGGACCGACCCGAACACGGACGATACGACCGGCACGGACCCGAATACGGGCGACACGGGCGACGATACGGGTACGGACCCCAACACCGGCGACACGGGCGCCGACACGGGCGACGACACGGGTACGGACCCCAACACCGGCGATACGGGCGACGATACGGGTACGGACCCCAACACCGGCGACACGGGCGACGACACGGGCACGGACCCCAACACCGGCGATACCGGCACGGACCCGGTCGACACCGACGCCGACGGCACCCCTGACGACGAGGACTGCGCGCCCGAGGATGCCTCGATTCACCCCAAGGCCGACGAGGTCTGCAACGGCGTCGACGACAACTGCGACGGCCAGATCGACGACGGCTGCCCGGACCCCAACACAGACGCCTGGCTGACGGCCGGCGGCACGTCGTTCGGCTTCTGCGCCGGGGCGTGCAAACGCGACGTCACCATCGCAGAGGACGGCGCGGTGCACATGATCGCCAGCGGCCACGACGACACCATCTACGCCGACAACAAGGGTGTACTGACCAAGACGGGGCAGATCGCGGTCATGGGCATCGCGGGCGACCTGCTCGGCGTGTCGTTGGACGGGGTCTACGGGTGTCCGGACTGCGCTGACGGGGGCGCCGCCCAGGTCGTGCTCAAGCGCCAGGGCAAGCTCTCCAAGCACGTGTACGAGTTTGGCAACCCACCCGCGGAGCTGACCGCAGCGGACGATTTTGTGAAGGACCTGCTCGCCGACATGGCCAGCTGCACTGAGACCGAGAACGTGGCGCCGGACGCCGACTGCGTGCCGTACGCTCCCTAAGGTCGTCCCCTACTCATCCACCTCTTCTTCGATCTCCGCGTCCACGCCGGGCGTCGAGGTATCCCCATCGGGCAGCTGAGAGCCCTCGTGGTTCACGCCGTTGGAAGACGTGTCCTCCCGCGTGTAGGCGATCTCGGCCAGCACCCCGTTCGGCTCGCGTACGACGACCACGGTCGGTCGCACCTCGTGGACCACCACAACGCGGTTGTCCAGGTGCAGCTCCCACCCCACGGCGACAGCGACGGGCACGACCACGACGCGCCGGCCGGCGACTGCCCGCCAGACGACACGGCGACGAATGCGGCGCCGAATCCGGCGACGTCGACGGATGCGACGGCGCCGGGCTCGCCCGCGCAGGCGGCGGCGACGAAAGCAGCCTCCCGAGGTGATAAAGAGGCTGCCCAGACCGACCAGGACCGCTCGTCTGGTCAGCTCCGGCTCGTGTTTAGTCGACAAAGTGCTCCTCCCTCTATTGGCCACCGCAGAAGGTGACGTCTTTCCAGTTGACCACGGGTTTCAGCTCCTTGAGCAGGTCCGCCCCGCTGGCCGCGCTCGGCGAGACCAGCAGGCCGCCGCCATAGGCCGCCATAACCGCGTTGTTGGTGCTGCCGCTGATGTCCACCACGTGGATGTTCAGCTGGATCGGCTTGCCCTTGCGGTCTACGAGTCGGTCGGCGCCGGCGTCGGTCGAGTGCTGGAACGTGAGCGTGCTCTGCGGGCAGCTCATCGAGAACGGGGCGCACGGGTTGTTGGGGTTGTTGGCGGGCTGGCACGTGCCGTTGTCGCAGGCGAAGCCCGCGGCGCAGTCGACCGAGAGCTTGCAGGTCAGGCCCGCGTGAAGTCGTCGCGCCTGCACGGCGGTGTCGTAAAAGTCGGGGCCATTGGCGCCCATGCCGTCGGTCGCGCCGCCGTCCGTGAACACCACGATCGCGCGCTGCCGGCAGTCGCGGTTGGGGTCGGTGCACTCGCCGTTCTGGCAGAAATACGTGGACGACGGGCAGTCCGCGTCCAGCTTGCACTCGATGCCGTCCGCGACGACGAACAGCCGAATGTACTCGCCCGCATAGAACAGCGAGTGGCCCAGCGGGGTCATGCCGCTGGCGCGCAGCTCCTCGTCGGAGACGTAGCAGACGGGCGGCTTGGCGTACTTGCCGCAGGCGCCGCCCAGTGGGCACTCCTCGTCGGTGTCGCACTCCTGCGCGGTCGGCTGCGGGCCCTGGGAGAAGTTCATCCACGACAGCAGCACATCGCGATTGGGCTCGCCGCCGCGCGGGAAGGGCACCAGGATCGTCTCCCCGATGTTGGACGCGAACCACTGGTCCGACTCCTGAATCGCAACCACGTTGTCGGTGTGCCCCGAGACGTTGTCGCCGGTCGGCAGATAGCCGCCGTTGGGGCACGTGTTGCCGCCCAGCCGGATCTGCGGAAAGCGCTGCAGCGCAAAGAGCGTGTGCTGAAACTCGTCTTCGGTGAAGAGCGCGCTGAAGGCCTCTTTGCTGATCCCGATGCGCGACGACGCCGGCTGGGCGTCGCACGCCGGCCACGTGGATGACGTGCCGCCGGACGTCATGGAGCCCGAGGTGTCGAACAGGATGTGGATCATCGAGCGCGCCTGCAGACACTGGCCCTCGATGCAGTCCAGCCCGTCGATGCACTTCTGCGCGAACATGTTGGTGCCGGTCTCATCACAGAAGACGACCTGGTCGCGCTCGCACCACTGGGTGTCGGGGCAGCACAGGCGTGTGTAGCACTCGCTACCCGGCGGGCAGATCTCTTCACCCTCACAGTCGCGGACGCAGCGCGCCGGCTCATCCTCAGACTCGACGCAGCCGCCGGATCCCGCCACGCACTCATCGCACACGATGACCCCGTCCTCGCAGCGCACAGCGATCCGATCCGCGCAGCGCCCGGCTTCATCGACTTTCTTGGTGTCGCACGGCTCGCCGCAGCCCAGCCTTCCGCTGAGCGGGCCAAAGTAAAACAGAGGGATCTGGGACAGCTGGTCCGGGTTGACCCCCGTGCCGGGCGCGATGCCCTTGCCGTTCTGCGGATTGTGATTGTCGAAGTTGCCCAGCGTCGTCCGATTCTTCTCACCGCAGGAGGCGATCAAGAGCACGAGTATGAAGACGTGTGCGACTGAAACCGGCCGGACCATGGGCAAGAGTCTACAGGAACTTGGGCGTTTACTTGGCGGTGGCTTTCATCTTGGTGAGCTTGGAGACCAGCCAGCCCCAGCGCCCACGGTCGGTGGTGCCTTTGGCGTGCTCGCGCTCAGCCACATCGAGGGCGGCCAGCTCATCGATGGCCTTGCTATGCCCCGGGTCGCAGCGGATCGTGGCCTCCAGCTCGCTGCGATAGCGGCGGCGTACGTCGATGCGGCGCCAATATTGACCCATCGCAAAGCGGGTGGGCGCGTCATACGGAGCCCGCATGCACGCCGACTCCAAGTGCCGCCGTGCCTCTTTGGACAGGTCGTCGCTCAAGTCGTCCGAGGACCCGAGGATCGCTCTGCCCAGCAGCACGCGGTAGCCGGCGTCGCCAGAGTCCAGCTCCACGGCCTCGCGCATGAGCGGCACCGCCTCGTCAAACTTGCCCTCCGCCATCGCGCGTGTGGCGGTCTCAGATAACGTAAACGCTCGTCCAACCCGGTCCGCGTGGCCCAAAACGGCCTTGCTGCCGTTGGCCGGCGGGTTGACGGATGCGGCAGGCGACCACGGCGTGACGTTGGGGTAGAGCTTGGCGGCCTCAAGCTGGTCGTAGTTGACCCGGCTGCCTTCGTCGGCCAGCACCAGGCGCGCCCGATCCAGCCCCTCTTTCAGGGTCTTGAGGCTGCCGCGCAGCTCCAGGTAGTCCTTGCCGGAGAACCGGGCGCACGCCATGCGCTCGATCGCCTCTTGATAGGCCTTTGCGACCGAGCTGGGATCCGCGCTCGGATCGATGCCCAGCACGCCGTAATGGTCGTCGCGCTCAGCGAACTGTGCGCAGGCGATGACGTACTCACGAAGGTCTGTTTCGACGGTGCCACCCGATTCCACAGACACGAGTATACAGCGAAAACGCTCAGCGAAAATCGTTTTCTACATCAAACGGCTTATTGTGTAAATGAGAGGCGTGGAGCGCCGCCCCAGCGGTTCCCGCGGGGCAGCGCTCACACGTGTGAGCGGGGGGCTGGTGAGTTACCAGACTTTGCAGGGGTCGACCTCAAACGGCGTCAGCGGCACGTGGTGCGACTGACCGGCGCCCATCAGGTGGCCCGTGATGAGCTGACCGTCGATGTTGGCGCTGTCGAAGGTCGTCTCGGCCATCGGCGCGAGCACCGTGCCCGGCAGCATGATCGACGTGATGGTCAACCACTGCGCGCTGGGCAGGTTCCACATCGTACGCGCCGCGTCGAAGCCGTTCATGCCCATGGACGACAAGGTCACCGCCGAGCCCGTGACGTTGATCAGCGCGATCGACCCGTTGGGGACGTCGATGCTGACCGTGTTGGCCGACGAGATGTCGTCGCCGTCAACGGTGAAGATGTTCACGTCGGCGTCGTCGCCGTGGAACAGCACGCCGCCCCAGGAGGTGACGGTCGTGGACCCGTTGACCTGCAGGCCGCCGAGCACGCCCGCCTGCTGTTTGAGCGACTTGCACTCCCAGGCGAAGTTGATCGGGTTGCCCTGCTGCAGGCTGCCGCCCACCATGGTGACGTTGGCCACGTTCAGCGCGCCACCGTGGACGCCGTCACCGAAGATGGTGCCGGACTCGATGTCCATGTTGCCGCCGGACACCAGCGCCAGACCACCGGGGTTGATCTCACCGACGCTGAAGCCGAACGCGGTCAGGTCACCCTTGGCCGCGACCTTGCCCTGCGCATCCTGCAAGCCGTTGTAATCGCCGCACGCGAAGACGTTGTAGTCCGTCGCGGCGCCAAGCTCCACGGCCTCCGGGCAGCTCTTGCACTTCGGGTTCTCCTCGTACTTGCAGCCCTTGCTCGGGTGGCAGCTGTCCAGCGTACAGAAGTCCTTGTCGTCGCAGTTCTTGGGCTTGCCGCCGACGCACTTGCCGGACAGGCAGCTGTCGACCACGGTGCAGACGTTGCCGTCCGAGCACTTGGCGCCGTCGTTGGGCTTGCTCACGCAGCCGAGCTTGGCGTCGCAGAAGTCGGTGGTGCAGACGTTGCCGTCATCGCACTTCTTGGGGCTGGCGCCGACGCAGACGCCCTTGGAGCACGAGTCCTTCTGGGTGCAGACGCTGCCGTCGTCGCACGAGGTGCCCGACAGGTTCTTGGCCTTGCAGCCCTTCTGTGGGTCGCAGAAGTCCTTGGTGCACTCGTTGCCGTCGTCGCAGACCACTGGCTTGTGACCCTGGCAGCTGCCCTTTGAGCAGATGTCGACAGTTGTGCAGACGTTGCCGTCATCGCACTTGGCGCCCGAGTCCGGGATGTTCTGGCAGCCCTTCCACGGGTCGCAGACGTCCTTGGTGCACGGGTTGCCGTCGTCGCAGTTCTTGCCCTTGCCGCCGCCGCAGATGCCCTTGTTGCAGACATCGTTATGTGTGCAAGCATTGTCGTCGTCACATTTGTTGTTGTTGGGCTTGTAGACGCAACCGAGCTTGCCGTTGCAGGAGTCGGTGGTGCAGACGTTGCCGTCATCGCACTTCTCGGCCTTGCCGCCCATGCACTGGCCTTCCCAGCAGCTGTCGTTGCTGGTGCAGACGTTACCGTCGTCACAGTTTGTGCCGTTCTTGCCCGGCAGTGACACACAGCCCTTCTTCTGCTGGCAGACGTCCACCGTGCACGGGTCGCCGTCGTCGCATTTGCTGGTCTGGGTGCCGCCGCACTGGTTGTTCTGGCACTTGTCGTTGAGTGTGCACTCGTTGCCGTCGTCGCACTTGGCGCCGTCAGCCGGGATGAACTGGCAGCCCTTCTGGGGGTCGCAGATGTCCTTGGTGCACGGGTTGCCGTCCTGACAGACCGACGACTGGTTGTTCACGCAGCCCACCTTGGGGTCGCAGGTGTCGTTGGTGCAGGTGTTGCCGTCATCGCAGGACGCGTACTTGCTGGAAGTACACTGACCGTCCCAGCAGCTGTCGCCCAGCGAGCAGGCGTTGCCGTCGTCGCATTTGAGGCCGTCGGCGTTGACGTGGTTGCACCCGCCCTTGCCGTCACAGCTGTCCGTGGTGCACGGGTTGCCGTCGTCGCAGTTCAGCGGCTTGCCGGCCTTGCACTGGCCCTTGGAGCAGGTGTCGTTGACCGTACAGGCGTTGCCGTCGTTGCACGGGGCGCTGTTGTTGTTGTTGATGCAGCCGCTCTTGGCGTTGCAGCTGTCGTCTGTGCAGATGTTGCCGTCGTTGCACTCGAGCGGCTTGCCCGACTTGCACTTGCCTTCCACACACCGGTCATCGACCGTGCAGACGCTGCCGTCGGTGCACTTGGTCTTGCTCAGCGGCTGGTTGACGCAGCCCGACTTGGGGTTGCAGCTGTCCGCGGTGCAGACGTTGCCGTCGTTGCACTGGAGCGCTTTGCCCGGGATGCATTTGCCGCCGCCGCAGCTGTCGCCCACGGTGCAGGCGTTGCCGTCGTTGCATTTGTTGCCCTTGGTGGCCTTGTGCGTGCAGCCGACCTTGCTGTTGCAGCTGTTGTTACCGTGCACGCTATGTGATGGCGTAGCGGTCCGGCTATTTGATGTTGATCG
>CAZJHX010000266.1:0-8285 GCA_964545715.1 uncultured Myxococcales bacterium
CCGCGCATGACCACCGCCGGACCGACGATCAGCGCCGGGCGGCCGCGCACCTGCGTGACCTTGCCATCCACCATCTTGGCGATGTGGCCGATCGGATCTTTGCCCAGCTTGCCGCGCAGTACGACCAGCCACTCGGGCATGCCGCGTGTCTCGTAGCGCACCCAGGCCACGACCCAGTCCAGGTCCTTTACCGGGTGAAAGCCCAGCTGCGTGGTGACCATCTTCAGCCCGGCGTCCAGCTTGTCCAGCATGGGGCCCAGCGCCTTCATAGCCTCTGGCCAGTCCCGGATCGCCGGGTGCTTCGGCAGCGACTTGACCAGCTTGTAGGTCGGCCCGATGGTGGCCTCTAGATCCATATAGATCATGTGGTCCGCCTGCTGAGGCGCGTAGACCAGCACCTGCTTGGCGGACGGGGCCTTCGGGTTCTTTTCGACCGTGAGGCCGCCAAACGACAGCGCGATCAGCAATGCTCCCAGTACGGCGGTCATCTCTACCTCCCTCTCACTGTTGTCATGCGGCCGGCGCCAGCGCGGTGAGCTGCGGCGTGTTTGGCCTGAGGTGTCCGTGCGCGCTCGCCCAGCTCAGCGTGTCGCGAATGCTCTCCTCCATGGCCCCCTAGGTCATGCCCAGCTCGTCGCTGGACCGCTTGTTGTCCACAAACCAATGCATGGCGCCGACCCGCACCGTGGACGGGTTGAAGTCGTTGGCGGCGCCCGTCAGCGGCTGGATGATCCACGCATTCAGCGACGCGACGGCCATGGCGATCGGATAGGGGATCTTCTTCAGCCGCTTCATGCCGCTCAGCTCGACCAGCTTCGTGATCAGCGCGGTGTTGGTCAGGTTCTCTCCCGACAGGATGTATCGGCGCCCCGGCTTCCCCTTCTCAAACGCGCGTACGTGGCCCTCGGCGACGTCACGCACATCGACGTTGGACGAGCCGCCCGCGATGTAGCCGGGAAACTTGCCCTTTATATAGTTGAGTAGGAAGACCGTGCTCGAGCCGTAATGATCGCCGGGGCCCAGCACGATGCCCGGGTTCACGCACACGAGGTCCAGGCCTTTCTTGGCGACCGCCCAGGCGGCCTCCTCCCCCTCGTGCTTGGAGCGGATGTAGAAGTTGGCCTTGTCGCCCACGTCCCATGCGCTGTCCTCGTCAAGCGTTTGCGACGGCTCGTCCACGGCACCGACCGCCGCCACGCTGCTGGTGTGCAGCACTTTGGCCACGCCCCTGGCCAGCGCAGCCTCCAGCACGATGCGCGTGCCGTCGACGTTGATGCGATGCACCAACTCGCGGTCCTTGGGCAGAAACGACGTCACGCCGGCCATGTCGACCAGGCCCTCGACCCCGTCCAGCGCGGCCTCCACAGAGGCCTGATCGGTCACATCACCGTACGCGGTCTCGTAGTCCAGACCCTGCAGCAGATCCAGCTTGCTGCTCTTGCGCACAAGCAGGCGCAGATCGTACCCGGCCTCGCGGAACCGGCGCGCGGTGTGCGCCCCGATAAACCCGGTGGCGCCCGTCATCAGGATCTTCATTGGCGGCATCGTGCCACGGTCCTAACCATTGCGCTACCCTGCCCCGCCGGGGTATGTGGGCGGCATGGCCGACACCGCCCTGACCGCCGCCGCGTCCGCAGCCACCGCCACCGCCACCCGCTGGGCGGGCGCGCTCACCGACGAGGACCACGCGACACTGGCCACCGCGTTTTACCGCGCCGAGTCCCTGGCCCACGCGGCGCTCGAGCAGGCCCTGGCGCAGGTGTCGGAGCCCTATCGCGCCGAGCTGCGCGAGCAAATCGCCGATGAAGCGCGCCACGTCGCTGTGTTCGCCGGCTGGCACGCGGAGGCGCCCGAGCCCGTCCCCGCTCCAAAACCGCGCCCGCGGGGTGAGCCGATCTGGTTCACCACCCTGCTCCTCAACGAGATCGCCGGCTTCTGCCAGTTCCACATGCTGGCCGGCCTGGTAGGCGACGCTGTCAAGGAGGCCGACGTACGCGTCGTGGCCGGCGAAGAGATCGCCCACATCGAGCGCCTGACCCGCTGGTTGGAACCGACCCGCAAAACCAAGGAATGGGCCACGGTTCGCGCCATGGCCGACCGCTTTGTCGCGCGTCTGGAGAGCCGGATGATGCAGTTTCTACCCAGCTCTCAGCTGGCGGAGCTGCGCACCGAGATGGGTCGGATCACCGAGACGCTGATCGAAGAGCTGCTCTAGCCTTTGGCAGCTCAGGCTGCCAAAAACGCCGTAGATAGGGTATCCGGGACGGTTTTGGCAGCTCGGGCTGCCAAAAACGCCGTAGATAAGGTATCCGGGACGGTTTTGGCAGCTCAGACTGCCAAAAACGCCGTAGATAGGGTATCCGGGACGGTTTTGGCAGCTCAGGCTGCCAAAAACGCCGTAGATAAGGTATCCGGGGCCTCCAGGCCCTCAATCTAGCGGACGGCGGTGATCGCGCCGCGAGCAAACCCGGCGGTGCGCTTGGCCAGCCCGGCGAACGCCGGCAGGATCTCGTTGCGGCGCACGACGCCCGCGGGCAGGCCGGTCACCGCGTTGGCGCACACGATGGCATACTCGCGCGCCATGACCGCCAGGCTGGACTCTCGCGTGGACAGCAGGCCCATCGACGTGGCGCGGCCGCGCGGGCTGTTGCCCCAGTATCGGAACAGGCCGTGGCGTAGCAGCCGCATCGACGGTGCGGGATCGCACAGCGCCTCAACCATCGCCGGGCCCAGCGCGCCCCGGGTGGCCATCGGCTGGCGGCGGGCTTTTTCGTAGGCGTCGAGCGCGCCGTTGACGTATCCAGTGGCCAACGGACGCCCAACGGCCTCGGCCAGACGCATCGCGTCTGCCGTGCAAAACGACATGCCGCTTGCGATGAGCGGGTGCACGCAGCCGCCCGCATCGCCGACGATCGCCAGGTTGCGCGCTGTGAACTGCTCGGGGCGGAAGCCGCAGAAGCGAGCCGTCGCGCGCGACTGTTTGGTCATCGCCGCCGCCAGGTCGCCGCGCAGAGGCTCAGGCATCGCGTTCATCAGGCTGTCCGGTACGTCCAGGCCTTCGTCGAGGCCCAATTCGAACATGACGCGAACCTCGTTGCGGGAGACCTGATACGCCAGGATCGGGGTCGGCCCGCCGATGAAGACGTGGCCGTAGCCCGGGTACGGCAGTCGCGCGCCCGCGACCTTCCAGCCGACCATGCGAAACGATGAGTCGTCCTGGCAGGCGATACCGGCACGCTCTCGTATTTTGGAGACCCGCCCCTCCGCGGAGACGACCAGTGTGCAGGCGACCTCCACGTCCTGGCCGTCGCGGCGCACCGTGACAACCGGGCTTGCAGCGTCCAGGTCAGCATTGAGCACGCGTGTGCCGTTCCACAGTGTGACGCCGGGGACTCGGCCCACACAGTCCAGCAGCGTGCGAGTCAAGACGCCGTGCTCCAACGCGATGCCTGTGGGACGACCGCCGGGGATCTCGCTGTAGGACAGCAGGGTGCCCGGGTCGTCAGCATTGCGGAAGACGGCGAACCCGTAGGTGGGGACTGCGCCGGCCTTCACCATGGGCTCCAACAGGCCGAGCTCCTCAAGGTTTGCCGCGCCGGGCGGATGCAAAAGCTCGCCGGCCAGGCGCTTGCTGTTGGGCAGCCCTGCCTCGCAAACCAGGACACTGCAGCCCTTTTTTGCCAGCGCGGCGGCCGTGGTCGACCCGGCGATGCCGCCCCCGGCGACTATGGCGTCAAAACGCTCCACTGGAAACGCCTTCTATGGCCGCCAGGGGGTACTGTCAACTATAAGTATGCGGAATGAAACGTGTTCTGGAACACGTTTCAGTGCTACTGGGGGGTGTTGACCCTCGGGTGGGACCGCGGACCCTATCGCCCCAAACCCACCGCGCCCGTAAGTGGCTGATATTATAACAACGCGGTCGTGGCACGGGCGTTGCTTGGGGTTCGGGGGAATCGAAACGAGGAGCTCACATTTTGAGTGTACCCACACACACGCTGGTTACGGACGCTGTCGAGCGCTCCGGGGACCGGCAGCTCGCGATGCTTGTCGACGGACCGGACAGCTATGTTGTCCGCACGATTGCCGCCGACGACATCGAGCACCACGCGATCTTCGAGATCCTGTTCACCCTGACCGACCACCCGATGAGCTTCTTGATCGCGACCGACCCGGCCGTGACCCAGGGGAATGTACTGTCCGGGCAGGTCGACGCCACATGCGCGCTGCTGCGACGAGAGCCGCAGATTCTCGGCGGGGACCGGCTCGTGGGGCGCTTTCACGAGCTGTTTCGGCCGCGTGCAGTCCACTCGCGGGTCCTGCCCGCACCGGCGCCGTCGATCGCGCGCCAGGCCGGCACCGTCAACTTGAGCTACACCGTGTTTATCGAGGGCGAGCGCGAGCACTGGTCGGTCGTCCTGCCGGCCGTGGGCAAGGCCTCCGTACGCATGGATATGGCGGGCGAGCTGGGGGTGCCCCGATGAGCAGTGGCTACGACGTCCTCAGCAGTCAGACACAGAGCAACACGTCCAGCACCGCCGCGAAGCCCTCGTGGCGCACCGAGCTTGGCGGGTCCCTGCGCGGCATGAGCTATTCCCAGGGCTCGGCGGCGCTCAGCACCCAGGTTCAGAAACAGGAAGGCGACGGCTGCGCGCATGAACACGAGCGCGATCCCGATCCCGGCGACACCGTCCCGGGCGATCTGGACACCAACCGGCCGGTCGGCGCGGCGATCCCCGACGCGATCAAGCAGCGCCTGCTCACCGAGCTTCGACGGTCGCCGTCGATGGTCACGCTGCTGCAAGAGATCGCTGACAACGGCGGCGCGGACTTCAACATCAAATGGTCCGCGCGCGGCAACTTCCAGAGCAACGGCGAGATCTCGCTGGACCGCCGGCGCAGCATCACGCGCTGGCTGCCGTCGATGATGCACGAGCTGAATCACCTCAACGATCACCGCCAGGGGCGCCGCCCCAATCCCCGGACAACGGAGTCGCGCGAGGAGTTCGTCAATACAAAGATGGGCAACGAGATCCACGCGCACGCCCATGGGTTTGCCGCGCTGATCGAGTACAGCAGCGACGCCGCGGCGACGATTACCGCGTCGGCACCGGCGGGCTATGACGAGTTTTTGCCCGAGCTCCGGGCGGCGGAAGAGGCCGCAGGCGAGTGCTTCTCCAGCGAGCAGATCATGGAGTTCGCCGAGACCTGGCTGGAAGACAAGTATAGAAACGAATGGACTACCTCCAACTCAGGGGAAAACTACTACGACTACTGGGGCGCGGCCTGGGATCGCGCCCACCCCTGAGAAGATTGACCCGGGTCAAGGGGGTCGCCGATGACCCTGCCCTCCCCCATCAAACTATTTTTGGCTAAAGCCCTCTGAATCCGGGCCGATTGGTCCTGTGAATCCTTTCTGAAAACGGGACGGCACAGGAACAATCATGCCCAATCCGACACGCCTCTTTACGTGGCTTGGTGCGTCTATCTTCGTCTTCTCTTGCGACGCGCCGCTTCCGGACATTATCGGTCAAGCGCAGCAGGATGACTCGGTCATCATTGAAGGGCAGTCCCCCGAAGAGCGAGTAGATCGCCCACGCGCGGACGCCGGCAGAATCGACCGCACACCCGTGCGCCGGCCCGAGGAAGATCCCGGTCGGCAGGTGCGCGAGGAGCCGTCGCTGCCAGTCTGGTTTGGTCAGCCTTGCGAGACTGACAAACAGTGTCGCGACAAGAACGAAAAGGGCTTCTGTGTCACGGATGACGACGGTGGTGTGTGTACCCTGGCCTGTGATGCAGGCTGTCCCGCAGGTTACGAGTGTGCCGACATCCACCAGCTCTTCGCGGAGCCGGTCTCGGTGTGTCTGGCCGGCCCGCTGAAGGACGTCTCCTGCGAGGTGTGCGACCTGGACGTCGACTGCACGTTCGCCGACGCGCGCTGCGTCCAGATCGGCGAGTCCCCGCAGGGTCCGGAGATGCGCTGCGCCCCCGCGTGCGACGCGGCCGACTACGGCTGCCCGGCCGGGTGGATGTGCAAGACGTTTGGCAACGAGAACGCGGCCGATGCGGCAGATGTGTCCTACCAGTGTGTGCCCGAGACGCTGAGCTGCACCTGCTTCGGCAACTACCCCAATGGCCAGAAGATCAACGGCTCGAAGCGCGAGTGCCAGGTCGGCAACTCCAGCGGTCTGTGCACGGGCGTGGAGACCTGCGCCGGCGAGAAGGGCTGGTCCGGGTGCACCGCGCAGGTTCCGAGCGCTGAGGTGTGCGACGGAGCGGACAACGACTGCGACGGCAAGGTCGACGAGGGCATGGAGCCGACCGGCTGCAGCATCGACAACGCGTACGGCAGCTGCAACGGCACACAGGTATGTGCGGGCGGCACCGAGGGTTGGAAGTGCGACGCCGCCACCCCGCAGCCGGAGACCTGCGACGGGCTGGACAACGACTGCGACACCTTCGTGGACGAGGACATGGCCGACCTGGACAAGGACGGGGTCTGCGACCTGATGGACCCGGACGACGACGGTGACGGCGTGGCCGACCTCAAGGACAACTGCCCCGTGACGGCCAACCCCGGCCAGAAAGACACCAACGCCGACGGTTTCGGCGACGCCTGCCAGGATGACTGCGACGGCGACAAGGTCCTGGACACGGTCGACAACTGCAAGTGCCTGACGAACGCCTCCCAGACCGACCTGGACAAGGATGGCGTGGGCGACGCGTGCGACGCGGATGCGGACGGCGACGGCGCGCTCAACGGCGACGACTGCATGCCGTTTGACGCCAAGATCCACCCCGGCGCCATCGAGCTGTGCAACGCCGAGGATGACAACTGCAACGGCGTGCTGGACGAGGGCTTCCAGAACACGGACGGCGACCTGCGCCCCGACTGCATCGATGACGATGACGACGGTGACGGCGTGCTGGATACGGTGGACTGCGCGCCGCTGGACGCCACGATCAACCCCTCCGCGGCCGAGACGTGCGACGGCATCGATAACGACTGCGACAACGAGATCGACGAGGGCTTTGAGAACTTCGACGAGGACTCCCTGGCCAACTGCGTGGATCCCGACATCGACGGCGACCTGGTGCTGAACGCCGCTGACAACTGCCCGCTGGCCGACAACGCCTCGCAGATCGACTTTGACAACGACGGCGCCGGCGACGCGTGTGACGCGGACGACGACAACGACGGCGACCCCGACCCCAGTGACTGCGCCCCGTTCGACGCCGCCATCAACCACAGCGTGACCGAGATCTGCGACGGCGTGGACAACGACTGCGACGGCGTGGCCGACAACACCTTCCCCGACCTCGACACCGACGGCTTTGCGGACTGCGTCGACAAGGACATCGACGGCGACAACGTCCTGAACGACAAGGACAACTGCCCGACCGTGGCCAACATCGAGCAGACCAACACCGACCAGGACGCCATGGGCAACGCCTGTGACCTGGACGACGACGCGGACGGCGTGTTGGACGTCGACGACAACTGCATTCTGGTGGTGAACCCCGCGCAGATGGACGCGGACCAGGACAAGGTCGGCGACGTATGCGACGGCGACAAGGACGGCGACGGCGTCACGTGTCTCGACGCGCTCAGCGACTGCCTGGACTGCAACGACAACGACCCCGCCATCCACGGCGGCGCGACCGAGATCTGCGACGGCAAGGACAACGACTGCAACAAGCTCACGGACGAGGGCTTTCTGGATACCGACGAGGACACGGCCGCCAACTGCGTGGACGTGGACGACGACAACGACGGCACCCTGGACGCGGCCGACTGCAACCCGCTGGACGTAACGATCCACCCGGGCGCCGCCGAGCTGTGCGACGGCGTGGACCAGAACTGCAACGGTGAGATCGACGAGAACATCGGCGACACCGACAAGGACGGCATCGCGGACTGCGTCGACACGGACGACGATGACGACGGCGTGCTGGACACCGACGACAACTGCCCGCTGACGCTCAACGTGGACCAGATCAACTCCGACGTCGACGCGCAGGGCGACGCGTGTGACGACGACGACGACAACGACACGGTCTTTGACGCGCTGGACAACTGCTCGCTGCCCAACGCCGACCAGCTGGACACCGATGAGGACCAGGTCGGCGACGTGTGTGACCCGGACGACGACGATGACGAGATCTTCGACGTGGAGGACAACTGCCCGCTCATCGTGAACGCGGAGCAGGAGGACAACGACGAGGACAACGGCAGCTGTCAAGATAGTTGTCTACCCCTTCGAGAACGATACTCGGCCTGTCAG
>CAZJHX010000267.1:0-8240 GCA_964545715.1 uncultured Myxococcales bacterium
TGGACTCTGCAAGACTGGTCAAATACGGAACGAACTTCCGATCTCGACAACTAGGAGGGCGCGTCTTCGCCTGCTTCGGCAATCACGACCACGAGGACCGGGCCACTGTGCGCGCGGCCATCCAGCGGATCGGCGCGCGGTTGCTGGTCGACGAGCTGGTGCAGGTCGAAACCGGCGCCGGCCCCGTCGAGATCGTGGGCGCCGACTACCTGGGACGCGGTCGTCGCGAGCATCTGAGCCAGCTGTTCGATGGGTTGAGCCCGCGCACAACGACGCCGCGCCTGCTCTTGCTGCACGACCCGGGTGCGTTCAAGCACGTGCCGGACGGGTCCGCGGACCTGACGCTGTCCGGGCACACCCATGGCGGGCACCTGGGCCTGGTGTCCTTCGGTCGCGACTGGACGGTGGTCAGCGCGTTCAGCGGCATGCCCGATCACGGCTTCTGGGCGCGGCGACACAACCGCCTGTACGTTCACCGCTGCACCGGACATTATGGCTTCCCCATCCGGGTGGGCGTGCCCGGCGAAGAGAGCGTCCTGCATATCAGCTGGGATCCGCGACCCGATCCCGAGGAGACACCACAGTGATCAATGGAGCCCACGTCGTCCTCTACAGCACCGATGCCGAGGCGGACCGCGCCTTCTTTCGGGACGTGCTGCAGTGGCATCACGTCGACGCCGGACATGGCTGGCTGATCTTTCAGCTGCCCCCCTCCGAGGTTGCGATGCACCCGTCGGACGGCAGCCAGGCGCACGAGCTGTTCTTCATGTGCGACAAGCTGGACGAGACCATGGCCGAGCTGGCGGCCAAAGGCGTGCCGTGCGGGGAGGTCTCACAGCAGCCGTGGGGGCTGTTGACGCAGTTCACGCTGCCGGGTGGTGGCCGGATCGGGCTGTACGAGCCCCGGCACGAGCGCGCCACTGGATGAGCCGGCGGCGATTTCCCTAATCGATTGACACCCGGGCGGCAACGAACTATCCGCCATGAACGTGTCTCGAGAGAAGGTCAGCCAGGACGACCTGGTCCGCGTTGTGCGGAACATGGGGTGGGGTGTCACCGGATTTGCCGTGCCGACGCTCATCATGTTCATCGGCATCCCGATCTACATCAAGTACCTGGGCGTGCGCGGCTATGGGCTGTGGACGCTGGCCAACTCCGCGCTGGCGGTTGCCGGGCTGATGAACCTGGGGATGGGCGAGGCGACCACCAAGTTCGTCGCCGAGCATCACGCGCGCGGAGACGCAGCGGGCGTGACCCGGATCATCGCCGCCACGCTCACGTTCTACGCGGTGCTCGGGGTGATCGGCACGGTGCTCTTCTGGCTGGTCGCGCCGCTGCTGGCCTACCGGATGTTTGGTCTGGAGGGGGCCGAGGCACAGATGGCGGTAGCGGCGCTTCAGATCGTGGCGCTCGGCTTCATCCCCACCGTGACGATGTCTGTCGTGACCGGGATCTTCGACGGTTTGCAGCAGTTCGGCATCTCGCAGATGTTGCTGATGTCTCGCGCGAGCATCGCTCTAGTTCTGGGCATTATCGTGTTGCTGCTGGGCCACGGGCTGGTCGGCCTGGTCACCGTCAGCGTGGCCGTGATGTGGGTTGCGTGTCTCGTCGGCCTGGTGCTGGGCCTTACGCGGGTCGCGCGCGTTCGCTTCTCCGACCTGCAGATCGGGCGGCACCTGAGAAAGGTACTGGGGTTCAGCATCTACACGACGGTGACCACGCTGGGGACGATGTGCATCGGGCAGATCGACAAGCTGCTGGTCGGCAGTCTGATCAGCCTCGAGGCGCTCTCGTATTACGCGGTCGCTCAGAGCCTGGCGTCCAAAATCCATATCTTCGCCATCTCGATCGGGCGCGTGCTCATGCCGTATTTCAGCTCGCGCGAGGCCAGCCACGGCAGCGCGCAGCTGGCGGGACCGCTGATGCAGAGCTGGAAAGCCACGTTGATGATCTCGATGGCCACCGTGAGCCTGGCCGCGGCCACCAGCTTGTGGCTGCTGCGCTTGTGGCTGCCCGGTGATGTCGCGGGTCACGCCCTGCCGGCGTACCTGTTCTTCATCGGGTCCTATGGTCTGCACGCCGTAAACGTCGTGCCCTACTACTATCTTGTGGGTCGGGGCCGACCGGACCAGGTCGCGTGGTTCACCCTGGCGGGCGGCGCGGCGATGCTGGGCCTTATCGCGCTGCTGGCCAAGCCGTTTGGGGTCGTAGCCGCTGCGGCGAGCAGCCTCGCGTTTCCGTTGGTGTGCAGCTTGATGGCGGTGTCCGCGCTGAGAATGACCGACGGCATCGAGGCCGAACAGCGCCTCAGCAGCGGCTTTGGCGCGACCCTGGCGATCCACGTGACGGCGATCGCGGGCGGGCTGGCGGCGGGCGCCGCGACGTCGATGCT
The DNA here is from genome assembly GCA_964545715.1 of uncultured Myxococcales bacterium. Lineage (GTDB taxonomy): Bacteria > Myxococcota_A > UBA9042 > CAZJHX01. The sequence goes on from CAZJHX010000267.1 coordinate 2,393, forward strand.
GCACTCCAGCGCGCTCAGCATCATTGCGGCCGCGCTGACCTGTGCGCTAGTACTGGGCGCAGGGCTTGCCGGCTGTCGGCGCAGCGACAACTCTTATTACGCCACGCTATGGGCGATCATTAACCGCGTAACGAGCAGGCAGACATGAACTTCATGATCCAGGCACGGCGACTCGCCATCAGCGCCTACCGTCAACTTCCGGGCCGTCCGTTCGAGTCCATGCTGGTGCGTCTGGACAAGGCGTTTCGGCAGCGCGATATCGGCCCCAAGATCGCCGAGAGCAACGGAGGGCTGGTCTTTGAGCTGGACCTGAGCCAGCTGATCGACAACCACATCTACTACAACGGCGAGTTTGAGCCGGGGACGCGCAGGGCGTTCGAGAAGCTGGTCCGGCCGGGGATGACCGTGCTGGACATCGGCGCGAACATCGGCGCGCACACGCTGAAGCTGGCGCAGCTGACCGGGCCGTCGGGCCACGTCTACGCCTTTGAGCCGACGGAGTGGGCGCATCGCAAGCTGCAGCGCAACGTGAGCCTCAATCCGGGCTTTACCAACATCACGCTGGAGCGGGCGGCGCTGTCCGACAGCGACGAGTCCAGCGGTGACTACGCGTTTCAGTCCCAATACGTCGTGGGCGCGGCGCCGGACGGCGAGCAGGAGCGGGGGCAGGTCGCCTTCGTCAAGCTGGACACGTATGCCGGAGCGCACAAGCTTGGACGCGTGGACTTCATCAAGCTGGACGTTGACGGCTACGAGACCAAGATCCTGCGCGGCGCCCGTGAGCTGCTCAAGCGCGATCGCCCGACGTTGATCGTGGAGATGGGCGACTACTGGCAGCAGAGCGTGGGCGACAGCATCGAGGCGCTTGTCGAGGTTCTGGATGACGTGGGCTACCGCTACGAGCGGCAGGACGACGGCGAGCCGGTCGAGGATCTGGTCGGCTATATCAAGTCGCTGGACTACAAATGGGCCGTCAACGTCGTGTGTCGAGCGCGCTGATGGCGACGTATACACCTCGGATCCTCGAGCGCGCCAACCGCTACCTGATCCGCACCGGCAAGGGCGTGCTGAAGCGCGCCGGCTACGACATGATCCGGCTGCGCAACAAGCCCGCCTCCACGTTGTTGGGGCTGAAGCGCCTGCCGATCGACTCGGTGGTGGATGTGGGGGCCAACCTGGGCCAGTTCGCGCGCACGGCGCGGTCGTTTTTTCCGGATGCGCGGCTGGTCTGCTTTGAGCCGCTGCCCGCACCGTTCGATGAGCTGCAGGCGTGGGCGCTGGGCGAGGCGGGGGTCGAGGCGATAAACGTGGCCATCGGCGATCGCGAGGGCACTGTGGCATTTCACGAGCACGTGGATGCGACACCGGGCTCATCGGTACTAGACGCGACCTCAGAGCAGCAGTCCCGCTATCCGCAGTCCCGCAAGCAGGCGGTACAGGAGGTGCGTCTGACCACCCTGGATCGTGCTGTGGCGGCGCTGGATCGCCCGCTTGGTGGCCAGGTTCTGGTCAAGGTCGACGTCCAGGGCTACGAAGAGCAGGTGATCGCCGGTGGGCAGCGCGTGTTTGCTGGCGCGTCCGCGTGCATTCTGGAGGTGATCAACGACCGCATGTACGAGGGACAGGCGACCTTTGCAGGCATCTTTGCGGCGATGACCGAGCTGGGCTTCGTGTATCACGGCAATCTGGATCAGCAGTACGGAGAGGACGGGCGCGTCATGTGGTTTGACGCGGTATTTCTCAAGGCCTGATGGCCTGGATCTTCTCCATGTGCGTGCACGGGCCGGATGCGGCGGCGGCCGATCGGCTGGTCGAGCACTTTGACGGCTTGCAATGGACGCGCAGCGACGGCGTGGCCACCCGGTGCGACGTCCAGCGTCTGGGTCTGCGTGGGTGCTGGATCGTGCCGAGCGGTCTGAGTCGCGCCGGCCTGGTTTCAGAGGCCTGTGGGCGCGAGTTCGCGGAGGCGGCGGAGCACTTGTACCGGCGGCTGGAGACGGCGCCTGAATTCGCGCTGGCGCTGGTTGGCGTGGAGGTGGACGACGAGCGCGATGACGTCGAGATCCGCACGATCTGCGCGGCTGACGATGAAGCGTGGCGCGGTGCGGTCGCCCCCGAGGCGCTTTGGCGCGAGGCCGGGCAGCCGGGCGCATTCGAACCGTTTGCGGCGGGTTATCGATGGAGGCCGTACGAGCCGATCGACGCGCGCGTGTTCAAAGCGCCGGTCGGCTCGCACTGTCTGGTGCCGGGAACGCGGGTGGTCGATCGGCCTGGCTGGTACCAGGTGTTTGCCGAGACGCCGGGCTTGTCCGGCAACGAGGTCGTCATCTCCGAGCTGGACGAGGGCGTCGACGTCGGCGCGTGCTTTGACCGCGTGACGTCGGAGTTCGCGGCGCGGCAGACCCCGTTCAAGTGGTGCGTGGGACCGACGACCCGTCCCGCGGACATGCCGCAGCGGCTGGTGGAGCGGGGGTTTAGCCACTGGGGGATGCGCGGCATGTTCTGGCGCCTGGACGCGGCTCTGCCGGAGCTCGCGGACGGGGTCAGCGTCGAGCGGGTCGGGGTCGAGGACCTGGACGTGGTGACGGCGACAATGTGCGCAGCGTGGTCGATGGGGCCGGGCGATGGCGAGGTCTGGAGGGCCCGATATCGTTGGGGTTTCGAGCATCCTGGTGATCGATACCGTTACTACCTGGCGCGGCTCAACGGGCGGCCGGTGGGCACCGCGGCGACGCTTGTGGCGGGGGGGCTGGGCTATCTGTTGGGCGGCGCGGTCGACCCGGCCGTACGCGGTCGAGGTGTGTACCGGATGTTGGTGCGTGCGCGGCTGGCGGAGCTCCACTCGGGCGGCATCCGACTGGCGGTGACGCACGCACGCGAGGCCACGTCGGCGCCCATTTTGGAGCGTCTCGGGTTTGAGACCGCGTATCGGCGTCAGTGTTATTGCTGGCCGGCGTCCTGACCCAACCGCCACCAGGCGCGGATCAGGTGGCGGGCGGCCCGGCTGTGTTCGCTCCAGTGGATCACGACATAGTGAAATCCGCGTGGCGGCGCCTCATTCGGCGGGCCTGACCAGACCACGATCGGGGCGGGCGTCTCGCCTTCGACAACGGCGCTCGTGACGTAGTAGTCCACCTGAAGATCGTCCATGACGTCGGTGACCTGGCCAAAGGGGCCGATGAGGCGCTCCATGTGCGCCTTGTCCGTGACCAGGCCGCTGAGCGCGACGGCGTCTCGGCGCGCGATCCAGGCGATGCGGCCCGCGTCGTACATGGCCAGGCGACTGTTCTGGGGCGTGTGCTCGCGCAGCCAGTGTCCGGCGCGGACCACCTGCCGGGTGTCGGCGTGCCAGGGCATGGCCTGCTCTTTGAGGTCCAGGTGCAGGGCGGTAGCGGGTGCGGCGACGGCTACGAACCACGCCAGGCCGGTGTGCAGCGCGGGCTTCGAGGTGATCCGATCGAGGAGCATGGTCAGGGCGGTGGCGGCAAGAGCTGCGGCCAGCACGACGTCGGGGATCCAGTACCAGGCAACGTCGCGGTATTCGTCGATGTAGAAGGACAGGTGGGCGGCGCGGCCGATGACCCCCAGCGCGAACCAGGGCAGGGCGCCGCCGAGTCGCAGTCTGTCGACGGCCACGCGGATGGCGCCGGGGCGACGGGCGGCCCAGACAGCGAGCAGCAGCAGACCGACTAAGCCGGTGGCCGCCAGCGCGCCGGGGATGCCGAGGCGCTGGGCGAGCACGACGACCGGGCCGGCCAGCAGGTCGTCGTCCGCGCCGGCGGTGACCAGGTGCTTCTTGAGCCCGGAGATGGGAACGAATGCGCCGAACCAGACGAGGTTGGTGAGCAGGTAGGGTCCGGCTAGCGCCGTGAACACGAGGCCGGCGCGGACGGCGGCCCACATGCCGGTGCGCAGCGCCAGGCCGATGAGCAGCGCGACTACGATGGCGGCGTTGTCCAACCGGCACAAAAACAGGGCCGTCAGCAGCAATCCCAGGCCGATGTTGGCGCGGACGTCGGCGCGGTCCAGAAGGCGGCGGTTGACGCAGAGCGCGAGGGTGCCGGTGAGCACAAACAGCAGCAGCGCGGACTCCATGCCGGAGAGCAGCAGGTCGAACGTGATGGCGAAGGTGGCGCCCACGACGGCCAGGGCGGCGGGCTTTGACGCGCCCAATCGCGTGAGCAGGCGCAGCAGCAGGTAGAGACCCGCCAGCATGAAGCCGGCTTGCGCGATCTCGGACGTGTAGAGCAAGGCGTCGTGCGCGTCGTGCCCGATGATGGCCGTGAAGAGCACGCACACCCACTGCCACAGAGGCTGCGTGCCGTTGGTGAGGGTGATTCCGTCGAAGGTCTGGCCGTCGCCGGCGACGATGTGCTGTGCGATGCGCAGGTAGTAGAGCGCGTCGTCCAGGATGTAACCCGCCACCAGCTCGTCCGTGCTGCGGCCGATGACCCAGGCGCAGACCAGGCTGAACGCCGTGAACATGAGGGCTGCTGGTCCGAACGGCTTGTCGCTCAAGCGCATATCGTAATGCGTGTCAGCGGCGGGTGCGAGTGGGGGTGTGCGGAGAAAGGGGCGAGGCGCGCCGCCGGAGGGGGCGGCGGCGCGCTCGTGAGGAAGGGGGGTGTTCTACTCGACGCAGGGGTCGATGGAGATCTCTTTCAGCGGCGCCAGGTGCGACTGGCCCTTGCCCTGAATCTCGGCGGCGATGAGGGCGCCCAGCAGGTCCGCGTTGTCGAAGACCGTGCTGGCTTTGGGCGCCAGGACCGTGCCCTGCATGTAGACCGAGGTGATCGTCAGCGACGTGGCCTCGGGCAGGTTCCAGAGGGTCCGCATGGCGTCGATGCCGCCCAGGCCCATGGACGAGAAGCTGACCGTCTGGCCCGTGACCGTGATGATCGCGGCCGCGCCCGCCGGCACGTTGATGTTCAGGCTGCTGGCGGCGTCGATGTCGCTGCCGTCGACCACGAACACGTTGGTGACCGGGTCGGTGCCCGTCAGGGTGATGGCGCCCCAGGGCGTGATGTCGGTGGTGCCGTTGACGGCAAGGCCGCTCAGCGCGTTGGCGGTGCCCTTCAGCGCCGTGCACTCCGCCCCGAAGTTGATGGGCGTGCCGGAGATGAAGGCGCCGCCGACCACGTTGACCAGCGTGTGGGCCAGTGTGCCGCCGTAGTAGACGTCACCGAAGACTGTGCCGCTCTCGATGTCGATGTCGCCGCCGACGATCAGGCCGGCGCCAGCCGGATCCTGGCTGCCTACGCTGAAGCCCGAGGTGATGAAGTCGCCGCCCGCCGCAACCTTGCCGGCCGCGTCGTGCAGGCCCAGGTAGTCGCCGCAGGCGAAGAGGTTGAACTCGTCGGCGGCGCCCAGGTCCACGTGCTCCTTGCAGGCGCATTTCTCGTCCCAGGTGGCGACGCAGCCCTTGGCGGGGTGGCAGGTGTTGATGGTGCAGACGTCGCCGTCGTCACAGTCGGTCGGTCCGCCGGAGATACAGACGCCGTCCCAGCAGGAGTCGCCGTCGGTGCAGGCGTCGCCGTCGTTGCAGTCGGCGCCGTCGGCGTTGTTGTTCTTGCAGCCCTTGGCCGGGTGGCAGCTGTCGGTGGTACAGACGTTGCCGTCGTCGCAGTTCAGCGGCTTGCCGCCGACGCACTCGGCGTCCCAGCAGCTGTCGCCGGTGGTGCAGGCGTTGCCGTCGTCACAGGCGCCGCCGTTGTCGGCCTGGTGGACGCAGCCCTTGGACGGGTGGCAGCTGTCGGCGGTGCAGACGTTGCCGTCATCGCAGTCGAGCGCGTCGCCCGGGGCGCATTTCTTGTCCCAGCAGCTGTCGCCGGTAGTGCAGGCGTTTCCG
>CAZJHX010000268.1:0-8053 GCA_964545715.1 uncultured Myxococcales bacterium
GGGGGGGGGGCGGCGCCGCCGCGGGGTTTTTTTATTTTTTTGGGTGCATCGACCACTAGCCTTCCTGGCCCTCGTACTGCTCTCTCAGTGAGGCGACGACGGTGGGGTCGGCCAACGTGGTGGTGTCGCCCAGCGTGCGGCCCTCCGCGATGTCGCGCAGCAGGCGGCGCATGATCTTGCCCGAGCGGGTCTTGGGCAGGTCGGCCGTGAAGATGATCTCCTCGGGGCGCGCAATGGCGCCGATCTTGACCGCCACGTGGGCCTTCAGCTCCACCTCCAGCTCATCGGACATGGCTGTGCCCTCTTTCAGGCTGACAAACGAGACGATGCCCTGGCCCTTGAGGTCGTGCTTGCGGCCGACGACCGCGGCCTCGACCACGGCGTAATGGTCCACCAGCGCGGACTCGACCTCCATGGTGCCGATGCGGTGGCCGCTGACGTTGAGCACGTCGTCGACGCGGCCCAGAATCATGAAGTTGCCTGCGCGATCCCGCTTGGCGCCGTCGCCCGGGAAGTAGGTGCGCGTGTCCCACTTGCTGAAGTAGGTCTCGACGAAGCGCTCGTCGTCGCCCCACAGCGTCCGCAGCATGGACGGCCACGGACGCGTGATCGCGAGCAGGCCACTGCCGCTGCGGACCTCTTCGCCGGACTCGTCCAGAACGGTGGCGCTGACCCCCGGCATGGAGGGTCCCGCAAAGCCGGGCTTCATCGTGGTCACACCCGGCAGGCCGCTGAGCATGATGCCGCCGGTCTCGGTCTGCCACCACGTGTCCACAATCGGGCACCGGCCGCCACCGATGCGCTCGTTGTACCAAATCCACGCCTCTGGATTGATCGGCTCACCCACTGATCCGAGCAGGCGCAGGCTGGACAGATCGTGGCCGTCAGGATGCTGATCGCCCCACTTCATAAAGGCGCGAATGGCCGTCGGCGCGGTGTAAAAGACCGTGACGCCGTGACGCTCCACCATGTCCCAGAAGCGGTCGCGCTCGGGGTAGTTCGGCGCGCCCTCGTACATCACGGCCGTGGCCCCGCACTGCAGCGGTCCGTACACGATGTAGCTGTGCCCGGTGATCCAGCCGACGTCCGCCGTGCACCAGTAGACGTCCGAGTCCTTCAGGTCGAAGACGTACTTGCTGGTGGCGTGCGTGACCACGGAGTAGCCGCCTGTGGTGTGCACGATGCCCTTGGGCTTGCCGGTGGTGCCGGACGTGTACAGGATGAACAAGACGTCCTCGGCATCCATCACCTCAGCCGGGCAGTCGTTACCCACCTGCGGCTCCAGGTCGTGATACCAGTGGTCGCGGCCCTCGGTCATCTCACACTCGAACGGATCGCCGTACGGGCGCTTGATCACGATGCACGACGTGATGCTGGGCGTGCTCTCCAGCGCTTTGTCGGCTTCTTTCTTCAGCGCCAGCACCTTCCCGCGACGCCAGCCACCGTCGGCCGTGATCAGGCACTTGCACTCGGAGTCGTTGATGCGGTCCGCCAGCGAGTCGGGTGAGAAGCCACCGAACACCACGCTGTGAATCGCGCCGATCCGGGCGCACGCCAGCATGGCGACCGCTGCCTCCACAATCATGGGCATGTACAGCGCGACCCGATCGCCGCGCCCAACACCCTGCCCCTTCAGCACATTGGCAAACCGGCACACCTCGCGATGAAGCTGGCGATACGTCAGCGTACGCTCGTCGCCGTTCTCGCCCTCCCAGATGATCGCAGCCTTGTTGCCCCGCGTCGCCAGGTGGCGATCCAGACAGTTGTGCGTAATGTTGAGCTTGCCGCCTACGAACCACTGCACGTGCGGCGGATTCCAATCCATCACCGCGGACCAGGGCGCAAACCACTCCAGCTCTTTGGCGTGGTCCTCCCAATACGCTTCCGGATCCTCGCCCGCCCGCTCGTACAGGCGTGCGTTGTTGATCACCGCAGCAGCGGCAAACTCAGCGGACGGTGGAAACTCCCGTACTTCGTCGAGCAGGTCATCGAATACGTCGGTCATGTGCGGGTCCTCGTCAATCGAGCAGCGAGGCTATCAAGCGAGGACGATCGGGCGCAACGTCGGGATCCTCCAGGATGGGCCGCTCCACCAACTGACCCGCCTCCTTCGAGGCCACGGGGACGCCGTCACGAAAAATCACCGCGTTGCCCAGCACCGCCGGCACCCGCGGACCCGGCGTCAGAATGCCCGCCAGGTTCAACGGATCCGTGGCCGGCACGCGCACGATCTCAGGCTCGTCATGTCGGCGCCGAACCGCGCGCATGGCCGCAACCGCGTCCGGCAACGCAAACTGCTCCCCCACAAACCCGGTCACAAACCGGCCGCCGCGCAGCTCGCCACGCGCCTCCAGCCGCCGATACACCCGCAGCAGGTCGCGCCAGGGCGGCAGCGTATTCTCGCGCGCCAGCAAATCCCGAAACACGATGCCGTACCGCCGCAGCAGCTGCCGCGCGACCGCCTCCACATCGGGCTCGGCCGCCGGCGGCGCCTCATCCGCCTCCTCCAGCGACACCTGTGGCCGCAGCAGCGACCAACGACCACCCCCGCGTCCCAGGCGCGGTCGCTGCCCGCGATATCGTCGATCCCGCCGTGCTGCGCTGGCTTTTCGCTCCTGGGTGCGGCCGCGACGCAGCAGAGACCGTAGGGCCCCAAACCCATCCGCCGTCACAAACCCGGCGGCCACCAACTCCCACAGGCCGTCTTCCACCTCGCACGGCAGCCGATGGACCAGGGACTCCAGCTCTCTCGTAAACAGCGCACCGCGCTGGCGCAGACACGCCAACACGTCCCGCGCCGCATGACTGAGCGACGCCTCCAGCGCCTCCAGATCCACATCCGTCACCAACAGCCACGGCAGATCCTCACGCAGCGCAAACGTCACCGGCGCCGCCCGGCTTGGCGCTGCGCCCGACCCGACCTCCCGCGGCTTCAAGCGCCCCCAGGCCAGCTCGCCGCCGTAACACAGGTCGTCCAGCCAGGTCTGGTCGTAGTGGGTCAGGCGCGCCGGCAGCACGTCCTTCTCCCAAGCGGCCGAGGCCAACTCGAACCCCTGAAGCTGCTCCAAAACGATGGCCAGACCGTCAGCGCCGCTGAGCCGCGTGTTGGGCATCAGATGCTGCCAGCGAAACAGGAATCGCAGCAGATCCGCGGCCGAGACCGGCTGGATCTGCTTGCGCAGCGTCGAGATCGTCAGCCGGTGGATCCGCGCCAGCACGCGCCGGTCACACCACTCCACAGTCTCGCCGTCCAGGGCGTCACCCTTGCCACGCCCGGTGAAGCGGCCGCGCAGCACCAGGCCGTCGCTCTCCATCGCATGGATCGCATGGTCGACATCGGACCGCGGCAACCCGAGCCGCCCAGCCAGCACAGCCGACTCCACGGGACCGCTGATCTCCATGTGCCCGCGTACGATCGCCTTCAGCGCCGCGGCCGAATCCTCAAACCGCAGCCCCCCATCGAGCACCGGCGGGGTGGGCTGAAACACCGCCTCCGGCAGGGCCGTCCGCACCAGCTCAACCCGCTCCGACGCCACCCAGGCCGCCCCGTCCGCGCCCCACGTGGCTCGCACGATGCGCTGGGTGCCGACCAGAGTCGTCACCCAGTCGGGCGCCGCCAGCGGATCCTCCACCGGCATCATGTGCAGGGTCAGCAGCGCGTCGTGCAGCTCGTCCGGATCACGAACCACCGGCTGCATATCCGCCACCACCTGCGCGATGGCCTGCGGGTCCAGCACCCCCAGATCATCCGCCAGGCTGGGCAGCCCGCGGCGCAGCGTGACCGCTCGACTGCGACGCTCTTCCAGCGGCGCGTCATCCAAAAACGCGTACGGGTTGGCGTTCAACAGCTCGTGACTCAGCGGGCTGGGCTCCGGCGAGTCGATCGCCACCGCCCGCATGGCACCGCTCTCAAGGTCCGCCAGCACCTGACGCAGCCCGTCGAGATCCATCCACTCCTGCAGACAGTCCCGCAGCGTCTCCTTGACCAGCGGATGATCGGGCGGCTCCAGCGCGCCGGTGATGTTCTCCTGACACGCGGCCTGGTCGGGAAAGACCGCCGCCAGCAGGTCATCGCACCGAATGCGCTGCAGCGGATAGGGCGTGCGCTTGCCGTGCGTAAAGCGCAGCACCGCCAGCGAGCGGGTCGCGTTCCACCGCCAGCGGGCGCCCCACATCGGGCTGCCGGTCAGCAGCGCCTGAGTCAACACCGGCCCCACCGTCTGCGGCCGCAGAAACTCGAACACCGCCTCCAGCGGAAAGCTGTGATGCGGCCCAAGCGAGATGACGATGCCGTCGTCCGTGGCCGCCGCCTGCAGCTCGAAGTTGAAGCTGACGCAGAAGCGCTTGCGCAGCGCCAGACCCCAGGCGCGGTTGATCCGGGCGCCGAGCGGCGCGTGAATCACCAGCTGCATGCCGCCGCCCTCATCAAAGAAGCGCTCGGCCACGATGCAGCGCTGTGTCGGCATTGCGCCGAGCATGGCCGACGACGCGGCCAGGTACGCCACCAACTGCTCCGCACCTGCCGCCGGCAATTTGCACTGCTCAGCGATGTAGGCGCTGACCGAGTTGAGGCTGTCCCCCGCCTGCAGCCGCGCGAAGACATCCTGCCTCAGGTCGCCGACCGCGCTGCTGAGCTCGGCCGTGCGGGCCGGAGCCTCGCCAAACCAGAACGGCACGTTGGGGTTGGCGCCCTGCGCGTCCTCGACCCGGACCACGCCGGCGCGCGACTCCACCCGCCGGACCCGCCACGCGGTGCTGCCCAGCAGGAAGACGTCCCCGGCCAGGCTCTCGATGGCGAAGTCCTCGTCGATGGTGCCCACCCGCATGTTGTCGGGCTCGGCGACGACCTTGTAGTCGGCCCGATCCGGGATGGCGCCGCCGCTGGTGATCGCCGCCATCCGGGCCCCGCGCCGCCCCTTCACCTGGCCGTTGACCCGGTCCATGTGCAGGTGTGCACGACTGCGACCACGCTCGGTGGCGATGCCCTCGGACAGCATCTCCAGCACCTGGTCAAAGTCCTTGCGCGGCAGCTCGGCATACGGCGCCGCCTGCCGCACCAGCGCAAACAGGGCCTCGATATCCCAGTCGTCACAGGCGCACATGGCGACCAGCTGCTGGCTGAGAATATCCAACGGCATGGGCGGCACGCAGATGCGGTCCAGCTCCCCGCGCCGCACCGAGCGAATCAGCGCGGCGCATTCGATCAGCTGGTCCCGCGTGGTGGCAAACAGGCGCCCCTTGGGCGTCGCACCCAGCGAGTGGCCAGAGCGACCCACGCGCTGCAAGAACGTGGCGATGGAGCGCGGCGAGCCGAACTGGACCACCAGCTCCACGTCGCCGACGTCGATGCCCAGCTCCAGCGACGCCGTGGCGACCACCACCGGCACCTCCGCGGCTTTGAGCTTCTGCTCGGCATCCAGCCGCCGCTTGCGAGCCAGGGCACCGTGATGCGCGCGCACCTGGTCCTCACCCAGACGCTCACCCAGGGCGTGGGCAAAGCGCTCGGCCATGCGGCGGGTGTTCACAAAGACCAGAGTCGTGCGGTGCGCCTTGACCAGCTCCGCGACCCGGTCGTAGACCTCGGCCATCTGCTCCTGCGCCGCGATGGGCCCCAGCTCGTCGCCGGCGGGCAGCTCGATGTGCAGGTCCAGCGGTCGCTCGTGCCCGCTGTCCACGATGAGCGGCAGCTCGCGCCCCCCGCCGACCAGCATGCGGGCGATGGTCTCGATGGGCTTTTGTGTGGCGGACAGCCCGATACGGACCGGACGCGCACTGCCCTCGGCCGCCACCAGCGCGTCCAGCCGCTCCAGCGACAGCGCCATATGCGAGCCGCGCTTTGACCCGGCCACCGCGTGGATCTCGTCGACGATGACCGTGTGCGTCGTGGCCAGCGACTGCCGACCGATGCGCGCGGTCAGCAGGATATACAGCGACTCCGGCGTTGTGATCAGAATGTGCGGCGGCCGGCGCGCCATGCGCTGTCGAGCGCTCTGGCTGGTGTCCCCCGAGCGCACGAAGGTGCGGATCGCGGGCAGGTCATAACCCAGCCGCTCGGCCACGGCCCGCAGACCCGTCAAAGGCGCCTGCAGGTTCTTTTCGATGTCGTTGCCCAGCGCCTTGAGCGGGGACAGGTAGACGACCTGGATGCGGTCGTCCAGCTCGCCCGCCAGCGCCTTGCGAACCAACGCATCCAGACACGCGAGAAACGCGGCGAGCGTCTTGCCGGACCCCGTGGGGGCAGCGATCAGGGTGTCTCGGCCGCGCGCGATGGCGGGCCAGCCTTTTGCCTGCGCCTGCGTCGGCTTTTCAAAGGTCTCGGAGAACCAGGTCGAGACGATCGGGTGGAATTGTTTCAGTGGCACAAAACCGACCGTATACTGGTCGTTTGTTCAGCGCAAGCGTCATCGGCGAAAAAGCTGCTATGCTCCCCCGATGCTTAGGTTTTTTGTGCTGGCGCTGGCGACGTCGGGCTTGATTGGCGGGTGCTTCGGCGCCGGCCCGCAGCTGACCGCAGACGCCCTGTGTTCAGGCGGCGGACGCCAGGGCAACCAGGACTTCTGCCGGGACTGGGGCGACGCCAAACGCGCCTATTACGCCAAGCGCTGGAGCGACGCTGTCCGATTTGCGCGCCGCGCTCGAGATGCCCGGGAGTCCGAAGGCGTCGCACGCCTGCTCCAGGACGCCACCGTGGCCATCGAAGCGGCGGACGACGGACCATACAACATGCGCCTGCGGTGGTGCCCGCAGACCGTGCGCCTGGACACCCGCAACGACCTCTTCCAGCTGCTGCGCTGTCCGCAGGCGCGGTACATCGCCAAGCCCAGCGAGACCAAAGACACGGCCCTGGAGAACGTGCGCGCGCGGCTGCAGACCTTTCTGAACGACGAGCGCCACGACGAGATCACGCGCGCGCTCTTCATCCACGTGTGCCGCGAAGAGATCGCCTTGACGACTCGCGACCGCCCGGCGCGCACGCTGACCTGCGCGTGGCAGGCCGATCAGCTGGACACCGAGCGCCTGCGCGCCGAGGTCGTCGGCCTGAGCCCCGCCGAGCGCAACCAGGTAATGGCCACGATGAAACGCGACGTGCCGTGGCTCGGAGCGCGCGCCAATAAGGCCTACCCGCCCGACAGCCCGAATCGGGTGGTGTTCTATAACCTTCCCACGCGTGTGCGCGAGGCCCACGAGCTTTTCAAGCGCAACAACGCCGAGCCGCTGCGCACCGTGCAGCGCTTCAGAGCCAATCTGGCCGCCGCAGAGGCCCAGACTTGCGCCCCTCCCCTGCAAAGCCGGCTGACGGGGCTGCTGGCGACGGCGAGACCCAGAACCGCCGACCTGCGAAAGCGCCTGGGCGGCGAGGTCGGGGTCCTGTTGGGCAAGGCCCTGGCGCAGTGCCACTACCACAACAAGCGCCTGGCGCGGTCGGCCGCCATGCTGGACGCCCTGGCCGGGCTCGACGCGCCGACGACGCTGGCGGACAAGATCTATCAAGCCCAGCGGGGCGCCACCGAGATCGACATCCCAAAGCCCGCCTTCGCTCAGGACCAGATGAGCCGGGTCTGGAAGCGGGCAGCGGGCTCCCTGATCAGCGGCATGCGGCGTATCAGCGGCGTCGTCAGCGGCACCGAGCGCGTCACGGGCGGCACACGTCTGACCTTCAAGAAGCCGCGCCGCGCGGAGGCTCCCCCGCCGATCACGGTCGATGACGCCACCGCCGTCGAGCCGGGCCGCTTTGTCGAGCTGCTCGCCCCCAGAGCGGGGCCCGCCGCGGTCGTGAAAGTGGCCGCCAACGCCAAGACCCGGGCCAAGGTCTTTCGCCTGGCCGACGTGGTCCTCACCCGGTAGCCCCCATGCGCGTTCTCGCCACGGCCGACTGGATCGTCATCGTCACCTACCTGACGATCTCCATGGGCGTGGGCCTGATCTGGTCAAAGAAGGCCGGCGAGTCGATGACGGACTTCTTTTTGTCCGGCCGCACCCTGCCCTGGTGGCTGGCCGGTTTTTTTATTGATTCGTCGAACTTCTAGATCTACACACCGCTGGCGATCACACG
>CAZJHX010000269.1:0-7987 GCA_964545715.1 uncultured Myxococcales bacterium
CGGTCCCTGCAGCCCGGTCGCGCCGGCGTCGCCCTGCGGCCCCTGCAGCCCGGTGTCGCCCTGCGGTCCCTGCAGCCCGGTGTCGCCCTGCGGTCCCTGCAGCCCGGTCGCGCCGGTGTCGCCCTGCGGTCCCTGCAGCCCGGTCGCGCCGGCGTCGCCCTGCGGCCCCTGCAGCCCGGTGGCCCCGGTGTCGCCCTGCGGCCCGGTCGCGCCGGTGTCGCCTTTCGGGCCCTGCGGCCCCGCGGCCCCGGTGTCGCCTTTCAGACCCGGCGCCCCCGCGGGCCCGGTGTCGCCTTTCAGGCCCTGCAGTCCAGGGTCCCCTTTGTCGCCCATGGGGCCGGGCAGTCCGGTCGGACCAGTGTCGCCTTGGGGCCCCTGCGGCCCCGCATCGCCCTTGGGCCCCTGCGCTCCGGCGGGCCCCGTTTCCCCGGTGTCGCCCTTGACGCCCTTGTCGCCCGGCGCGCCCTGCGGCCCCGGGTCACCCTTCGGTCCGGGATCGCCCTGAGCGCCTGGCTCGCCCTTCGGTCCCGGCTCGCCCTGGTCGCCAGGCTCGCCTTTCGGTCCCGGCTCGCCTTCCTGTCCCTTGCGCAGCGTGACGGCGTCCTGTCCGGGACACGTCACCTCGAAGGTCCCGTCGCCCTTGTCGGACGACGTGCACGGCTCGCCGTCCTTGCCGGGCTCGCCGTGACAGATGCTGTACACGCCGTTGACCTCGGCGTCCCCGAGCACGCCGTCCGCGTTCTCGTCGATGCCGTACTCCAGCTCCACGCCGCCATGCGGGCAATCGTCCTCCAACGCCGGACCCAAAACCCGCGCCAGGCTGGTCGGCGCCCGGACGGCCGTTCCCGGCGGCTCCAGCACCTCCGATTCACACGCGAGCGCCAGGACGCCGATTAGCGCAACACAACGGACACAGCTGTCTCTCATAGGCCCCTCTTCGTCGAAGCCGGACTTTATCACGCGCCATGGCGACGTGGATGACCCGCGTTATCTCACTGCGGGCAGCACATCGCGCACGCCGTGCGCGGCGCCTTGTTCTGGGACTCGTTGAACTTTGCCTGGATGATCGACATCCCGTAGCCCGAGTTTGGGTCGCTGGTGACCTCAAAGTCCCCGCAGAACGGCTGCGAAAACTCGCGCGCACCGTCATTGGGGCTACCGAGCACGGTGATGGAGCCGGTGTAGACCTGGGCATAACCCGCCACGCACCCGCCGGCGCCCCAGCGGGTGTAGCAGGCCGATTTGCCCTTCACGCACACCGCACATTTATGGGCAGCCGTCGACGTGTGGTTCTCGTTGAACAGGCCCTGGATCGCGACGGCGGAGAAGCCCGAGTTTGCGTCCGCCGTGATCACCTTGTCGGTGCAGATGGGCCCGACGGGGGAGCGCCCGCCGTCATCCGAATTTCCGAGCGCTGAGGTCAGCCCGGAGTACGCCTTCGTCCAGCCGGCCGCGCAGGTGTCCTGGCCCCAATGCACGTAGATCGACCCGGCGGCGTCACTGCCCGCTGGCCCGGCCGGCCCCTGCGCGCCGTCCGCGCCCTTCTCACCGGGCGCGCCGTCCTTGCCCGATGGGCCGGGCTGACCGTCGGCCCCGTCTTCACCCGGCGTGCCCGGCGTGCCGGGCGGACCCTGGGCCGGATCGACGCATGCCCAATTAGAGTTATCCCCATTGCGCGCGAGTATCTGCCCCGCATCGCAGCCACTCGCGGCGAGCTGTGCGAAGCCGATACAGCCGCTGCAGTTGACCGATGCCGCCACAAGGGCATACGGCGCAGACCACAGGCGAATCCTGGGCAGTGGCTTCTCACCGATGATCGTGGCTTGCACCCAGACCTCCGCCGTCGAGAGCACGGAGGGCCCCAACGGCACGTTGTCCCCGAGCACGGCCTGGAACACGCCGCCCTTGATCTGGACCGCGGCGTTGGTCTCCGCCCAGAGCGCCACGCCGTCGGCCGGACCGTCGAAGAGTTCGAATAGCACGTCGTACGTGCCGTCCACCGCGCCACCGGAGTTCCCCACGCGCCCCTGCACCGAGACGGCGGTCGGAGGAGTGGCCAACGCGACCGAGCAGACCAGTGCGCTAAGTGCACCAACAATCGAGACCTTTGTCATGGCGCCATTATAGGCCGACCCCGCGCGGTGCTGCCACACGCAAATCGCGCCTCCATCGAACGAGATGAAATTGAAAATCGCCCCTTTGTGGGGTGCGGCATCGACCACTAGAGCTGCGGCGGCGCGCGGACGCGCCCCGTGTGGGTCACCTCTCGCGTAAATGAGCCAGCCAAACCCCTATTGCGGCGCGCAACACGTGAACTTACAGACCGGGCACGAGCCGCCCGTTCCGAAGCACGCCACTCGGCTCCAGCCGCCCCCGCACTGGGTGGTGCCGCTGCCGCAGTTTCCACAGCCGCACGGGACGTTTACGTAGGTCTGGCACACCCAGCTCGGACCCGCCGGCCCCGCCGGCCCCGCCGGGCCCTGAGGTCCCTGAATGCCTTGAGGACCCTGCGGTCCCGTCGGACCCTGTGTTCCCTGATTGCCCTGGGGTCCCGCCGGCCCTGGTGCTCCGGCCGAACCTGCTGGTCCTGGCGGACCCTGAGGGCCGGTGGCTCCGTCCTCTCCCGGTGGCCCTTGCTGCCCTGCCGCGGTCTCGACGCAGGACCACGCCGACCCGGTCCACTGAGGCGTCTGCCCGCTGACGCAGGGCAGGCCGGCCAGCGTGTCGTCATCACCGTCGCTCAGGCCGGCGGGGACGTCGATCAGGTCCAGGAAGCTGCCGGTCGCGGCGACAGGCGCCAGCGCGACATAAAGCGCGAAGAGCTTGTCGAGCGCCGCCTGGACGGTGGTGGCTTCGAGACCGGAGGCGTCGTTGTCGTACGACACGTTGCCGGCCTGAAGGACCGAGGCGGCGAGGTAGGTCAGCTCGACGCACCCGTCACACGACAGGTCCGCGGCGAGCAGCGCGTCTGTCGCAAGCAGCGCGGTCGTGGCCGGCCCCCCCTGCTCCGAGCTTCCGGCGTAGGAGAACTCCACCTGGGCGGGCGTCACGCAGCCGCTGCACTGCAAGGCGGACGCCGTGTCGGCGTGGCCGGAGTACAGAGAATACGCGACGGAGGTCAGGCGGCTGCGGGGTAGCTCTGGCTCACCTTCCAGCGCCACCGCGAGCCAGCGCATCTGACCGCCTGCAAAGAGGTCGGGCGGAAACGGAGACTTCTCTGGATCAGCGGGCAGCAACGTATCGAAGACGCCCGCGTTCACCAGGACCGGGAACGTCTCCTCCCACAGCGGGTTACCCCCCGACTGGTCGGCATAGAACCGGAAGCTGAGGTCAACAACCCCCTCTAGAAGCTCGCCCCCGCTCCGGAGGACCCCCTGCGACTGGACCTGAGTGGGGACCGCCACCGCATCGGCGCTCACCAGCGCCAAAGCGACGATCGGACCTGCAAAGAAGACTGCGAGGCGCACATGACGGGCGTCGGACATGGCCGTGACCTCTCTCGGATGGGTTGTGACTCACACGGTACCACGTCCGGAGTGGACGGACTCGGCGCGCCGGCGTGCCAGAAACGGTCCGAGGATGAGCATCAATCCGAGCAGCCAGAGCATGCACTGCGATGCTGGACCGTGCCCTTGAGCGCAGCCGCCCGAGGCGCCGGGGCGTGGCGCGGTGATTTGCACGTCCGGCTTCGGCTCGTCCGGCTCGACAACCCGGGTGGTGTCGGGCTCGGCTGCGGTTGCAGCGGTGTCGGGCGGGACGTCGACCGGGGTTATCACGTCCGGCGGCGCCGGCTCGTCCGGTGGGGGGACCACGAGATCGTCTGTGTCAGGCGGGGGTTCGGACAGGTCGGGTTCGACCGGATCCGGGGGCGCGATCACCTCGAGATTAAGGGTCTTTTCGGCTTTTCCGTGATCGTTGGAGAGCCTGACCGTGACCGGGAACACCGCCCCCTCGTCCAGGGCTGCGGTCAGCGCGCCCTCCTGGGACAGGGCTGTCCCGGCCGGCCCGTCCACCAGCGTCCAGTACAGCGGCGCCGCGCCCGCGCCCTCCAGCGTCTGGCTGAACGGCACGCCGACCTCCGCGTCCTGCAGCGCCTCTGTGAGGATGGTGGGCGGCTCGACCGCGGCCGGCTTTTTGACCTCGATGCCGCCCGACGCCGCAAAGTCGTCGGTCAGCTGATACAGCGCCGCTGTGTCCACGTAGGGGTGATAGATCGCCGGATCGTACGGGATGAACACGGTGTCGAAGTCGCCGCCGGTTTCGTCCAGGCGCGCCATCGGCGTGTAGACGTCGCCGTCCCACTGCTCCACGACAGCGCTCTTGGTCGTGCGATAGGTCAGCCTGACGGCCACACGCTGAGCCTTGTCGGGTGGGTCGGTCAGCACGTTGGCGCCGTATGCCGTGGCCTTGTTGTAGTCGCCCTTATCCGCCCAATCGACGTAATAGAACGTGTGGTCCCACACCGGCGGCGCGTGCTGCACGATGCGGCCCAGCCCGGCCATCACCGACCCCGAGCCGGTCGACTTCACCCCACGGTAGAAGTTTGCGCCGATCGCCCACGCCCGTGCGTCCGTCCACGCCAGGTTCAGCCATCGGCACACCTGCATCTTGTAGGACGGATCGTTGACTGCGCCGCCGTCCACCCTGTTGGATACCTGGTCCACGCTGACGTGCACATTGTCGAACAGCGTGTTGCCCAGCTGCTTGATGTCCTGGTCCGAGAACACCAGCTCCGCGCGATGGCCCAGCGCGGCAAAGTCCACGTTGATGGCCGCGTGCGAGATGTCCTCGCCCTTGCCCGCCTTCCATGGGTCGCCCCAATACGTCCAGACCAACGCGCCCTTGTGCACGGTCATGCGCTCTCGCAGGTAGTGCAGCATCCCCATCGCGCGGTCGAGGTGCACGGGATCGCCGGTTGCCTGCCACAGCACCAGCGACGTGCGGCCGAGGGCGTTCATCTGGTTGAGCGGCAGCGCCTTGCCCGCCACGGACGTGAAGGTGGCGCCCGGATCGCCGATGTAGTGCATCTGGTTGGCGCCGGGGCCGCTCTTGAGCTGGCTGTCGTGCACCGCCACCGACAGCAACACCTCGGCCACAATCGTTGCCGTGTCCTCCGCCAGCGTCGTGCCCCCCGGGACCGGCAGCCAGCCCACGTCGGGATGCTCGCTGAGCAGCAGCGCCAGGTCGGCCATGGGGTACGTCAGCATGCCCGTGTGGACCGCCCAGCAGTATCCCTGCTCCCCGTCCGAGTACTTTCCGGACTGCCAGCACGGGCGGCTCTTTCCGGCGTAGTCCGTCAAGCCGACGACCGAGTCGCGCTGATCCAACACCGCCAGTGCGTGTTGAGCCAGCTTGACCAGGTAGCCGGCGTCGCCGGTGCCCCGGAACATGGCCGCATACCCCATCATCAGGTAAGACTGCCCCCACGCCAGCGTGCCGGTCGCGTTGTCGGAGTCGGTCCAGCCCATGCCCTCGTTTATCGCCTGGTCCGCGGAGTCGAAGACCGCGCGAAAGCCGGCGCCCTGAGCCGCTGCTGAGGCGGGCGCGAGCAGCGCGAGGACAAGGCAGAGTCGAATCATGCAAAGAGGCTACCGGAACCGCGCGTTGCGCACATCTGAATCCATCGCGTAGGCTGAGCGTCACAAGCGCCATGACTGCACTGATCACCGCCCTGTTCATCGCTCACGCCCCGCCGACGCCGACTCGATACGCTGTGCACGTGTCGGCCTACCATCACGGCAGCGGACCGCCCGCGGGCTTCGACGCACGACGGCAAACGCGTCCCTGACGGGGCACACGGAGTCGCTCGAAAGGCGAGCTGGTAACGGACCTCGCCCCCGACGATACGGTGTGTCGGTCGGTCTCGGAGGGCCACGGCAAAGGGCGCGACGCGGGTCCGCTGACATTGCGCTGCCTGCCGGCGGACGCTGTCCCTGTGTTGAAGGGCGCCGGCTCGGCGGTGATGGGGTGCACCGGCGCCGGACACCTCCAGGGCCTGAGGGTCTCGCCCAACCGAAAGGGCAGCTGGCTGCTGCTGGCTTCCGGCGACGGGCTCAACGTGATGTACCCGGACGGCCGCGACAAGGATCGACCCGTGGAGGTGGCGCCCGGTGAAAAGCGCATCGACAAGGGCGCCTGGCGCGGCCGGTTGGACCGGTTGCAAAAGTCAGTGCGCCTGCCGCCGTCTATCCCGGCGCCGGCCCTCCAAACACCCCGACAAGCGCGGTGACGATAGATCCCCGCCGTATCTGCCGCGTTAACAGCCGCCATGCTTATCGGATTACTGACGACTCTCGCCCTCACCGCCGCCCCCGCCGACGATCTGCGGGTTGAGGCCCGTCTCAAGACACCGACGGTCATCGAGCCCGGCCAGCGGGTCGAGGTCGAAGCGCTGCTGATCAACACGTCCCGCACCGCGACCCACCGCGTTGTGAAGCCCAACGACGGCTCCGAGGTCGGCTGGCGCGAGCCCGAGGTCTTCTACACCGCCGAGACCGACTCGGGCGACGGCATCTGGCGTCCGGTGGCCAAAGGCGCGGGCGGCCGGTGTGGCCTCTTTGCGCAGGACTGGCCGCGGGACATCATCGACCTGAAGCCGGGCGAGTCCATCAAGCTGGAGTGGCTCTCATCCCCACAGTGGGCGCTCGATCTCCCCCAGTCCGGCAAAGTGCGCCTGCGCCTGCACTACGCATGGCAGCGCCAGGGCAAGCGTCGCGCGGGTATCGACCCCGAGACCACGGCCATGGCCGGCATCGCGCCGTACGAGATCGTGTCAGACGCGATGGAGTTTCTGGTCCAGGGCCAGCTTCGAGTTGACCTGATCGCGCGCGGCGCCTTCATGCGCGCCGGCACCCCCATCGAGCTGGCGCGCGCGCTCAAGATCAGCCTCAAGAACACGGTCAACGCCCCGGTCGAGGCCGGGAAGCTCCGGCTGTACTTTGAGGTCAAGGGCTGGTCCACGGGCGCCCGCCCGTCCGTGAAGCGCGTCGCGGGAAGAAGCGCGGCCAAGACCCTGGCGCGCGGCGGCGCCATCGAGCTCATCGGCACCGCCCGCCCGGTGTTCGAGGGTTATTGGGACTATCCCAAAGCCGAGACCATCAAGATCAGAGCCGCCGTCCATCGCGAGGTCGGGCGCAAGTCGACCACCTTCAAGTCCGACTGGGTCTCGGTGGTGGTTCACCCCTGAGGGCGCGACTTCGGCCAGGCGCGGGGAATCTCGGCCCGAACCAGGCGGCCATGCCGGCGCCAGCCGTGCTTCCGCAGCCAGGTTTTGGGGCTCGCTCTGGGCGTGAGTAGCTCGGCCTCAGCGCTTGGAGGCGGGCGGTTCTTCCAGCCTTCGAAGACCGCGCAGCTCGAAAACGGATCGAGCCACTGCGGCGGGTATGTATAGCCGGCCTGGGCGCCATGGCGACGGGCGTTGTTCAGCACATAGGCCAGGGCGCGTCGCACCTCCAGCGGCGTGGTGAGCGCCCGGGCGTGATACCGGCTTGCGAAGACCCGCCCTTTGCGGCGCCAGATTCGGTTCAGACCCTTGGCCAGGCGGATGGCGAAGCCCTGCATCGCGATGCTCAGGGCCTGGGCGTCGCGAGGCTCCATGACAAGGTGCAGGTGGTTGCGCATGACGCTCCAGTCCGTGATGCGGACGGCGAATCGGTGGCATGCCCTGAAGAGCGCGCGCTGGATGACGCGAAAGGCGCGGGCGCGACGGAGGCTGGGCAGGTCGTCCACAAGACGCAATGTGACGTGAACCGGACACCTGGGCGGCAGCTTGGCGCGGGTCGAGTGCCGCGGACTAGCTCGACGCCCGACAGCCCGCTTTCGGCCGGCGCCCCTCCGCCTGCCACCCCACGACTTGAAGTCGAGGGGCATCTGAGTGTTTTTGCGTGTGCTGGCAGCCATTTTGATTGGGCAGATATTCTCATGGCTCTCGAAGAGAGTCAACGAAAAAGTCGGGTTGGTGGGTCCGGTTGGCGGGTCCGGATGGGGG
>CAZJHX010000270.1:0-7919 GCA_964545715.1 uncultured Myxococcales bacterium
GGATGCCGCCGGACGCTTTCGGTTTGTGCTGGACGTCGAGGACCTGGAGCAGGTCGCTTCGACGCGCCCGCCCGACGATCCACAGGTGAAGATCACCGTCCAGTACGGCGGGGACTCCGTGCGGGGCGCGGACCGTGCGGATCACAGCCTGGATCTCAGCCGCGAGACCCTTCAGCTGCAAGCGGCACTTGCGCCGCCCCGAATCGGCGTCGACGAGGCGCCTCGCGTATTGGCCGTCCTGCGACGCGGTGCAGAGCCCGCTGCCGATCTCGCCCTGACGGCGACGCTGGGCAGCCAGACGGTGCGCGTATACACCGGCGGCGACGGGCGCGCCGTCTTCGACGCTTTTGAGCCACCCGGGCCGGGACGATACGACATCACGATCGGCTTCGAGGGCAGCAAGCGCTTCAATCCGGTGTCGGTGACCCGCAACCTGATGGTGATCGTGCGCACGTCGGTCACGCTCGAGCGCACCGACGACCAGGACGATCCGCTGGCCATCTCGGTGGCCGGTCGCCTGCGTGGCGGCGGCGAGGCCATGCAGGGCACCGTGACCATCGCGCTGGACGACACCGCCTACGCCTATATAGATACTGTCGAGGACGGCACCTTCTCCGCCGAGATCGACTTGAGCGCCGCCGCCATGCGCTTTGGCCCGGCCCGCGCGCGGCTTCGGGCCGTCTACTCGCCGGCCGAGCCCTGGGAGATCGGGTCGCTGTCTCCGGGGCTGCCCCTCTGGATTCCGCCCCCACCGCGGGTCCCCCTCAGCGTCTACCTGGTTCCGCTGCTGGCCCTGATCCTGGCCGTCGTCCTGGTCACCCTGGCACGCTCGGGCCGCCTGACCGCCTGGCGTGAGCGGCTGCGTGACCTGCTGAGACCGCGCGCCTTCCGCCGTGGATCGGCCGGTGACAAGACCTCGCGACTGGTGGAGTCCGTCGATGATGCGTCCATCGGGACGTTGGCCAGGCCGCGACACCACGTGGCGGGCTTCGTCTGGGACAGCCACCTGGACCTGCCGATCACGGTCGCGCGCTTGTCGGCGCGGCAGGGTGAGCACGTCGTGGCCGCCGTGGACGCGGACGCACGCGGTCTGTTTGTGCTCGGTCCATTGGAGCCCGGCGTCTACACGCTGGTCATCGAGAGCGCCGGCTTCGTGCCTGAGTCGATCCCGATGAAGATCCCACACTCGGGCTACCTGTCGCGCTGCCGGATCCGGATGCTGCCGCTCCGTGCGATGACCAGCCGCGCCTACGATGCCCTGGTGGAGGCTTGCGGCGACGGCGCGATGCACTTCGGCTCCGATACCCCGCGCGACATCGAGACGCTGCTGAACCAGGCGCCCGACCTGAATCCGGACGTCGTGAAGGAGCTGACCGCGCGCTTCGAGGCGCTGTACTTCGGCGGCGATGTGCGGGTCACGCTGGCTGAGCATAAGGCCACGCTGGCCCTGATGGAGCGTGTCCGCCAAGCCCCCGCGGAGCCACCCGCATGAGCGCCCTGCTCGCACTGACCGCGCTGCTGCTCGGCGGACCGGCGGACTTCGACCCCCAGTCCGAGGACTGGAACGGCATGCGCTACGTCGCGACCACCGCCGCGGAAGCCAAGGTGGAGCTGGAGGTCGTCCCCGAGTTCGACTGGAGGGACGTCGACAGCGATGACGTGCTCGTGTTTCTGCGACCGGGCGTCACGGTGGAGGCCGACGAGCTGCGGGAGTTCGTGTTGGATGGCGGGCATGCGGTCGTGGCGCTCGATCGTGGCGACGGCCCCCACCTGCTGGAGGCGTTTGGGCTGCGCCTGCTGACCGAGCCCGTGATCCACAGCGAGTATTACCGCGACCACCCCGCTTTTCCCCGGTTGACGGCGCCGGAGACCGAGGCCGGCGAGCAACCGCATTTTCTTTGGTACAACGTGGCCGAGATCATCCTGAATCACCCGACCGCCATCGCGCTGGACAAGACCGCGCGCGGCCGGGGCGACGCCAACGTTCTCATAGAGTTTGCCGAGCCGGACCAGGCGTTTGCGGTCGAGGTCGCCGACGGGGACGGCTATGTGCTGTTTATCGGGGACGCGAGCATCTTCATCAACGACATGCAGCGCCACGCGTACGGGGACAAGCAGTTTGCCGCCAACACGCTGCGCTACTTCTGCGACGACCCGTGCAGCGTCAAGGTCCTCACTCCCGACGCCGTCGTGCGTGGTCGCTACTCACCGACGGGAGGGCGCGCGCTCGGCGGCCTCTCGCGACAGTTTTCGCTGGCCATCGCCGCCCTGAACGAGACGCTGGCGGCGGCCGGCGACTGGTTCGGACGCCCCGAAGTCCTCTTCGGGGCATCCGCCTCGCTGCTGTTGGCCATGTTGTTGGGCAGCTCGCTGCTGCCGTGGCCGACCGCCCTGCCCCGCTTCGCGTGGCTGCATACCGCGACCCATCGGCGCAGCGCCACGGACTATCGCGTGCAGGCGCTGTCGATGGCCCGCAGCCGCTCGGACTTCACGATCGCGGCGCTGATGCTGGCCGACCGCTTCGAGCGCCTTGCCGGCGACCGGCGCATGGACTCGCCCGCCGCCTTGAGGTGCGTAGATACATTCAATAAAGTACGCGCGCGTGGCGCCGGCCCCAGGCCGGAAATGCGCATGAGCGCTCATCAGTTCGAGCAACTGTGGAACGATTGTGAGGCGGTGCTTGGGACGATCACCTGAAGAAGAGACTAGAGCGGCGGAGATCGCGACGACCAAACGGCAGGCCGTCTTTCGAGAGATCGCGAAGGTCTACATCGGAGCGGACACCACCATAGAGGTGATGCTGATCGCGCTGCTGGCGCGCGGTCACGTGCTGCTCGAGGGCGTACCCGGCATCGCCAAGACCACATTGGTCAAGACGTTTGCCCAGACCCTGGGCTGCGAGTTCAAGCGGGTGCAGTTTACGCCGGATCTGCTGCCTGCCGACATCACCGGCACCTACGTGCTGGACCTCAAGAACAACGAGTTTGTGCTGCGCCGCGGCCCGATCTTCTCCAACGTCGTCCTCGGCGACGAGATCAACCGCGCCCCCGCCAAGACGCAGAGCGCGCTGCTGGAGGCGATGCAGGAAGCGCAGGTCACCATCGACGGCCACACGATCAAGCTGGAGCCGCCCTTCATGGTGCTGGCCACCCAGAACCCGATCGAGCACGAGGGCGTCTACATGCTGCCCGAGGCCCAGCTCGACCGCTTCATGTTCAAGCTGAACCTGGGCTACCCGTCCTACGACGAGGAGCGCAAGCTGCTGCGCACGTACAACAGCCCGCTGGAGCAAGTGAACCTGGTGCTGCAGCCCGAGGACATCCTGCGGCTGGGCGAGGCCGCGTCAAAGGTCTTCGTGGACGAAGAGCTGATGGACTACGTGGTGCAGCTGGTCACGTTTACGCGCAACCACCCCAAGGTGCTCATCGGCGGGTCCCCACGGGCCAGCCTGGTGCTCATGAACAGCGCCAAAGTGCGGGCCTTTGTGCACGGTCGCGCCTTTGTGACGCCTGACGACATCCGCTTTCTGGCGCCCTACGTGCTGGAGCACCGGATCCTGCTCACGCCCGAGGCGGAGCTGGAGGGCACGAACAGCGCCGTGGTGCTTGCCCAGGCCCTGAAATCAGTTCCGTACGCCGGGACAAGTCGGGTCTCCTGAACGGCTCCAACGTCCGGCTACGCCTCGACACCGGCGGCGTCCTCGCGCTGTCCACCGGCCTGGCGCTGTTGACGGTCGGCGTGCTCTCCGACAACCCGATCATCGCGCTGTGGGGCCAGGTCGTGCTCGGCATGGTGGCGCTGGCGTACCCGCTGTGTCTGCGCGACGCGGGCCGCGTGTGGGCCGGCGGGCTGACAGTGGACTGCGACGCGCCCACCGGACCGGGGGGCGGCATCGTCGCCGGTGGCCCCTTCGAAGTTCCGCTGACCATTTACAACCGGGGCGCCCGGCGTATCGGACGTCTGGGCGTCACCATGGTCACCAGCAGCGCGGTCGACTGCCCCGACCCCGAGGACGTGCGCGCCGTTGGACCGGGCGCGGAGCTCGAGTGGCGGGTCCAGGCTCACGCCCTGCGCACCGGCCCCGCCGTCATCCACGGCCTCTACCTGCGTGTCGTCGGGCCGACCGGCATGTTTCGCGCCACCGTGTACAAGCCGTTGGACGTACCGCTGACCGTTCTCCCGCGTACGGCGAGCCGCCGATCTCGCGTGCCGCGGCTGCTGACGGCCGCCTCCGATCGGGACGCGCTGACCCCGACCGCCCAGCCGGTGCGTGGCCTGGGCTCCGATATCCGAGAGCTGCGCGATCACCACCACGGCGACCCGTTCAAGCACATCGCCTGGAAAGCCACCGCCCGCGCGCGCCGCCTGATCGTCAAGGAGTTTGAGAGCGAGGTCACTCGCAGCGTCTATGTGCTGCTGGATATCGGCCCGTCCATGCGCTGGGGCGCTCCAGGGCAGGCCCGGGTCGACGTGGGGATCGACCTGGCGTTTCACCTGGCGCGCACCGTCAACACCGGCCGCGATCGCTTCGGCCTGGTCACCTTTGATCAGGAGGTGTTCGGCTTCACGCGCGCCGCCACCGGCCACGCCATGCCTCAGCGCGTGATCGCGCATCTGCTCGAGGTCCACGCGGTCGTGCACAAGAGCTTTACCGACGCCATGACGACTGGCGACCTGGTCTCGCGAGTGGCCGAGTTCATCCGGGTGCAGGAGTCCGTCGATCTGTCCCTGCCACGGGCCATGGTCGCGGACGACGGACCCGACCTTGGGATCTGGGACAAGAGCGCCGTGATGAGCCGCGTGTACGAGCACCTGGAGCGAAACGCCGCGGAGCTGAAGGTGCTGTCGCATTATTTCTCGGACCCGGCAGAGGACGCGGATGAGGCCGCGCTGCGCACGTATTGTCGCCTGCGCGGCATCGAGCTGCCGTACCGCACCGACGCTTTGCCCGGCCCCAAGGAGGTCGGTCTGGAGCGCGCCATCCAGCAGGTCATCGCGGACCGGGGCGGCACCCACACGCTGGTCGTCGTCACCGACCTCACAGGCGTGCACAACGCGGCGCAGCTCATGCCGGCCGTTCGCCTGGCGCGCCGTCACCGTCATCGCCTGGTCTTCATCGTGCCTGACGCGGACCTGGCGGCCTCGGACGCCGACACGCTGGAGCGTCGTCTGCACGTGCTCTTTGACGAGGACAACACGGCACGACGCAGCCGCATCGCCGTCGGTCTGCGCGCCCAGGGCGTCAGCGTCTACGACCGCAGCTCCGCCTTGGGCACCTCCAAGCGCAAGCCCCCACCGTCCCGACTGCGTGCTGCTGGGTGACCAACCGCGTGCTATAACGCGGACCATGGCCACCCTACCCGCTATCGACGGCATGCCGCGTCCTGCGCTGGCGGACCTTCTCGATGGGCTGGGCGTGGGCGCCGTACACGCCGACACCGTTTTTTCGGCGATGCACCGGGAGCACGTGGCCACCGACCGGATCGCGGCATTGGGACCTCGCAAAGCCGCCCTGCTCGCACAGGCGACGTGCCGGTCAGCAGTCTCCATCGAGCAGCGTGCGGCCTCCGACGACGACACCACGAAGCTGGTCTTTCGCATGCCGGACGGCGCGCGTACGGAAGGCGTCCTGATCCCTCACGGCATAGATCGGCTGACCTTCTGCGTCTCCAGCCAGGTCGGCTGCGCGATGGGCTGCGGCTTCTGCGCGACCGCTCAAATGGGGCTGCAGCGCGGCCTGACGGCCGGCGAGATCGTGGCGCAGGTCCGGCTGGCGAGGCAGTGCGCGCCCTCCCGCGTGACCAACCTCGTGTTCATGGGCATGGGTGAGCCCCTGCACCATTATGAGGCGACGACCGACGCGATTCGGATCCTGACCGACCATCGCGGCCAGATGCACCCGATGCGTCGCATCACGGTGTCCACCGTGGGCCTGGCGCCGAAGATCCGGCGACTGGCGGACGACTTTGGCGGGCGGATCCAGCTCGCGGTCAGCCTGAACGCGGGTACTGAGGCGACGCGCCGTGCGATCATGCCTATCGCTGACTCGTTTTCGATGGCCACGCTCAAAGACGCGTGCCTGGGGTATCCGCTGCCGGCGTCGCGGCGCTTCATCCTGGTCGAGTACGTGCTGCTGGCCGGCCTCAACGACACGCCGAGCGAGCTTGCGGGGCTGGTGGAGTGGACCCGCGGGCTGCCGTGCCTGGTCAACCTGATCGCGTGGAACGCCTTTGATGGCGTGGACTTCCAGAGCCCGAGCGCGCATGAGGTGGAGCGCGTCCGGGCCACGCTGGATGCCGCGGGGGTCTGCGTCACGGTGCGTCGCCCGCGTGGCCGCCGGGTGGACGGGGCCTGCGGTCAGCTGGCGCTGCGCAGCGCCGCGTGATGGCGGGCGCCCACTCCGAAGCCGAGACGCTGGACCGCCTGGCCGGCGACTGGCGCATCTATCAGCTCAAAAAGGGGCATCGCTTCTCCACGGACGACCTGATGACGGCCTGGACAGCGGCCGCGGCGGCGCCCCGGGCCAGCAAGCTGCTGGATCTCGGCGCGGGCATCGGCTCGGTCGGGCTGCTGACCCTGTGGCGCCTGGCCCACGAGGCCCACCTGACCATGGTGGAGGTGCAGCGGCTCAGCCACGATCTGGCCTTGAAGACCGTGGCGCACAACGCACTGCAGGCCCGCGTGGTCGCGCACAACGCCGACCTGCGAGAGACCACCGGCGTGCTGCCGGCCGGCGCGCGCTACGACCTGGTCACGGGCAGCCCGCCGTACATCCCAGCCGACCGCGGAGTGCAGTCGCCTCACCCGCAGAAAGCGGCCGCCCGCATCGAGCTGCACGGCAGCGTGTTTGACTACTGCGCCGCGGCCGCGCGGGTGATGTCTGACGACGGGCGCTTCTGCTTTGTACACGCCGCGGCGGACGAGCGACCGGAGGCGGCCGTGCAGGCAGCCGGGATGACGCTGATCGCCCGCCGAGACGTGGTGTTTCGGGCGGACCAGCCGCCGTTGATCTCGCTGTTTACCTGCGCATGGGGCGGCGACCGGCAGGACCATCCGGTCTTCACGATCCGAGGCCAGGATGGCCGCTGGACCGACGAGTACCTGGAGATGCGCCGGACCATGGGAACGGTCGTCTGGCGTCCGGGAGAGGAGCCATGAGTGTAGAGCGCATCTGCGGCGTGATGATCCGCGCCCGCGACGTCGCCACCCTGGCGCTGTGGTACGAGCTGGCGCTCGGCGTGACCATGGACGTGGAGGCCAACGGCGGCCGGTACGGCATTCTGCAGACCCCCGGGGGTGAGCTGAACATCGGCATCGTGCCGCGGCCGGACAACATGCACTTTGGCGGCCCGACTGTGGCGCTGACGTTTCGGGTAAGCAACTTCACCGAGCGGCTGGCGCAGCTGAAGGCGCACAACCTGTTTGTCCGCGAGGAGCTGGCCGATGAGACCGGCCGCTTTGCTTATCTGAGAGATCCGGAGGGCAACGAGATCGCGATCTGGGGCGACTAGACCTTAGAGCTTCTGCACTCTGAGCATCACCCAGTCGAACGCGCGGTCGGGCAGCAGCCATCGCAAGAAGGCGCCGGCATGGGCATCCTTGCCCACCAGATAGCGCGTGTTGGCGCGGGTGGCGGTGAGCGCGTGATAGACGGCTTTGGCCACGTCCTCGGCGGGCGCGCCGGCCTTGGGAGCCCCCTTGAACATGCGCTGCAAGGTCTTGAAGCGCTCGCCGTAGCGCTCCCAGGCGATGGGCGGCAGGGCCTCCCTCATCTCCTCGACCAAATCCGTGGCCTTGCCCCAGATCGGCGTGTCGATGTTGCCCGGCTCGACCAACGCGACCTGGATATCCCACGGGCGCAGCTCGCCGCGCAGCGCGTCGCTGAGCGCCTCTACCGCGAATTTGGAGGCGCAATACGG
>CAZJHX010000271.1:0-7578 GCA_964545715.1 uncultured Myxococcales bacterium
TCCGCCGCAGGGACACAGTAGCGCATCTACCAGGAAAACGCGTTGGAGCAAGTCGTTCCATCGCATTCGGTTGGGGCGCTTGGGGGCTGTCGGGCGTTCAGGTGTGGTCGCGTCTGGCGGTGGAACGGCTGCCGCGCGTATTGGTGAGCCGGGGGCCAGTGCGCCCCAAAAGCGGGTGAGATGTCGATTTGGGGGTGGGACGAGTGCTGCGAGTCGGGCGACGAAGGCCACCGGGTCGAAGACGAGCTGTTTGATGGGGCCGCGGGGGCGTTTGAGGGTGAGGACGACGCGGTCGTCGTCGAGCTGGGTGAGCCGGGTCTGTGCGATGGCGGGTCTGGCCATGTAGCGGCACAGACGTTCGAGTGCGGCGGGGCGCCCCGGGGGAATGGAGACGCCGGCGTGCAGGCCGAAGTCGTCATGGCGGGCGCACAATGGGACGTGACGGGCGCGCGATGGGGGTGGCCGGGGTCGGCGGATGGTTTGGGCTGGTGCGGATGCGCAGTCGTGTAGCAAGGCGCCGTCGGGGCCGACGGGCTGTACGCCTCGGCGGGCGCACAGGCCCCGGACGCGGGCCGCGAGGCGTCTTACGAGCGCCGCGAGCTCGGTCTGTGTGGGGGGTGGATGTGGGGAGAACGAGACGGCCAGCGAGTGCGCGCGTTCGCAGAACACGCCGTCGGCTGCGAGCACATGGAAATGCATCCAAGGGCCGGCGCCGTCGGAGAATCGCTGGACGAAGACCACCGCGGCGGGGTGGACGCGCCTCACGCCGGCCGGTGTGATGGGGGCAGACCTGTCTCGAAACCACTGCAGGAGCACGCGCATGCACACCCGAAGCACCGCAGAGCAGAGATCGGGCTGGAAGCACAAGCCGATCGCCAGGTCGCGCGGAAAGGTGACCACCCATTGACGCCACCGCAGCTCGGGTCTGAGTACGCGGTCCACCAGATGCGCCGCTTGCTCACACATGCGGCGGGCGCCACAGCTGGGGCACAGACGGGATTTGCACGACAGCGGGACCACACGGCTTTGGCGGCACGACGTGCAGCGAAAATGTGCGAAGCCGCGCGTGAAGTCGCCGCAGGCGCTGATCGCGCGCAGCTCATCGATCACGAAAGCGGGCAGGGCGCGGTCCTGGTCAGCGACGCGCTCGAGCAGCTCATGCAGGTGCGAGCGCACAAGCCGAGCGACGAGGCCGGCGGACGGATCGCGGGGTTGATATTGCGGCGCCTGGTGCGCGTGTTCTGGCGTGCCCATCGGGGCGGCAACCAGGCGGGTCGCGTGCCAGCGTTGTGGCTGAGCAAATACCAGGTGTTAGCGGTGAGTTGAGTCTCACCGGGGTCTCAAAGTGGGACTCGGGTCTCGAAAGTGGGAGCAGCTGAGACCGTGAATGACGCCGTGATGGCGGCGGGTGTTACGGGGCGTTGACCTTCTTCGCGGTTGTCGCGCTCCAGCTCTTTGACGCGCTGGCGGTCGTCCGACGTCGGCCCCGGTCTAACGCCGGCGTCCCGTTCTGCCCGCCGCACCCACTTGCGCAACGTCTCCGCCGTGCACCCGATCTTCGAGGCGATCGACGACATCGCTGCCCACTCCGATGGATGGTCCTTGCGCGTCTCTGCAACGAGCCTGACGGCACGCTCCTTGACCTCTGGTGAAAAAGAACTCTCTGCCATGGTCCCAGTCTCCCAACGTCTGGGGCCTCCGACACACCAGGGCGGTTCAGTCTAGTTCGACGGTGAGGGGGCGGCCACGAGCGCGGCGACCAGCTCGTGGCGGCGGGGGCGGGGAATGGACTCGATGCGGATGCGGTAGGGGTCGCCTGCGACGCCGCCGGTTTTTGTGAGCCAGTTGGCGAGCTGGGCCACGTTTTGTTTGTTGCGGCGGATGATCGGGAGGCGGGCGGCGGCGATCTGTTTCTGGGTCAGGGCGTTTGGGCCGACGGGGAGCTGCAGTGTGGCCTGGAAGCCGAGTTGGGTGAGGCCGCGGTGGAGCTCGGCTGCGATACTGTGGCCCTCGGGATCGTAATCGACCAGGGCGATGACGCGGAAGGGGCGGTTGGTGCGGCCGAGGGCGGCCATCGCTTCGGCCGCGTGGCGGGCGGTGTTTTCTACCGTGACGCCCGGTGGGTTGCCGGACCAGGCGAGCGTCGTGACGCCGTGCAGGGCGTGGACCTCGCGCAGGAAGCGAACCTGGCTGAGTTTTTCCGCGCCCACGATGATGTCCGGACGGCGGTCGCCGATGCGGCGGGTCTCCCAGTGGAGGTCTGTGAGATCGAAGCCGCTGTAGTTGAACAGGCGGTGGTCGAAGACCATGCGGTTGAGTTGAACCAGGACGCGGTCGTAGGAGTCTCGGTCGTCGTCGAGGCGCGCCATGACCGGCTTGACGTAGCGATACCACAGCGTACGGACATTGCCGCCGATGGGAGGTTCGGCGCGCGCCTGGATGGCCTGGTGCAGCTGCCACAAGATCGTGCGCACCAGCCACGCGATGATCAGTCGGCCGTCGCGGCCGAATCGTTGTCTCAATTCGGTGGCCGGCAAGCGCCACGGCGGTGGGTCCGTCGGCTGGATGTGCAGTCGGCGAAAGAGACGCCGTCTCTGGGTCGGGCCGACCGGGGGCTTGGGAAAAACGCTGTCAGACAAGAGAGACCCTCTCGGCGATGATGTCCTCGAGGGTGTGCCAGTCGAACGCGTCCAGGGACACGGCCTCTCGTCGGCCCTCGATGCCGCCTGTGTCGCGCATGAAGCGCTCGTGCCTGGTGGCGCGGTGGCGCGTCGGTGTGCCCAGAGGTGTGCGAGCTGTCACCAGCGCGTCGGGGGTGAGCAGTCGAGGGTGTAACGGGACGTCGAGCTTGGTGTTGGTCATGCCCGCGCGCGCCAACATCTGTGGGACAATGCGGGCGATGTCATGGCCGGCGGGATCGTAGTCCACGAGCGCGATGATGTGCACTGGCTGGTCGATACCTCGGCGGGTCATAGCCTGCAGGATGTGGACGGCTGTGTACTCCGCGGTGACCGCGTTCATGTAGCCGTTCATGGCCAGGGTGGAGACGCTGAGGCGCAGGTTGACGCGCCTGAGCAAGCGGACCAGGCCGATTTTTTCGCTGACCACGAGCACGTGGGGGAGCCGCTCGCCGATGCGGCGGTTTTCCCAAAGGTGGTCGGTGATGTTGAGGGAGCGGTAGGTGGTGCGGTGTTCGTGTTGGATCATGCGGTCGAGCTCGTCGGCAAAGAGCGCGTATTCGACGCGTCCCCGATGCCCGGTTGGGATGCGTGCGAGGACGGGTTCGGCCAGGTGGTGAAAGAGGTCTCTGATGCCACCTTTGAAGGTCCAATCACCGGGCGCTGCATTCACGTCGTCTATGAGATCGAGCAGGAGGCCGCGCAACAGGTGTCGCAGGACCGGGGCGCCGGAGCGCCAGCCGCCGTAGGCCTTCTTGAGTTGGGCGGCGTTCATCGCCCGGGTCTTTTGTGCAGGTCTGCGAAATCTGACGGGCATCGGGCAAGTATGCCGCGCTTGGCGAAGCTCTAACAGCAGGGGGCGTTTTTCGTCGCGATGACCGGGTTGTCTCTTTCTTCTGTGGTCAGGCGGCTGCGTCCCGTCCAGGCGTTTGGTCGCGCGCGACCTTTGCGAGGGCCACCGGTCAGGGCCTGGTTTCCCCGGACGCATGCAGCATTTTACGCGCCGAGTAGTCGTGGCGCTTCGGCGCGGAAATACGTCTTGATCGCGGTCCAATGCTGCGGCGTGAGCCCCGCAGGAAAGATCGGATCAACCTCCGCGTCACCAAAGAAGGTCAGCGACCGGATGACGTGGTACATCTCTGGGCGCACCTGCGCGAAACGCCGCTGGTAGGCCTCGACGGCCGCTCCCAGGGCAAACGATCGGGTCACGATCTCGTGCAGGTCCCAGAAGTCTCGTCGGATCCCCCGCTTCGAGACAGCCGCGAGCTTCATGGCTGCGAGATCGCGAAGGCCCGCGACCGGCATGCCCTCGACAACCACCCCGGGGGCCTCGAGCAGTGGATACGGATAGCGGACGATGTCGACCGACACGCCGCCGACGTAACCATGGAGGGTAGCGTCCGTTTCGGTGGTTTCGCCGTCGAAGATCGATGACAGGCTCAGCCGCAGTTCGGACAGGTCCACGTCTTGGAATCGGGTAAACACGTCGAGATCAATCGACCGACGATGCCCTAGGTGACTGGTGCCGAACGACGTTGCGCCCCTCGCGGAGCCTCGCCGGCGCTCTCGGCGCGGAACGCGCTCGACGGGCCTAAGGGCCCGCCTTCACACGTTACGTTCCCTCGCTTCGCTCGGCGCCGAGATCGCCAGGCGAGGCTCCACGAGGGGCGCAACGCCGTTTGGCACCAGTCACCTAGATGCACAGCGATAGCGCTTCCGCCGGCAAGGTAGTGTGCGCCGGGATCCAGCGCATGGCTCAGGCGACCCAGGGCCCTGAGCTGCTCCTTCGCCAGTCCGGTGGGCTGCATGCCCGCGTGATCCTGGCCAGTGAGACGGGAGATCTCAAGCGAGGGTGAAGGCCGGAAGTGCCTGACCTTGCTGCGCAGACGAGTTCTGAGGATGGACAAGATCTCAAGCGAGGGTGAAGGCCGGAAGTGCCTGACCTTGCTGGGCAGACGAGTTCTGAGGATGGACAGCCCTCGAGACTGACAGTACGCGCCGTATGTCACGGATCCGCGGCTGCATCCTTCAACGCGCGCGCCTCCAACTCAGCGACGTCCAACAGGTCCTTCGGCCGTCCCGCTGTGCGCTTGTTCTTCAGCAGCGCGGCAAGTCCGATTACCGGAATCTCGCGCCCTCCGACTCGGATGGACTCGCCATCGTCGATGGCTTCGTCGAACGTGATGCCGTCCGCGCGGTTGATGATGTCGATGCGGTGAGGTGGCAATCCGATTTGAAGGACGCCGTCGTAGGTCGCAAAGTCGGTTTCAGCAACCTCCAGTTCACCCAGGGGCGCGCCGAACGCCGCAAGTGCTCGGTAGACGCGGGCGGCATTCGCTCCAGTCGCCCGCACAAGAATGTCCAAATCCGCGGTGGCCCGAGGGTACCCGTGGTACGCGACCGCGTGACCGCCCAGCAGCACGAATTCCGCGTGAGCATCCGTGAGCTCGAGCAGCATGTCCCGAAAGTCATCGGACAGCTCTACCGGCATTGCCGCCGTACAAATCGGTATGGCGTCTGGGGCCGCGAGTACGTCGGCAGGGGCTTGCCGGTAAGGTCCCAGGACCACCGGCTCAACTGAGTTAGCAGTGAGATCGCCTCTTCTCCGCGCACCTGGCACTGTTCGTGCTGGGCGCGATCGGCGGCGATCCAGCGCACGCTGGCTCTCTTTCGCCGCTCTTCCGCGCGGCGTCGTCGAGCATCCAGGTCGGTCGTTGACGACATGCCTTCATTGTACCGCCCACACCTCACAGCCGCGACGATTTTTGGCGATCGCCACCGGCGACAAACGCTGTCAGCCCAGGCAGGAGCTGAACAGCACACACCTCCCAAGACTGGGCGTCATAGTCGGCGTGATTCGCGGCCCGCTCACGCAACAGGCCGCCGCGTCCGACTCGTTCGTACTGCAGCTGACC
This sequence comes from uncultured Myxococcales bacterium, assembly GCA_964545715.1. GTDB lineage: Bacteria > Myxococcota_A > UBA9042 > CAZJHX01. The sequence goes on from CAZJHX010000271.1 coordinate 5,594, forward strand.
CGATGGCTGAACGAGCCCGGGGCGCGAGTGGTTTGGTGGAGGTCTACTCGGAAACGCGCCGATTACACTCGACGCTGGGCTGTGTGAGTCCGGCTGAATTCGGCCTGGCCGGCAGAAAGGAGACTGCTTTGGCAGCCTAAGCAAACCGTCCCAGAAGTAGAGTCCACGGACGTGGTGTAAGAAGCTGAGCCCCGTAGGGGCCAGCCAGCCAGACACCGTCAGAAAGAGATCGTCGTCGTCGAGCCTGTGGTCAGTGTGGGCAGGTGTGAGGGGTCAGTGCCCACCGGATCCGGAACCAAGGCAAAGTGGTGGCATTTCAGCGACTTGAGGCGCAAGCGGCCAACGCCTGGCCGACCGTTTTGTCCGGCACCTCCAGGTAGATTCGAACCCGGCTGTCGCTCGGGAGCGCATTGTATTTGCGACGGGTGGCCCACGTATTGCGGCGATGCTGACGCTCCGCGGCTGTAGCGGCGATGGCGGGGTGTGGTCGCGGTTCCGTCCGGCCTCTCCTTCGGCAGCAGGTCACTGCGTTGAAACGCGAGCGTCCGCGCCCGCACCTCGACGATGCCGATCGCGGCTTCTGGGTCGCATTCCGCGCGTCCTGGTCGGGCTGGACCGATCGGCTCGTGATCGTCACGCCCGAGACGATCGTGAAGTGGCACCAAAAGCGTTTCCGGCGCTATTGGACGCGGCTCTCGCACCAGAACCGTCGCCCTGGGCGGCCACTGATCGACTCGGAGGTCCGCAAGCTCATCCGGACCATGGCCCGGGACAACGGATGGGGCGCGCCCCGAATCCATGGCGAGTTGGCCAAGCTCGGCTTCGTCGTGTCCGAGGCGACCGTGTCGAGGTACATGCCCCCCCGACCGCCGCATCCGGAGAAGGTCCAAAGGTGGATGACCTTCCTCCGCAACCACAAGGACGCGATTGCGGCGATGGACTTCTTCACGGTCCCGACGATCCGACTGCGCGTTCTGTACTGCTTCTTCGTCATCGAACATGGCCGCCGCCGTGTGCTGCACTTCAACGCGACGTTCAACCCGACCTCGGCGTGGGTGATCCAGCAGCTGCGCGAGGCGTTCCCGTTCGACCAGCGCCCTCGCCACCTGATTTTCGATCGCGATGCAACCTTCGGGCTTGCCGTGGTCGGCTTCCTGAAGGCGATCGGGACGAAGCCGTGCCGTACGGCGTACATGAGCCCATGGCAAAATCCGGTGGCCGAACGCTGGATCGGCGGATGCCGGCGAGAGCTCTTCGATCGCGTCGTCGTGTTCGGCCAACGCCACGCTATCCGACTGGTCCGAGAGTACATCGCCTACCATCACGTGGACCGAACGCATCTTGGGCTCGAGAAGGACACGCCGGGCAGGCGACCTGTCACGCCGCGACGATCGCCGACCGCGAAGGTCGTAGCGCTTCCACGAGTCGTGGGCTACACCACCGGTACGAGTGGCGCGAACCGGCCTGACGTCCGAGGACGTAGATCTCGACCAGTGTTCAGGGAGCCCGTCGTGGCTGATGGGCGCGTGCGCCTGACGGTCGGAGCCGCAGCTACTCCAGGGTGGTCCTGGCTGTCTTCGTCGCGTCCGAAGGTCCGTCGGCCGCAGGGATCCGAGTGGACGACGGCGTTGGATGGCCGCCAGAGAGTGCGGCACGGGTCCAGATGGGTTTTGAGGATGGACAGGTCCTGGCGCGACGCTGGCGCCTTTTTGTGCATAGAGTCACGCTGAGGTGAATCGGGGGGCGGTTTCCTCCAACTCGGTTTGCCGTCGGGGGCTGCTGGAGGGCGGCTGGCGGCGGCATTCTGGGGATGCTTGCGGCCGACCGCCCGACCGCAAACCGCTATTTCTTATCGGACGTTGGTCGTGCCGAAATCACCCGTCCAGCTCCTCCTGAGCCCTACTCTACCCTGCCGGAGCCCGCTCGCCCAGAGCCGTGCGACGACGGAGCGAAGTGCGTCGCCGACCTGGCGAAGAACATCGCCT
>CAZJHX010000272.1:0-7529 GCA_964545715.1 uncultured Myxococcales bacterium
GTTTGGTGTTTTCTTAGACTTATGTCGTTGTGTAGTGTTAAGACACCGGCGACACGACGGACACCGGCGACACGGCCGACACCGGCGACACGACCGACACCGGCGACACCACAGACACCGGCGATCCCGCATGTGGCGAGACACCGCTGACCCTGGCGGGCGAGCTGTCGACCGACGCAGGCAAAGTGGCGTTCGACAGCGGAACGGCCACGGTCACCCACAAGGCGGACGCCGAGAACCCGGACGGCTGGTGCATCACCACCGTGGCCCTGGCTTTGACCGCCGGGGAGTGCACGCTGACCGTCGAGGCCGGCGGGCAGTACGACCAGGCCGACAATCTGGTCATCACGTCGATCACCTTCGACGCCAAAGAGGGCTGCGAGGGCCTGCCCGACATCACCGGCGTCTGGACCGGCGGGGGCCTGACAGAGCATCTGGTGCTGGGCAAGCCGGCGGTCCCGGCCGGTGAAGACGATCCAGTGTGCTTCCCGACCTACTTCGTCATAGAGCTGGACGAGCCGCTGACCGGCGCCGACGACGCGACGCTGCCCGTCTCCGGCACGGTGATTCAGATCTCCGGCGAGATGATCTCCAGCGGGGACGCCGAGGCCGAGTGTCCCAAGCCGTGGGTGGGCGCGACCGGCGACAAGTTCGGGTGCGCGGACGGCACACGCGAGGGCTTCATCAACATGGTCACCTATCCCAAGATCGCCGCGTGGGGTGGGGCCTGGGACGTCCCCGGGGGCCACAACCCCGACCCGGCCGGCGAGATGACGGCGGGCAACGACGGTGAGAACGCGGCCGGCACCGGCTGCAACGTGGCCGACCTGTGCGCCGAAGGCTGGCACGTCTGTCTGGGCAAGGACGACGTCCTGAGCCGCAACCCGCTGGGCTGCGGGGGGATCATGGACGGCGCTCAATCACCAGCTTTCTTCCTGGCGCGCACGTCCTCGGTCGGCGCGTTCAACTGCAGCCAGGACTCCACGCTGTTCGGCGATCCCGGCACCAGCAACGATCTGTTCGGCTGCGGCGATCTGGGCTGCAGCACGAAGAGCCAGAAGACGCTGGGCAGCTGCGGCTCCAAAGGCTGCGATCCGCTCGACACGTGCGAGGGCTGCGAAGAGGGCAAGTGCGCCGACGGCACCCTGTGCAAGCCAGGCACGTGCTTCCCGCTGACCCTTGGCTCGCACGACCTCTGCAAGACGTTGAAGGTCATGCCCAACTGCAGCTGCTCGACAGACGCCGAGGGCAAAACCAAGTGCACGCCCAGCTCCGGCGGGTGCGGCTGGTGCAAGCCGGTGAACTACTGGAACCAGCACCTGGGCCTGGACCTGAAGACCACCTGGAGCTGCGGCGGCAGCACGGTCAACGAAGCCAATAGCGTCACGAAAGACGATCCGGCGACCCAAGGCGGCGTCATGTGCTGTGTGGACGACCTGGGCGAGGACTAAGAGGTCCTAACGACTGCCCGAGAGATCCTTCCAGAACTCCTGCGCGGTGGGGTACCGATCCTGGGGATCGGGCGCCATCGCGCGCTCGAGCGCAGCCAGAACAAAAGGCGGCACCCAGGAGGCGCTGTCGGCGGCACCCGACTTAGATGGGCTGCCCGCGTAGCAGGCGTGCAGCACGGCGCCCAGGCTGTAGATGTCGCTGAGCGGACCGATCTGTGACGGATCGCAGTGCTCGGGGCTGTGGTACCGCGACGAGATCGTCGTCGTGGACAGTCCCAGTCCGACCAGCTTCACGTCGCCTTCCCAGGTCAGCATGATGTTGGTCGGATCCAGCGCCCCGTGGGTCACTGAGGCACGGTGCGCGTACGCCAGCGCGTGGCACAGCGACCCGGCAAACTCCATGATCTTGCTGTGCGGTATCGGGCCACCGCTGTGACGCATCACCGCGGCTAGATCGCGGCCCTCGACCAGCTCCATAGTCAAGAACGGCGCCGGCTGAGTCTCCAGTCCGGTCACCTGCGCGATTCCGGGGTGGCTCAGGCGGCCCAGTGTGCGCGCCTCCAGAGCAAGTCGGTCCAGCCCGTCCGCCGTCAGGCCCGACCACTCGTCCAGGAAGCGGACCACTACCACGCGCGAGTACTGGCGGTCGTAGGCCATGTATTCGCTTCCCGTGGGTAGCAAGTTGAGCCGCGGCCCAAACTGATATCGAGCCGCTGCGCCCGCGCCAAAAGGCCCCAACAGCGCGCGCTGCGTGGCCAGAGCCGACCCCAGGCGTGACGCCATCGCGTCCGCGTCCTCCAGCGACAGGGTGGTGCCCCTCAGACGTGCGACCGTCGCCAGCGCATCCTCGAACAGCCCATAGCGCTCCTGGTAGCCGATGAGATCGAAGAAGCGCCCCAGGTTCTCGGACGACGGCGCGCTGTCGCTGAGCACGATCGCCAGCGAGCGGCAGGCGTCCAGGTCCCGTCCGCGCCGCTCAAAAAGCGCCAGCAGGCGCTGGTTGGCCTTCACATAGTGCGGAGAGGTCGCCGGGACGGCGTGCCAGTAACGAATCGTGTCGTTGGCCTCGCCGACCGACGCAGCGAGCAGCCCCGCCTCCCAGACGTGGCCCGTGGCGGCCAGGCAGCGCGCGGTGGCGATCTTGTTGTCGGCGCGCTGCCAGCACGCGCCGGCCCGCTGCCAGTCGCGAAGCTCTTCAAACAGCTCCGCGGCCTGCGTGTAGTGTCCCTCGCTGCGCAGAAGTCGGGCCGCGTCGTGCTTCTCGCCGGCGGCCATGAACATGTCCAACGCCTCCGCCACGCGTCCGGCTCGGGCAAGCTGCCGGGCAGCATTGACACGGTCGCCGGCCGCCAGAAAGGACTGGGCCGCTGCCAGCGGATCACGGCGCTGCACGTGCTCCAGCGCCCGCAGGCGATGGGTGTACGTGCCCACGGATCCCTCGGACCGGGTTCTGACGGCGCTCGGCTGGCTCATGACGACTCCACTGCTTGTGTATTTCGTCAGTACCGGCCAATTCAATTAGCTAAAAATAACAACGCTCAAGAATGCAAGGCCAACGATTTCAGCGCATTCCACTATAGCGATACGTTTTGGGGGGCGCCGCCTTCTACAGGCAGTCGTACCACCCGGCGCCGGTATCCCAACCGCACACCTCGGAGGACTTTGTGCAGTCCCACGTCTGTAAGTAGCCGCCCGAGCAGAACTTCAGCACGTTGCCAAAACACTTACCCTTGGCCGTGATGCCGCCGCACGCCGTGGGCTCGCAGTCGGAGCAGCCGCCCGGCTCTTCGATGCAGTCGTACCACTTGGCAACCGGGTCCCAGCCGCAGATCTTGCCCTTGGTCTTGCAGTCGCCAACCGTCAGCTTGTTGTTGGAGCAATACTTGAGGACGGTGCCCTCACAGATGCCGATCTTGTCGATGCCGCCGCAGTTGTCGACCGGCGCGCACAGCCCCTGCTGGCAGGTCGTTCCGGCACCGCAGCCGCCGCACGAGCCGCCACACCCATCGCTGCCGCAACTTTTGCCTTTGCAGTTGGGAGCGCACGCGCACTGCCCGTTGCTGCAGGCCTGCCCGGCCCCGCACGCCGCCACCGGGCCCCACTCCAGGCACCCGTCGCCGTCAAACTGACCGCAGACCTGGGTCCCCTGACCGCTGCAGACCTTCAGGCCGGCAGGACCGCACTCGGCGGTGCAGGTCGCCTGGCACGCGCCGCCGACACACTGGCTGTCGGCGCCGCACGTACCACACGACCCGCCGCAGCCGTCGCCCCCACATTGCTTTCCGCCGCAGCTCGGCACGCAGATGCACGCGCCGTTGTTGCAGGTCTGCGCCGCGCCGCACGCAGCCGCCGGGCCCCACTCCAAGCACCCGTCCGCATCGAACTGGCCGCACGCCTTGACGCCCTGCCCCTCGCAGACCGTCAGCCCCGCCGGACCGCACTCTGCCTGGCAGGTCGGCTGGCACGCGCCCCCGAGACACTGGCTGTCCGCGCCGCACGCACCGCACGAGCCGCCGCAGCCGTCGTCACCGCACTGCTTGCCGTTGCAGCTGGGCGCGCATTCGCAGGCGCCGTTGGAGCATACGTCTGAGGGCGGACACAGCGTCGTCGGGCTCCAGTCCAGGCACGGATCAGGGTCGAACTGGCCGCACGTACGCACGCCGGCGCCAAAACAGGCGGCCAGGCCCACCGGACCACACTCGGGCTGACACGTCGCCTGGCAGCTGCCATTGCTGCAGCCGAAGCCCTCCAGGCACTGTCCACACTCGCCGCCGCAGCCGTCATCGCCGCAGCTCTTGCCGCCACACGCGGGCACGCACTCACAGACTCCGTCCACGCAGGACTCGTTGGGGCCGCACGCGGAGACCGGCCCCCAGTCCAGGCAGGTGTCACCGTCGTACTCACCGCATTGTCGGACGCCCGCGCCGAAACACGACACCTGACCCACCGCCGCGCACTCGGGCTGGCATTGCACCAGGCACTTGCCGTTGGTGCACGACGCCCCGGCACCGCACTGGCCACAGGCCCCGCCGCACCCGTCACCACCACAAGAGACCCCGACGCAGTTGGGCACGCACTCGCACACGCCACCCGCGCAGGCCGTGTTTGCCGGGCACGCGATGGTCGGGCTGAGATCCAGACAGTCATCCGCATCATATTGGCCGCACGTCTGATAGCCGGCCCCGAAGCAAGCGGACACGCCCGCCACGTCGCACTCAGCCACGCACGACTTTGCGCAGACGAAATCGCTGCACGTCGCCCCCGCCACACACACACCGCACGAGCCGCCGCAGCCGTCGTCGCCGCACGCCTTATCGACGCAGTCCGGCTGACACTCGCACGCGCCGTCCATGCAAAGCGACTGCGCCCCGCAGGCCGCGGTGGCGCTCCACTCCAAGCAGTCGTCCGCGTCGAACTGGCCACAGGTGCGCAGCCCCTCGTCCACGCACACCGACTCGCCCTCGATAGTGCACTCGGACTCGCAGACCGCCACGCACACAAAGTCCTGGCAGGCCGCCCCGGTACACTCGCCGCAGCTTCCGCCGCAACCGTCCCCGCCGCACTCTTTCCCCGCGCAGTCCGGCGCACAGACGCAAGCGCCGCCGTCGCAGGTCTCAAAGCCGTGACATTGCTGTGGCGCGCTCCACACCAGACAGTCGCTGTCATCCGAGGCGATGCACTCCCGCACGCTGTCGCCAAGGCACTCCGTGACCCCGACCGAGGCGCACTCGGACTCGCACGCCTGCGGGCAGTTCGGCTCGCACGGCAGCCCCTCGCTGGGGCCCGGTCCGGGGTCGTCATCCCTCGGCTCGCCCACCGCCGGATCCGCGCCCTGCGTCTCGTCCGGTTTGCGGGGAAGGCCGCCGTCCTGGTCCCCGGGATCCGCCTCACCGGCCGCCGGTCCGGGCTGCACGCCTTCGGACTTTCCGGTATGGGCCAGCCTCTGAGTCGACGAGCCCCGCGGGCAGCCGAGCGTCATCAAACACATGCACATGAACACAATGAGATCGCTCCGCAAGATTCAGCTCCAGGCCAGGGTGTCGACGTCAGCCGTGGCAGCAAGGAGCGCGCCACGCCGCCCGATCCCAATAACCAGGCCACTGCGGCTGGATCACGTCCAGAGAGCTATGTGCTGTCTCACGCGTGCTACATGCACGCTACATGCAGTATCGGCGCTATTGGGGGACCAGAAGGAAGGGTCGGCCGACCGTGCAGCGACCCCGGCGGGGGAGGATGAAAGGGGTGCGCCAGATGACGTTCTCGACGCATGCGAGCAGGTCGACATTTTCGAGGTTGGACTTCAGCGCCACATCGAAGACCGCCCCATCCGAGCCGATCACCCAGCGCGCGTCGACGCGCCCACGGACATCGGGATTTTTCGACCGCGCTGCCTCGTAGCAGACCCGCACGTCCCGCTCGGCCGCAGCCATGCGCCACCCGATGTCCGACTTGGAGCAGGAGCCACCGCTCTTCCCGGGTCGTGGCGGATGAACCCGGGCCGCCATGCGGGTCCCGTCCTTGAAGTCCTCATCCGACACCACCGATCCATCGACGGCCCAGCGCTGCCAGCGACCATGCCGCCGTCCATCGCGATAGCCGCCCTCGCCCTGCTTCTGGCCGCCAGCGAACGACCAGGTCCAGCGCCCCTCCCGCCGTCCGGCCTCATACGTGCCCCGCCCGGCGACCGCGCCGTTTTGATGCCGAATGGTCCACTCTCCGCTCGCTTTGCCGTCGACGAGCGCGCCGGTATGTGGAGCCGGCCCCGTCGGCGCCGGCGGCGCGGAAGGCGTGGAGACCGCGGCGCCACACCCGATCAGGGCCAGCACCGCCACCGTGTATACGACTGTCTTCATGGCTGCTGTACCTCCGATCTTCCCTTACCACATCGCCGGCAGCCCGCTACACTGAGCGCCGCGAAGGCTCTGAAACGACGAGGTGGAATGAAAAAGGGTGACAAGCGCGGCGTTGGCCGCCGAGGCTTTCTCAAGGCCGGCGCGGCCACATCCGCGCTGATCGCGGGCGGGTGTGCGCACACGGGCGCGACAAAGCAGGTCGAGGCCAAACCGAAGCAGCCCGGGCGGATCCGCGCTCATCGGATGCTTGGGCGGACGGGCTTCAAGGTGTCCGACATCGGGCTCGGCTCGGGGCGCCTCGCGGACTCCAACGTCATTCGGTACGCGTACGACCGCGGGGTGAACTACTTCGACACCGCCGAGATGTACGGCAACGGCGACTCCGAGACCAAAATCGGCCAGGCGATGCCGCACATGGAGCGGTCCAAGATCTGGATCACGACCAAGCTGCTGCTGCGCGAAAACGACAACGAGCAGACCATCTTGTCGCGATTCGCCAAATGTCAGGCCCGGCTGAAGACTCCGTACGTCGACGCCCTATACATCCACTCCTGTACAAACTTGAAGCACATTGAGCATGAGGGATTCCACGCCGCCGTGCGCCGGTTGAAGGCCGACGGCAAGCTGCGTCATGCGGGGATCTCGTCGCATGGGCCGATGGGCCGCAAAGGCGACAGCATGGAGCAGGTGCTGCTGGCGGCCATCGAGGACGGGCGCTTTGATCTGATGCTGCTGGTCTACAACTTTCTGCGGCGCGAGGCCGGCGAGAAGATCCTCAAGGCCGCCAAAGCCAAGAACGTGGGCACCACGCTGATGAAGACCGGCCCCGCGCGCCTGAAGCTGGCGGCCGTGGACCCCGCCAACCTGACGCCGGATTACGCCGGGCTGGTCGAGCGCATGATGAAGCGCGGGCTGAGCCGGGAGAAGGCGCTGGACCAGCTGCGCAAGCGGGTGGCGTACAGGCAGGGCGTGCAGGACAAACACCGCGTGCCGATCGACGCGTTTGTAAAGAAGCACGGCGTGACCGCGGAGGCGCAGCTGCGCCAGAAGAGCATCCTGTGGGCGGTGAGCAACCCCCTGGCAAGCACGGCCGTCGTGTCGATGCCGGACTTTGAGGCCGTCGACAAGTTCGTGCCGCTGTCAGGGCAGACGATGAAAGCCGCGGACCGGGAGTTGGGTGCAGATCCGTTGGAACGACATCGAACTTCAAAGACATCAGCAGCTT
>CAZJHX010000273.1:0-7335 GCA_964545715.1 uncultured Myxococcales bacterium
CCGTATCCGGATGACGAGACGTCCGTTGCGGACGCGCTGTTCCTCAGCCAGGTGCTTGCCAAGCTGACGCACTTCACGTCGATCAAGGTTGAGAACCCGACGGCAGCGGGCGGCAACGCGGATCTGGTGGTGACGGTGAAAGACCGCAACCAGAAGGCTGTGACGAGCAACGTGAAGGTGCAGCTCGAGGTGTGGTCCAGCGCCGGGTTTGCGAACCTGACGCTCGACAAGCCGGATCCGGGCGGCAACGGTGTGGATCCGACGACGAAGATCGGCGCGACGACGGCTGAGGCGGGCGGCAAGTACCGCGGCAAGATCAGCGGTCTGGGTACGGCGACGGTTCGTGTGGGCGTAATCGTGACGACGACCAAGCCTGACGGCACGACGATCAAGAAGCTTGCGTTCCTGGGGTCCAAAGAGATCTCGGGCGGCGTGTTCAAGCACCTCAAAGAGTTCACGGTGCCGATCGCTGCGGGCGACAAGTGCTTCAGCGACGCGGACTGCGACGCGACGGCGTACTGCGACGACACGGTGGGTCCGGGTGCGACGACGATCACCAACAAGTGCCTTCCGAAGAAGGCGGACGGTCAGAAGTGCCCGAAGACGACCGCGTGCGTCGCCAACCACTGCCAGAACGACTTCTGCTGCCAGGGTACGTCTGACTGCTGTGACGTGGTGGGGGCGTGCCCGGCCAAGTACACGATCGCGTCGGCGTGCCAGACGGCGGCGACGTGTCAGGGTACGCGTCAGGATCCGACGTGTCTGGACTCGTCTTGCGGCTCGACTCCGGTCAACGACGACACGGGGTGCACGACCTCGACTGAAGCGGACGGCTGCGGGTGCTACAAGCCTGTGTCTTGCAACGCGACGGCCAGCCAGACGACGCCAGCGTGTCCGACGGCGTGCACGGCTGACGATCAGTGCGACGCGTCGTGTCACTGCGACGGGACGTGCGAGAAAGACCTGCCGAACGGGTCGGGCTGCGACGAGCCGTCTGACTGCGTGAGCGGCTACTGCAACAACGGGGTGTGCTGCGATGGTCCCACCGCCACCTGTTGTAAGACCGACGCGGTGTGCTCGGTGCTGGACGCGGCGGCCAAGTGCGATGACGCGTCGACGTGTCAGGGCACCAAGCAGGTGGGTAAGTGCAACACCTCCACGTTTGCGTGCACGACGGCGTCGTCCGATGACGACAGCGCGTGCGCGCCGACGACCAAAGCGCTCGAGTGCGGTTGCTCGACGCCCAAGTTCTGCACGGGCGCTGAGACGCAGGTGCCGCCGCAGTGTCCGATCACGGGCTGCACGGGTGAGAACGACAGCGACTGCAAGGCGGTGTGTCACTGCGACGCGTCCAACTGCGCTGAGGACCTGGCGGACGGGTCGGCGTGCGACGAGAACTCGGACTGCATCAGCGGGTACTGCAACAACGGCTTCTGCTGCACCAACGACGGGTCCAACCCGACGTGCTGCGGCGCGCCGGCCAACTGCCCGGCCAGCTTCAGCTCGGCCAGCGTGTGCAGCGCGGGCTCCAAGAAATACGACCTGCTGTTCAGCGGCACCCAGGGCAAGGACGGCTTCACGTACCAGACCCGCAACGCGGTGACGGGCTACAAGGACATGACGTTTGCCGGCGGCACCTGGAGCGGTGTGGGCGGCTCGGCCAGCAAGACCACCATCGTGCCCGGTACGACCGACGCGGTGGTCATCAACTACAAGGTGCCCGGCAGCGGGACCCTGAAGCTGAACAGCACGTTTGCCCTGGACGCGGGCAGCGCCGACGGCGTGACCTTCCAGCTGCAGCTGGGCGACAACGTCGTCTCGCAGAAGAACATCACCGCGGGTCAGACCCTGTCGGTCAAAGATCCCATCGACGTGGCGACCGGCGACATCGTGCGCTTCGTGTTCCTGCCCAAGGTCAGCAACACCGGCGACACGATCACCGCGACGATCACGGGCGTGCTGTCCACGTGCCAGGGCAAGGCCAACGCGGCGACGTGCGGCAGCTCGATCTGCGGTACGGCGGTTGTGGACGACGATGCGGGCTGCGGCGCGACGGTGGTCGCGCGCACGTGCACGCCGTACGCCAACGTGGTGTGCGACGGCACTCAGGACCAGCAGGAGACAGCGTGCCCCGAGACGTGTGAGTCGGGTGCTGAGCTGTCCAGCGGCGCGTGCCCGGACACCACGCCTGTGTGCACGCTGGAGTTCGACGAGGGCACCGGCACCAAGTGCGGCGATCTCTCCGGCAACGGCTTCTTGGGCCTGCTCGAGGGCATCAACCTGCCGCAATGGGTCAAGGGGCTTGTGGGCTGGGGCCTGAAGTTCGGTCAGTTCGGCGTGGTCGGCGGTCCGGTCGACAACGTGGTGACGATTCAGGGCTCCTCGACGCTGCGGTTTGGCGGCGGCTTGATGGTGGGCTGCTGGATCAACTGGGGCGGCGGCTCCGGTGACCAGATCATCATCGGCAAGGGCTCGGACTGGGGCATCGGCATCAAGGGCGGCAAGCTGAGCTTCCACATGAACGGCAACTTCGATGCCGGTGGTGTGTGGGACCTGCTGGCGAGCCTGAGCGCGTCGATTCCTGTGGGCGTGTGGACGCACGTGTCGGCGACGTTCGACGGCGTGAACATCAAGCTGTACGTCAACGGCTCACTGACGGCGACGGTGCCGTTCCTGGGCTCGATCCCGTTCAGCTTGAACTCGCCCGTCTGTCTGGGTCAGTTCGGCGCCAACAAGACCAACTTCAAGCGGTTTATCGGCATCATCGACGGCTTCGATCTGACGGACTACGCGGCGACGGCGTCGCAGCTGATCAGCCGTGTGAAGGGCTTCTTGCTGCCGCCCAAGGTCAACCTGTGCAGCTTCGCGACCAAGCCGCCTGTGAGCTGGCTGTACTTCGAGGAGCTGACCGGCGACATCGCGGTCAACGCGGGCCTGGGCGGCCTGGGTGCCAAGCTGTTCGGCGGTCTCAAGCGCGTGAAGGGCTTCTTCTGCAAGGGCATCGGGTTTACGGGTGCGCTGGGCGAGTACATCAAGATCATCGGCTCGGGCGGCATCGACTTCTCCAGCGGCCTGAGTCTGGGCGGGTGGTTCAAGTGGTCGGGCGGCACGGGGATCACGTGGCTTGCCAACATGAAGGGCTCGTTTGGGATCTACATCGAGGGCGGCAAGCTGTGGTTCCAGGTGTTTGACTCGGTGGCGGGCAAGTTCATCAAGATCAGCACGTCCGTGAACATCTCGATCGGCGCGTGGACGCACTGCATCGCGGTGTTCGACGGCGTGAACATCATCTTGTACGTCGATGGCATCAAGATCGCGTCGCTTCCGTGCGGCAAGATCAAGCTCAGCGGGATCGACCTGATTTTGGGTCAGTTCGACTTCGGGAACCTGGGCACTGGCGTGTTCAAGGGGATCCTGGACGAGTGGCTTCTGGTCGACTACGGCGTTGGCCCGGGCGACATCCTCGGCATCTTCAAGGGCATCACGCCGGCGCTGGGTACTTTGGCGGGGGCGTTCCCGATGCCGCAGCCGTTCAGCTACGTGAACTTCGACGTGAAGGTCGGTGGCGGCCAGAACTGGGGCAACTTCTCGTTCGGCTCGGGCTCGGGCTCGGGCGGCGACGGTGGCAACGGCGGCAAGGGCGTCAACTGGAAGAAGGGCTTTGGCAAGGGCCACGGCTGCGGTCTGTTCGGCTGCGGCAACAGCGGTGGCGGCGGCTTCGGCTTCCCGTCGATCGTGGCTGGCAAGTGGGGCACGGGCATCGGCTGCGGTCAGTTCGGTCTGCCGGGCGGCACACTGCAGGACTGCATGGAGATCGTGGGCTCCGGCGCGCTGGACTTCAGCACGGGGATCACGGTCGGTGGCTGGATCAACTGGGGCGGCATCGGTGAGAGCGCGCTGCAGTGGATCGCCAGCAAGGCGGGTCAGTTCGGTCTTGGCATCAAGGACGGTTTCCCGGTGGTGAGCCTGAACGGCAGCATCATCCTGACCGGCCCGACGAAAGTCGCGATCAGCGCGTGGAGCCACCTGGCGTTCAGCTGGGACGGGTCGACGTGCTTCTTGTTCGTGGACAGCGAGCTTGTGGCGCAGGTGGCGTTTACGGCGAACCTGGCGACGGGGACGTTCCCGGTGCTTTTGGGCCAGCTTGGCGGTCTGATCACGAACACGCAGCAGTTCCTTGGGTCGCTTGACGAGATCACGGTGCTGCCGCAGGGGTGCATCCCCAGCCACATCGTTCAGATGTACAAGGGTCTTGTGGTCAAGCCGTTCGAGAAGGTTGGCGTGGCCAAGCGGTTCAACGGCAGCCCGTGTCCGGCGACCAACGGTGGTCCGGTGTGCGTGAGCGGCTACTGCGGCAACAAGATCTGCTGTGACGGTCCGACGGGTGACTGCTGTGCGTTTGTGGACCAGTGTCCGGCGTCTCACACGGCGGCTGCGTCGTGCAAGGACAGCGGGACGTGCCAGGGTACGCGCGGTGATCCGGTGTGCTCGGGCTTCAGCTGCTCGACGGTGACGGTTGATGACGACACGGCGTGCGGTGCGACGACCGAGGCGAGCACGTGCGGTTGCTTCCCGACGGTGTTCTGCGCGGGTACGGCCGACCAGACGGCGCCGTCCTGCGCGACGACGTGCACGTTGAACGGCGACTGCGACAACAGCTGCACCTGTGACGGTGCGTGCGTGGAGAAGCTGACGGGTGGTGGCTCTTGCGACGAGGCCAGCGACTGCGCCAACGGCTTCTGCATCGACGGCGTGTGCTGCGATACCAAGTGCGACGGGGTGTGCGAGGCGTGCAACCTGGCGGGCAGCAAGGGCACGTGCTCGGCGATCGGCGCGGGTCAGGACCCGGCCAACGAGTGTACGGGTACGGGCGTGTGCGGCGGTAGCTGCAACGGCGGCAAGAAGTGCACGTTTGCGGACACGTCCACGGACTGCGGCGTGTGTCGTCGCTGTGACGGGCTTGGGGCCTGCGGCACGTTCAACGCGGCCGAGACCGATCCGGACAAGGACTGCGCGACCTGCCAGGTGTGCGACGGTGCGGGCGCGTGTAAAGCGGGCGCCAAGGGCACCGACGTCAAAAACGAGTGCAGCCAGTCGGCGACCTCGACGTGCGCGACCGATGGCGTGTGTGCGGGCGACGGCACGTGTCAGAAGTGGGCTGAGGGCACCGCGTGCAAAGAGCCGACGTGCTCGGCGGGCATCGCCAAGCCGGCCGCAGAGTGCGACGGACTGGGCACCTGCAAGGACAAGGCGGGGCTGATCTGTGCGCCGTACCTGTGCTCTGGGACATCGTGCACCGACAGCTGCGCGACCAACGACGACTGCGCGGGCGAGGCGTTCTGCGACCTGGCGACGGGCGAGTGCGTGGGTAAAGAGCCGACGGGGACGCCGTGCACGAACAACTCGCTGTGCGCGTCCAAGTTCTGTGTGGACGGGGTGTGCTGCACGACGTCGTGCACGGGCAAATGCCAGCGCTGCGACAACGTGGGCAGCGTGGGGACGTGCTCGGTGATCGCGTCGGGTCTGGACCCCGACAGCGAGTGTACGGGCACGGGTCTGTGCGGCGGTACGTGCAATGGCGGCGGTGGGTGCGACTTCCCGCCGACGACGCTGTCGTGCGGTGACTGCGTGCACTGCAACGGTCTGGGCGAGTGCAAAAACTTCCTGCCCAAGGGCCAGGACCCCGATACGCAGTGCGGCAGCTGCGGCGTGTGTGACGGCGCGGGCGCGTGTGGCGCGGCGGCGACAGGGACCGATCCCAAGGGCGATTGCGCGGTGAAGGCGCAGTCGACGTGCGCTGAAGACGGCGAGTGCGACGGCGCGTTTGCGTGTCGTCTGTGGGCGGACGGCACCGAGTGCAAGGCGCCGACATGCAGCGGCGGCATCGGGTTCAGCAAGAAGGTGTGCGACGGCAAGGGGACGTGCAAGGACCCGACGGAGACGCCGTGTGATCCGTATATCTGTGGCGCCAACGCGTGCCTGAGCTCCTGTACGACGGACGCGCAGTGCACGTCGGACAGCTGGTGCGACAACGGCACGTGCTCTCCCAAGAAGGACGACGGCGGCTCGTGTACGGGCGCCAACCAGTGCAAGAGCGCGCTGTGCGTTGACGGGGTGTGCTGCGATACGGCCTGCACCGGCACGTGCGAGGCGTGCAACATCGCGGCGACCAAGGGCACGTGCAGCAAGTACGCGGCCGACACCGATCCGGATGACGAGTGCACGCTGTGCAAGGTGTGCAACGGCTCGGGCGCCTGTGGTGATGTGCTCAAGGGTCTGGACCCGCTCAGCGAGTGCAGCAAGACATCGGCGGCCACGTGCGGCGATGACGGTGTGTGCGACGGGTCGGGTGCGTGCCAGAAGTGGATCAAGGACACGATCTGCGTCAACGGCAGCTGCAACGCGGGCGTTGTGCAGAACAACGACACGTGCGACGGCGCGGGCTCCTGCGTGGACGGCGGCACCCAGAACTGCTCGCCGTACCTGTGCGACGGTGTGGCGTGCTCCAACGCGTGCGCCGAGGACACCGACTGCGTGACGACGGCGTGGTGCAACAAGCCGGTGTGCTCGCCCAAAAAGCCCAACGGCGACACCTGCGGCGGCGCCAACGAGTGCCTCAGCGGCTTCTGCGCCGACGGCGTGTGCTGCGAGGCCGCGTGCACCAGCGCCTGCACCCAGTGCAACCTGGCCGGCAGCAAAGGCAGCTGCGCCAACCACAGCGCGGGCACCGATCCGGAGTCGGGCTGCGGTCTGTACTTCTGCAACGGCGCGGGCGACTGCGGCAACACCTGCAGCGCCAACAGCGACTGCAAGCCGGGCAACTGGTGCAGCGGCAACCAGTGCACGCCGACCAAGGATGACGGCGATCCGTGCACGACCAACGCCGAGTGCTCCAGCACCTTCTGCACCGACAGTGTGTGCTGCGCGACCAAGTGCGACGGCGACTGCCAGGTGTGCAACGCCGACCCCGGTACCTGCACAAACGTGGCCGAGGCCACCGATCCCGATCTGGAGTGCGCCGGCGACGGTAGCGCGTGCGGCGGTAGCTGCAACGGTCTGGGCGCCTGTCAGTACCCGGCCAACACGCTGGCGTGCGGCACCTGCAAGCGCTGCGACGGCGCGGGCACCTGCGCCTTTGTGACCGTGAACGAGGATCCGCTGACGCAGTGCGCGTCGTGCAAGGTGTGCAACGGCAACGGCGCCTGCAAGAACGCGCCGTCGGGCACGGATGTGAAGGCCGAGTGCGACCAGACCGATGCGACCAGCTGCGGCCTGACCGGCACCTGCAACGGCAGCGGCGCCTGCGGTCTGTACGACACGTCGACGGTGTGTGTG
>CAZJHX010000274.1:0-7204 GCA_964545715.1 uncultured Myxococcales bacterium
GGCGGGTGGGCGGCCGGCGGCGCGGGGGGGGTCTTTGGCCGGGCAGCGCAGTCGGCAGGTGTGTGACGCGGACTATGAGCGGTTCGACTGGATCGTGGCCATGGACACCTCTAATCGGCAGCGGTTGCGGCATATCGCTCCGGATGGGTTCGACGACGGGCGCATCGTCATGATGTTGGATTACATGCGCGGGGATGGGCCGCGGGATGTGCCCGATCCTTATTACGAGGGTGGGTTTGGGGGCGTCTTCGACATGATCTACGACGCCTGCGAGGGGTTTTTGGACCACGTTTTGGAGCAGGCGTGACGCTGGCGGACGACGTCGGGGCGGTGCTCGGAGAAGGGGTGCGGCTGCTGGGCAGCGTCGGCGGCGGGTGCATCAACACGGCGGCTCGTGGGGTGACCGCTTCCGGGACGCCCTTCTTTGTAAAGACCAACGACCGGGCGCCTGCCGGGATGTTTGTCGCCGAGGCTGCCGGGCTGGCCGCACTTCGGGACGCCGGCGGGTGCCGAGTGCCTGCGGTTTTAGGGGTGCGCGAGGACCTGCTCGTGCTGGAGTGGATCGACAGCGGGTCGGCCGGGGCCGGGTACTCAGAGGCACTGGGACGCGGGCTGGCGACTCAGCATCGGGTGACGCGCGCGCTGTGCGGATTCGACAGCGACAACTACATCGGCAGCACGCCGCAGCCCAACCCTGACGAGCGCGACTGGGTCGTGTTCTTTCGCGATCACCGGCTCGGGTTTCAGCACGACCTGCTGCGCGAGCGCGGGCGATCGTCTCGCGCGCTGGATGCGGCCCTGGACGGGTTGCGCCGGCGGCTGGACGACCTGCTGCGTTTGCCGTCCGAGCGGCCCGCGCTGCTCCATGGCGACCTGTGGGGCGGCAACGCGATGCCCGGGCCGAACGGGGAGCCCGTCATCTATGACCCGGCGACGTACTTTGGGTGTCGGGAGGCCGACCTGGCCATGACGCAGCTCTTCGGCGGGTTTGGGCAGCGCTTTTTTGCCGCGTATGAGGAGGCGTTTCCGCTGGCGCCCGGGTACGACGAGCGGCGAGATATTTACAACGTATACCACATTCTGAACCACGCCAATCTGTTCGGCGGGGGATATTCGGCGCAGGCGACGGCGATGGCGCAGCGTTACCTTTAGCTCGCGCGACAGATAACCGATCGGACATTCGGAACTTGCGGGCGCTGGGCCCGACCCTGTATTTTGGAAGGTGCGATGCGGCCCCTCAGAAAGCGCACACCCATCGCCGTTTGGCTCGTCTTGTCGATGGTCGCCGGCGGCATGCAGATCCCGTTGGTTGCGGTCTACTACAAGAGCGCCACAACCGAGCGGGAGTACAAGGTTAAGCGCAAGAAACGGGTCGTTCGCGTCTCGGTGCGTCCCAACCGCAAACCCAAACCCAAGGTCGTCGAGGTCGTCAAGCCCGTTCCCGTCGACGGGCAGGTAGTCACCGTCCGCGAGCCCGAGATCGAGGTCCCGCCGCCGCGCAAGACCAAGCGCCTCTCCAACGCCAACACGCGCGTCAACAAAGAGGTCAAGGCGCGCCCCAACCGCCAGCGTCGCAAGCGCCGGATGGGTGCCGCCGCGCCTAAACGGGTCTCCAAAGTTCAATCACCACGCAGCCGCTCCATGGCGGAGAGCACGTCGCCCAAGGTCGCGCCCAAGACCGAGTTGACGGCCAAGACCGTAAAGGCGCCCAAGACCGACAAGGGCGACTCCAAGCCGGACACTGAGCTCTCGCGCTCCACGGCGACCAAGGCGCTGATGCCCACCCTGGACAAGCAGAGCGCGCTGGCCAACCTGCAGGCGCTCACCGGCTCCGCCTCCTCTGACGACGCCCTGCTGGACGTCAAAGAGCGCGGCCAGGAGACCATGCTCAACTCCCGCAAGTTTCAGCACTGGGACTTCTTCAATACCGTGCGAAACCGGGTCCGCAAGCACTGGCAGCCCGCTGCCGTATATCGCCGCCGCGACCCCACCGGCAAGGTCTACGGCATCAAAGACCGGCTCACCGTGGTGCAGGTCACCCTGGCCCCCGACGGCAAGCTGCAACGCCTGACCACCGTAAAAGACTCCGGCATCGACTTCCTGGACGTGGAGGCACGCCGCGCGCTGCGCAAAGCGGCTCCATTCACAAATCCGCCGCGCGGCTTGATCGACCGGCACAAGGTGATCACCTTCCAGTTCGGCTTCCTGTTCGAGATCTCCTCGTCGCGTTTCAAGTTCTTCCGGATACCGATGTAGTCTCCGGCTGTGCTTACAGCGCTCATCACGTCTGCTCTGGTTCTTTCGTCGGTCGCCGCGCCCGTCAACAGCACCCGTACAGAGCACTTCACCTTCATGGCGCCTCCCTCACACCAGAAGCTGGCCCGCGAGCTGGCCGCGACGGCCGAGGACGTGCTGGGCGATGTCTCCCGTCAGCTGGGAGTCGCCGATGACGTGCAGGCTCCGATCATGGTGCGCATCCTGGAGGGCGACGAGGCGATGCATCGCGCCATGCCCAACTCCGCCGTCACCGAGTGGGCCGCCGGCGTCGCCTTCCCACGCAACGGGCTCATCCTGCTCAAGGCCGACCACACCACCCGCTTCAACATTCACGACGTCTTCCGGCACGAGGTCTCACACATCATCCTGGCGCGCGCAGTCGACCACGCTCATATGCCGCTGTGGTTCATCGAAGGCGTGGCCGTTCACCAGGCCGGCGAGCACATCCTCGAGCGCTGGCGCCGCACCGCCAACGCGACGCTCACCGACAGCGTCCCCCTGCTGGTCAGCATCGAGGCCGGCTTCCCCTCCGACTCCGCGCGCGTCGATCTGGCCTACGCACAGTCCACGTCGTTTCTGACCTACCTCATCAGCAAGAAAGGTTGGCCCAGCATCCGCCGCGTCATCGCCTGGATGCGAAAAGGACACCACTTTCACCAGGCGTTTCGCGCGGTCTACGACAACTCAGTGCCTGTTTTGGAAGGCGCCTGGCTGCGCGAAATGGACCGCGCCGCATCCTGGATCCCGATCCTGGCGGACACCACCCTGCTGTGGATCTTGATGACCATCCTCTTTGTGATGGCCTGGTACGTCGTCCGGCAGCGAAATCAGCGCCGCCTCAAGGCTATGGGCGACGCCTATCCCGACGCCGACGACGAGTTCGCCTAGTTTCCGACCTCGACAACTAGCCACGCCAAATTGCCACCGTTTGGGCAAAACCCCGGCGCTGTGTTGACGCGCCCTCATACGCATGCTATCGCCCGTTTCGATGGCCCGAATCATCGATGGAAAGGCAGTCGCCAAAACGGTTCGCAGCGAGGTCGCTGAGCGCGTAGAGACGCTCGTCGCGACCGGCGTGCAGCCGACGCTGGCTGTCGTGCTCGTCGGCGATGATGCGGCCTCCGCGGTCTACGTCCGGCACAAGCAGCGGGCGTGCAAGCGCACGGGCATCCGCTCCCTGCGCCACGATCTGCCCCAGTCGGCGACCACCGGGCAGGTCGCCGCGGTGGTGGACACCCTCAACGCAGACCCGACCGTTCACGGCATTTTGGTTCAGATGCCGCTGCCCGAGCAGTGCGACAGCGACGCCGTGCTCAGCCGCATCGACCCCAGCAAGGACGTCGACGGGCTGCATCCCAGCAGCGCGGGCCACCTCGCGGCCGGCAACCCGACCATGGTGCCGTGCACACCCAGCGGCGTCATCCGACTGCTGCAGGAGTACGACGTTCGCATCGAGGGCGCTGACGCCGTGATCATCGGCCGCAGCCGCCTCGTCGGGCGCCCCCTGGCCGCGCTGCTCACAGCAGGCAGCGCCACCGTGACGCTGTGCCACTCGCGCACCCGCGACCTCCAGGGACACTGTCGCCGCGCGGACATCCTGGTCGCAGCCGTAGGCCGACCGGAGCTGGTGCGTGGCGACTGGATCAAGCCGGGCGCCGCTGTCATCGACGTCGGCATCAATCGCACCGACGACGGCGCCCTCATCGGCGACGTCCACTTTGCCGAGGCCGAGGCGGTCGCAGGCGCGGTCACGCCCGTCCCCGGCGGCGTTGGCCCCATGACCGTCGCGATGCTGCTGGACAACACCGTGAAGGCGGCGGAGGCGCTGGCCGCATGAAGACTCCGCTCTATGATGCTCATAAGGCGCTCGGCGGCCGCATGGTCGACTTCGCCGGCTGGAAGATGCCGGTCCAGTACAAGTCGACGGGGATCATCAATGAGCACAAAGCCGTCCGCAACACGGCCGGGCTCTTTGACGTCAGCCACATGGGCCAGCTCAACTTCCAGGGCCCCGGCGCCGTCGCGATGGTCAACCGCCTGATCACCAACGATCTGGCCGCCGCGCCCGACGGTACCGCGCAGTACACGACCATCTGCAACGACGACGGGCACATCCTGGACGACGCGATCAGCTACCGGCTGTCGGATGACCACGTCATGATGGTGGTCAACGCGTCCAACGTCGGCAAAATCCACGCCTGGTTCACCGAGCGCGCCACCGGCGACGCGGAGTACACCAACGTCAGCGATCGTTGGGCGCTCATGGCCTTTCAGGGCCGTCGCGCGCTTTCGCTTGGCAACCGCGTCATCGACGGCGTCAACAGCATGCGCCCGTTCCAAGTGCGCGTCTTCGGCGACTGCGTCGTCGCGACCACGGGCTACACGGGCGAGGCGGGCTTCGAACTCTTCGCTCCCCCGGACCGCGCACAGCAGCTATGGGGCGCGCTGCTGCACACCGGACGGGAGGAGGGTGTCCTGCCCGTCGGACTGGGAGCCCGCGATACGCTGCGCCTGGAGGCCAAGCTGTGCCTCTACGGCAACGACATCGACGAGACCACCAACCCCATCGAGGCCGGACTGGGCTGGACCGTCAAGGTGGACAAGGCGGGCGGCTTCATCGGTCGCGACGCGCTGGTGGCCGTAAAGAAAGCAAAAACAACGCGGCGCCTGGTCGGCCTGAAAATGACCGACCGCGGCATCGCCCGTCATGGCTACCGGGTAGCCAACAGCGACGGTGAATCCGTCGGCGTCATCACCAGCGGGACCATGTCGCCGACGCTTGGCGAAGCCATTGCACTTGCATATGTGGCCAAGCCGTTCCACAAGGTTGGCACGGCGCTGCGCGTGGACATTCGAAACAGACCTGTGACGGCCGAGGTCGTCAAAACACCGTTTTACAAGACATCTCGGGAGTAGGAAGAGAGCTATGTCGATACCGAGGGAGATGAGGTACACCACGGACCACGAGTGGGCGCGTGTCGACGACGACATCGTCATCGTGGGCATGACGGACTACGCGCAGGAGCAAATGGGCGACATCGTGTTCGTCGAGGTGCCCAAGGCGGGCGTGGACGTGACCCAGAGCGAGCCGTTCGGCAGCGTGGAGTCCACCAAATCGGTGTCGGACCTGATGAGCCCACTCACGGGAGTGGTCGACGAAGGCAACATCGAGCTGCGCAACCATCCGCAGATTATCAACGAGGACCCGTACGGCGACGGCTGGATCATGAAGGTGCACCCGGAGAGCCTCGACGAGCTCGATGAGTTGATGACCGCCGCGGAATATGCGGAGTACATCGCGGATCTAGGCGACGAATAGCCGCCTGCGCCCCAATCGCACGCAGCAAAGCTTGCCTCACAAGGACCCATTGGATATAACCCGGCGTCTGATCTGGCTATGAGAGAAGCACCACCCTTGTCCGAAAGATTAATGCCCTCCCGCGCGATCGCTGCACTTGTGCTGTGCTGCGCCCTTCTGACACTTGGCACCGGCTGCAAGTGGGTCAAGTCCAAGATGGGCTGGGGTTGGACAATCGAGAACCCCGAAGAGGAGACGCCCGAGTGGGTCGTCCAGCAGGTTCTCAAGGCCGCGCACCAGGAGCCGTTCGACGAGGCCTGGGCCAACTACTCGCGCTACCTCCACTCAGACGAGCTGAACAGCCCTGTGGCGATGAAGGAGTGGGAGACGCTGCGTTTCCCGGCTCTGCGCCGCAAACACGTCTGCTTTATGCGCCCCACGGACGCCGACGAGTTCGCCTTTGAGATCAAAGAAGAGATCCAAGAAAGCGAGGAATACATCCAGTTGCGCGTTACGTGTAAGACGACTGACATGCCGACGCCGTGTCACCTCAAGCAGGACCCGGAAGCCGGCAACAAATGGCGCGTGAAATACAACTGCATGAACTAGCAGCAACCGATCGAATTCGAGAGCAGGGATACGTTTTTTTGATGATGATTTGTCGTAACTACAAGGAGAACTGATGAAGAAGGAAAACTTCGTCATTGGTCTGGTAGTGGTCGGCGCGGTGGCTTTCTTCCTCGGCCGTTTGAGCGTTTCTACGAAAGAAGCGCCCAAGCAGGCGGAGCAAGCCGCAGCGACCACAGCAGCCCCGGCTAACCAGGCAGCACCACAGCAACCCGCGCAGCCCGTAGCGGCCGCGCAGCCCACCCCGCAAGCAGCAGCAGCGCCCACCGCGGCGCCCGCAGCGGCTCAGGGTGGCGTCGTAGCTCCGGCTGCGGCACCCGCGGCTCAGCCCGCTGTCGCCAAGCCCACAGTTGCGGCGAAGCCAGTGGCAGCACAACCCGCTGTCGCAGCCAAGCCTGTCGTTGCCGCTCCCACGCCCGCTCCCACCGCACCCGCGGCTGGTAAAGCTACGGCTGGGAAGTCGGATCCCAACGCCAAGTACCCGGGGTCGGCCAACGCGGTCGCGTCGCCTACCAAGGGCGCCCCGACGGCCACGGCCAAAGTCGTGATCCAGGAGATCAGCGACTTCCAATGACCCTTCTGCGGCAGAGTCGGTCCGACTCTCAAGCAGATCCTCGAGACGTATCCCAACGACGTGCAGATCGTCTTCAAGAACAACCCGCTGGGCTTCCATAAGCGCGCCATGCCGGCCGCTTTGGCCGCGATGGCCGCGCACAAGCAAGGCAAGTTCTGGGAGTACCACGACAAGCTCTTCGCCAACATGCGCGCGCTGGAAGACGGAGACTTGGAGAAGTACGCCACCGAGCTCGGCCTCAACGTCGCTCAGTGGAAGACGGATAAGGCCGATCGCGCACTGCGCAAGCAGGTCGAGAACGAGCAGAAGGCCGCTGTGGCCCTCGGTCAGGGCGGTACCCCCGCGTTCCTGATCAACGGTAAGGCGCTCTCCGGCGCGCAGCCGTTCCCGAAGTTCAAAGAGATCATCGACGCGGAGATCACCGCCGC
>CAZJHX010000275.1:0-7108 GCA_964545715.1 uncultured Myxococcales bacterium
GTCGATGAGGGCGTGAAAAACGCGTGCGGCAGCTGTGGTCGGCTGGCCGAGGCGCTGAACGGGGTGGACGACAACTGCAACGGTGTCGTCGACGATGGGGCCTCGGCGCCGACCGGATGCACCAAGGTCAATTACTTCAGCCGCGCGTACCTCATCTGCAACGGCGCCAAGAAGAACTACTCCAACGCAGCCGCCCATTGCGCGTCGCATGGGTACCACCTGGCGACGATCGAGTCCGGCGTGGAGAACAGCTACATCAACGGCCAGGTCTCAGGTGACAGCGGCCTTTGGTTTGGCGGCGGCAGCTTCGGCAACTGGATCCCCAATCACCCCAAGCCCAACCAATGCGCCAAGTTCAAGAGCGCCGGCAAGCACAAGGGCAAGTGGGAGACTCAGCTGTGCAGCTACACGAAACGCTGGATTTGTGAGTCGAACCAATAAGTTCAAACATGGGCATTCGCCCTCGCGATCTGTAAGAATCCCTCCCGGGACTGGTTGGACACAAGCGAGGGCGAATGCGTTTGAACTTACTCATCATCTTCTTTGCCGCGTGCGCAGTGAGCGCCTGCTCGGCGGAGACTCCTGACAAGAAGAAGGATGCGTCCGGTGGGACCTCCACCACGTCGGATACGACCGACACGGGCGGCGGCACGGCGACGACCGATACCGGGGACACGACGGACACCCGCGACACCCCGGACACTACCGCCACTACCGACACCACGGACACCACCGATACGACGGACACCACCGACACGACCGACACCGGCGACACGACGGACACCGGCGATACGGGTGACACGTCCGACACCGGCGATACGGGCGACACGGGCGACACGGGGGATACGACTGACACCGGCGACACGACCGATACGGGCGACACCGGGGATACCGGCGATACCAGCGACACCGGCGGCGGCGGCTGCACGACCAACGACGACTGCGACGCAGCGTCCTGGTGCAGCCCGACCCAGGCCGGCGGCAAAGCCTGCAAACCCTACGCGCAGGAGGGCGAGTCGTGCGGCGGCTTCACGCCGGAGTGGGCGCAGTCCAAGTGCCTGCCAACGCTCAAGTGCACCGACGTGCCCAAGTTCGTCTCGGATCTGCCCGGCAAGTGCCGCAAGCCGTGCGCCAAAAACGCCGACTGCACCGCCGAGCAATACTGCAGCCCAGACGGCTACTGCCGCGATGACGGCACCTGCTTCGAAGACGTCAAGCAATGCAGCGCCGAGGGCAACGAGTACATCGTTGACGACTGCGAGGGCTCGCTGGTCTGCAAAGACAACGTCTGCGAGATCGAGTGCGGCCTGACCGCCGCCTGCAACCCAGAGCCGGGCCAATGCGCCGTTCAAAAGGACTGCCTCAACTCCCCGCAGCCGTTCTCCTCGTGCTGGGCGCCCGGGGCCGAGCTCCCATGTGGCATCTGCTTCGAGGTGCCCGAGCCGTGCAAGGACGACTTCTCGTGCAACAAGCCGGGCACCACCCTGATCTGCGAGCCGGTCAAGTGCGGCTGCTCCGGTGATGACAAAGAGTGCGTGCCCGGATGCACCTCCAACGCCATGTGCGAAGAGTGGGAGATCTGCGGCAAAGGGTATCGCTGCATTCCGAAGCCGTGCGCGGACGACGGCGGCTGCCCGGTGAACTTCAGCTGTGTCGTCGGCGAGTGTAAGCGCACAAAATGCCTGGACGATCCCACCGTCTGCGAGGGCTGCTGCGTGCTGGGCTTCTGCTACGGCGAGCTGGGCTACTGCGCCTCTCCCCCGCCATAACGATCAGTCGAAGAACCTCATCGCCTCATCGAAGATACGGTCGACGCTGCCACCGAGTTGGTGGTCGTCGTCGACCTCCGTCAGCTGCACATTCGCCCGCGCCGCCGCGTAGGTGCGCGAGCTCTCGATGGGGACCGTGTCGTCCTGCAGGCCGTGGATGATTAGGGTCTCGCACGTCACGTCGGGAAATGCGGGGTGCGTGCGCGCGTCAACCACCAGGTTCCACGACACCGGCCGCGGCTCACCTGTGGGATCGACAAAGAAGAAGGCCCCATTTCGCTCCCACAACACAAACGCCTCTTCGCCCATCAGCTCCGGCCAGCGACCCATCATGTCAAAGCCCGGGCACAGCAATAGAAGCCGGTCCACGCGATCGGGGTTGAGCTGTGCCCATCGCGCGCCCAGGTAGCCGCCCAGGCTCGATGCGATAAAGCGCCACTTCGCGCCGTCGCCCTCGCGTGCGTCCAGGGCATCGAGTCCTGTCAGCGCGGATGAATAGGTCAGCTGCTCAAAGCTCGGCACGTTCAGGTCGGGGCGAAAGAGGGTGAGGCCGGCGTCGGCGAATTTGGGCGCCAGGAGCCCCGCCTTCGTCGATTTTGGGCTGCCCCCGAAGCCGTGAAGGTAGGCGTATCGGTAGCTCATCCGGCTTCTGTCGACTCGCGCCACGCCGTGATGCCGCGCTCCTCGAGCGTGCCCGGGATGGTGTTGTCCAGGAAGAACGCCAGGATCGCGCCGACCGACATGCCGCTCTGTCCGATCGCCATGCCGATGTCGTACACCGCGCCCAGCGCGCCGTCCTTGCCGTGAGGCTCCAGGCCGCCCACCCAGGTCGGCATCGACAGGCCCATGAACAGGGCAAAGCCGATGACAAACAGGTTGCGTGCGCTGTTCAGGTCCACAAACTGCAAGTTGGACAGCCCGACCGACGCGATCATGCCGAACAGCGTGCAGAAGAGCCCGCCCACGATAGGCGTCGGGATGCTGGCAAAGAAGGCGCTGAACTTTCCGAAGACGCCGAGCACGATCAGCACCAGGCCGGCCGTCTGGATGACCTTGCGTGAGCCGACCCGAGTGAGCGCGATGGCGCCGATGTTCTCGCTGTAGCTGGTGGTTCCGTTGCCGGTGCCCCACAGCCCCGCGATGATGCTGCCCACACCCTCCATGCCGATGCCCTTGTTGACCACCTCTTCCGTAGGCTGCGGCGCCCCGGACAGGCGCGCGCACGCGTAGTAGTCGCCGATGGACTCCACGACGGAGGCGATGAAGCCGGCGAACATGCCGACGATCGCGGCCAGCGTGAAGGTCGGATAGCCCCACTGGAAGGGGTACGGGATGCGCACGGCCGGCGCGTTGGCGATGACCGCGGTATCAACGAAGCCCGGGTCGCCCGCGTGATAGTGCCCGTTCCAGGTGCCGTACGCCGCCAGCAGCCAGGCGACGATGATGGTCATCAAGATGGGGAACATCTCAAAGGCGCGAGACCCCTTGATGTACTGACTGAACGCGACCACCAGCAGGATGGTCGTGCCGCCCAAAAACCAGTCCTGCGCTGCCCACGGGGCCCCGTACTTGAACAGCGCCAGCCCGATCAGCGCAATCGTCGGCGCGATGGTCACCGGCCCGATGTACTTCAACAGCTTTCCGACCAGACCGGAGTACCCGATGATCGCTTCGGCAAAGCCGCCGACGATGATGGCGCCCTGAACGGCCTGCATCTTCACTTCCCAGCCCGCCTCGGCCACCGCGCCCATACTGCAGACCGCGATCGTCGGGCCCAACAGCGAGAACGTGCCGCCCTGGATGATGGGCAGCCGGTTGCCGTAGGTGCTCTGCAGGTACGTAACGATGCCGCTGACAAAGAAGATCGTGCCTATCAGCTTGCCCAGCACGTGGTCGTCAAACCCCATCACCCCCTGCAGGAAGCTGGGGATGATGACGGTAGCGCCCACCATGGTCAGGAAGTGCTGGACGCCCAGAAGCACCGATTGGCCGGTCGGTGGAACGTCCTCGATGTTGTAGATCAGGCCGCCGCTCTTAGCGGGCTCGTCGCTCATTCGGACTCCCTAGTAGAGGTTCCCTTCACGCTTGGCGCCCGTGTAGTCGAAGTACACGGTCTTGATCTCGGTGAAGAACTCAAGCGCCTCTTCGTTCATCTCACGCCCACCGATGCCGGTCGACTTCATGCCACCAAATGGCATGTGCGCCTCACCGCCCATCGTGGGGGAGTTGACGTGGCAGATGCCCGTCTCGATGCGCTCCACGTACTGGAAGACCTTGGCGTAGTCGTTGGTGTAGAGGCTGCTGGACAGCCCGAACTCCACGCCGTTGGCCACGTCGATGGCCTCGTCGAACGACCCCACGCGCAGCACGCTGATGACGGGCCCGAAGATCTCCTCCTGAGCGATGCGGGAGCCGGGCTTCACGTTGTCGAAGATGGTCGGATCGGGGAAGAAGCCCCGCTCAAGCGCGCCGTTGGTCAAGCGGCCGCCCCCACCCTTGAGCGTCGCCTCGCTTTTTCCGATCTCCATGTACTCCAGCACGGTGTTCAGCTGATCCTGAGACACCGACGGCCCCATGGTCGTTGTCGACTCCAGCGGGTTGCCGGGCACGACAGCCTCGCGGTGTTGCTTCAGCAGCGCCACGAACTCATCCGCCACAGCCTCGTGCACGATGGCGCGACTGGTCGCCGTGCAGCGCTGCCCGGTCGACCCGAAGCCGCCCTTGGCCGCCGCAGCAGCCGCGTTGGCCACGTCCGCGTCCTCCAGCACGATGATCGGGTTCTTGCCGCCCATCTCGCACTGCACCGGGATGCCTCGCACGGCGCCCGCGCGATGGCAGCGCTGCCCAACCGGGTTGGAGCCGGTGAACGAGATGCCCTTGATCGCCGGGTTCTCGCAGATCGGATCACCGATGTCGCGGCCCATGCCGTAGATCAGGTTCAGCACGCCGGCCGGCACGCCCGCGTCGATGAAGCACTGCACGGTCAGCTTGGCCGTGTGCGGCGTCAGGTTCGACGGCTTGAAGACGGCCGTGTTGCCCGCGATGAGGCACGGCGCGATCTTCCAGGCGGGAATCGCCACCGGAAAGTTCCACGGCGTGATGATGGCGCACACGCCCAGGGGCTCGCGGCGCGTGTAGGCGTAGTTGCCAGGCATCTCGCTCTCGCGCGAATAGCCCGACAGGCGCGCGCCCTCACCGGCCTGGAAGCGCAGGATGTTGATCGTCTTCTGGACCTCGCCAAGCCCCTCGGCCAGCACCTTGCCCTCTTCACGCGACAGGGCGCGGCCGATCTCAGCCTTGCGCTCGCGCATCAGCTCGTACGCTTTGTAGACGACCTCGGCGCGCTTGGGCGCCGGCACTCGCTTCCACGTCTTCAGCGCCTCGGACGCCGATGAGATGGCCGCCTGCACATCGTCGGCCGACGACAGCGTCATGTGCCCGATGATGTCGGTGTTGTCCGCCGGGTTGACGTTGGGCGCAGTGCGGCCTGTCGCCGATGCTACCCACTCGCCGCCGATATAGTTGAGATAGTCCGCCATAGTTTCATAGCTCCGTGTGGGTGTTGATAAAGGGACGTAACCGTTTATCCGCGCTCCGAAAACCTGTCAAGAGCCGTGCTCAGCTGGCGACGGCAACAGGGACCTGGATCACGCCGTCGGCGCGTCGCGGCGCGTCGGGGATCACAAACCGCTCTCCCGCTTCGATGCGGTCTTGCAGCGCGATCATCGCCGGCACGTCCGTCGCGTCGATCCACATGTCCGGCTCGGGGCGCACGCAGGTGTGCTCGGGCGCGCCGGCCGCCATCAAGAGCAGCTCGTCGGTGACCTCATAGCCATAGGTCAGGGTCTCGGCTTCGGAGTGCGCCGGCGTGTAAGCCGTGTGCAGGTCCAGCGGGCCCACTTTGGTGTGGATGTACAGGGCCGTGGAGTCCCATTGAGTCGCGCCGTAGAACCGCCGCGTGCCGAAGCTCTTGAGCGCGACCGACTTGGTCAGCGTGCCCAGTCCCTTCAGCTTCTCTTCGGGGAGGTTGGGGCTGATAGACGCCAGGTTGTGCCCCATCCAGTCGCCGGGGTCAGACGCCATCGGGATTGCGATGTACATCGAGTACGGGACCAGGCCGACGTAGTTGTCCGGTACCTCCAGGACCTCCCGCGCGTGGTCACTCAGCGTCGCGGCCTTGCGTGCGAAGCCGAAGATGGCGCCCGGCATGAAGCAGCAGGTGTAGAAGACCCACCGATCCATCGGCATCCCCTCAGGCCCGAACGTGCGCGCGTCCAGCGTCTGCAGCAGGGTCAAGAAGTCGAAGCTGTCCATGCGCGTCGGGTCGATCAAGCTCTTGGGTGGCACCGTCAGCCCAAAGGGCGAGGAGTCGAGCCCGGCACGGTTGAAGTCGGTGACCACCATGTACGGCTCGAGCTCGCGCACGATGGGGTGGTTGTGAACAAACGCGCTCATGGGCGGGGCCTGCGATGCAGCGGCACCTGCACGATGCTGCCACGCTTCGTTGTGGGGCCGACGATCTCGTATTCTGCGCCTGCCTCGATCTCTTTTTGCAGCGCGATCAGCGCGTCCTCGTCGTCCACATCCAGCATATGAGTCGCCGGCGCTGCGGCGGGGGAGGTCCCCGGCTTGATGATCGCCGCCTCGGTCAGAAAGCGTCGCTGCCGCAGTCGCCACGTCAGCGTTCGACGCATCGAGTGGGCCGGCGTATACGCCGTGATCAGCTCCAGCGGACCCATGCTGACGAACTTGCGCAGCCGACCGGATCGCCACTGCGTTGTGCCGTACAGCGTCTGCACCTTGAGCAGGCGCACGCCCAGCGCGAAGCTGAGCATCGTCAGGCCGGCCGGCGCCGCGCCCGTGCACACGTCGTTGAGCGAGCACAGCGTATGGGTGAAGAAACCGCCCGGCTCCACCGTCGGGATGGCGATGAAGATCGACAGCGGTACGGGCCCGTCATAATCGGGCGGCACCTCCAGCGCCCGGCGCACCCACGGCTCCAGCGACGCGGCGGGCCCACAGAACCCGAAAACGGCGGACGGCATGACCCCGCAGTCGTAGAAGACCCACTTGGGCATCGCCATGCCCAAAATTCCAAAGGTCAATAAGTCGAGGTTGCGCAACAAATGGAGGAAGGGCTCGTTGGCTCGCACTTGCGGGTCGAGCACCAGCCCGGTGCCGACGACGTCCACGCCGAGGGGGGCCCACTCCAATAACGGGCTGACCTCTTCAGTGGCCAGAACGTACGGCTGACAGTGCTCGAAGGCGCGGCGGTAATGCGTAAACAAAGTGAATCGAAAAAAAAGTCTAAAGGTGGTGGACGGTCGCGCCGATTAGAC
>CAZJHX010000276.1:0-6994 GCA_964545715.1 uncultured Myxococcales bacterium
CTGGGATGCGGCCGCCAAGCGGTATCGCCTGTACGAGATGAAGCCGATAGACGGTGTCGAGAACGCCATGAAGGTCGACATCGAGCCCGAAGAGTGCGCGACCTGTCACACGGGCCCGACCACGATGGACTCGCGCGACCTGCCCTGGCGCCCGATCATGAACGAGCTGGTCAACCCGTGGACGTTGTGGAACGCCGAGCCCGACTTTCGGTCGCACCAGTTCGAGGACACGATCGACCCCGCCATCAAAGAGGCCCCCGTCTACAAGGCCATGACCGAGAACAAGCTGGACGCGGCGGCGCAGTTTGAGCTGCTGATCCGCGCCGGTCTGGACCGGGTGACCAACGCTCGGCTGCTGACCCGCCACGAGGACGCCGACCTGGACAAGGCGATGCAGCTTTTGCGGCCGATGTTCTGCGACGAGGCGATCAACTACGTGTCGGAGAACCACGACTCGGGCGAGACCGAGGCGGACATCATCATCGACAACGCCATTCGGCGCCTGTACTTCGCCATTCGGCCGCTGAACTGGCCGTGGGACTGGACCAACGACGGCGTCTTGCGCCTGACACCGCCGAAAGAGGGCGAGGCGGAGATCGCGGTCATCCCCGTGCGTGGCGAGGCGACCATCCAAGTGGAGTTGGGGCTGGTCGCGCGCAAGGTTTTGACGGCTCATCAGGTGCTGCAGGTGCGCTCGCTGGACTGGACACATCCGGTCTTCTCGGACTTCCGCTGCGGCTTGTTTACCAGCGCGCAGCAGCGCTTTGAGGACCAGAAAGGCGCGGTGGAGCTGCCTGAGGATGCACCGCGCGTCAGCGATGTCGTGAAGTGGCTGCTGCCGCAGATCATGGAGGTCGGCGGCACGTCGCTGATCCCGTCGGACCCGGAAAAGGTCTACTCTATCGCCGATGCAACAGCTCCGGACGCCCTGGATGAGCTGGACGGCAAAGCGCGCACCCTCGACGAGCTCGGCGCTGAGCTGGACGCGCACTTCAACGCCTTTGAGGACGCGACCGACCGCGTGGCGCTCGAGGCTGAGCGCAACCGTCGCGGCTGCCTGGCCGTCGCGGGCTTCGCGAGCGCCCCGTTGGTTCCCGGCATCGACTGCGCGCCGCCTGCTGCTGCTGAGTAGCTGCCCCGGTCTTATTGCGCGGCCGGCAGCGTGAAGCTGAAGACGGAGCCTTCACCCGGTTCCGAGTCCGCTGAGATCACGCCCCCGTGCCGGGTCACGATCTTTCGGCACAACGCGAGGCCCAGCCCGGAGCCCGGAAAGTCTCCGACGCTCCCGAGTCGCTTGAACTGGCCAAAGACCTGCTCAGCGTAGCGCGGGTCGAACCCGATCCCGTTGTCGCTGACGGAGAAGCGCCACAGCGCCCCGTCGCGCTGAGCGGCGACCCGGATCTCCGGGCGCTCGGCCTTGTTGAACTTGATGGCGTTGCCGAGCAGATTCTGCAGGAGCAGCATGATCTCCGAGTGATTTCCGTGGACCGTGGGGAGGTCGCCCACCTCGACCACAGCGCGGCTCTGCGCGATATCCGCCTCCAGATTCGCACGCGCATCAGACAACGCCTGGTTGGTGTCCACGGCGATGTCCTCACCACCGCTGCCGACGGCGGCCAATGTCAGCAGATCGTCCAACATCCGGGCCATTCGCGCCTCGCCGGCGCGGACGCGCTCGATGAACATGCTCTGCCGCTCGGTCAGCGTCTGTGCGAGATCTTCCGCCAACAGCGTGGTGAATCCGTGGATGGCGCGGAGCGGAGCCTTGAGATCGTGCGCGACCGAGTGCGCAAACGAGACCAGATCCGCGTTGCTGCGCTCGAGCTCCGCGTTGGACTGCACCAACTCGCGCGTACGGTCGGCGACCTGCTGCTCCAGCGCGCGATTCAGCTGACGGAGCGCCTGCTGCGCCTCGCGCTGCTCGGTGACGTCCCGGGTTACGCCCATCAGCCCCTTCTCGCCTTCATCCGGATCCGCCAACGGGATGAAGCTGGATGCAAAATAGCGCGGCTGCTCGCCCGCCGACTGGAATTCAAACACGGAGGCCTGTCCCTGAAGCGCCTCCGTGAGCAGCCCACCGACCCGCGCGCGATCGTCGTCGCACACGGCGTCCAGGTACGGCATCCCCTCGATTTCACGCACGTCTTCGGTCCCCATCATCGCCAGCCCGGCGGGATTCATCGACGTCAACTGCCCCCTGGCGTTGATCTCGTGAATGCACACGGGTGCGACCTGGACCAGCCGCCGGTACCGATCTTCGCTGCGCCTGAGGGCCTCCGCCGCGCGCCTGGCATCGGTGATCTCGCGTGACACGCCCATCAGCTTCACTACGTGACCGTCCGAGTCTCGCAGCGGGATGAAGCTGGACGCAAAGAAGCGTGGGTCCGGCCCGCCCGTGCCAAACTCGAATTCACGCTGCTCACCTCGAAATGCCTGCTCCATCAGCAACGCCACGTGTGGCCGATCCGCATCGCAGACGAGGTCCAAGTATACCAGTCCGACGACCTCGTCCTCCGAGGCCACTCCCAGCATCGTGAGCCCGGCCGGATTCATGGACGCGAGCCGACCATCCCGGTCGATCTCGTGAATGCACACCGTCGCGTGGTCAACAAGCAGTCTGTACCGTTCGTCGCTCAGGGAACCCCCTACGCGCCGGATGGTTGTCCGGCCGCCCCCCAGAGTCAAGGACGCAACCGACCACGATTGTGGATAGCACCGGAAAAGACCTACTCTATGGCGGATGCGACTTCTGGTGCTCCTGCTGCTGGTCGGAGGCTGCAAAAGAGCCGAGACGCCCAGCCCGATTCAAACCCCGGATCCGCCCGCGACTGTCCAGGAGCCGGCCGCCGTCTCGTCCCACGTGCTGGCCGCCAAGTCGGTGCTGGACCGTACGCTGGCGCTGGAATCCGAGGTCGACGTCACCTGCTGGACGTCGTTTCGCCAGTTCGACACGTTCATCTCGACCGGCCAATACAGCGAGTGGGGCACGGTGACCAAGATCGCGGCCGTCAAGGCCATGACGCGGGCCGCCTGGCGGTCGGGCAAGACGCTGGCGCTGAGGCCGGACGAGCTCAAGCTGCAGACGGACTACAAGACCACCACCGACCAGTGGCGCGTGCTGCTGTCGATCCTGATGGACGAGCTGCGCGCCCCCACAGGCCTGCCCGAGGTCGACCAGGCGCGAATCGAAGCGCTGGCGGACCTCGCGACAGCGCTCTCCCTGCGTCTGCTGAGAGCCTCCGGCGCGCTGGCTCAAAAGCGGTCGAGCGGTCTGATCGAGGCCGAGCACGTGAAGGCGGCGTGGAGCGTGATGGCCGACGAATACGGGCTGCGGGACGACACCAAAGTCAGCCCAAAGCCCGGCGAGATGACCGCGCTGCGGGCGATCACCGGCGGGTTGATCAAGGGCAAGCTCGGTGCGTTGCGCCAGTTCAACAAGTCCAGCGGATCGCTGCACACGGACCTCTCCAAGGCGGTCGGCGGGCCGCTCGCAGAGGCGGCGGTCAAGGCGGTGGTCGCCGAGCTCCAGCGCTTCGCCGAGCCCTTGCTGCGTGGCATTGAGCCTCCGCGAGCGGATGCGTATCTGCCCGACGGCACGCACCGCAAAAGCAAGCTCTCCGGCCGAGACTTCATCGACGTCGTGTTCGCTCAGAACGCCACGATGCAGCGCCTGCCGCACACGATCGGCGCTAACGGCGACGTGCGTTTGAGGCGCGTGCCCAACCCCGGGATGCGCTCGAAGACCCCGCTGCAGGAGCAAGGCGTCGTCCTGCTGGATTACGAGATGAACGCGGTGCGCGACACGGCGCTGCACTGGCAGATCCTGATGCGGGCTTGGAGCAGTGAGCCGTTTGCGATGGACCCGTTCGCCGCCGAGTACGTGTCGGAGGTCATCTCGGTCTACGCGACGTGGCTGCTGAAGGAGGCCGTCGCGGGGCGCACGGTCGACAAGCGCTTCGTCTTTGTACCGCCCCAGTCGTCACAGCCGGCGCCCTGGACGCATCAGGGACCCAAGTCGATGCCCACGTTTGCGGACGCCACGGACGCCGCCGGCCTGGGCGGCGCGCTGAATGCCGACCTGCTCGGGGACCTGCAGAAGGCGTCGCTGCTGCGCGTGATGGGCTCCGGGATCGGCGTAGGCGACGTAAACCGTGACGGCTGGCCCGATCTCTACCTGGCAGGTGAGGGGCTGGGGCGCCTCTATATAAATAAGGAGGGACGCTTCACCGACGCCACCGAGCGCCTCGGCGTGCCCCCGATGAACGACGCCCGCGCGGCGCTCTTCTTCGAGGATAGGCTGCTGATCGTGCGCAGCCACCATCCGTCGGTTGTGCTGAAACTCGGCGGTGGCGTCTACTCCGCCGCCGAGCTGCCGACGGCTGTAGGCGCCCACACGGCAGCGGTCTTCGATGCCGATGACGACGGCGACCTGGACATCTACATCGGCACCTACGGGAGCAGCTCCGGCCTGCCCACGCTGGACGGCCGCAACGGCAACCCCAACCAGCTGTTTTTGCGCGCCGCGGACGGCTCATACTCGCTCGCAACCGACGACCTGGGGCTGGGGGACGTCGGCTGGGCGCTGGCGATCGGTGTGGCTGACCTGGACGGAGACCGAGACCAGGACCTCTACATCGCCAACGACTTCGGCCCCAACGTGCTGTTCCAGCGCGGACCGGACGGACGCTATCGGGACATCGCGCAGGCTGCAGGCGTCGCGGATCGGGGCAGCGGCATGAACGTCACGATCGCGGACATCACGTCCGACGGGACGTGGGAAGTCCTGGTGACCAACATCGACATGTTCTCCAAGCGCATCAAGATCGTGTACCCGGCCGGTCACTCGCAGGTGTCGATGGACGACGCGGTGCTGCGCAGCTTCACTTCTCTGTCGGGCACACAGCTATATACGCGCACACAGAGGACGTGGCGCTCGATCTCGCCAGACGTCTTCGAGCCCGGCGATCACGGCTGGAGCTGGGGCGCCGTCTTTTTCGATGCGGACCACGACGGCGACGACGATCTATATATGGCCAACGGCTGGATCGAGGGCTCAACGGCGGCAAATCAAAAGAATCTGCTGTTTGTGAGTCACGGCGGACGGCTTCATCGCGGACCGCCGTCGTTTGCCGGAAACAGTCGCAGTGTGGCCGCGGTGGACTATGACCGGGACGGCGACTTGGACCTCATCGTAAACAACTACCGTCAGCCCCCCACAGTCCTGCAGAACAACCGTACGGCGGGTCACTGGATCCAGCTGAAACTGGAGGGCCGTCGCCTGGGCGCAGAGCTGCAGATTGTGGCCGGTGAACACAGGATCAGGCGACTGGTCACCGCCGCCACCGGGTACCTGGGCCAGCAGGACACGCTCGTGCACGCCGGTCTCGGTGAGGCGACCGCTGCGACTATAACTGTACGATGGCCCGACGGGGCGGAGCAGCAATTCGGGCCGCTGTCCGCCGATCAGGTCCATCTGTTGCGCCGGAAGTAAGGCTGGGCTAGCCTGCGTTCGTGCACGTCTGGAGTTCCCCAGTAGTTTGAAGAAGTTCGGCAAGTACCTGCTCGAGCGTCAACTCGCGATCGGCGGCATGGCCGAGGTGTTTCTCGCGCGTCAGCACGGCCCCGCGGGCTTCGAGAAGACCCTGGTCATCAAGAAGATCCTGCCGCACTTCGCCAACGACGAGGACTTCATCACGATGTTCCTCGACGAGGCGCGCACCTCCGCCAAGCTGAATCACCCCAACCTGGTGCAGATCTACGAGCTGGGCGAGATCGAGGGCGCCTACTACATCGCGATGGAGTACATCCGCGGTGAGTCGCTCAACAAGGTCATCCGCAAGCTCAAGAAGGTCGGCTTTCACATTCCGCTGCACCTGGCGGCCAAGATCATCTCCAGCGTCTGTGCCGGACTGGATTACGCGCACTCGTTTGCGGGCGAAGACGGCGTACCGCTGAACCTCGTGCACCGGGACATCTCACCGGACAACGTGCTGGTCAGCTTTGACGGCGCGGTGAAGATGATCGACTTCGGCATCGCCAAGGCGCGCAGCAGCGAGCACCAGACGCAGGCGGGCGCGGTCAAGGGCAAGTTCTGCTACATGTCGCCCGAGCAGGTGACCGGCAAGACGCTGGACAAGCGCAGTGACATCTTCTCACTGGGCATCGTCCTGCACGAGCTGACCACGCTGAACAAGCCGTTTGGCGAGGGCGCCGATCTGATGACGATCACCGCCATCGTCAACGACCCGCCCAAAAAGGCGATGGATCTGGTCGACGGGTACCCCGAGGGGCTGTGGGGCATCATCAGCAAGGCGCTGAACAAGCACCGGGAAGACCGCTTCGAGACCACGCACGAGATGCAGATCGCGCTCGAGCGCTTCATCCACAGCCGGGGCGAGTTCCTGTCGGACCGCGACATCGGCGACTACATGAAGAAGCTGTTCTCCGACAAAATGGAGGACATCGAAGAGCTGCGCGGGATGGCCAGCGGGATTCAGAGTCGCGTGCTCGTGCCCGCTGCCGACGGTGACGCCGGCATCAACGATGCGGCGACGTTGATTCGCGAGTCGCCGTCCGACACGTCGGAAGAGGCGTATCAGCCCACGGAGATCTCGCAGCCGCTCGCCGATCTGCCGCCCGATGACGCCACGGTGGTCGCGGACGCGCCCCCCGGTCCGACGGTCGCGATGGAGCCGCCGGAGATCGACACACCGAAGAAGGCGCCGCGGACCGACATCGTGGCGCCGCCGCCGTCGTCTGCGGACAACGAGCCCTCGGGCGCCAAAACCGGCGGCGGGGCGGTCAAGGCGATCATCGCACTGTTGGTGGTGGCCGGCCTGGGCGTGGGCGGTTGGTTCGCCTACCAGAACATGGCGACGAACCCGGCGGCCAAAGACGACTCGGGCAGCACGACCGAAGTGGCTGACGCGACGACCGGCGGCGAGACCACCGGCAGCGAGACCACCGGCAGCGAGACCACCGGCAGCGAGACCAC
>CAZJHX010000277.1:0-6883 GCA_964545715.1 uncultured Myxococcales bacterium
GCCGCTGCCAAGTGGGGCAAGCGGCTGATGGAAAAGTATCAGCAAACCGCCGAGCGCAAGCGCGCCATCGAGGCGCTGACGGCCATCGGAACCGACGAAGCGATCGTCGCGCTGCTCCAACGCTACAAATACCGAACCGACGCCACCATCGTCGACGAAGACGAAAAAGAGATGGTGTACCGCTGCGTCGTCTCGCTGGGCCCGCGCGCGGTGCCCGGGCTGATCGAGTACGTGTCCAAGGACACGCCGCTGTACTGGCCGGTGAAGGCGCTTCGCGAGCTGGTCGGCGACGAGGAGGCCGCCCGCGTGGTCCTTGACGCGCTGGAGGCCATCGAGGACAGCTTCGGCGCCAATCGGGACCGCCGCGAGCAGCTGGTCGACAATCTGCGGGGCCTCTCAGAGGTTGAGCGGGTCTTCCAGACGCTGCTCAAGCTGGCGACGGATGACGACGAGGAGATTGTGATCCGAGCGGTCGACGGCCTGTCGACGCGCAAAGACGACCCCGAGGTCCCCAAAGCGATCGTGCCGCTGGTCCTGGACGAGGACACATCGCACCGCGTGCGCACCATGATCATGGAGCTCATGCTCGAGAACGAGTGGAACGTGAAGCGCTTCAAGAAGGCGCTCATGGACAAGATCCCAGACGCCTACTTCATCGACGACACAGGCGTCGTTCGACGCAAATAACGAGGGGGTCTCGGTCGAGACCCTAGGAGACGGGCATGCCCCGCCGAGACGATATTTCCAGCGTTCTGATCATTGGCGCCGGTCCTATCGTGATCGGGCAAGGATGCGAGTTCGACTACTCCGGCGTACAGGCCTGCAAGGCCCTGCGTCAGGAGGGGTACCGGGTTATTCTGGTGAACTCCAACCCCGCTACGATCATGACCGATCCCGAGCTGGCGGATCGGACCTACATTGAACCGCTGACGGTGCGCTCGCTGGAGCGGATTATCGAGCGCGAGCGGCCGGACGCTCTGCTGCCGACGGTTGGGGGGCAGACCGCGCTCAACCTGGCGATCGATCTCGGCCGGCACGGTGTGCTGGAGGCCTACGGCGTGCAGCTGATCGGCGCCCAGCTGGAGGCGATCGACAAGGCCGAGAATCGCCAGCGCTTCAAAGCTGCGATGGGCAACATCGGGCTGGAGGTGCCTCAATCGGGTGTGGCCCACGACCTCGAAGAGGCGCGCGCAATCGCCCGCGTGGTGGGCTTCCCGATCATCATCCGTCCGTCGTTCACGCTGGGTGGGCAGGGCGGCAGCATCGCGTACACCGAAGCCGAGTTCGAGGAGCTGGTCTCGTCCGGCCTGGCCGCGTCGCCGGTCACCGAGGTGCTGCTTGAAGAGTCGGTGCTCGGTTGGAAAGAGTACGAGCTGGAGGTCGTGCGCGACCACGCTGACAACGTGGTCATCGTGTGCAGCATCGAGAACCTGGATCCGATGGGGGTGCACACCGGCGACTCGATCACAGTGGCGCCGGCCCAGACGCTGTCCGACAAGGAGTACCAGGTGCTGCGCGACGCCTCGCTGGCGGTGATCCGAGAGATCGGCGTGGACACCGGCGGGTCCAACATCCAGTTTGCGGTCAACCCGGCGGACGGCCGTGTGGTCGTGATCGAGATGAACCCGCGCGTCAGCCGCTCGTCGGCGCTGGCGTCCAAGGCCACCGGCTTTCCCATCGCCAAGATCGCGGCCAAGCTGGCGGTCGGGTACACGCTGGACGAGCTGCGCAACGACATCACGCGGGTGACCTCGGCGTGCTTCGAGCCGTCGATCGACTACGTCGTCACGAAGATGCCGCGGTTCACCTTCGAAAAGTTCCCGCATACGCCCGACACGCTGACGACCATGATGCGGTCGGTCGGTGAGGCGATGAGCATCGGCCGCAACTTCAAAGAGTCGCTGCAAAAGGCGCTGCGCTCGCTGGAGACCGGGCTGGACGGGCTCAATCCGCTGGGGCTGTCTCGCGGCGCTGAGCTGGACAAGCGGCTGACGGTGCCGAATCCGGATCGTCTGCTGGCGATTGGTGACGCGTTTCGCAGCGGCTACTCCGTGGGCGAGATCCATCGCCTGACGGGGGTCGACCCGTGGTTCTTGACCCACATCGAGCAGATCGTGGACCTGGAGCACGACATCGTGGCGCACGAGGGCCCGTTGAGCGCCGACGATATGCGCGTGCTGAAGCGCGCCGGGTTCAGCGACTCCAGAATCGGCGCGCTGTCAGGACGCACCGCGATGGACGTGCGCCGCAACCGGCTGGAGCTGGGCGTGAAGGCGGTCTACAAGCGCGTCGACACGTGCGCGGCGGAGTTTGCCGCCATCACGCCGTTCTTTTACAGCACCTACGAGCCGTACTGCGAGGCCGAGCCGACCGACCGCGAGAAGATCGTCATCCTGGGTGGCGGTCCCAACCGGATCGGCCAGGGGATCGAGTTCGACTACTGCTGCTGCCACGCCAGCTTCGCGCTGCAGGAGGTCGGGTACGAGACCGTCATGGTCAACTGCAACCCCGAGACGGTCAGCACGGACTACGACACCAGCGACCGGCTGTACATGGAGCCGCTCACGCTGGAGGACGTGCTCAACATCGTCGATACGGAGAAGCCCAAGGGCGTGATCCTGCAGTTTGGCGGGCAGACGCCGCTGAAGCTGGCGCTGGCGCTGGAGGCGGAGGGCGTCCCGATCCTGGGCACCGAGAGCGACAGCATCGATCTGGCCGAGGACCGGGAGCGCTTCAACGCGCTGCTCGCCGAGCTGGGCGTGCGGCAACCAGAGGGCGGCCTGGCGCGTGACCCCGACGAAGCTGAGCGTCTGGCCGCGAAGCTGGGTTATCCGGTGCTGGTGCGGCCGAGCTATGTGCTGGGTGGGCGCGCGATGGAGATCGTTTACGACACCGAGCAGCTGCAGCGCTACATCGCGACGGCGGTTGATGTGTCGCCCGACCATCCGGTGCTGGTCGACAAGTTCCTGAACGGCGCCACGGAGGTGGACGTCGACGCGCTCTGCGATGGCGAAGCGGTCGTGGTCGGCGGGATCATGGAGCATGTCGAAGAGGCGGGCGTTCACTCGGGGGACTCCGCGTCCGTGCTGCCGCCCTTCTCGCTGTCCGAGACGGTGATCCAGGAGATCCGCGTGACCACCCACAGGCTGGCGCGAGCGCTGCGGATCCACGGGCTGATGAACCTGCAGCTGGCGGTTCGCGACGGCGAGGTCTACGTGCTGGAGGTCAACCCGCGCGCCAGCCGCACCGTGCCGTTTGTTTCCAAAGCCATCGGGCAGCCGTTGGCCAAGTTGGCGGCCCGGGTCCAGGCCGGCGCGAGCCTGGTGGACGTCGGCTTTGTCAGCGAGATCGTTCCCACGCATGTCAGCGTCAAGGAGGTCGTGTTCCCGTTCAAGCGCTTCCCGGGCAACGACGTCATCCTTGGGCCGGAGATGCGGTCCACGGGCGAGGTCATGGGCATCGACAGCGACTGGTCAGCCGCCTTCGCCAAGGCGTTTATTGCCACGTCGAATCACCTGCCGCTGACCGGCACCGTGTTCTGCTCCGTCATCGAGTCCGACAAGCCGGCGCTGCTGGAGCCGGTTCGCATGCTGCGGAAGCTGGGATTCAACGTGCTGGCCACTGGCGGCACCGCGCGCTTCCTGCTCGACAACGGCGTGCCTGCCGAGCGCGTCTTCAAAGTCAACGAGGGCAGCCGGCCGCACATCGTGGACCGTATCGCTCACCGTGATGTAGACTTGGTCGTCAACACGACGATTGACAAAAAAGCAGTGCTGGACTCGTTCAGCATCCGGCAGACGGCCCTGGTCAACGATGTGGCGTACGTCACGACAGTGTCCGCGTTCAAAGCGGTAGTATCCGCGATCGAGCTTATCCGCCGTATGTCATTGGAGGTCCGGTCGCTGCAGGAGTACTACGGGAAAGAGACCTGATGAGCCCAGTCAAACGCTATCCGATGCGCCCCCAGGGACACGCCAAGCTTCAGGCGTTCGTGAAACACCTGAAAGAGGTCGAGCGGCCCAACATCGTCAAGGCAATCGAAGAAGCGCGCGCCCACGGCGACCTGAAAGAGAACGCCGAGTACCACTCCGCCAAAGACAAGCAGGGCATGATCCACGCGCAGATGGTGGACGCCGAGGCGCGGCTGTCGCTGGCGGAGGTCATCGACCCGAGCAAGTTGGAGCTGGACCGCGTGGCCTTTGGCGCGACTGTAGAGGTCATGGACGTCGACAGCGAAGAGGAGTTCACTTACCAGATCGTGGGCACCGAGGAGGCGGACATCACCAACGGCATGATCTCGTATGACGCGCCGCTGGCCCGCGCGCTGCTGGGCAAGGAGGAGGGCGATGAGGTGACGTTTCACGCCCCCGGCGGCTCGCGTACCTTCGAAGTGGTCGGGCTCGAGTACAAGTAGCCTCTCTTTGCTGATCTGAACTGCAACTACCATCCGGACCGTACGGCCGAGGACTTCTGCCTCGACTGCAATGTAGCGCTGTGTTTGAGCTGCAAGCGCGGGCTGGAGGGCGGCGCCTATTGCGCCCGGTGTTATGCCCCGCGGTACGCGCGTGGGCGCCGGATGCGGCTGTTTGTGGGCGTCGGACTGGCGGTTATCGCGCTGGTAGGCGGGTACGCGTTTTTCGAGTCGCGCAAGGAGTCCAATCAGGAGCGTGAGCGGTTTCGCGGACACGGCGCGCGCGTCGAGGCGCTGCAGGCGGAGCTGGAGAAGGACGTGTGCAATCGCGTCGCTGCAAACGAGCTGACGGACCTCTACGTGGAGACCAAGAACGAGCGGATGGCCGTGGAGCTGCTCGACCGCGTGAGCCGGGCGTGCCCCCCGGATGCGGCGATCGTGGCGCGGGCGGTGCGGCTGCGCATCGAGTTGGGGCTGGCGGACCAGGCGGTGCTGGGTGCGGCCAAGCTGATCGAGATGCAGCCTCGTCGCGCGATCGGCTACTCGCTGCGCGCTGAGGCCAGGGCGCGCCACGGCGATGAGGCGGCGGCGGAGAACGACTGGCGCCAGGCGCTGGAGCTGGATCCGGGTGATGCGCCGGCTGCGGACAGCCTGGCGGAGCTGTTGGAGAAGCGCGGCGACCTGTGCGCGGCGGCGGATGTGCTCGATGAGCTGCTAGCGCGTAGAGCCGGCTCGGGCGCTGCGGAGCGGCGGGCCCGATCCGAGGTGCTGCGCCGGGATGGCGGCTGTCCGCGCGAGCGCATCGTGGGGGACGACGTCATCGTGCCGTACGAAAACAAGGGCGACGTCATGGTGGTGACGGTGAAGCTGGACGACAAGCACGAGGCGCGGATGATCCTGGACACCGGGGCCAGCTCGGTGGCGATCACGCGCTCGCTGGCCAACCGGATGAACCTGGACACGTCGGGCGCCGGCGCATTCTACGTGGCGACGGCCAGCGGGCTGGCTCCGGCATATCGCGTGCGCTTGAAGAGCGTGGCCCTGGGCGGTGCGCGGGTCGAGCGTGTGCGGGCGGCGGTGGTCGACCGGATGCAGCTGGGGGACGTGGAGGGGCTGCTGGGCAACTCCTTCTTGTCGCGCTTTCAGGTGCGCGTGGATTCAGCGACCGGAAAGGTCGTCCTGAGCCGCCGCTGAGTCCTACTTCAGCTCCTTGTACAGCGCCGGATCGTAGTCCTTCAGCACTTTCAGCGTGAAGTCCCACAGCATTCGGTCGGTGCCGTCCGCCATGCGGCGCATCCAGAAGCCGGACATGATGCTGAGGTCCCAGCGATGCATGAGGCCGGATCTCTTGGCGATATTGTTGGATTTGGTGAACGTGCGATAGAAGCCCAGCATCGCCTCGTTGTAGTGCTGGCTGGGGTCCGCGTGCTGCTTCAGGGCCTTGCGATACGCGCGAACGACGCGCCGCTTGCCGACTTTCCGCATCGCACGATAGACCCGCGCATACTCCTCGATCGGCTGGCGGTACAGCTTGTAGAGCTCGGTGGTCGAGGTGCCCAGCAGCTGGCTCTTCGGCGGCATGTAGATTCGGTCCAGAAAGACCTTGAGCGTCTCTTTGTTGACGCGTCCGGGGTTCTCCATGTCGAAGAGATCGCCGCCGAGGGTCACCCGGAGCAGCGAGTTGGTGGTGTAGCCC
This sequence comes from uncultured Myxococcales bacterium, assembly GCA_964545715.1. GTDB lineage: Bacteria > Myxococcota_A > UBA9042 > CAZJHX01. The sequence goes on from CAZJHX010000277.1 coordinate 6,108, forward strand.
TGGCGCAGGGCCTCACTACGCTGCTTGATACGGTCGACGATGCCCGGCTGGCGACTGGAGATCACCTCCCATAACGTCCACCGCAGCGTGCCCATGCCGAACTGCAGCGCGGGCTTGACCGCGATATCGGGGCGCCCCGCCACCTTCAGGTCGATCGCGGCCGCTGTGCTGCTCGTCGTGTCGTACTTGTTCCACTCCGCGATTTGGTAGAGCACGTACCCGGCGATGGATTTGAGCGGCAGCTTGGTCAGCGGGGTCGCGTCGTCAGGCGTGACCGGGATGGCGTCCGCGGGGATCGCGCGGACGGGTTCGGACGGCTTGAGGAGGTCCGGCGAGACAGCCGTGACCGGGGCGGGCGCCGCCAACACCGGCTTGGCCGGTACCGCAGGCTGCGCCGGCTGGAGGACGGGCGCGGGCAGCTGCGCCGGCTTGGCGACGGGCGCGGGCTGAGGGGCCTGGGGGGCCTGCGGGGCCGGGTCAGTGATCGGCCCCGTGGTGGCGGGCGCTGTGGCGATGACGCCGCCACCTTGCGCGGGTGGCGCGACGGTCGCCGGCGGTGGGGCCGGCGTCTGAGGGGCTGCTGGTGCGACTTTGACCGGCGTACGCTTCTGTTCCTGGCACCCCATCGAGCATGCAAGCAGGCTCAAAACGACTAACGACGACTTGATTGGCATCGGTTCCTCCCGGGGGGGCAACAGCCCGCCGAGAGCCTCGATTCCCCAGGTGACTGGTGCCGAACGACGTTGCGCCCCTCGCGGAGCCTCGCCGGCGCTCTC
>CAZJHX010000278.1:0-6838 GCA_964545715.1 uncultured Myxococcales bacterium
CCCTCGAACGGGCCACCGGCCCGCCCTTCGGGGCCTTCGGCCAATCTGGCCGCGGACTCGTCGCGCCGGTTCTGTGCCAATTTCACCGAGGACTCCTAGTGTTTGACATCGATCCAGAGGTGCTCGTCGAGCTGGCCAACGGGCGTGAGCGCACGCTGGTCCAGGTGGTGGAGCGCATTTTGGAGCATCCGCACCGCGAGATCGTCGTCGACACCCCACTGGTCGAGCTGGAGGGCCTCACGGAGCCGGAGACCGAGCGCTTCTTGGATTTGATCTCGGATCCGGGTGCGCTGGCCCCCGCCAAAGAGCCGCCGGTGCACTTCGACTACAACGGCTGGAATTTTCAGTTCACGCGCGTCTTTGACGCCCGGCCGCGCGCGACCTTTGACACCTACCCCAACCGCTTTGTCCGCCACTTCTTGCGTCGATTCCGCGACGCGCTGATGTCGCGGGAGAATCCGCCCGATGACGCCGCTCGGCTGGCACGCCGGCTTGACGCCCTGGTCGCCAACTCGGTCCTGAACGACGTGCGACCGCTGCACCACATCAGCGCGGACCACAACGTCCTGCGTAAAGACCCGAATTATTTAGAGATTTTACGCATGAGCGTCGCCCTGACGCGGCTCATGCGAGGCGCGACGCCTACTTGATTGCGGCAGCCCACGGCGGCAGCCGCACCTTGGGGTCGACAGAGCGAGCCTTGCGCACCGAGTACCGCGCGTCGTTCACCCGCGCGACCACCAGCGCCACGACCGCACGCAGCGCCCAATCGGACGCCTTGGCGCCGCCGCTCTTGGTCAGCGCCTGCACCGAGGCGTAGGCCTCCGCCCAGCGGTGTGCGTCCATCAGCGCGTACACGTGGTTGACCGGCTCGTCGCCCTTGGCGGTGTCGGAGACGGCCTGGTCCAGATGGGCCCAGTACTCGCTGCCGAAGAGCTTCAGCTTGGTCCCGATCAGCGTCATTTTGGGCCAGAAGCGGTTTTCGTAGATTCGCCAGCCGCTGCCCGTGCGCCGCAGCAGATAGATCTCGCGCACCTTCTCGGTGTAGCCCTCCTGCTGCACGACCGCCGTGCACACATAGCGCGCCAGGGTGCCGTCCTTGGAGAACAGCACCTCGGTCTTCTCGTGCTCCAGCGTGCGCGTCGTGTGCTCACCGGCAGACCGCAGCTCAGCACGCGCGAGGCCGCGCTTGTAATCCACGATCAGCTCGTACTTCTGCTTGGGCTCGGGGCCGCGCTGCATGACCCAGCGACCGTCGCGCGCCCACGGTGCGATGTATGCCGCCGTGTCTCCGCGCACCAACCCGGCACGCTGGCTGTTCAAGACCAGGTCGGCGATCTCCTTCTCCGGGCTGTCCGCCGCGAGGAGGGATGCTGTGATGGCGATGATGAGCATCGCGGGACTATAGAGGTTCAGTCGCCGCAGGTGAAGGTGATTGTGTACGATCCAACCGCGTCGAGGTAGCCGTCGACCGCTACGTAATAGGTTTCCCCGGCCTTTGCGTCGAACGTGACTTTTGAATAGGCGAAGGCCAAACAGCTCGCTGGATTGCAACCCAGCCCCTGATCGTGAAGCACGATGACGTCGGTCTCGACCTCTTCATCGGTGAGCTCCACGGTGACCTTTGTGTCAGCCTCCGCGACGTACGTGTACACGTACTCGGGCGCGTTGTACGTGTCGGGGCTGCAGCTCCACTCGGTGACGGCCGCGTTGGAGCCGGACGCGTCGTTGCTGTAGCCCTCCAGCGTCTCGGGGCACATCAGCGCGGTCGCGAACTGCGCCGTGTCGGGGATGCACGCGGGCTGGCAGTCGGCGCTGACTCCAAAGCAGTCCCCGTCCTCGCAGTCGACCAGGCCGTCGCCGTCGTCGTCGGTCGTGTTGGTGCAGTCCTCCGCCGAGGGTGGATCCACCGGGTCGTCGGTCGGCTCTTCCGTGCCCGACGGACAGGCGACGTCGATGGTGTAGAGCCCCTCCGCGCCGTTGTAGCCGTCGATCACCACGTAGTAGCGCTGGCCGGCCACCGCGTCGAACGTCGCGCCACCCAGACCGTAGGCGATGCACCCGTCGGCGCCGCACGCGTCGCCGGCGCCCGCCTTCAGCACGAGCACGTCAGTCTCCGCGGTCTCGTCGCCCAGCGTCACGGTCACGGTCTCAGTGGCGGGCGCGTCGAACACATACGCGTACTCGGGCGCGGCGTAGGTCCACGGGTTGCCACACCCCTCGTATTTCTCAAAGACGTTGGTGGTGCCGCCCAGGTAGTTGCCCCACAGGTCGGACCCGCCGCACGACAGCGTCCATTTCGCGTCGCAAGCCGCCGGCGCGCAGCCCACCGCCGCAGCACAGTCGGGGTCGTCGCAGTCCAGCGCCCCGTCCGCGTCGTCGTCCTTGCCGTCGTCGCAGGCCAGCTCTTGCGCCGGCGTGCACTGCATCGTAATCGTGTACTCATCTTCGGCGTCGAAGTAGCCGTCGACCACCACAAAATATGTCTCACCGGCGACCATGGGCACGTCCACCTGGGAGTAGCCGAACGCCAGACAGCTCTCGGTGTTGCAGCTGCCCTCGTCGGCCTTCATAACCAGTACGTCCGTGGCGGTCTGCTCGTTGCTGAGCGTCAGGTTCATCACACCGTCGTACGGCGCCTGGAACCAATAGGTGTACTCGCCGCCGGGATAGCTGTCGTTGCTGCAGGCGTAGTCGGTCAGCAGCTTGGTCGCGCCCGCCTGGCCGGTGTGCCAGGTGTGAAAGAAGCCGCACGACAGTGTCCACTGCGCCTGGCACGTGGTCGTGCAGGAGTTGGCGAGCCCGGGGTGGCAGATCCCGTCCATGCAGGAGTCTCCGGTAGTGCACGAGTCCAGGTCGTCACAGCTCGTGTCGCTGAGCGCCTGCGATGTGCAGCCGAACTCCGGGTCGCACCCGTCGGTGGTGCACGGGTTGCCGTCATCGCACTTCAGCGCCCCGCCCGACGTGCACTGGCCCTGCTGGCAGGACTCGCCAAGGGTGCAGGCGGTGCCGTCATCGCACGGCTTTCCGTTGGGCACCGTCGTCGGCATGCACGCGCCGGTGGTCGGCTGGCACTGGTCGATCAGGCAGCCCGTCGCATCCTCACTGAGCGGACACGACACGACAGACGCCGGATCGGTCACGCACTTGCCGCCGGCGCAGATCAGCACGCCGTTGCACAGGTCCCCGTCCTCGAACTGCGCGCAGTCGGAGGTGGCCTCACACGCACACGCTTGCGTCTGTGTCCCCGAGCACGCGCCCGAGATGCAGGCGTCATTGACCGTGCAGGGGTTACCGTCATCGCATTGCGAGTCATTGAAGGTGTGCACGCAGCCGATGAGCGCGTCGCAGGCGTCGTCGGTGCACAGCTCGCCGTCGTCACAGGACTTGGCCTCGCCGCCGCACTTGCCCGCTGTGCAGTGATCGGAGGTGGTGCAGGTGTCGCCGTCGTCGCACTCCACACCGTCCGCCACCGGGTTGGACAAGCACTCGCCTGTCGCCGGGATGCACTGGGCCTTGGCGCACGGATTGACCGCCCCGGCCGCGCAGTCGACGACCGTAAACGGGTTTACTACGCACTCTCCGCCCACGCACTCCAGCAGCCCGTTGCACAGGTCCCCGTCGTCAAACGCCGCGCATTGTTCGTTGCTCTGGCAGCCGCAGTCGCCCACGCCCTGACACACGCCGTCCTGGCACATGTCGTTGTCGGTGCAGTCGTTGAAGTCGTCGCACACGACGCCGCTGACCGCCTTGGACACGCACCCGGTCGCCTTGTTGCAGCTGTCCTCCGTGCACGGGTTCGTGTCGTCGCACACCACGGCCTGACCAACACAGGCGCCGTCCTCGCAGTGGTCGCCCGACGTGCACGCGCTCTTGTCGTCGCACGCGCTGCCACCCAGCGCTGGCTTGGTCACGCAGTTGCCGGTCGCCGGCTCGCAGCTGACGGACGCGCACTGCCCCGCCGCCTGAGCCTGGGCCTCACAGCTGACGATGGTCTTGGACTCCACCACGCACTTCCCGGCGTCGCACTGCAGCGTCCCGTTGCACAGGTTGCCGTCCTCAAAGACCATGCACTCGGCGTCCTTGATGCAGTCGCAGCTCTCGCTTGCGGTGCCGGTACACGCGCCCCCGGCGCACTTGTCGTTCACCGTGCACAGGTCTCCGTCGTCGCACGCCGCGCTGTTGGGCGTGTAGACACACCCGCTCTCGGCCGCGCATTTGTCGTCGGTGCACGGATTGCTGTCGTCGCACACCTGCGCCTTGCCCTTGCAGACCCCTGCGGCGCAGGCGTCGCTGGTCGTGCACGCGTCGGAGTCGTCGCACGGCGTGGACTCGGGCTTAGGCGTCGTCTTGCACTTGCCGGTCGCCGGATTGCACGCATTGTCGCGGCAGGGCCCGCCGGCGTTCGGGTCGCAGGTGATCACGGTCCCGGCTTTGGGCACGCACTCGTTGCCCAGGCATGCGAGCACCCCGTTGCAGAGGTCGGCGTCGTCAAACTGCGCGCAGTCCGCGTCGCCCTGGCACTGGCACTGCGGATTGGGCTGGCCCGTGCACTCCCCGCCGCTGCACTTGTCCGACGTCGTGCAGAACAGGCCGTCGTCGCACAGCGCCGAGTTCGGCTCCGCCACGCATTTGCCGCTGGTCGGGTCGCAGCTGTCATTGGTGCACGGGTTGTCGTCGCTGCAGACCCGCGGCGTGCCCTGGCAATGCCCGCTGACGCACTTGCCGGCCTGCGTGCACGGGTTGCCGTCGTCGCAGTTGGTCCCGCTCGCGGCCGCCAGCGGCTTGCAGTTGCGCGACACCGGATCGCAGCTGGGGGACGCACACGGCCCCAGGTCACCGAGCGCCGCCACGCAATCCGCGTCCGCCGTGCAACCGATGAACTGGTCGGTATCGTCGTCCGTGGTCGGCGGCCCGCCGCCCGGTCCGCGGGGACTGGGATCGACCGGCGCAAGCGGCACATCTTCCGCGCACGACACGACACCCATCAACATGAGAGCAAACAGAGGGCAGATCAGGCCCTGGACTCGTCCATTCAACATCAGCAAACTCCAACAACTCAGCAAGACATGGACTGATCGCGGAAGTATGGGAACGAGACCAAAAAGGCAAGGCTTTTCGGACGGGGGTTCGGAATCGTCCGCCGCAAAGGCCGTTGCCATCGCCCTGATCGTGCTTCTGGGCTGTGACCAGTCCGAGCCGCCGGACGCCGCGCCATCACCGCTGGTCTGGGCCGAAGCCGCCCCGTGCCCCGCCGAGCGCTTTGAAGCCATGGGGGCGGCGACGTCCGCGGGTCTCCTGGTCCTGGGCGGCTTCAGCAGCGGCACGCTGGCCGTCACCCGTCGCGTCGACCGCTTCGACGGCGCCCAATGGACACAGCTGGCCGATCTCCCGGGCGCGCAAACCCACTCGGGCGTCGCGGTGGACGGCGATGTGCTTTATCTCGCGGGCGGCTTCATCGGCACGGGCGACTGGACCACCACGGCCGAGGTCTGGCGCTACCAAGCGGACTCGTGGTCGGCAGCCCAGCCCCTCCCCGAGCCTCGGGCGGGCCTGGTCCTGGTCCGCCGCGGCCGCATCCTGCACGCCGTCGGCGGCCTGGCCCACAACGGCCAATCGGACACAGGCGCTCACCAGACGCTGAACCTCGACGCCGCCACACCGGCCTGGACGGATCGGGCGCCGCTGCCCAACCCGCGAAACCACCTGGGCGGCGCCCTCATCAGCGACCGCGTTCACGTCGTCGGCGGCCGCCACGGCTGGAACGAGAACACGGGCAACCAGACCTCGCACCATGCGTTCAGCGCGGACGCCTGGACCGAGCTGGCGCCCATCCCGGTGGGGCGCTGCGAGATCGCCGACGCCACGCTGGCCGCGCCCGACGGCTCTCTGCTGGTGATCGGCGGCTCGACCGAGGGCGTAAAGCCCAGCGAGCACGTCTGGCGCTACGATCCCCAGGCCGACGAGTGGGCCGCGCTGACGGCCCTACCCGGCCCGAGAAAGGGCGCGGTCGCGGGCTTCGTAAACGGCGCGCTGCTCGTGACGACCGGCTCCCCGACCGGCACGGACCCGATCGACACGACGTTCACCGCGACCTGGTGAGCTATCGCAGCGCCAACGAGGCGCAGACCCGCTTGTAGCTGTGCAACAGATCGGACTCCACGGGCACGTTGGCAACACACATCACCACGGTCTTTTTCTCCGCCACCGTGACGAATAGCCGCGCATGCACGCGCTCGCCCTTGTCGGTGGTCCTGTGCGCGATCCAGTGTCCGGCGCCCAGGTCCCGCCGTTTGGCCTGCGCCAGCTCCAGCGCGCTGTATTGGTTGCCGACGACCTTCTCCAAACACGCGCCCTCGTCCTCAGAGCCGCAGTGCACCGCGACCACCGAGAGCGTCTCCGGCGACAGCTCTTCGAGTACAGCCGGTCGAAACGTCGGCGAGTCCATCGCGTCGAGCTCCACATCCCAGTCCGTCGGCACCGTCAGCCGCACCCCAATACCGCCATCCGGGGCCTTCATGGCGTTCCAGTACAGCGTGTACTCCCGCTCGGCCGCGGGTGGCTTCACCGCCGACTTCCGCTTCGCCGGCCCCTCGGCCGCCGGCTGTTGCTTCTTGCACCCGCCCACCAGCACGAGCAGCGCGGCCACGGTCAAAATCACGTTCCATCGCGTCCTCATCGCCCGCGATGGTACCCCAATCACGCCAGGTGCCGCCGCCACCCGTCGCACGATGCGCGGCCCACGGCACCGCCGTCCTCTGCCCCCGAAGCGCTCATAAACGGCCTACATGATTCATCTGGGCCCTTTGTGACGCCAAAAGCGCTCATAAACGGCCTA
>CAZJHX010000279.1:0-6527 GCA_964545715.1 uncultured Myxococcales bacterium
GGTCGCGGGTGGTGTCGGTGGTGTCCGTGGTGTCGTGGCCGGTCGTCTCGTCGCCGGTGGTGTCGTCGCCCGTCGTCTCGTCGCCGGTCGTGTCCGTGGTGTCGTCACCCGTGGTCTCGTCGCCTGTGGTGTCGTCACCCGTGGTCTCGTCACCCGTGGTGTCGTCGCCGGTGGTCTCGTCACCCGTGGTGTCGTCGCCGGTCGTGTCGGTAGTCGTGCTGTGAGCGTCGTGATCCATCGGCGCCGGATCGTCGTCGCCACAAGCGACGCAGAACAGCGCCATTGCCAAAATTGAAATGCCTAGTGCCAATTGCCGCATAGCGTCCCCCGTGACTCATCATTCTGTGATGAGCGTCAGTGTTGGGGCGCATTCTACAAAGGTGGGGACCTGCCCGCAAAAAACGGGGCGGTCGGCGTCAGCCAGGAACCTGGCACCCCGTCGCGGTGCACACACCGCCGGTGGTAGTGCAGGGGTCGTCCAAGGCGACGCATGCGCCGTCATCCAGGCAATGATCAGCCTGCAGCGTGTTGGTGCAGCCGTCCTCTGTACACGCGTCATCGGTACAGGTCTTGCTGTCGTCGCACGTCGAGCCGCCCGCCTCGCAGGCGCCGCCCTGGCAGCTGTCGCCGGCGGTGCAGTCCAACCCGTCGCTGCACGTGTCATCGTCCGCCTTGGCCGTCCAGATGCCCTGGTCGGTGTCAGCGGCACAGGTCATGCACTCGTTGAGCGGGTTCTCTGTGCCGTCCTCGTAGCAGGTGTCGGCGATAAGGCAGCTGCCGGCGTCGGTAGGCGCGGCGCAGCCGTCGACGGTGCAGTCGTCGGTCGTGCAGTCCTTGCCGTCGTCGCAGGTCGACGCGCCCACGCACTGGCCGGTGGCGCACTTGTCAGCCGTGGTGCACTCCAAGCCGTCGTCGCAGTCGGTCGCGTCCGCCGCGTCGCTCCAGGCGTCGTTGGCGGTGGCGGTCGTGCAGACCTTGCAGGCGTTGCCGTCGGCCGTGGCAGCCTCCGCGACGCACGCGCCGTCGATCAGGCAGCCCTCGGTGATGTCAGCCGTGCAGTCGCCGCTGTCCGCGTCGCAGGCGTTCGTGGTGCAGGCCAGTCCGTCGTCGCAGTCCTTGGGGGCGCCGATGCACTGGCCCTCGATGCAGCTCGCGGTGTTGCAGGCCACGCCGTCGTCGCAGACGGTGCCGTCGCTGGCGTCGGTCCAGGCGGTGGGCTCAGCTGGGTCGCAGATCAGGCAGCCCGAGCCGGGATTGGCGGCGCCGTCTTCGTAGCAGGCGCCCGTGATCAGGCACGAGCCGGCCGCGATGTCGTTGTGACACGAGCCGTCGTCGATGAAGCAGGCGTCCTCGGTGCAGTCCAGCCCGTCGTCGCAGGTGTTGGGCTCGCTGCCACACACCCCGGCGCCGTCGCAGGAGAAGAGCAGGCACACGCCGTCGCCGGTGCACTCCGCACCCTCGGCGGCCGGAGTCCAGGCGCCCGTGTCGGTGGCCGAGTCGCACACCATGCAGGCGTTTTCGGGGTTGGCGTCGCCGTCCGCGTAGCACTCGTCGCCGATCAGGCACGTGCCCTCTTTCAGCTCGGTGACCTCGCACTCGCCGGTGTCCTCGACGCAGGTGTCCACGGTGCAGCTCTTGCCGTCGTTGCAGGGCGGCCCACCGTCAGAGCAGCCGGTCGCGGGCTCGGAGCAATACCCCAGGCCCTCGGGCAGGTCGGGCTGCTGCTCGCACACGCTGTAGGCCTCTTCGCACCAGTAGCCGGACACGGTGCAGATCTCGCCGGGCTTGCCGAAGACGCACAGCCCGTAGAGCTTGTCATCGTCCAGCTCGGCCGTGCCGCTGTCGTGCAGCGCCAGCTTGGAGCAGTTCATGGTGTCCGGGCAGTCGTCGGGGCTCTTTTGGCACGCGTTGGCGCAGAAGCCCTCGGCCGGTCCGCCGTCGATGCCGGCCGTCACGCAGAAGCCCGAGTAGCAGTCCGCGTCCGCGGCGCAGACCTCACCGGCCTCGGCGCCACCTGCGTTGGCGGTGATGCAGTGGTATTGCGCGTTGAGGGTGTTCGGCTCGATCGACGCGTTGCACACCTCACCGTCCGGGCAGGTCGCCTGCTTGGTGCAGTAGGTCAGCGAGCCCTCCTGCGGAATGCATAGCCGCCCAAAGAGCTGGGTGGGCGGCTCGGGATCGGCCTCGGTGGGCTCGGGGCCGGCGAACGGCGCGCCCATGCACAGGTTGCCCTCCGGACAGTGCTTGTTGTTGAGGCACAGGGAAGAGCAGACGCCGCTGTTCAGGCACACGCTCGAGGCGCAGTCCTCGGGCACCGCGCAGGGATCGCCGGGCGCGCCCCGATCGCCAAACGGCAGACACAGGCCACGCATCTTGATGCCCCCGCCGACCTGAATCGGACCATTGCAGGTGAAGCCGGGCCCGATCGCGCTCTCGCAGTCGTTGTTGGTCTCGCAGATCGCGTTCTGGTTCAGGTAGTTCTTGCTGGGCATGCAGATGATGAGGTCTTCCGGGCAGCCCCAGGGCGCCGCGTAGTCGCTCACGTTGCTGACACCGCCGCAGGTGTCGGGGATCGGGATGTACCCGGTCTCCTCGGCGTTCAGCTCCTTGCACAGCTCGGCGCACAGGCCGAACACGCACAGGTAGTCGTCCGGGCTGGCGCAGTCAGCGCTGGTCTCACAGGGCGAGCCGTTCTTGCCGTCCGGCACGGTGGGCTGGTCGCCGGTGTCGGTGGTGTCGTCGCCCGTGTCGGTCGTGTCCGTCGTGTCGTCGCCCGTGTCTGTTGTGTCCGTCGTGTCGTCGCCCGTATCCGTCGTGTCGTCGCCGGTGTCGTCCTCGGACGTGGTGGTGCCGGTATCGTCGACAGGCGCCGTGGCGTCGGCGTCATCGACCTCGCCGGTGCACGCCGTAATGCTCAAAGCTAATGTGAGCCCGATAGCTAGAATTCGCATGATGCCTCCCACGGCCGTCAGTGAAACCGGGGAATCATACACACTTTGCCCTCCGCCGCCACAGTGGTAATGTCCCCGCCGACTGCTGATAGGAGCGCTAAGAGCATGCGACCAAAGCGACGTGTCTTCCTGGTGGGCGGGGCCCACACGACTTACATTGGCAAGGGACATCCGGACTTCATCTGGAAGCGCCACCCCGAGTTCGGTACGCGCGAAAACCCGACCCTCGAAGAGCACATGACCAAGGCGGTCAACGACACGCTCGCACTGACTGGCGTAGCCCCGGCGGCCATCGAGCGTGGTTTTGTCGGCAACTTCGCCGGGCAGACGTTCGCCTCGCAGGGGCACCTGGGCGCTATGGCGGCGCGCATCCACCCGGATCTCAGCGGTAAGCCCTGGACACGCCTGGAGGCGGCCTGCGCCAGTGGCGGCATCGCGGTCACCGGAGCCTGCGAAGCGCTGCAGGCCGGCTACGACACCGCCCTGGTTGTGGGCGCGGAGGTGCAGACGACGGTGAGCGCCCGCGACGGCGCGGCATATCTGGCGCGAGCGGCGCACTTCGCGCTGGAGCGCGGCATCGACGAGTTCACGTTCCCGGCCATGTTCGCGCGCCGCTGGAAAGCCTACTCGGAGGCGTACGGCGCCACCGAAGAGCAGATGGGCCACCTCACGGTCAAAGCGTACGGCAACGCCAACCGCAACCCGGCGGCGCACATGAGCGCGCGCAAAGTCTCGCTGGAGTGGGCCTCGGCGGCGGGCGACAAGAACCCGCGCTTTCTGGGCAACGAAGAGCTGCGCGACTACCTGAAGATGAGCGACTGCTCGCAGGTCAGCGACGGCGGCACGGCCGCGGTGCTGGCGACGGAGGAGGGCCTGGCCAAGCTGGGCAAGTCGCCGTCCGACTGCATCGAGATCCTCAGCTGGGGTCTGGCCGCGGCCGGGCTGGCGCAGGTGGACGACTACACCACCATGAACACGACCAAAAAGGCGGCGGGCGAGGCGTTTGCGGACAGCGGCGTCTCGCGCGACGCGATCGGCGTCGTCGAGGTGCACGACTGCTTCGCCGTGACCGAGTGGCTGATGCTGGAGTCCCTGGGCTTTGCGGCTGCAGGCGGCGCCCCGGCGCTGACGGTCAGCGGCGACACGGAGATCGAGGGCCGGCTGCCGGTGAACACGGGCGGCGGGCTGGTCGGCTTCGGTCACCCGGTCGGCGCCACGGGCGTCAAGCAGTTCGTCGAGATCTGGCGACAGATGAAGGGTATGTGCGGCGACTACCAGGTCCCCAACACGCCCGAGTACGGCGTCACCGCCAATATGGGCGGCGACGACCGCACCAGCGTGGTCACTGTCGTGCGGAACGTGGCCTAGCCCGATGACGATCAAACACACGCTGGCCGTCACGCTCATGATCCTGTTGACGGGGGCGTTGAGCGCCCACGCCAAGAAGGGCTTCTACTTCGGATTCAACCTGGGCGGCGCCATCGTCAGCGGCGAAAAAAACATCGCCTTTGCCGAGTCGGTCAAGCTTCAAGACCCGGACCAGCCCTTCAGCGACCAGAACGTGCTCTTCAGCACCGACGTCGGCGGCGGCTTCGCGACCAACTTTCGCCTGGGCTACAACATCCTGGGCGTCGTCGCCATCGAAGCCAACTTCGGCGGCAGCGGTAACGGTCTGGGCGACAGCGACAACATCGAAGGCCAAGCGTCCGTCGGCGGCCTGGTCCGCATCTTTCCGGCCCAGTTCTTCCCCGAGGTGGCGGACCGCTGGTGGGATCCCTACATCTTCCTGGGCGGCGCCGGGCACTTCATCGGCTACAACCCGCAGGCACGTCCCGAGGGGCAGTCGATGCAAAACGACGGCCGCGCCTGGTGGCCCGGCGTCTCGATCAACTACGGCCTGGGCGCGGACTTCTACGTGTCGCCGTTTTTCAGCCTGGGCATCGATCTCGCGTTCGCCAACGTGCGCCACAACACGTTTCACATCGACGACAAGAAGGACATCACGATCTCCCCGATCGACCCGGCCACGGCGTTTATCTTCACGCCCACCGCCAAGCTGACCTTCCATTTCCTGACCAATTAGCGAGCTGACCCGGGTCGAGCGACGAATCACCGTCGGCGCCGCAATCCTGCTGTTGACCGCAGCGGTGGTGTGGCTGGCCTGGTCCCCCCCGCCGGAGCCGTTTGTGCTGGGCGCGGCCTACGTCGACACGGCCCCGGTCGTGGATCACGCGGTGATCCTGGCGCAAAAGCCCGTCGCATACTGGCGGCTGGGCGAGGCCGGGGGCACGGTGGCGCACGACAGCAGCGGCCACGGCCATCACGGCATCTATGAGGGCGACCCGGCGTTGGGGCTGGTCGGCATCGCGGCGGACGACGACACGGCCATGCGCCTGGTCGAGAGCCCCGCGTGGATGCGCGCCCCAAACGTGCCGGTGGGTCGCAGCTTCACCATCCTGGCGTGGGCCCGGTCGCTGTCACCGCGCTGGAATCGGCGTGGCTGGATCGTCAGCGCCCGCTCGCCGAACGGCTTCTTGATCCACCCCGACCTCGCGGATGTGGAGGTCGGAATGTATGTGCTTGGCAGCCCGCATAAATCGCCCAAGCGCATGGGTACGGTGACCCCGATGGACATCACCGAGTGGCACCAGTACGGCTTGATGTACGACTCCCGGCGCCACCGGGCCTCGATCGTCCTGGACGGCGAGGTCGTGGAGACCAAAAACTACTCCGGGTCCAAGCGCCGCGCGCGGGGCAAGGTCGAGGTGCACGTGGGCGTGGACCCCTGCTGCCCCGATCGCTACGGCGAGGGCGCCATCGACGAGGTCGCGCTGTTCAACCGCGCCCTGACCCCCGAGGAGCTGAAAGCGCAGTTCCGACCGCGAGACTAATCAGCTGGTCTGCACGTGAGCCAGGGGCGCGGCAGCTCTGCGATCGGGATGAGCCCGTGCTGTCGCCAGCCTTCGCGACGCAGCCACGTGCCCGGCGGGGCGCGGTCCAGGCATATGGCGTGCTCTGAGGGGACTGGCTGCTCGCGCCAGCCTTCGAACTCCAGGCAGGTCGAAAACGGGTCCAGCCAGTCTTTGGGGTAGCGGTGCCCCCTCCGTGCGGCGTGGCGGCGGGCGTTGTTGAGGACGTAGGCCAGACCGCGGCGAACCTCCAGCGGAGTCGTGAGGGCGCGGGCGTGGTAGCGACCATCGAAGACCTTACCGCGTCGCCGCCACACGCCGTTGAGGCGGCGCGCCAGCCGAATGCCCAGCCCCTGCATGGCACGTGACAGCTCCCGCTTGTCGGGCGCCTCCACAATCAGGTGCAGATGGTTGGTCATGACGCTCCAGTCGGTGATGCGTACCCCGAAGCGGGCGCAGGCCGTGGCGAGCGCGCGGCGAACCACGCGAAAGGTGCGCGCGCGGCGCAGCGATGGCAGCCCGGCGGCCAGGCGCATGGTGACGTGCAGCGGCGCACGCTCCTTGACGTCCGGCCGGATGACGTGGGCCACACGGCGGCGAACGCCCGGTTGACGCTTGCGACCGGCGCCTTTTCGCGCCCCACCCCAGGACTTGAAGTCGAGGGCGA
>CAZJHX010000280.1:0-6407 GCA_964545715.1 uncultured Myxococcales bacterium
AAGGCGTCGGGACTCAAGGCCGGGTGCAAGACCGCCTTCGCGCGCATGGAGCAGTGGGCCCAGACAGGCAAGGATGACACGGCCAAAATGATGGCATGCATGCCCCTGCGAATCGCCGCCGGCATGGGCGACGACTTCGCAGAGCGCTACGCCAAGGCCTGTCCGGGCGATCCGCCGCTCTAGACAGGCCGCCCCCTGGCGCGCACGTCACGTTCCCCTGTCTGCGCGCCATAACAACTTCGGCTGAACCGCCCCGGGTTTGTCGGAGGCCCTGGCCTGCCCTGAGGTGTGGACGGATGGCGTCTTACCGCCGGCGCATCCGGGCGAACTCATGCCGATCGGACGCGCCGGGCCACAGCCCCACGGGCTGACGATGACCGCGCCTTCGCAGTGCCCTTTGCCGTGGTGGTACAGGACGCTGCCCACCGTGGCCGGGGCCTCGCCGACCGGGTGTTGTTCCAGCATGGTGGCGGACGCCTCAACCAGGGCACGCGTGTCGTTGACCGGCAGCCACGGGTGCAGGGTGCGGAATAGCCCTCCCCACAACCGCCAAACGACCGAACGCCAGCGGAAGATCACCGGCATGCGATGGCGGCTGTCACCTTGTTTTTCTTGTTCTTAGATCGACAACCATGGCGCCAACGAGTGGAGCCTGGTGTGGCCAACCCGGTCACCGATTGTCAGTGGAAGGAAAAAGACGACTAATCACAGCCGGCGATGACGCCGACCAACGTGTCTATCGCCAGGTCGTTGCGTTGCGGGTCCTGATGCCGGCATACGGCGATGTATCGGGCAGGCACGTCGACGCTCAGCGTGACCCAGTCTTGTACCGGCGGCATAAACACCGCCGGCGCGTAGGACTCGCCCTCGACCAGAATCGCCTTCCACTCGCCCGCCGTTTCCGCTGTAAAGAACACGGCCTGCATGTTGGTGCACTTGGTACACGCCAGTCCGCACGCGTCCTTGGTTTGTGAGCCCAGGGCGCGGATCTGCAAGAGATTCTGTGTCGATCCGAGATCCACACCGACACAACCCGCGATGCTCTGACCGTCGATAAGCTGGTCGCTCGGGAAGCCGGGCTCCAATGGGGCGTCCAGCCCGACGACATTGCCGTCCTCGAGCAGGATGTTGTCCGCGTCGCAGACAAAGCCGACCTGTTTGCCGATTGGGGCCACGGCCACCGGCGCGATCACGTGCGCTTCGACGCCGGAGCATTTGCCAAAGCCGTCACACTTGTCTTCGATGGTGCATGGGTCGCCGTCCCAGCAGCCCCCGGTGTCATCCAGCGGACAGAAATCCGTCATGATCACCCCGATCTCCGCGCTGTCGAGCGCGGAGCTGTAGATGCGCACGTCGTCCAACACACCCGGCGCCGAGTCGGCGTTTTGACTCGAAGTCGTGTCCGTATTGCCGATGATGATCGGCCACAGACTGTGCAGGACCGTGTCGTCGGGGGTGCTCTTGGACACCTGCCCGTTCGCCTGCTGCCCGTTGACGTAGAAGACGGCATCGTTTGGCGCATGCGCGACGACAGCCAGATGCGTCCACTCGTTGGGCACGAGCGACGTGTACCCGACGGTCAGCCCCACGGCGGTCTCCGTGCGCACCTGCAGCTGTATGTTCGACGCGGCAGCGACCCGAAATGTGATGCCCTGATTCTCGTGAAACTTGCCCTGCGGTTTTGCGTCGGTGGCGATGATGGTCCCGCCCGTCTTGAATTGGCTGTAGCGCAGCCAGGCCGTGATGGTGAACGGGGGCTGCAGGTCGTTGAGCGCATCGCCCGCGTTCACTTTTGCCTTGGTGCCGAAGTTGAGCCCGCCGTCGAACTTGCCGGTCGTCCATTTGGCGTCCAGCACCTGCCCATGTGCAGCCGCAGCGCCGCTATCCAGCGCAACCACGCCGCTCCCCTCGTCAAACTTCCACCAGGCCAGCTCGTCCGGGACAACCGGCGGGGGCCCACCATCGTCCGTGCCCGTGTCGTCGCCGGTGGTATCCACATCGCCCGTCGTGTCGCCCGTGCCGGTGTCCCCGTCGCCGGTGGTGTCCACATCGCCCGTCGTGTCCACATCCCCGGTCGTGACGTCGCCGTCATCAGTGGTCGTCGTGTCGTCGCCGTCATCGGTCGTGGTTGTGACGTCGCCGTCGTCGGTCGTTGTCGTGACGTCGCCGGTCGTGGTCGTGACGTCGCCGTCATCGGTGGTTGTCGTGCTGTCGTCGGTCGTGGCCGTGCTGTCGCCGTCGCCGGTCGTGACGTCACCATCCGAGGTCGTGTCCGCGTCACCAGAGGTCACCGAGTCGCCCACCGTCCCCGTGGAGTCGGCGCATTGGCACGGCTCAAACGTACCGTCCGGCTGGCAGACCTGGATGCCTTTGACACCCGCGGCGCACGCGCATTCGACGCTGGCGTTGGCCACACACGCAGCCGCGCCACCCGTTGTTGACTCAGACTTCTCGTCGGCTGAGCACCCGGACCACACCAGCGCGGCGATCAAAACGGCTCGTATCATCGCTACTCTCCTTACGTGTGCGGAGAGCGTAGCATAGCGTTCAGTTCTACTCGGCGTGGGTCCGCAGCAGCGCCGTGCACTGAGTCGCCGGCAACGGCTTGCTGAAGTAGTAGTAAGGCATTTTCCGGCCCCGTCCGCGCTGCGCCCGAGCCCTCTCGCGCGGTCTCGGCCGTATTTTGGCACCAGACGGGGTTCAGCCAGAGACCTTGGGGCGTCCCTTCGGCACGAATCCTTGCTGTTTATCGCGAATTGTTGCCACCTTGGAGATAATCCTTGCTACTTATAGCAAGGAATTGCGTTTTCTAGCAAGCAATTGGAGGGCTCGTGAGCACCATGCCCCGCCGTCCTGGACACTCGCTGGAGGAATGGGTCGACTCGCTGCCTCTCTTCTTCGCGTCCAACACCGCAGTGACCGGCGACGTCTCGAGAGCCGTCGCTCGGGGTCTGCTCCGCAAGGCCGGCCCCCGGCTGTACACCACCGATTTGAAGCGCTCCCTGGACGAGCTCGTGGTCGCCAACGCGATCAAAGTCGCGTCGCTGCGCTTTCCGGGCGCCGTCATCTCCCATCGAAGCGCCCTCGAGATGGCGCCGGCAAACGGGTTATTGTACCTGACCGGGAATTACGAGAACGTCGACCGCCTGCCCGGCCTTACCATCCGGCAAGTGCGCGGCCCTGGTCCCATGGCGGCGGACGGCCAGGTGATGACACTCTACCGGGCATCGGACGCCCGCGCCTATCTGGAGAACCTGCGCCGAACTCGGCGAGTGGGTGGCACGTCCCGCGTCCTGCCAAGGGCGGATCTGGAGCGCCGTCTCGAAGCGCTGCTGGGCCGAAGTGGCGAAGATGCGCTCAATCGACTTCGCGATCGAGCTCGCGCACTGGCGCCGGCGCTCGGCGCCGAGACGGCTTTCGCGGAGCTGGACGCGATCATCGCCGCCCTGCTCCGATCTCGTGAGGCGGAGTTGGAAGCCCCGACTGCGGTGGCGCGGGCGAGTGGTTCGCCGTTCGACGAGCTTCGTGTCCAGCTGTTCGAGCAACTGGCGGCAGAACTGCGTCGTCACGGAGGCGCGGACGCGAGGACGCGAGAGCCGATGTTGAGCATGGAGCGGCAAAACTACGCCTTCGTCGATGCGTACTTTTCCAACTACATCGAGGGTACGCAGTTCGAGGTGTCCGAGGCGCGAGAGATTGTGTTCGAGGGCAAAGTCCCCAGGCGCCGCCCAGCCGACGCGCACGACGTCCTGGGCACATTCGAATTGCTGGTCGATCGCACAGAGATGGGCGTCTCGGCGATCGCGTTCGAACAGCCGGAAGACTTCGAGGAGCTGCTTCAGCGGCGACACGTCCGGATCATGGCTGCCAGGCCAGAGGCAGGGCCCGGCGAATTCAAGGAGGTCGCCAATCGGGCTGGCAACACGCTGTTCGTCGCGCCCGACCGCGTCCGCGGCACGCTCGAGCGCGGGTTCGAAATCCTGGTCGGGCTCGACACGCCCTTCCAGCGCGCGGCGTTCGCGATGTTCCTCGTCGCCGAGGTGCACCCCTTCTCGGACGGCAACGGTCGGCTGGCGCGAGCGATCATGAACGCGGAGCTCATCGCGGGCGAGCAGAGCCCCATTCTCATCGTGACATCCTACCGCGAGGATTATGTCGGTGCGCTACGCAGATTGAGCCGTCAACACAATCCGGTGACGTACGTGCGAATGCTCGAGCATGCCTGGAAGTTCACCAGCCGGCTCGATTTTGCCGACATCGACGCGCTGTTAGTGACCCTTAAGGCGTGCAATGCCTTCGACGATAAAGGGGGGATCATGCGACTCCCGCCGAAGCCGCCCCTGGTCTGATCAGGCCGTAGTCCGCAAAAAACGTCTCGGCGCTCGAGAGCTGGACCGGCCTGGCTCGAGACCCCACAGGCGACTCGCCGGCTCTGTGCCCGATCGCATCGATCGGTTGCTGGAGTCACGGGGTGGGGCAGGACAGGCGCACCGTACTCCGCGAAAAGCGTCACAGCCGGAATGGCTGGCCACCAGGCGGTCGGGCATCGGTTTTTCGGCGCTCGCAGCGTGGCCTTGGACACACCGATCGACTGCTCGGAATACTTGTGGGCTTTGCGGGGCAAGGCAGGGCGCACCGTCTGTCGAGGCTGGTCTCAGCCGATCGGGCTCCACACACGGTCGAAGCCGAATCCTTGAAAGTCCCTGTGATTGTGGGTCGCGAGTTCGGTTACGCCGTGGTGTCGCAGCGTCAACGCGAGCCTCGCGTCGACGATTCGTCGACGTGCAAAGCTGGGAGCAGCGGCGAGCTTCCAGACGTCTTCCATGACTGGCCCGGACTCGGCGATCATCCAGCGCGGGTTTCTCCGAAGGGCCACGCAGACGTCGACGGCGGCTTGCGCTCCGAGAGGACGGCCAACGACCGCGCGGTTGCGTAACAACATGTACAGCTCCACGAGCACCAACTCACAGATCACGACATCGTCACGTTCTGCTAGTTCATCCATGAAAGCCCGAGCACTCGGGAACTCGTTGCAGCCTGAGTTGATCGCGTACAAGATGATGTTTGTGTCGACTGAGAGCATCTACTCGGCGGTCCACTCGTTGGCCAGGTCGCGCCAGTCGCTGGGATCGGCGACGAACTCACCCAGGTTCGCGGGGGCCGGCATCCGCCACTCGCTTGCAGGTGCTTTATCCGCAGGATAGGCGCGGACGATGTGCTCGGCGCCGCGGCGAAGAACTTCAGTCACGCTCCAGTCCTGCATCTGCGCCACGCGTTTGACCTCGGCGTACAGTGGATCGGGCAGCTGAATCTGCGTTCGCTTCATGCTTGCAAATATACAGCGCTTAACGATTGATGTCTACGATCGGCACCGGCATGGGCACCCGGCCCCGTTGGTCAGGCGGCCCTGCACGTCTATCGACTGCGGCGGCGCTCCCAGCGCGATCGCGACGACTCCAATCACTAATGTGCTCATGGGTCGATGCTACTGAAAAATCTACGGCGCCGCGACGCAGGAGCCGGCCCACGAGTCGCTGAAGCCCGGCTTGCAGACCTCGTCGGCGGCGCACGTCTCGTGGACTGCGGGCGGATCCCAGACCTCGTCGCTGGACCAGAACGAGCACGATGAGGACGTCCCGTCACACCCGTTGTAGGCCTTCTCCACCATGATCGCGTGCAGGCCGCCGGGCAGGATGTCGCACGCGTATTTCTCGTCGGACGAGATGGTCCCGCACTTCGTCCCGGGCGGCTCGTACTCTCCGGCCGCGGAGCAGCACGCGCCGAAGTTGCAGTCCTTTTCACAGGTCGGCGGCGTGGTGTCCGAGAAGCTCTCGTCGCAGGTCTGGGTCGGCGGGCAGGCGTCGATCGGCGCCCACTCGGACACAAACAGGTAGCTCGACCAGGAGCCGTCGACGCAGTCGTTTTTGAAGTCACAGCCCGGATGAAGCGTGCGCGCCAAAATGACGCCGCCCTTCACCTCGGCCTCGCACGCGTACTCGGTGTCGATGACCTCGTCACCGCACTTGCTCTTCTGCGGCAGCCAATCGCCGGCGCCATCGCAACACTCGGACCCCGGCACACAGTCGGTCAGCGCCTCGCAGGTGCCGGCGACGGTCTCGGTGTTCCACGGCTCGCAAGCCTCGTTGGCGGCGCACGTCTTGTGCACGACCGGCTCCATCCACACGTAGTTGTCGGACGAGTAAGAACACGACGACGAGTCGCCGGGGCAACCATTGAAGCTCTCCTGCTTGGTGATGGCGTGCAGGCCGCCCGGCAAGACCGAGCAGGCGTACTTCTTGGTGCTGTTGGGCAGGCTGCCGCAGATGGTCCCCTTGGGCTCGTACTGATCGTCGTCGGCGCAGCACACGCCAAACGAGCAGTCGCCCTCGCACGTGGGCTCATTGCCG
>CAZJHX010000281.1:0-6307 GCA_964545715.1 uncultured Myxococcales bacterium
CCTCCACGATCAGGTGCAGGTGGTTGCTCATGACGCTCCAGTCGGTGATGCGCACGCCGAAGCGGGCGCAGGCGGTGGCGAGCGCGCGACGAATGACGCGAAAGGTCCGTGCGCGCCGCAGCGAGGGCAGCCCGGCGGCCAGGCGCATGGTGACGTGCAGCGGTGCGTGGTCCACAACGTCCGGCCGGATGACATGCGCCGTGCGCCGGCGAACGCCCGGTTGCCGCTTGCGACCGGCGCCTTTTCGCGCCCCACCCCAGGACTTGAAGTCGAGGGTGAGCTGCCGCTTGTGGGATGAGGTGCGTGACATCTTGATTAGGCAGATATTAGTACAAGCCGCCCAGGGATTCAAACCTTGTTTCTGCGGATGTGCTGTCGTGGGATGGCCCGTCAACCCGGCCCTAAGCCGTACATCTGGACGCCGCAGCGGTAGCGGAGAGCCGCCGGCTTGGAGCGGATAGAGGGTAGCACCGTGTCGATCACCGTCAGCCGAACGACCGCACGCGGCGAAGAGAGGGCTTGGCTGGAAAAGCGCTAAAGACGAGCCTAGGGAGAACGAGAAATTTCTGGAGGCGAGGTCTAGTAGGGTCCGTCCTGCATGACCGGGCCCTGGCCCTCTTTGGGCTTGATCACGGCGTCGGTTTTGCCGCGCTTGGGGTCAAAGGCGCGGATGTGGGCGACCACGCTCTTGAGCTCCACCATCGAGAAGCGGAAGCCCGGCATCTTCATGCCTCGTCCGGCCGTGACGATGCCCGATAGCTCGGAGTCGCTCCACTTTCGCTGCCAGCCGGGGTCGGCGAAGTTTCCGCGGTCGGTATTGCCGCGTCCTTTGCCGTCCAGGCCGTGGCAGGTGACGCACGCCTGGGTGTAGACCTTGCTGCCCAGCTGCGGGTCGGCCTCGACACGTGCATTCTCGCCGATAAAGCCGTCGCAGTCGCCATCCGCTGGAAAGCACTTGGACACCGTGGTGGTCGGGAGGTCCGTGCAACCCGAGAGCAGTGCGCCGATGAGTAATATTTGAGTGAGCCGAGCCAGCATCGCGGCGGACATTACCAGAAAACTCGGAAAGGTGGACGAGTTTGGTAACGCAGGGACCGTGGTGTAAAACGAAGGGATGGGCATGCCCCCCCGACGCCGCGGCGGTTTTACGCTGATCGAGTTGATGATCGTTGTCGCGATCCTGGCAATCCTGGCCACCGTGGCCGTACCCGCGTTCATCAAGTACATGCGCCGGGCTAAGACCACCGAGGCGATCGACCAGCTGGACAAGGTGCATAAGTCCGCCTCCACCTACTACTCGCGCGGCAAGGTGGCGCGGCAGTCCGGGTAGCCCGTGCAATGTCGCTTTCCGTCGACTCAGGCCATCACGCCGGACGTCACGGCCAAGAAATGCTGCGGCGGGGCGCTGGACACCGACAAGGACGACAGGTGCGACGTCGACACGTCCAGGTGGGATACCCCGCAGTGGTCTGCGCTGAACTTCCAGATGAACGACCAGCACTACTTCGGCTACTCGTTTGTCAGCACCGGCGCGCTGGCTGCCGCCCGGTACACGGCGCGGGCCAACGCGGATCTCGACTGCGACACGGTGCACTCGACGTTTGAGCGCTATGGGTACGGCAGCCCGGACGCCAGCTTCGGCGACTGCTCGATGAACCAGGCGTCCGCGATCTACATGAACCTCGAGACCGAGTAGGGTCAGTCCCCTGCCAGGGGACTACTCCAGCTCCAGGTCGCCGTCGATCTTGCGCGGGTCTTCGCCTACCCAGACCGTGCGCACCATGTCGACCAGAAACACCGGATCCATGCCCAGGGGGGTCTTGGGATCCAGCGGCCTCGCCTCCAACACGACCAGCACCTCACGCCCGCGCTGGCCGTCCACACGGATGTTCAGATGCACCCAGGGGGTGGTGAAATACTCGCCGTCCGGCGTCTCGATCTTGCTCTTCGGCAGGTCGGTCGGGCCGCACTCCACGTTCCACAACAGCCCGTCGATGTGCGCCATGACGTAGCGCAGGCACGGCGTGGGCGTGTCGCGGGTGCGGGCGGTCTTCAGCACGCGCACCTGCAGGTACTCCGCGTCGGCCGGCACGCGCAGCCGGGTGACCAGAGCGCTGGAGTAGCGGCTGCCCGAGCGCGGCGGTATCAGCTTCAAGAAGCGGCCTCTGAAGGGCTTGATCTTGCCCAGATGGCTGTCCACGAGCTCCGCTTCGCCCTGCAGCCGAAACTCGGGCTTTGCGTCGCGCGCCTTGTCGAAGTCGTGCCCGACCTGGTTCATCAGCGGCGGATAGTCCTTGGTGTTGATGACCGTGACCTCGGGCTTGGCAAGCGTGTTGCCGACCAGGTCCTCGAAGCCCACGCCGACCGCCAGCGTCAGCCGCTCGTTGAAGGGCAGCAGGTCGTTGGTCTCAACCCGCAGGTGCGTGGTGTAGTTGTCGATGTCCGTGGGCCGGATCTGGACCCGAATCTTCATCTTCTTGCCTTCCTTGTTGCGCAGGAAGACCCGGTCCTGGATGTCCTTGGCGGTCACCGGCTCGTCGAAGTAGACGTCGAAGGCGCCGCTGACCAGACCGCGCGCCGGCGGCACCACCGTCACCTCGGGCGGCTGGTTGTCCGGGATGGCGGTCCACTCACCGAAGAAGTCCCCACTGAACCTCGTGTCGCCGTGCGTGATTCCGAAGCTGCCCGAGACCTCGGCGTTGAACTCGCCGTCGATCACGCCGTCCTCCACCGACCCGCGCTTGGGCTTGAGCCGCATCGACGCCACGTTGACCTCAAAGATGGTCCCGTCGTCTTTGACCAGTCGCAAAAGGTGCGCCGGCACCCGGACATAGATGTGATCGGACCGCACGCGGACGCGCTTGTAGCTGCTCTCCCCGTAGCTGGCCGCCGGCGCGGTGACCCCGAGCCGCAGCACGTGCTTCAGCGTTTCGTGTGTGTACAGCAAGATCTTGTTGTGATTGATGAAATGCTTGAACTCGCGCTTGGCTTCTTTGCCGCCGAGCACCTTGTCCAGCTTCACGCTGTTCAGCTCCAGCCGAAACAGACGCCCCTTCTCGAGCGACAGGTTGACGAGCTTGTCGCCGGTCGTCGCGGAGGGCTTGTCATCAGGACATCCGCTCCACGCCAGAAGGGCGCAAACAAGCGAAGTCATTGGGATGATGCGCCTCATCACAGCCCCCTCACGCATTGACGTAACGCGTGATCTAAACTATTGTCATCACCCACAAACGGGCCTCCCAGGAGCCGCATCTTACCCATGTCTCGCCCCTCGCTCAAAACGACCAACGCCGGCGCGTCTTCGCTGATCGAGAGCACCAATCCGGCGACCGGCGAGCTGCTCGGTACCGTGACCCCCGCGACCGCCGTCGATGTACGGGATGCCGTTGAGCGCGCCCGTCGCGCACAAGCACGTTGGGGCGCCCTGAACCCAAAAGAGCGCGGAAAGCGCCTGGGTCCGCTGCGCGCCCTGTTGGCCAAACGCGCCGACGAGCTGGCAGCCAGCATCACGGCCGAAAACGGCAAGACGCGCACCGAGTCCGTGGTCATGGAGGTCATGGGCCTGGCCGACCTGATCGCGTATTTCTCCAAGCGCGCCCACAAGATTCTGGCGCCTGAACCGATCCCGCTGCATCTGCTCAAACATCGTCGCTCCTATCTTCACTACGTACCGAGGGGGGTGATCGGGATCATCTCTCCGTGGAATTTTCCGTTTGTTATTCCGCTGGGCGAGGCCGTGATGGCGCTGCTGGCCGGCAACGCCGTGGTTATCAAGCCCAGCGAGGTGACGCCGCTCATCGCTAATACAGCGCGGTCGCTCGTGATCGAGTCGGGCATCGACGCGGACCTGGTTCAGGTGGTGCACGGGCGCGGCGATGTCGGGGCGGCGCTGATCGACTCCGGCGTCGACATGATCTGCTTCACGGGCTCCGTCAACACGGGCCGGCGGGTCGCCGCGGCGTGCGGTGAGCGCCTGATCCCCTCCATTCTCGAGCTGGGCGGTAAAGCGCCCGCTGTCGTTTGCGCCGATGCCGACCTGGACCGCACCGCTCAGGCGCTGGTGTGGGGCGCGTTTGCCAACAGCGGTCAGGTCTGCGCCAGCGTCGAGCGCGTCTATGCCGCCGACGCTATTCACGACCGGCTGGTTGACAAGGTCGTCGAGCTGACCGGCCGGCTGCGCCAGGGCGACCCGACCTCCGACACCACGGATGTGGGCGCCATCTGCTTCCCGCGCCAGCTCGACGTGGCCAAAGAGCTGCTGGACGACGCGGTGGACAAAGGCGCCGCGGTGCTGACCGGCGGCCGCGCCAAGGCCGGCAGGGGCATGTTCTTCGAGCCCACGGTCATCTCCGGCGCCACACAGGACATGAAGTGCATGCGCGAGGAGAGCTTCGCGCCGCTGATGCCGATCATGAAGGTCTCCAGCGAGGACGAGGCCGTCCGGCTGGCCAACGACTCGAATCTGGGGCTGCTGGCGTACGTCTTCACAAAAAACCGGGAGAAGGGTCGGCAGCTGGCCGAGCGGATCGAGGCCGGTACCGTCATGGTCAACGATGTTCTGGTGACGTACGGCGCGCCCGAGACGCCATGGATGGGCGTCAAAGACAGCGGCATGGGTCGCGTCCACTCCGCGGAGGGCCTGCGCTCGCTCTGCCAGGCGCGGCACGTCAACCACGATCATCTGTTCACGCCGCCGCGCGAGCTGTGGTGGTATCCGTACACGTCGGGCGCCTACAAGCGTGCCGTGGGTGCGCTTCGACTGCTGTTCGGCGGTCGCGGACGGGGCTGACCGCTTGGCCAACGCGTACCTTTGCCCTCACTGCGAGGCGCGAAACCGATTTAATCCGGCCGACACCCAAGACGGTGTTGTGCGCTGCGGCGCCTGCTCCAAGGCGTTCATGCTGCCGGATCACGCGCCCCCCGATGAGCCCGGTGATCTGGACACCGCCATCGTGGACACGCGGCTGGACGGAGATGAGGTTCGTCCCGAGCGCCCCGACCACGTGGCCGGGTCCAATGTGCCGACGCTGCTGGTGTACGACCGGGCGCCGTCGGCGCGGGTGGGCAGCGAGACGCCGACGCTGATCGTGACCGAGACTGTGACGGACGCCGTCGCCGTCGATCCATCGCCCAGCAAAGAGCTCAAGCCGCCGCCGGTCTCTGAGGCGGATACGCAGCCGAATCATCAGGTTGAGGCGTCGCGCCGTCCGACCGTGCTGGCGATCGACGCGATCGACCCGTCCCAGCGCAGGACGCTGGCGGAGGCGGCTACCGTCAAGCCCGGGTCTGCTCCGCCGGCGGCCGTTCTGCGTGCGGCGGAGAGCCAGCGCTCGTCGGCTCGCACGCAGCGCACCGATCCGCCGCCCGACTTTGTGGCGCGCCTGGAAGAGAAGCCGCCCGAGCCGGTGCTGGCCGGCACGCAGCCTACGGTCGACACGTCGCCCGATCCGATGCGCATCGCCGCTTATGGGGCTGCGGCCCTTCTGCTGCTCGCGGTTGTGTCCGGCTCGTTTTACTTTGCTCAGAGCACCACCGAGAGCCGATCCGAAGCACAGCTGATGCAGTGGTCGGTGGAGCAGGGCGCCGTCCGGTCCAAGGCGGTGGCATCGGCGATCCGGTCATCCATGTTGGCGTCGCGGCCCGATCTCGCCCGACGCTTTGTACGGGATGTCGCGGGCAGCGGCGTGGAGGTTGTTCGCGCGGACGGCTCCAAGGCGTTCGTGGATGGCGACTGGAGCTCGTATCAGACGGCGCTGCGCACGGGATGCGACGAGGCGGCGCTCGATGCTCAGTCCAAGCGGGCCCAGGCGGTGGCGCGGACCTGGATGGCCGGGGCGGACCCGAGGCTCGCGGGTCTGGGGGCCAATCCGTGCGCGACCGGGGAGACGCTGCCGTCCGCTGTGCCGCCGGTCGACGAGTCGCTGGCCGCGCGCTTGAAAGAGCACGCCGGCTCCGGCGGCACGGGCATGAGCTGGGTCGAGGGTGAGGCAGGCGCCCGCGTGCAGGTGGTCGCGCGGCCGATCATGCCGTCCGAAAAGTGCGCCGGCTGCCACGCGCAAGCCGCGGATGGAGACAATCTCGGCTTTGTGGTGGTGCGCGCGGACCTCTCCGCGATGGACAAAACGCTGACAGACAACCGCAGTACGCTGCGACTGACCTCTGGATTTGCAGGGCTGCTCGCCCTTGTCGTATTTTTCGCTGTGCTTCGATTCGTGGGCCGCAGGAGGGAGGCGACTTGAGCGCGGCAAATCCGCCAGTTGTCGAGGTCGGAAATTCGTTCCTACCCGCGCGGCGACGCCGTTCGCCG
>CAZJHX010000282.1:0-6083 GCA_964545715.1 uncultured Myxococcales bacterium
TCCGTCACCGTGTGCGGGGACATGATGGTGCCCGGGGACTTCGACACCGTGCGGATCTCCGCCTGGGTCGGGGTTGAGAAGGAGGTCGTGGCCGGGGTTATCGAGCTGCTGGAGTGTCCCGGGTCGCTCTTGACTCAGCTGCCTTTGACGCATCGCATGGGGGCTCAGAGTGGGGAGCGGCGGGTTGTGGCTCAGGCGCTCAAGGACGGGGTTGAAGTTGGGCGGGTCGAGACTCGGGTTCAGCTTAGCGGGGACACCGATGTGGTTGTTTTGCGGCTGGATGCCGGGTGTATCGGGGTGAGCTGTCCGTTGGGGCAGACCTGTTTGGACGGGGCCTGTCGGGTGACGCCGTTTGCTTCTGAAGAGCCCATGGTTTGTGGGGAGGTCGGGGAGCGGCCTTCGGTCGGGTCTATCGAGGATTGTCCGGAGGGGCGGCTTTGAGCAGGAGGCTTTGGGCGATTGGCGTTTGTGGGTTGTTGGTGTGGGGCGGGTGTACCGACACGACGCTTTATCATCCTAACGAGGCGCCTGTGCTGGCCGATCGGTTGGCTTTGAGTGGGCGGGTTTGTACCGCTGACCCGGCCGTGGCTCGGTATCCGGTCAAGGTTGTCATCGTGGGGGACCGGGCGGCGGGGCCGCTGTTTGATGCTTACGATCCCGGCGGGAAGCGGATCGCGACGCTTTCGGCGTTTGTGCAGTCGGCGCTGTCGGTGCCCGTGGTGGAGATGGCGGTTGTTGGGTACGGGGGGAGCGTCGGGAAGCTGGCTCCGCTCGAGGGGAACTTTACCCGTAATCCCGGCGAGCTTCTCAGCGCGATGACTCAGCTGCAGGTGCCTGAGCCCTGCATTGGGGAGGCGGCTTGTCGCGACACACTCGACGCGATTCGGTCGGCTCAGACGATCATTGAAGGAGACCTGGCGTCTCTGGCGGCCGGGACTCGGGTTTTGACTCAGTACGTGGTGTTGTTGGTCAACTCCGGGGAGCAGTCTCCGGCGGTTTTGGCCGGGGATTGCTGCGTGGAGGGCGAGGCGTGTCCCGGGGCCAAAGAGCCTTCGGCCTCTTGCGAGGTTCAGCTGGCGGCGGAGGCAGTGGCTCAGCTGCGCGCGGCGGTCAATGACGCCGGGGGGGCCGGGCTGCGATTGCATGCGATTCACCTGGCCGCCGACGAGCTGGAAGAGACCAAAGCCGTGGTCGCCGAGACCATGAAGGCCATGGCCTTCTCCGGCGGCGGGCGCTTTCACCGGCTGGACCACGTGGATGGGCTCGGAGTGGCCGAGCTGGACGTGTTGGACATCCGGACCGAGATGCGGGTCAAGCACCTGATCGTGTCCAACATCAACGCGCGGCCCACGCCCGACGGGCCGGCGCCCGACAGCGACGGGGACGGGCTGACCGACCAGCAAGAGAGCGAGATCGGCACGTCGCCGACGTCTTCGGACACCGACGCGGACGGGATCTCCGACCTGGTCGAGGTGCTGGTGGCGCTGGACCCGTTTGTGGTCACCCTGCCGTCCGCCTGCGAGGCGCTGGAGCTTGGGGCCGACACCGACTTTGACGGGCTGTCGGACTGCGACGAGGTTCTGCTGGGCACCGACCCGTCCCTGGTCGACAGCGACGGAGACGCTTTGCCCGACCGCCTGGAGCTGACCCTGCTGACCGACTACGTGGTGGCCGACGCCCAATTGGACTCCGACGGGGACGGAGCCTCCAACGGCGACGAGGTGCAGATTCACACCGACCCGCGCTCCACCGACCTGGCCGCGCACTTTGACGTGGGCTACCGCTACGACATCGTGGACGAGGGACTGCAGACCAGCGAGGTGCTGCCGGAGTTGACGCAGGTGACCGGTGTGGTCTTTACGGACGTGAGCGCCGGGACGACCGCCGGGCTCGGTACATTGCGCTACTCCTCCGCCACGCAGACCCTGTCGTGGCAGGACGCCGGCGACGGGCAGCCCGGTCCCGAGATCGCGATCGGGGGCGGCGGACAGCTGGACCTGCCGTCGTGGTCCTGGGCGCCTCTTCAGGGAGACGACGGGCGCAAGGTTACCGTCACTGTCACGCCTGCCGCTTTGCCGCCCACCGACGTGACCGAGAGCGCCAAGATCCTCTTTCGCAGCCGGCATTGCCTGACCTACACCGTGCGCAACATCAAGCTGCTGGACACACTGTCGGAGAGCGGCGACGACAACGGCGTCAACAACATCCTGGTCTACTTTGCGCAGGCGCCCGAGGACCGGCCCGACATTCCGGGCCCCTACCGCTTAGCTGAGGTGCCCGTGCGCTTTGAGCCGCCCGATTTCCGGGACCCCGCCGGGGCCGTGATCGAGGTCTTGGACGGTGAGTTTGTGGACCCGCTTCCGGGCGAGTAGAATCGCGTCCGACGCTTCTTTCTAGAGGGAGAGATTTTGGCAAGCTGGGAATTGATTAAGCAGTTCTTCGAGCAGGGTGGCCTCATGATGTGGATCATCTTGGGGGTCTCGATCCTCGGGACGATCATCTTCATCGAGCGGGTCATCGACCTGTACCTGATGCGGCGCCTGGCCAGTCGCGCGTTTATCCGCACCGTCATGGAGCACGTCGAGAACCGGCGCTATCGCCAGGCGTTGGACGCGTGCCAGGTCAAGACGCGCCACCCGCTCGTCAAGGTGGTCCGCTCCGGCCTGCTTCGCGCAAACCGGCGCGAGAAAGAGATCGAGCGCGCCATGGAAAAAGAGATGCTGGACGAGCTGCCCGAGCTGCAGAAGCGCACCCACATCCTGGCGCTGCTGGCCAACTCGGCTACGCTGCTTGGACTGCTGGGCACCATCATCGGCCTCATCGACGCGTTCAACGCCGTCCAGGGCGCCGACGCCGCCAGCAAGCAGGAAGAGCTGTCCGGCGGTATCTCGGTCGCCATGTACACCACCATGTTCGGCATCGGCGTCGCCGTGCCCATCCTCTTCTTTCACCACTTCACGGCGCGCCGCTCCGAGCGCATCTTGATGGAGGTCGAAAGCGGCGCCACCGCGCTGCTGGTGTCGCTGACGGGCCGGACCGACGAGGCCGCCGCCGCCAACGCCGCGCCGGCCGCCGAGATTACCGAGATCGCCGAAATCCTAGAGACCAAGTCCTAGGTTGTTCGACAAGTACCGAACCCGGGTCGAAGACACCCCGGAGCTCAACCTGATCCCGGTCATGAACCTGATGGTTGTGCTGATTCCGCTGTTGTTGGTGGGCGCCGCGTTTTTCCACATCGCGGTCATCCCCACGACCACCGCAAAAGAGGGCGGGCGCAGCGGCGAGCCGTCCATGAAGGTCACGCTGAAGCTGCAGGTGCTGCCCGACACGCTCGTCCTCACCGGCCACACCGGCGACAAGACCGTGGACGTCAACACCCTGTCCGCCACCTTCCAGGCGGTCGACGGCAGTTACGATCTCGAAGGTCTGCAAAACAAGCTCAAGGCGCTCAAAGCCGTGCATAAGAGCAGTGACACGGTCGTGATCACGCCATACGACGCGCTGCCCTACCAGTCGCTGGTGTCCATTGTCGACGCCGTTCGCGAAGAGCTCATCGAACAACCTGAAGGCGATCCGCTCCGCGTCGCCCTGTTCCCGGTGACCGTCTTTGCGCGCGATCTGGGCACGGACGAGGTCGACGGCGAGGGCACGGAAGGTGCGCCGGCGCCCGAGGAGCCCGCTCCATGAAGCGCATCAAGCTCAAAGGCGACACCCCCAGCCTGATCCTGACGCCGTTGCTCGACATGTTTACGATCATCCTGATCTTTCTGCTGGTCAGCCTGGACGCCGACATGGCCGAGTTCAAGCGCGGCCTGGCGGACCTGCCAAAATCCGAGGCCCGCGGCCTGTTCAAGCCCGCCGTCAACGTGGAGATCACCCGCGAGGCCATCCGCGTCGATCCGGTCCCCGGCGTCAACGACCGCGACGAGAACGACCGCCCCATTCCATGGATGATCGTCGTCCCATTGAACGATGGAGAGGCCGACGAGCGTTTTGTCGACGGGGAGGAGGCGCCGGACCTCGTGGCATTGTTTGAAGCACACTACGCAGAGCGAAAGCTGCGGTACGAGAAACGTCTGCAAGAGGCCGGCGACAAGCCGATACCGCCCGACGAAGAGCCAATCCTGCTCATCCAGGCGGATAAGACGATAAGCTACAAGACGCTGTACCTGGTGCTGAAGTCCGCAGGCAAGGCCGGCTTCGGCAAGTACAGACTGGCCACGGTCCAAGGAGGGAAGTGATGCGGCGAAGCCTGATGATCAGCATGGCCATGGCAGCGCTGTTGTGCACCGGCGTTGCGCTGGCGGAGCCGCCCAAGACGGTGCGTCGCTCCAACACCATGGAGTTCGACCCACGCCTCATCCAGGGACAAGCCCCTCGCGCCGGCGCCGTTTACCTGTTCCAGCGCGCACCGCGCCGGCTGCCCGAGCTGGTTCAGCTGCGTCCACGCTACATCCGCAAAATCGTCGTTCCGTTGCTGGGCGAGCGCGCCTTCGATAGCAGGAAGTGAGCGCCTCTCTCCACGACCTGTACAGCAAGCTGCCCCCTGAGGGGTTCGAGCCGGATCTGTACGCCGGCGACGACGAGTACGAATATCGCTATCCCAAGACGCCCTCGCTTGAAGAGGTGTTTCGCACGGAAGGCGTCACGGCCCACACACCCAAGGCCGGCGAGGATCCGGTCGTCGAGATCACCGAGCTGTGCGGCGGCGCGATCCATGAGCCGTTCGTACTGCGCGTCTCCAAAGAGTCGTACGTCACCGACGACAAGTCCCTTACCGTGCTCATCGGGCTGGGCGGCGGCGCGATCCAGCTTGCCGATGGTGTGGTCGGCACGGTACGGCGCCGAGGGCGCGCAGACGCGGAAGAGACCGCGCTCGGCCCAACAACCGTCGTCCTGGCGCCCACCGACGCGGCCCGCTTCAAACGCGGCGAGAGCATGTTCTTCGTGCGCGCCTTCCACCCCGAGCCTCCCCGCGAGATCCGCCGCCCCGCCAAAGAGGTCGCGCGCATCTGGACCACCGTACTGGTCTCCATTCTCGTCGCCGGCCTCATCCACATGCTCTACGGCCAGGGCATCTACTATGCCGAGCAGCTCTCCGAGCGCGACATGACGGTCGACAAGCCCGAGAAAGAGCGCTTTGCCGACGTCAAGCTGCTCAAAGAGAAGGTGCAGGAGCTCAAGAAGACGCGCCCCATCAAGCTCAAGAAGCCCAAGCCCAAGCCCAAACCCAAGATGCCCGACCCCGAGCTCGAGAAGATGGAGCCCATTCCCAAGGATGTGGAGCCGGTCGAGAAGCTGCCCGAGAAGCTGCCCGAGGTCGCCCGCAAGGACGTCGCCGAGCGCATCTCCGCGGCCCGCGTCGGCCGCACCAAGTCCGAGGCTCTCGTCGCTACCCTGCAGGGCAAGGCGGACCCCAACGCGCCTCGCAACACCGCCGCCACTATCGGTGGCATCAACGTCAGCGCTGACGCCGGCGCCGGCGGGACCGCGCTCCCCGCCATCGGCAGCCCCGGGGGCGAGGGTTCACCCCAGTTCGGCGACGTGACCGCGGGCGGCAAGGGCGTCGCCACAAAAGGCCGTGGCGTGGCCGGCAAAGCAGGCAAAGTCATCGCGCGCAAGGGTCGCAACAAGGTCGTCCGCGGCAAAGTGCGCCCGTCCAAACACATGGCCAAGGTCAAAGGCTCGCTGAGCAAGGCCGAGGTCTACGACGCCATCCAGCGCCGCGCCCGCAAGATCCAGGGCTGCTACGAGCGCGCGCTGCTGCGCAAGCCCACGTTGGCCGGCAAGATCAGCTTCAGCTGGACCATCACGATGTCCGGGGGCGTCAGCGGGCTGCGCGTCAAGTCCAGCACCATCGCCGACGCCAGCGTGTCAAAGTGCATCATCGGCGTCTTGAAGCGCATCAGGTTCCCGAAACCGACCGGCGCGCCGGTCCCGGTGTCGTTCCCCTTCCTGTTCAAGGCGGCCCCCACGTGATGAAGCGACTGCTAGTGGTCGATGCCGCAAATTCGTTCCTACCCGCGGGCGCCGCCGCCCGCCGCCTGCGTTGGGACGCTTCGCTCTCGCTCGACGGGCCCCCG
>CAZJHX010000283.1:0-5946 GCA_964545715.1 uncultured Myxococcales bacterium
CCACCGATATCCCAAGGACTGGCTGGACCCATACTCCACGTGCCTGGAGTTCGAGGGCTGGCGCGAGCACCCGGTCCCCTCAGAACACGCCATATGCCTGGACCGCGCCCCACCGAGCACGTGGCTGCGACGCGAAGGCTGGCGAAAACACGGGCTCATCCCGATCGCTGAGCTACCGCGCCCCTAGTTGCAGGGACACCCGCTGCAGTTGGACGAGTTGCCGCACCCGTTGGAACAGTCGGGCCCTGTCAGCTGTGAGCAGACGCCGCTGACCTGGCAAGACGGCAGCGCCGGGTTCTTGTACGCCTCGAACTTGTGCGCGCAGGTCAGGCTGCTCGCGTCCAGCTGGCTGAGCAGCGTGTTGTACTCCACCCGGATGTGGTCCGACGTCTCGAGCGATGGCACGAGCAGCGCCGCCAAGACGGGATTCTGGCTAACCCATAGCGCGTAATGCAGGTTCTTGTTCTCGGTGGCCTCCACAAGCGTCTTCAGCTTCGGCATGCCGATCGTCTCCAAGAGGCTATTGTCGCGAATGATGACGGCCGCGTGATCGGGACCGCTGTACGGTCGGTCCCAGGTGGACGCGATCGACTCCAGATTGTCGAGCTGCAAGGTCGTGAGCACCGCGTTGTCCCTCACCCGCAGGATAGACCCCACCTCGGTGAGCCCACTGAATGCGGGCAAGCTCGTCAGCGCCGGATTGTCTCGAATGGTCATGTTCTTGATCGACTTGATGCCGTTCCACCAATCGCCGGTAAGGGACTGCATGGTGTCGTTCTCGTAAATGCTCAGGGACCCGATCGTGGCGGGCATGCCGACAAAGCTGAAATCCGGGGCGGCCCCATCCTCTCTTAGGGCGAAGGACGTATTCGTCTCCATCTTCGGGGCCAGTATCGAACTCAACTTCGGGTTCGGACCCTTCGTATCGTAGGGGCTGGTCAACTGGTAGGTGACGTAATACCGGCCCAACGTGATGCCTGATGCGTGAACCAACTCAGGCATTGAGACACTCTCCAGCAGCTCGTTGTCCGCCAGGCTCAGCCCGGTCAACGCCTTCAGACCCGGAAGCGAAAGGCTGGTCAAAGCGGGGTTCCCGGCCGCACCGATGGCCAAGGTGGACGCGGCGGGCAGACTCACGCTGTCGAGCACCTCGTTGTTGACGATCCCGAAGTGCGACCCTTTGAAGTTGCTCAGCGTCACCGATTTGAGCTTCTCGTTGTTGTAGATGCCCACCTCGCAAGAGCGCAGCGCGTCACCCGTGATGGTCTCGATGAACTTCGATCCGTAGATTTGCAGCCGGGTGCAGAACTTCAGATTGCCCAGGTCCAGGTTTGTGACGGTGACATTCGTGATGATGATCTTCCCGGTCACCTCCACCAGCGCTTGGAGCTTGTCCAGGTCACCGTCGTCGTTGACGTATAGATCACCGACGTGCACCGCCCACGGCGAGCCACCGCCGGCATCCCCGCCATTGCCCCCGCCCGCACCAGCCAGCTGCACCTTCACCGCCGGGCTGCCCGGCGAGCTAATCGTCGCCGTCCCGTCACCGTTGTTCTCGATGACGCAGGAGCTGCCCGCGGGGCCCTCCAGACCGGCGATCGGTCCGGCCCACGTGCCGCTCTTGTTGATGACGGTGTTGCCCGCAAAGCTCAGGCCTCCCTCCGCGTCGAGGTCCAGGTTGCCGAGGACTGCGGGCTTGCCGGTGATGGCCCCGTAGTCGCCTGAGAAGTGCGGGCCTGAGGTGTATCCGGCGGCATCCAGGTAGACCTGAACCTTGGCGTTCGTGTAGTGCGGGCCCGGCTGATAGCCGAGGGTGTCCAGCAGCGCCTGCACCTGGGCATCCGCATAGGGCGCACCCGGGACGAAACCGTTGTCAGCCAGGTAGGCGGCGACATCTCCATCGGTGTACGAGGCGCCTGGCGCGTAGCCCTGGTCCACCAGGTAGGCCTGCACCTGGTCGTCGCCGTAGCACGGCAGGGCGCAGAAGCCGCTCAGGTCCGGCGTGCCTTCCAGATCGCTGTATTGGCCGGAGAAGGCGGCCACGCCCTTGTCGTCCAGCAGCGCCTCGACGTCGGCGTCCCCGTAACACGGAGCCTCGCAATAGCCCTTGGTCTCCAGCGCCGCCATGGTGACGTAGTCGGCGGCCGGCGTCCCACCGAGCGTCGCGGCGTCCTCGGCCACGCCGGCCACATCCGCGCGCATGGCGAACGCCGCAGAGACCAGCTGTGGTCGCGGCAACAGCTCCGCGTCGCCGTTGATCGACATCCCCAGATACAGCTCGCCGCCTTCCAGGACGGCCGTCGCCATGACGGTCTTCTCGCCCAGGCGCACGTCGATCAGCCCATGGGTGATCGGTACGGCTACATGCGTCTCTTCCCACAGCGCCTGGCCGCCTTCGCTCAGCTCGTGCAAACGAAACGTGATGTCGTACTGCTGCGCGCAGCTCACCGCGTCAGGGCAGTCCACCGCCTCGCCGGCGCCGTCGGTCAGGTACCCCTGATAGTGCAACACCTTGGGGACCTCGGCGGTCGCGGTCAGCGCCAGCGACGTGATCAAGATCGTCAGGGTGGTCTTCATGGCGTGTCTCCCGGGTCCGCGACCAGCCGGTGCTGGATCGTGAGCGCACCATCGGTCGCGGTGCCGATGATCCGTGGTGTTCCAATGGAGTGACGCACAAAGTGGGTGCCGTCGTCGCTGTTCAGCCCAAAACCGTCGCCGAAGCGCTGTCCGCGCACAAAAAAGGCGCACTGCTCGTCCACGGCGCCGTCGCAGTCGTTGTCCAGCCCATCGCAGCTCAGCTCCTGGAGCTCAAAACCCGCAACGGTCGAGTAGTCCGGCTCCTGCCAGCCCGCCTC
This sequence comes from uncultured Myxococcales bacterium, assembly GCA_964545715.1. GTDB lineage: Bacteria > Myxococcota_A > UBA9042 > CAZJHX01. Next base: position 2,856 of record CAZJHX010000283.1, read on the forward strand.
GCCCGCGCACGTCTTATGGGCCTGCGCGCAAACCCCCACGCTGTTGTCCGCGGGCGGTGCCGGGTTCGCCGCGTCCGAGCCATCGCCCTCCAGCCCCTCGTCCGAGACGCCGTCGCAGTTGTTGTCCGCTCCGTCACACACTTCGGCGGCGGGTGTCGACGCGCTGCACACCGACAAGCCCTGCGGATCGCAAGATCGGGTCCCCTCACAGCTGCCGTGTTCGTTGCTGATCTCACACCGCGTCGTCGCCTGCACTTCGACGGCCTGCGCCGAGCATGCGCACACACCGTCCGACCTCACGCATTGCCCCTCGGTGCACCCAAAGCCAGGAGGACAGTCGGCATCGACCAGGCACAGCGCCCCACAAAAGGCGCCCTGCTCGCCGTAGTCCACACACTTGGAGTCCACGGGCCCGCAGTCGGCCGTCGACAAGCACGGACGGCACAGATCCACCCACTGCGGAACACAGATGAACGTGATGTCGCTGCCCACGTTGGTGACGCCCTTGCACGCCCATCCGGCCGGACAGTTTTCCACACACGCCTGCGTGCACACCGAGCCGCCGTCCGCGTCCTCGATGCACCAGCCGCTGGCGCAGTCCGTGTTTTCGGTGCACGGACAGCCCGGACCAGCCTTCTGCGCGCGGGTCTCCTCGCACTCGCCCCACGGCAGCGTGGCGGGCTCGACCGTGTCGGGTTGTTCAGGCGGGGGGCGTCGCCGGTCATCCGACGTCTGCTCAGGCGTCTCGGGCTGCTCGGTGGCGGAGGCGACGTTCTTCTCGGTGCACCCCGACACCCACAAAAGTGCCGTCAGCAACCCCAAAAACCTCACAATCCGCATGGGTCGAGTCTACGAGCGCCCGACCCCGATGTCGATCGGCCTGGATCAGGGGATCAGCAGCACTTTCCCGAAGTTCTTCCGGTCCTGGATGTAGGCGTGCGCGTCACCGGCCTGGTCGAAGGGGAAGGTCTTGTCGACCTGGGGCTCAAACGTGCCGTCCGCGACCAGCTCCAGGACCCGGCGAAGGTGCTCGGACAGCTCATCGATGCGGTGCCACAGATGGCCCAGGTTGAAGCCGAAGACGCCCTTGTTGTCGTCCATCAGCTGCAGCGGACCGAAGCGCCGCAGGCCCATCAGGCCCTTCAGCGCCGCAAAGATGCTGCGCTTCTGGCCCGGAGCGAAGCTGGAGGCGCCAAACATGAAGAGCCGGCCCATGTCGCCCAGCGAGCGGTAGCTCTTGCCAAACGAGGCGCCGCCGACGGCGTCCAGCGCGATGTCCACGCCTTTGCCGTCCGTGAGGCGCTTGATCTCGGCCTCGAAGTCCTGGGTGCGGTAGTCGATGCAGTGATCGACACCGCGCTCCTTGAGGCGCTCGTGCTTGGGGCCGCTGGCCGTCCCGTAAACCGTCGCGCCCCGCCACTTGCAGATCTGCAGCGCGGCCTGGCCGACTCCGCCGCCGACGGCGTGGATCAGCGCGCTCTCGCCCGGGCGCAGGTTGCCCAGCGTGATCAGCTGCAGCCAGGCCGTGAGGTAGTTCACCGGGATGGCCGCCGCCGCCTCGAAGCCCAGGCTGTCCGGCAGCTTGGAGACGTGCCCGGCGGGCGTGATGACATGACTGCTGTACCCGCCGAAGCGGGTCGCCGCCAGAACCCGATCGCCCTCTGCAAAGTCGGTCACGCCCTTGCCGACCGCCTCGATCGTGCCCGAGACCTCGTAGCCCACCACGGCCGGGAGTGGAGGCGCGTCCGGGTAGAGCCCCATGCGCGCCATGATGTCGGCGAAGTTGATGCCCGCGGCCGCGGTCGCGATGCGCACCTCGCCGTCACCCGGATCCGGCGTCGCCGCCTCGAGCACCTGCAGCACGTCGGGGGCGCCTGTCTTTGTGATCCATACCTGCTTCATGGGGCGCGATACTGGCATACTCGCCCACGATGCAGCCATCGAAACCGTTCGTCCGCGGGCCCTACAAGGGGCTGCCCGACACTCCACACCGCCCGCATCATTACGGCGACACCGAGATCGTCGAGGTGCCGGTGGAGGCCGACGGCTGGCCCACCACACAGGCGCACGTGCGTAAGATGGGCTCGGGGCCGCCGCTGCTGCTGATCCACGGGCTGATGACCAGCAGCTACTCCTGGCGCTACGCATTCGGGCCGCTCTCCAAGCACTTCACCTGCTATGCGCCCGATCTGCCGGGCGCCGGACGCAGCGACAAGCCGATCGAGCCCAGCTACGAGCCCGCCGCGTTGGGGCGCTGGATCGCTGGACTACAGTGCGCCCTGGACATCCGCGGCTGCGACGGGATCGGCAACTCGATGGGCGGCTACATCTGCATGCGGCTGGCCCTGGACGATCCCGGCGCGCTGAAACGACTGCTCAATCTGCACTCGCCCGGCGTCCCCGAAGCCCGCATCACCGCGCTGTCGATCGCGCTGTCCATCCCCGGCAGCCACGCCCTGCTTCGCTGGCTGGTGCACCGCGATCCGCTCAAATGGGTGCACCGCAACGTCCACTACTACGACGAGTCCTACAAGAGCATCGAAGAGGCGCATGAGTACGGCGATCCGCTCGCGGACTACGCTGGTGCGCAGGCGCTGGTGAAGTATCTGGGCGAGACGATGGCGCCGGGCCCGATGCGAGAGCTCCACCTGGACCTGACCCGCCTCCGCGAGGCCGGCGACGGCTTTCCCGTACCGCTGCTGCTGGTCTACAGCGAGCGCGATCCGATGGTGCCGCCACGCTTCGGCGACGTCTTTGCAAAAGCCATCCCGGACGCCAGACTGGTCCGCATGAGCGAGGCCTCGCATTTCGCCCACGTGGACGCCACCGACCGCTTCTGCGAGATCGCCCTGGAGTTTCTCAGCTAATACGCCGCCACAGGTATTTTGACCGGCTGGAGCGGGCGCTTATTGCGGCCAGCCCTCGGAAGTTCGCTGCGCCCGCCTCGACGGGCCCAGGGGCCCGCCTTCGTTGGCTTCCGAGCACTGGCCGCAATAATCACCGCGCTCCAACCAATCAAAATCCCTGCGTCGGCGTACTAGGTCAGATGCGCGGTGAGCGCGTCCAGATAGCTCTTGATGTAGGTGTCCTC
>CAZJHX010000284.1:0-913 GCA_964545715.1 uncultured Myxococcales bacterium
CCGGACGCCGCCAGCTGCTCAACAGGCGTGGGCTTGGCGATCGCCGAGCGGACCGCGCGCCACAGCTCCGCCTGCCAATCGTCCCCGCCGCCGGCGGCCCACTCACTCAACATGTCTCCGCGATAGAACAGGTATCGCCGGTACATCGCCGCAAGCCGCGCGGCCAACGCGGACCGCTTGCGCCGCTGCACGGCAAGGCTGTCGTCCCGGTCCATGACGTATTGGTGAACGGGCCCCAGCGCGCCCGAAGGGAGGTCCTCCAGGAGTCGGCGCAATGTCCAATGCAGCGCTTCGACCGAATATGGGTCGCAGCTGTCGCCGGGTTCGGTCGTGCGACCGAGCAGGCGGGCCATGTACGTGTCGGGATGAACGAACGCTACGTTGCAACAGACCCCGTTGAGATGAGCGATACGCTGGGCGAGCCACCGCGCCATGCCGGATTGCTCCACCAGGACGACGTCGGGCGTAAAGGGGTCCGGTGGCGCGTCCGCCAGCGCTGCTGCTAAGCGGTCGGCCAGCTCCTCGACGCGCGAGCTATAGATAACCTCCATGCCCCAACTAGATCCCATTCTTTGACTGCGGTTGGTACTGAGCGAGCGCAGCGGCGGGGCGCGGCTTATTCATGCGGGGCCTCCGCCAGCCAGTCGCCACGGGTTAAGACATAGAGACGATGCCGTGCCCGCGATGCGGCGACATAGCGCACGCGCCGACCGCATCTCCGGTCGGACGGATCGATATCGGCCAGAATGACGACGTCTGCCTCCAGCCCTTTGAAGCTGCTGATCGTCGTGTGCAACAGGGCCTCGGTGCCCTCGGTCACAGTAGACACCAGCGGCAGGCCGCACACCTCTTCGCGGTCTGCCAAGAGGCTGTTCGCTCGCGAGCGCGGCGTCAGGACGACGATTCGATTTGG
>CAZJHX010000284.1:923-5890 GCA_964545715.1 uncultured Myxococcales bacterium
CGCAGTAGTTCGGGTCCTTGCTCGTCTTGACCTGGTTGATGAGGTCTCGGACGGTGCGATCAAGTGCCGCCAGCGCGCGCTTCTTGCTGGCGTACACCACAATGGCGGGCGCGTCCCCGTCAGGACAGTCCGGGTGCGCGACCATGGCCACTCGACCGAGCGTACGAACGTCCTCCATGATTCGCCTGGTGTTGCGAAAGTTGAACGTCAGACCGTGGTGAATGTCCACGGCAGGCGGATCTCCGCCGCGCCCGAAGATGTCCTGCTGCTCATCGCGGAAGACGACGAGGGCACCGGTGCCCGGCACGCTCGAGCAGCAGTCGAGCACGTCCCACCAGGAGGACGCGAAGTCCTGTCCTTCGTCGACGACGATGGCATCCCATGGCTTCATGCAGCCGGTCTCCATCGCCTCCCAAAGCGCCTCTGGCGCGGTGTGCTCCCAGAACTTGACCGACTGGTCGGGGTCCGTGCCGTCGGGATACTCCACAGTCCTATTCAGCGCTTCGAATGCCGCGGCGCACAAGGCGTGAAAATGGGTGGCACGTACCTTCTTTCCCGCGCCTCGCCAACTACGGACAGTGTGCGCCAGATGCTGTCCAAGCCGCTTGTTGAAGCACGTTAACAGTACCCGTTTGCCGAGCCCCGCATGGTGCCGCGCCGCTTCCAGAGCCAGCACCGTTTTGCCGGTGCCGGCGCCTCCCGTGACCAGCACCCGGTCGTGGCGCAAGAACGTGTTCAGCACCTCACGCTGCTGGTCGGTTGCCCGCACAAACCGCCCGCGCTCGAGCTCGAGCAGCGCCCCGAGTGTCGGGACGACATGAACGGACGGGTGCAACACGAGGTCGCGAAACCGCCGGAAGTCCTTGGCACCGAACGCGTCTACCGTGCGCCTGGCGCGCCAGAACGCCAGTGCCCCCTCGACCCAGGCACCCAACCGCGCGACATCGGCCGAGGTCGCGACGAGCTCTTGTTGCCAACCGACGGGCAGATTGAGGGTCGTGCTGGATGTGAGGGGGAAGGCGACAGCGTGGCCCCAGATGAAGGGCCGCCGGCTCGCCGCGGGCAGGAACCTGGTCTGGCGCTCGGCAAGTAGCCGCTGCAGGTCGTGCATGTGACGGCGCACCTGCGCCATCGGGTCGCTTTTGAGGGGCTTGGTGACGCCACCAGGCTGAAGCCGCACCCAGTCCCCGCGGGAGTCGCGATGCACGCCATACCCCTTGCACTCGACAAGAAGGACGCCGCCGGTCCGGTGGACGATCAAGAAGTCCACCTCTCCCTCTCTCGCGGTGCGCGCTTCGAGGTACTCCAGCCCGTGATAGACCCACCACTCATCCGAGAGCTGCTCTCTTAGGGCGTCGAATACGGCTCTCTCGGCGCGCGCACCCGGACCGGCTCCGGGTCCGCGTTCAGGAATCATGTGGGCCATAAGTGGCAGTGTGGATCGCGCGGACAATTCGTGTCCACCGGCCAGGCTCAGCCGTCACTCTTCCGCGCGTTCGTTTTCCAGAATGAAGCAGGCGTCTGACAGCCAGTCGATGACCTTGTTGATCTTCGGCACCAGCCATTTGGCGAGGTCCTTCGCGCGCCCCTCATCCATGGAGGCGACCAGATCGTCGCCTAATTGGTGGCCGTCGACGACCGTGCCGTTGACCTCGTAGCGGGGTTGCGAGCTTGGTGCACCGAGCTGTGAGATGACCCAGATCTGCCCAGTGTCGTCGTTTATCTTCCACGCGGAGACCTTTTCGTAGAACGGGATTTGAAACTTGTCGGTCAGGCGGCCCGAAAGCGTGACCTTCTTGGCGTGGTGGGCCGGACACTCGGACTTGATCTGTTTGATCGTGATCGTGGACCCGGCGGTCAGGTAGTAGGCGACCGCGGCGACCACGGCGACAATGGTCACGACCGCCGCTATTCGCGCTGTTTGCGTCATGAGCGCCACTGTACCTCAACGTCTGGTTTGCGAAATCTGCCACGCATCTGACGTGCATTGCGGTATGCTGGGCGTGCTTCTCGTTCAGAGAACATAGCAAGCCCCAGACAAGCCCGACCGGGGACTGATCCGTCCGGTCTGAGCGGGAGGTCCGCTCAGGCCAGGATCCGTCCTGCGGTCGTCTGCCTGGAGGCTTGTCCATGTCCAACAACAAAACCAATAACGGCCGCAGCGACCGCACTCAGCGGAGCGTCGGTCTGTACGCTCGTCTCGTTCGGGGTGCGCACACCACGCCGTGGCGCCTGGTCGGCTGCGCATCGGTCCGCAGCGGCGGCGTTGTCCCTACATTTACGCGCCGTGCGGCCATGCTGGCGCCGTCATGGGACGCCGGCGTCAGTGTGCCGTCGTCCGGCGAGCCGGGTGTTGAATTAGGTGTGGGCAAACACCCCCCCCCCCACAAGAGCCTGGGCTTGCGACCGATCGTCATTCACCGCTCGTTGCACATCGTCGTGTCCGGTGGTCCGCGTCCCGTCCGATCCGGTTGGCCCAAACTGTAGGAGGGGGATTGTGTCCGGGGTGTGGGACCGCCACACCCCGGACGCGTTCATCAGATCGGCAGGTCATCGCGCCCCGAAATCCTGGGGCACGACTGCCCTGAGATCGAGCCGGCGGCCCTTATCCCTGAGCTCGATGCTCTTGACCTGCGAGCTGAATTCCACGCGAAGACCGGGCGGCATGGCGCTGTTTGGATCGCCTGTCAGTAACGGGGAGAGGGGGCCCACCGATGCGAAAGCGGGAGCGATCACCAGACTCACCGTGTCCGCTGTGTTTCCGAGGAAGTCCTTGATCTGCCGCGACGACACACGGGCCCCCAGACATCGGGCGCCGCTGGCCACCCGCTCGTTCCGGCGCTCCCAGAGCGGGATGCCCCGTCCGCCGGAGAGATTCTGACGGCCGAAGCACCGGGCGATTATCGCTGCCCCCGCCCCTTTGGGGTGTTCGCGGCCGCGGCGCCGGGACCCTCTGCGATCCCGCCGGTCGCGCTCCTCGACTTCGTTACTGGTACACAGGTGCGACGTCGCTGCCACACGCGACAATCGGAGGTCGTCGTAGGCGCTTCGTTTGCCCTTGAACGACAGCATCGCCTCGTCCCCGTTCACAACGAAGCCCCACTCGGTGACCTTCGCACCGGGAGTCAGAATTCGATCCCCATCCCTTTCGTATCGATAGAAGCGGCGAAAATCGCCCCTGTCAGTCCTGTCGCACCGGCTGTCCCCAGCGAAGAAGCGCCCATTCGGGCAGAGGATGATGCACAGCCTCTTGTCTGGAAAGTCCTCGCCGTCCCCGTACCATGCGCCGATTGGACCGTCCCCGCTCGGGCTCTTTCTCTCGCCTGACGTTTTTGCTCCCTTCTCGCAACCCGCTGCTGAGATAAGAAGGCTGACGGCCAGCAGAAGCCACCAGCAAGCCGTCAGAACTTCAGCTCCGTCCGGGGTTGGGCGAGTCATTGTATCGTTCATTGCAGCTCTCCTTGCCGGACTTGCAGACCCGATGTTTGACGGGGTTCTGGGCGTTACCGGCCTCAGCGAATGGGTGCGCGGTGTGCGGTGTGATCGTGCGCCAATGTCCTCACCTCGAGCAAGCTCGGTCCGCACCGCACGGCCGTCGCGACATGCGTGCCGGTGCTGCGCGGACCCTGTTGTCGCACTTGAGCTCAGGTATACTCGGGCGATGCGAGCCCATCCTGTTGCGCGGCGGCTGCTGTGGCTGGTTGTGGGCGTTCTCGCCGGCGGCTGTACGCGCGGTTCGAAGGCGCCGACCTCCGAGAATGCACACACCGCATCCGCCCCGGCCGAGAGCGCGCCATCAACTCCCGTGACACAGCCTCCGAAGTCTGCTCCGCCAGCGATGAGCGGCTCCGCGTCGTCAGCGGTCGAGACGCCGCCAAAAGTCGCTCTTCGGGATTCGGGCGCTGAGGCGTCCAAATCGTCGTTCGAAGGGGACGTTGCCGCAGTCATGACCGTGCTGCTGAACGGGGCCCAGAAGGTGCAGGAAGCGTCAGCGCCCGGCGGCGCACTCCACGCGGACGGGCCCATCAATGCCGGACTTCAGGCTGCTATGGACGACGCATTCTCCGACTTCGTGTTCGCCCCGGCGGCCAGGGACGAGATAGAGCGCATGGCGGTGGTCCCTTGTCCGGTGCCCGCCGGCACCTACCACGGGCGGCTGCTCAGCGGCGGGCTGGACGTGTACGTTCTCGTCGACGCGGCCGGGCACGTCGCCTGGTTCAACGAGAAGCCGCGGTCGGGCAAGCCGCTCCCCCAGCCCGTGCCGATGCGATGGCTGAAAGACAGCAGAGGCCGACTCGTTGTTGCGGTCGACAGCGCGGATCCGAAACCCTGGCTGTCGCGCTTCGAGATACGCGACGCCGGCAGCTCGGGTTTTTCCCTGCTTCTGCTGCATGAGGCCCGGGTTGCCTACAACTCCGGACGCGCAGAAAAGGACCAGGTCGTAGCCGCCCCGCTGCGCTTCAGGAGATACGGCCGGTGACGCTCCGTCACGCCAGGGCCCGCGCGGCGGTTTGAGCTTGCCGCCGCATCTAATCGGCTATGCCGTACTATCGACGGATGGTGCCCGATATCCCAACCCTCATAGCAGAGCTCGCGGAGATGGAACAAACCGCGGTCGCCCATCTGTCATCGCCCCGTGAGGGCCAGGCGGACCTGTACAGGTCGGCGCAGGAACACTTGAGGGTGGACGTGGACGGCCGGCTGGTTCCGCCAGGCGACAAGATGGGCGCGTGGGCTAATGCGGCCGATGGCACCTCCGTGCTGAGACAGCTGCTGATCGCACCCGCGCTCCTTGTGAACCTGTTGCCGATTCCAGAGAAGGACTTCATCGTTCGATATGGGGTGAACCCGGCGCAGATGCTCACGCTCGCCGAGAAGGGCCTGATCGTCCCCGAGTTGACCGCATTTGAGACGGGTGCAGATCCGTTGGAACGACATCGAACTTCAAAGACATCAGCAGCTTACAT
>CAZJHX010000285.1:0-5654 GCA_964545715.1 uncultured Myxococcales bacterium
GTGGAGGCGCCCGACAAGCGCGAGCTGTCACGCGCAATGCAGGGGCTGGGCATTCGGCTGGCGCGGCGCCTCAACGGCGTGTGGCGCCGTCGCGGCAAGGTCTTCGACGGCCGCTACCACGCCCGCGCCCTCACGACCCCGCTCGAGGTTCGGCGCGGTCTGGCCTATGTCCTCAACAACGCGCGCCGCCACGCCGCCCGCGGCGGCCACCGATATCCCAAGGACTGGCTGGACCCATACTCCACCTGCCTCGAGTTCGAGGGCTGGCGCGAGCACCCGGTGCCCCCGGAACACGCCATATGCCTGAACCGCGCCCCGCCCGCCACCTGGCTGCGTCGCGAAGGCTGGCGAAAGTACGGGCTCATCCCAATCGCAGAGCTGCCGCGCCCTTGGCTGGCCCGTTGACCACGCGCGGCTGAGCTACAAGGATCCAACGAGGCTCCGCCTGGACTCGCCGCTAGGTCAGGCAGGTCGCGCTCCGACAGCGCCGTGGACCGGGGGCGGGTGTTGCGACGACAAAAGCCGAGCTGACTGTTGAGGCGCTACTCGATGACGTGGCTGGTCGGCTCGACGCGGGCCTCGCCGTTCAGGGTGTGGCGCAGCTTGGAGATCTCTTCGTAGATCAGCTCTCGGGCGCGGTTGATGCCGCCGATCGGGTGGTGCTCGGGCAGGGAGTGGTACGGCGTGAAGGACAGGTGCTCGCAGAAGTTGTCCTGCGCCTCGCCCTGAAAGGTCTGGGCCGGGATCGTGATAGTGGCCACCTTGATGAACGGGGACTCGTCCTCATCCCAGTCCAGGGTCGGGTCCTCGATCGGCATGGTGCCCGGGTCGGTCTGCTTCTGGACCATGAACTCGAAGCAGGCGTCCTTGGTCAGCAGGTGATCGGCCATCACCTCGCGCAGGTAGTTGTCGTTCATCGTCTCCGGCTCTTCGTCGGACTCGCCGTCACACGGGCGCGCGCTGTACTTCACGGCGTGGTCGCCGAGGCGGTACGGGACGGTGCTCCAGTAGCGGGACAGCAGCGGGCTGGCGATCTTCTTGGCCAGCACCTTGAGCGTGATAGTCAGCTCGCGGATGTGCCACTCCAGCGGGTTGAGGCCAAAGAAGAAGGTCACCGGGTTGCCGTCGAAGGCCTTCTGCGAGAACTCGACGTAGTCCAGGGCGTTGCGCACCATCAGGACCGGGGTGTTGATCAGCAGAAAGTCCTGGGTCTGCGCGTCCCGCTCGCTCTGCAGGATCTTCTCGCCCTCGACGCCCATCAGCTTGATGGCCATGCCGCGGATGTCGCCCTCTTCGTCGACCGCGATGCGGAAGGCGCCGTTGCTGTAGCGGATCCAGGCCGGATAGTTCGTGTTTTCAGCGAAGACACCGACGCGCATGTCAGCGGGCAGGGCGTCGTTTTCGATCTGGACAAAGGCGCTCACACAGCCGTGCGCTTTGGGGTGGGCGTCGCGCAATGCGGGGCGCTGGCCGGCGTCATACTCGCCCTGGATGTGGGCCTTGGCGGCGTCGATGACGGCCTGGATCGCCTCGGCCTCGCCCGCCGGCACGTACTCTTCCGCCAGCTTGGGGCAGTAGCCGTTGTTGGTCGCGTATTTGCTGAGCGCGCTGAAGGCGAACCAGCCGACCCAGGACACGTCGTCCAGCTCGTCCAGGTCGTCGTAGATGTTGTCGTCCGCCGTGCCCGGGCGCTCGTCTGCGCCGTCGCGGTAGGCGATGATGTTGCGCGCGGCGCGGCCCCAGAGGTGGGCGTCATCGTCCAGCGTGTCCACGTCCGCCGTGTTCACCAGGCGCAGCACGCAGGCGGCCTCGTAGCTGTGGTCTTCGATGCCGTTGGCGTCGGCCTTGCCGAGCTGCACAAAGGTGTCGAACTCCCCATCCATCTGGCCCTCGTCCTCGACGGCCAGGTCGGTCTCGTCGGCACAACCGGCGGGCAGCGTGAACGGGAGGGCCATGACCAGCGCGGCCACCAGCAGCCCTCGGCGACCTGGCACATTCCCCGCTTCCGATCCCGGGCCAGCTCGTCTTCGCCGACGCTTGAACGTGCCACCAGCATGCCCTGCGGTCGGCTCAGCCGACCTGACCGCGGGCTCGAAACCGGGAAATCGTGCCAGTTCGCCGAGGGCTGCTAGGAAACGTCGTGTTGTCGTCATGTCGGACCAGTTACCATGCTGAGCCGTGAAACTCTGCTAGAATCGTTAGCTTGCGAGTAAGTAGGAGCCCCCCGTGATCATTACACTGGAGCCCAATAGCCCACAGCGGGTCATCGACGCTCTATGTCGTTTGGCCGATAGGTATGCCGTGCAGCCCCGGGTACATGCATTCCACGGCGCCAATCAGGATGTCACCGAGGTGCATCTGATCGGCTCGACCGCGCAGATCCCCAAGCAGCCGTTCGAGGACGTGCCCGGCGTCGCGCGTGTTGTGCGTGTCTCCAAAAAATATCGCCTGGTGGGCCGCCATGCGGAGACCAGCGAGCGCATCGGGTTCGAGTACAACGGCGTCAACTTCGATGACAGCACGCTCAACGTCTTTGCGGGCTTGTGCGCGGTCGATACGCCCGAGCACGTGGATCTGATGATGGCCGCCGTCGCCGCCCAGGGGCTCTCGACCACGCGCATGGGCGCCTACAAGCCGCGCACATCGCCGTACGACTTTCAGGGGCTCGGCAAGGACTGCCTGCCGTGGGTCTTTGAGGCGGCTGGGCGGCACGGCATCAAGGTCATCGCCATGGAGGTGACGGCCCCCGAGTGTCTGGACGAGATCGCCGAGGCGCTGGACCAGACCGGCCACCCGACCGGCGTGATGGCGCAGATCGGCACCCGCAACACGCAGAACTTCGAGCTTTTGAAGAAGGTGGGCCGCGGTCCCTTCCCGGTGCTGTTCAAGCGCGGGATGGGCATCACGCTGGAGGAGTCGCTCAACGCATGCGAGTACATCGCGAGCGAGGGCAACCAGCGCATCGTCTTCTGCCTGCGGGGCGTGAAGTCGCATCTGGGGGATCCGCACCGCAATCTGGTCGATTTCGCGCATGTGCCCGTGGTGCGCCGTCTCACGCGTCTGCCCGTGTGCATCGACCCCTCTCACAGCGTCGGACGCGCGTTCGTGGCTCCGGACGGGCTGCCGGACGTCTTTCACGCGACGGGGCAGGGGATCATCGCGGGCGCGAACCTGGTGCTGGTCGATTTTCACCCGGCGCCCGAAAAGGCGCTGTGCGATGGACCGCAGGCGCTTCTGCTTCCCCAGTTGCCCGGTTTTCTGCAGTATGTGAGGCGGGTGCGTGAGGCATACGAGGCAGTGACAGCATGAGGCTAATCCTGGTCGCGACGGTGTTGGCCGTCGCGGCGTCGTGTACACCGGCAGCGGCTCCGCGGGACGGCGGCGACGACGACACCGGCGAGGCGGAGACCACCGACACCGGGGGCGCGGTCGAGGACACGACCACCGTGGACGATACGGGGGCCACAACCGCCGACACGGGCGACGTGCCGGACACCGACTCGGGTGACCAAACCACCGACGACACCACCGGCGCCGAGGACACGTCGGGCACAGAGGACACCGGCGAGGACACCGGCCCGCCACCGTGCGAGGCCGATGCCGACTGTGACGACACGAACCCCTGCACCACGGACGTCTGCGGCCTCGGGGGCGTGTGCAAGTTCATCGGCAACGGCGCGGACTGCGATGACGGGGACCCGTGCACTTACGACGACGAGTGCGACGGCCCCAAGTGCATCGGCGTGCCGCTGGTCTGCGAAGACGACGAGCTGTGCACGGACGACTCCTGCGACGAGCTGGGCGAGTGCCTGTTTGCGCCCAACGACCTCGCTTGCGACGACGGCAGCGCCTGCACCGACGGCGACAAGTGCCAGAACACGGTCTGCGTCGCCGGCGCGCTGACCGTCTGCGACGACGAGAACGTGTGTACGGCGGATACGTGTAACCCGGAGACGGGGGAGTGCTCGTTTGTAAGCCTGAACGACGGCGCGTCCTGTGACGACGGTGACCTGTGCTCGGTGGGCGACAGCTGCCACGCGGACGTGTGCGAGCCCGGATTTCAGCTCAACTGCGACGACGCCGACGTCTGCACCGACGATTTCTGCGACCCGACCACAGGCTTCTGCGTGACGACCCCCAACGAGCAGCCGTGCGATGACGAGAGCGTGTGCACGGCGGTCGACCAGTGCCAGGACGGCAAGTGCGTCGGGCTGGATCCGATCGACTGCAGCGACGGCAATCAGTGCACCGACGACCCGTGCGATCCTGTGCTGGGCGAGTGCGGCCACATCAACAACACCAAGTTCTGTGAAGACGGCAACCCGTGCACGGCGGGCGATAAGTGCAAGAACTCGGTGTGCAAGTCGGGGGATCAGCCGTTCTGCGATGATGAAAACGACTGCACCACGGACTTCTGCGACCCCGAGACCGGCGAGTGCGCCTACGAGCCCGTGCTGGTCGGTGGCTGCGAGGACGGCGACCAGTGCACGCTCTTTGACAGCTGCGCCGAGGGCGAGTGCCTGGCCGGCGCGCCCAAGGTCTGCGATGACGGCAACAGCTGTACGCTGAACCAGTGCAACTCCGAGACCGGTGACTGCCAGCACCCGGGCGTGGAGGACGGGCTGGCGTGCGACGACGGCCTGCCGTGCACCCTGGAGGACCTCTGTACCGAGTCGGAGTGCGCCGGGACGCCCAAGGACTGCGACGACGGCGATCCGTGCACCGAGGGTGAGGCCTGCGACGCGCCCAGCGGCCAGTGCACCCCGGGCTCAGCCGTAAACTGTGATGACGGCAACGAGTGCACCGCGGACGACTGCAGCTCCGAGGACGGTGGGTGCCAGAACATCGCCGAGGCCGACGGGCTGGAGTGCGAGCTGCCGTCGTCGTGCGATATCGCGAGCTGTATAGACGGTGAGTGCAGCAGCGAGGGCGTGCAGGACTGCGATGACGGCAACCCGTGCACCATCGACACGTGCAACGCGGCGACCGGAGGCTGCCAGTACTCGGCCGAGGACTGCGGCTCGTCGACGGTCGACTGCCTCAACGGCTTCTGCGACCAGGCCGCGGGCGGGTGCGTCGTGGACGGCGACGACGCCAAGTGCAATGACAACATCAGCTGCTCCATCGACGCCTGCGAGCCGGGCCTCGGGTGCACTCACAGCTATGCGGGCTGCGGCTGCCAGCAGGCCCTGGTCCAGAACTTCGATACAGGCGCCGCCCCGGGCTGGGTCTTGTCCGGTACCCACCCGTTCGTGAAGTGGCAGGTCGTCTCGGACCTCAAGTCCACCACCGGCCTCGGCAGCCTCTACTTCGGCAACCCGACGACTCAGAACTACAACGCAAAGAGCGCCGGCACGGCGACCGCCAACTCGGTGGTGGTGCCGAGCACCGCGGCCCCAGTGCTGCGGTTCTGGGTCTACTACGCCATCGAGCTGGGCAGCACGTGGGACAAGTTTTTTGTGCGCGTGAACGGCAACGAGGTCTGGAGCAAGGCCAACGGCAGCGGCAGCGTGTGGCAGCTGGTCACCGTCAACCTGGCCGCCTACAAAGGGCAGACGGTCAGCGTTCAGTTCGACTTCGACACGATCGACTCTCTGTACAACAGCACCTTCGGCATTGTCGTAGACGACGTCGAGATTGTGGGGTGTGACTAG
>CAZJHX010000286.1:0-5503 GCA_964545715.1 uncultured Myxococcales bacterium
GGCCCGTCTTCCGAACGAGCGTCCTACACCATTTCCAGGGACTCTATCTGCGTGCGGCCGCATCATTTGTCGTACCCCAGGTCATCGAAGGTCGTGAAGTGCCTGCCCGGCAGCGATTTCAGGTCCGATACCTCGGAGGGCAGCCGATAGGGCGGAAAATCGAGATAGTGGACAGCCAACCCGTATGCGACCAGAAGAAAGGTGGGGTCACCTGCGAAGGGAGCGCCTTCAGCGCGTGGACGGGTCGGAAGTTCGCAGAGATCCGGCGGGCAGCCGAGCGTTTCGACAAGCCGCGGTGCATTTAGATTCCGCCACGGCGGGGCGGCCATCGCTTTGCGCACGGCTTTCAGCTTCGAGCCACCGCCGAAGAGGATGATGTTCAGCTTGTTCCACGAAGACTGGCGCGCTTCCTTGCGGTAGCCCTCCGAAAACGCGGCCTTGTAGGTCTTTACGTATCCGTCGATGTGCCGGCGTGAAGCCGCCAGCAGCGCCGGACGGCCGAGCAGCCCGGCTTCCTGTCCGCGGATCGCCGCCGGTGACTGTCCTGTCTCGGCGGCCAGCACTTCGTCAATCGCGTCCATACCCGGCGGTTTGCACGCGCCGCCGTAGAACGACAGCGCGCCCTTGTCGATGAGCTGCTCCCCCACCTGGCGATGGTGGATGCGGAAGAACACGGCGTTTGTTGTCCCGGCGCCGATGTCCACTCCGCCATACAAGCCCTTGTCGATGGTCGGTGAACGGAAACTCCAGTACATGCCGGCGGCCAGCTCCGGTCTCAGCCAGTTGAAGGTCACCTCGTTCGTGGATGGACGACGCGCGTCCGCTGACGCGACCGTTGTGCGCGCGGTCTCGAGCAGCGCCAGTGCCTCGTTGACTTCGATACCCTGGACGTCGACCTTTTCACGGACCGCGAGGGTGAACGCCGTCCGCACCGCCGTCAGGTACTCGTTTCGGGCGAGCGGCTCTTCTAACTCCACGACCGGGACACCGACCGTGACCGAGAACCGAGCTTCATGCTTGATCGCCTCCGCCAGTCGGTTTGCCTGAAGCATCCCGATCCGCATCGTGTGGGCGAGCGACAGCACAGCGAGGTCCGTGACGGTGAGGGTAGCTGGTAAGTCGGGGCTGGCCGCCCCGAGCGCGAACTGGGCTTTGAGTGAGACCCACCAGGACGCGCAAGAATCCCGTCGCTTTTCTGCCACGTCGCCGAAGAAGACCTTACCGTCGTCGTAGGCGATGGTGGACGGATACCGATACCCGCTGTCGCCGGCGGGCCGAAGCACGTACGCGACGCCGAGTTCACCCCGAGGTGAGTCGTAGTCGCGCAGAACCAGCTTGGTCGTGCTCGTGCCCCAATCCAGACCCAGGTGGTATCGCCGGCGCGGGAGGCTGCGCTTCCTCTTTGGGCGCGTTGCGGTCTTGGGACTCTGCGCGACCACCTTAGGCGAGTCGTCCGGCTGCGGCGCTACCTCGGCTTTGGACGTAGTGGCGCCGCGGATTTTCGTTCGGAGGCTGCGAAGGTACTCACCCAGCCGTTGTCGTGTCGTCATCCGCCGACCTCCACTCTTACGATGGCGACCGCAAGCTCTTCCTCCCCGAAGCTGGGTTCGGGCGCCTTCTCGAACTCGTCCAGCTTCGCGTCCAGCTCGCTTTGGCGCTTGCGCACCTGCCCCTGAGTCGCTCGGATCACAGATGCTGAGGCCGCCTTCCTCTGTAACGTCTCGAGTCTCGATTCGGCTCGCTGCAGTCTCACACGCAACGTGGTCTCCCACGTCGCGCGCACTCTCGCCATCCTGCGCGCGAGCCTCTCGCGTTCGCGCTCACGGTGCTCTCGGAAGACGCGCCGGAAACGGGAGCGGAGCCGACCCGAGGCAAGCTTCAGGGCGTCGACAGGCAAATCGGGGCGTGGATCGAACTCACGGCCCTTAGTCACTGCCTCAATGAGCAGGTCCTCCGCCGACTCCCCCGTCAGAATCGTCTCATCGTCCAGCCGGTAAGCTACGGCCTCCACACGGCTATCGCTGCGATCTCCCACCGTGTCGACACGCCAGACCCCAACCACCCAGTCGCCTGCGGGCACGGCCGTACTTTCCAACTGAATCGCGAACGCACGCGTGTGAGGCTCAAAGCCGGCCCTCATGCTGTCGACCGCGAACTGGATCAGCGGATGCTGGTGCTGAATGAACTCACAACGGGGCCGATCCATCGCCACCTCGGCGTCCATGGTCATGGCCAGGGGGCCTCGTTCGGTTCGGGTCGCTACGCGCAGAGCCTCCGAGCCCGGTCGTGCCGCGGCCCAATTGCGCAGGTCCTGTCGAGCTTGGTGGCCGACCTGGAGTTGAGCGTGACCAGTACGCGGGTTGCCCTCGACCTCGATTCCTGCGTATCGCTCTCTCAGGAATCCAATGAGCAGGTTGTACAGATCGCCGGATGTCGGTACGCGTCGACGCTGCTGCAACGCCTTGATCTCATCGAGAAAGGCCTGGTCGGCTGCGAGCAGGCCGTCGACATTGGACGCGAGCTTTTGGGCGTGCAGCTTCTGGCGCTCGACCTGGTGCGCCGTCTGCTCGACCTGCTGCTCAAGCTCGGCCTCACTGAGTTCCCCCCGTAAAGCAGCGATCATCAGCTGCGTGACCTCGGCCGGACCCAGGATCTCCTCGATTTCACCGATGCTGCCCTGGAAGACGCCAATCCGGTTATACAGGCGCAGCAGGATGCGCTCTTCGATGGTGTCGTCCGAGATCAGGTTGACGATGATGAGGCGTTTCTCAGTCTGCCCAATGCGGTCGATGCGGCCGATCCGCTGTTCGACAACCATCGGGTTCCAAGGGAGGTCGTAGTTGACGATCACGCTCGCACGCTGGAGGTCCAGGCCCTCGCCACCAACCTCAGACGACAGGAGCACATTGACTTCCGGTTCCGAAAGGAACTCCTCTACCCTGGTTTCACGGTCCTCGATCGAAACGTCACCGTGGATGAGTCGGGTCGCCATGCCGGCTCGACGCAGCTGTTCATCCAGGTAACGCAAGGTGCGCCGGAAGTATGAGAAGACGATGATCTTGCGCCGCGGTCGATTGGCCGCCGCGTCGTTCGTCCAGACTTCACGGATCACACGGCGTAGCTCGACGAATTTCGAGTCGCAGCCGGGTGCCGGACATCGAGCGAGAACAGATCGGATCTGTTTGAGAATCTCGTCATCACTGGCCGATACGCCGCCTGCCGCCTCATCGCTGAAGTCGCCGTCCAGTTCCTGTGCCGCAACATCAGCGTCCCAGAGGATCCCGTCTGCCGCCAGACGCGCCTTCATGTACTCCACTCCCGCTGGAATGCAGCTCGCCGTGTACCGGAACGCCATGAGCGCCGCCATAGACTGTCCCCAACCCGCGGTCGCTGGGTACAGCACGCGCGTGATCGCCCGGACAGAGTCATATATGGCCTTCTCGTCTTCGGTGAGCACGATCTTTGGGCTCTGCGCATCTCGAACGGGCTTGTCGCGAACCACGTCTACCTTTCTCGTACGACTCACGACATGACCGGTGAGACTGAACTCGTCGATATCGCGCTGCAGTGCCACGCGCTCGGCCCGGTCGTC
The DNA here is from genome assembly GCA_964545715.1 of uncultured Myxococcales bacterium. GTDB lineage: Bacteria > Myxococcota_A > UBA9042 > CAZJHX01. The sequence continues at coordinate 3,593 of CAZJHX010000286.1, forward strand.
GTCTTGAGTCGCCTGAAGGCGCTCGATTACCGCGAGAAATGCCGGTTCCTGTGCCAGCGACGCGGACACAGCGTTGTTCACCATCTCAGCCAGGTGGTCCGCGGCCTCCGCGTATTGGCCTGCAGAGACGCATTGGACAGCTCGGATGATTGGCCGATTGGCATCAATCTGCTGCTGAAAGGTGCCGACTTGGCCGTAGCGTTGTGGCTCCAACAGGTTCAGCAGCGTGTGGAGGTTTTCGATACCGGTTTGAACGGGAGTCGCGGTGAGGAAGAGAAGACCGTCGGCGCATGTGGAGAGCGCGCGCGCGCATCGGTACTGCGCAGTAGCAGTATTTCGTACGCGATGAGCCTCATCCAGAATCACCAGATCCATCGGGGGCCGAAGCGCCTCCAAGAGCGAGACCACTTCGGGTGTCCGCATGGACTCGTAGCTGACAATCCACAAAAAGGGTTCAAGCTCCCGCCCGCGCTCGACCTGACGGAAGTGGGCGACCACATCGCGGCTCATGACAACGTCGAACTTCTCCCCAAAACGCTTTTCTAACTCGCTCTTCCATTTCGTCCTCAGCCGAGCAGGCACCATGATTAGCGCCCGGTCGATGCCGGTGCGCGCGCGACACTCGCGCAGGATGTATCCAGCTTCGATCGTCTTACCGAGGCCGACATCGTCCGCAATCAACAGTCGGTGGTCAGGGTGGTCGAGGAACTTGAGGAGCGGCTTGAACTGGTATGGAAACAGCTTGGCGCGTGCCGTCCCAAACGCCGCCACGATCGGTGTGGCAGGTCTCCGGAGACGCTCCCAGGTCATTAGCCTTTCGAAGCGCACGGCGGTTGACAGATTCCCTTGCTGGAGGCTTTCCCACATGTCGCCGCGCGCCGTGTCCCACAACTCCAACTCGTCGAGCGGTTGCCCAGAGACGCGGTTGGGGAATTGAACGCGGGCCCACCAGGCCTCATCCTGATCGTCCCAATCCAAGCTCAGGACTTTCCCCACATCTGCCGGATTCGATCGTCGGCGGACCAGCGACCCCTCAATGATTGCGTTGTCGCTCATGAAATACCTCGCACGAATCTAGTAACCGCTCTCCCCAATGGGAGATCTACGTGTGGGCGCGCTTGGTCGATGGCAGTCATCCCTGCCACTCGCCGATCCCGGACCACCAGATGTCGATCAGGCGCGGCTGGCCATCGTCTCCGTACGTCTGCGCGTAGACACGGTGGGCCAGGTGCATCAACTGCATGCCGCCGCCGTTGAAGAGCTCGTCACCCACCGCCTGAACGCCGGCCCTGTTCTCGGCCTCGATATGGTCGCGCAGCTGGCCAAGAAGCTGCGCCAGGGCATCTTCGGGACTCTGACGCCCTGCGTTGTCCTGCTCCCCCATCTGGAACAGCTGGAGCGTCGTGAAGCGATCTTGGACACTGGATGCCGCGGCCTGGAAGTCGGTAAGGGGCTGGTCCCCGCAGACTTTGGACAGGCCGGCGAGGGCCTCCTCAAACTCGTATACGTTCTCAAACTCCAGGACGTTCAGGACCTCCGGGCCTCTGCCCAGAACGATCACGTGCCAATGAGTCTGGTCCGCCAGTGCTCGGAGGCCGATCACCTCGCCGTCGCCGAACGGATCGAAGAAGCGCTCCCACGCCGCGTACGGGGGCCCGCCGCTCGGACTCATCACCGCGAAGACGACGTATCCGATGGTGCCGTGGGGCGTACCGACGGCTCCGGCAACACAGTGAAGCTGAAACGGCTTGAGTGACGCCAGCGCTCGGGCGTCGTCCGTCGGATCAATGATGAAGAGTAGCGCCTCCTGCCCCACGTCCGGAAACACGGTAGCGGGCACCGTCCAGACGTTGTCGCCCGCCCACATGAAGTCGGGGAAGTCCGGGGGCTCGATATCGGGCGCCTGGGTCC
>CAZJHX010000287.1:0-5272 GCA_964545715.1 uncultured Myxococcales bacterium
CCGCCGTCGGTCTGGTCGCCGGTGGTCGTATACGTGTATGTCACTGACTTGTCCTCACCGCAGCCGGCGGCGCACGCGGCGAACAGAACACAACAGCAGGCGAGTAAGTGGAGGCCAGGCATGCAGCAAGTCTGCGCGGCCGAGCCCACGGGCGCAAGCCTATGGGACGCAAGGGCGGGCTCAATCTTTGGGAGGCAGGAACGTCGCCAGCACGTGCTCCAGATAGGCGTCGAACTGGTTGGCGCCGGGAAGCTCGGCCGGCCCCTCGCGGCGTAGATGCATCAGGCCGAGGTAGGCGGTGTACGTCAGCACAGAGCGGTGACGCGCCTCCTCCGAGTCCAGCCCCATCTCCCGATAACAGTCCTGCAGATAGCTGATCCGGCGTCGCGTGCCGCGCTGGATGTACGGACCGATCAGCGGATCGTCCGCGTGCGCCGAGAGCGCCAAGTGTACCCGATCGCCGCGATCGAGACGTGTGGCCTCGCCAAACGCAAAGATCAGTCGCTGCCGAGGGTCCGCGATGGTGCCGAAGCGGTGCACCGCCCGCTCCGTGTAGCGGCCCTCCCAGCGGTCCAGGGCGGCCTCGAGCAGCGCCCGCCGGTTGTCGAAGTGCCAGTAGAAGCTGCCCTTGGTGACGCCCAGCCGGCGCGCGAGGGGCTCTACGGCGATCGCCTTGAGGCCGCCGTCGGCCAGTGAGTCCAGCGCAGCTTCGATCCATGCGGCGGCGTCGAGACGGGGGCGCGTACGCCCGGATGTCGGTGGGGGGCTCATGCGCGCCAGTCAACCACATTCGCTGCTGTATTGACAACGATTTTTTCCGTTTGAAAATAATGAATTGACAGCCATACGGTACCGTATGTATCACGTCCCCCGACACGCAGGAGGACATGAAAATGAAGGCGATGACCAATGTGAGCCTGGTACTGGCGATGGTGTGGACCGCGGGGTGCACAAGCCCCGCCCGGGGCGATCTGGACGACCCGCTGGTCGATCAGCCGCCGCCCGCGGACGAGCCGCTCGTAGAGCCGGCGCCGGCGGATGATCCCATGCCGTGGGTGGACCCGCCGCTTGTCGACCCGCCGGTTCTCGACCCACCCGCCGAGGACCCCGAGCCCGAAGACCCGCCGGTAGAGGACCCGGAGCCCGAGGAGCGGCCGGTGGAAGACCCGGGGCCCGAGGACCCGCCGGTCGAAGACCCGGAGCCCGAGGACCCGCCGGTCGAGGACCCGCCGGTCGAGGACCCCGAGCCCGAAGAAGACCCCGCACCGCAATGGACCCTGACTGCGGGCCCGACCGGCGGCTCCGTCAAAGCCGTGCTCGTCGATCCCGCCGACGCGCAGGTGGTCTACGCAGGCACCGTTGGGGGCGTCTATCGCAGCGACGACGGCGGCCTCAGCTGGACCTGGTCGGCGCTGGGCATGACCCACACGCGCGTCCTGTCGCTGGCCATGGACCCGGACGACGGCACCTTGTACGCAGGCACGAACGGGGGCGTCTACATCAGTGAGGACGGCGCCGCGTCGTGGTTTGCAGCGGGCCCGGGCATCATCGGGCTGGACAGCTGGCAGGGCGGCGTGGCCACGCTCCTGGCGGTCGGTGACGGCGTCGTCTACGCCGGTGTGGACCAGCTGTTTCGCACCGTCGACGCGGGCGACACGTGGCAGCAGCTGGGCCCGCTGGCCGCGGGGATCCGGTCCATCCACCAGACCGCGGAGGGGGCGCTTCTGGCCGGCACCTTCGCCAACGGGATCTGGCGCTCGACGGATGACGGCGCCACGTTTGTCCAGGCTCATCCGGGTAAGAGCAGCGCCTCGATTCCGTACCCGTCCGACGTGGTGTCCATCGTCGCGCGGCCGGACGGAGCCCTGATCGCCGCGGAGTACGCCTTCTTCAACGGCGCCCGCCTGGTTCGCAGCTTCGACGGCGGCGCCTCATGGCAGACCGGCACGGCGATGGGCGCCAAGATCGAGGACCTGGTCATACATCCGACCGCCACGCCTGCGGTCGCGTACTCGGCCATCGACTCGTCCACGATTCAAAACGGTGACGAGAGCGTCGTGCGCAGCCCCGACGGCGGCAAGAGCTGGCTGGAGACGGCGCTGGCCAAGGAGTATCGCGTCGAGACGCTGGCCATCGATCCGCAGGATCCCAAGACCGTCTTTGCGGCCGGCCTCGGGCTGTGGCGAAGCACGGACTCCGGCGCCACCTTCGCCCCGGCCATCGACGGCCTGGTCGCCTCCGAGGTCACCGGCATCGCCGCGGCGCCGGGCACGAGCGGCCTGTGGGTCGCCACGGTCTCCCAGTGCCTGCAGCGCACCGATGACGGCGGCGCGACGTTTGAGACCGCGCCCGACCTCCCCTGCCCCGGGACCGCCGCAGCCGTCGCCACCAGCCCGGCCGATCCGCTGCGGGTGCACACGTCGATTGACGGCAAGCTCTTCACCAGCGCCGACGGCGGCGCCTCGTTTGCCAAGACCATGCCCAACAGCGGGTGGTTCCCGCACGTCGTCGCCGACCAGACCACCCCCGGGCGCGCGTGGGCCGGCGCTCACCAACACGGCGTGTGGAGCTGGCACGGCCCGACCAGCACCTGGGGCGACATCACCGTCGGAATCCCCAAGAAGATCCTGGGGCTGACGGTCAGCGCGACCGAGCCGGCCGTGGTCTACGCAGCCGTCAACGGCCCGGGCACACTCTATCGACGCATCATCGACGCGGACCCCACCTGGGAGGCGATGGGCTGGTCGCTGCCGATCATACCGACCGGTGTCGCGGTCCACGCGGACACGGTCTACGCGTTTGACGACGCCGGCGGGCTGGTGCGGACGGTCGACGCGGGCGACAGCTGGACGGCGCTGCCGACGGCCGGGCTCCAGGTTCGCGCAATGGCGTTCGGTCCCGACGGGCAGCTATTTGCAGCGACCCCGAGCGGCGCCCTGAGCTCTGAGGATGACGGCGCTACCTTCGACCTGGTCTCCGACGGGCTGGCCCCAACCCACCTGCGCTCGCTGTTCCTCGCCTGGGACGGGCTGTACGCGGGCACCGTCGGCGGCGGCCTGGCCGTCCTCGGCCTGCAGTAACTACAGCGACTCCACGTCGGTCGCAGTGCACTCAGCGGGCGCGGTGACCGGATTGCAGCGGCACGGCGCGCCGTCGGGAACGACCACGCGGTAGTCGGTCCAGTCCACGGGTGCGGGGTAGTCAGTCGACACGATGTGGGCCCCGCTCTCAAAAGCGCGGGCCCGGCGCAGCGGGTCGAAATCGGCGTTGTCGGCGCGGGTGCGGATGATGAACCCCTGGGCCGCCACCGCCTCGATGTCGTCGTACGGGTTGTCCATCTTGATGATGGCCGCGTGCTCGTCGTCCGGATCGGCCAATAGAAAGAAGAGCCGGCCTTGCAGCGACGGCCGATCCGCCAGGTAGGCGTCGTCTGTGGGCTTGTCCCTAAGCAGCACCACCACGACCTTGCCGCGGGTCTCGCCCAGGGTCGGCCACCCGATGGTCGTCACCGCCTGGCGCAGCGTCGAGAAGCCGCGCCGCACGTCGTCCGGCGTGAGCAGGCGGTCGCGCCCCACGGCGTCCACAACCACGGCCTCGATGGCCTCCATGTCGGCGGCGATCGCGCCCGCGGTTTTGGCCTCCAGCATGACGAAGATGGCCTGGTGACCCGGGTTGCTCTCCGAGAACTCGCGGACGGGCTTCAAACACGCGCTCAGCGTCTCGCAGTGGGTCCGATCGTCGATGAGATCGGCGTGGAAAACGCGGTGAACGCCGTCGCCGGACAGGTTGATGTCCAGCTCCAGCTGACGCACGCCCCAGGTGGCCAGCTGGTCGGCGATCAGCGGCATCTCGTAACCCCAGTCGTCGCCGGGGACGGACCCGGCCGCGGGCAGGTGATAGCTGTTGTGTGTGCCCAGCACCTGCACCTGATTGAGGCGCAGGGCGTCGTCCAGTGGGCGCACCGGCGGCGGCGGAGGCTCGATCAGCCCGTTGAGCTGATCGACGACCTCCAGCACATCGCCGATGGAGTAGAAGTCGACCGTGACGAAGTTCGGCAGACGCCCGGTCTCGGCCTGGCAGCGGAAGGCGCGGCGACCCAGAAACGGGTTGAAGTTGACCTGGCGCGCCAGCGGCGGCATCGCGACCGGAAAGGTCAAAAAGTGGTTGAAGATGAACAGCGCGTTGGCGGGATCCCCTCGGTTGGGGGCGCAGCTGAAGTCCTCCGGCTGATCGGCTGAGAAGTGGGTCTCGAAGGCGTGGCTCCACACGTCGTGATACCAGGCGGGCGCGCCGCCGTTGTCGCTGAGCACGACCACGCGGGTGTCGGCGTCGACGAGCGCCCCAAGCGTCGGCCAGGCGCCGCCCGCGTGCGTGTAGACCAGCCGGTCCAGCCCGCTCTCTTCGAAGGCGGCGCCGATGATGTCGCCGCTGACGTACGCCTCGAAGATCAGCGTGATGACCTCGCGCGGGTTGGCCTGCAGCCAGGCGCGTAGCTGTTGAAGCCCGTCAACAAGCGGCAGCATGCCCCACCCACAGTCGCCGTGGCAGAGGTGGGGGACACCGTCGGCGTCATGGACGTCGAGCATGATCCCACGCACGCCGTCGTCCAGCTGCGTCGGCATCGGCCACAGCTGGTTGGGCGCGGTCCAGCCGTCCTCGTCGTTGGAGAAGCCGTTGTGGGTCACGGCGTAGGCCACCTGATCAAACGCGCGCGTGCAAAGCTCCGCCGCGCCGTTGCACTGAACAGCCGGGGGCTCCACAGGCGGCTGGACCGGCGGCTGGACCGGCGGCTCCGCGTCTGCGGACCCCGAGCACGCCGCGACAAACACAAGCAGCACCGCGGTGGCATGAGACGAATTCACGTCCCGAATCTACCGCACTTTGATGTGGGTGCTGGTCGGATGTCGTCAAAACCAGTAGCTTTCGCGTCGAGTGATCTGGAGGCATCGATGCAGCGCTTGTTCAAACGTGTGATCACCGTCGCGGCGGTAGCCCAGCTGGCCGTGTCCTGTACGACCGGCGGTGGCGGCCGCGGCGGCAGCAAGGTGGAGTGCAAGGCCGGGGAGACCCTGACGTGCGAGTGCCCGGACGGCTCCAGCGGCGTGCGGGAGTGCACCGTGGACGGCTTTCTGGCCAAGACCTGCTCGGGGTGTGAGGACATCGCCGACGTGACCGAGCAGCCGGACGTGGTGGAGCAGACCGACACCCCCGTGACCGAGGACGCGACGCCGGACACCAAACCCGAGGAGGACGCGGAGCCTGACGCGGGGCC
>CAZJHX010000288.1:0-5217 GCA_964545715.1 uncultured Myxococcales bacterium
ATGAGCGTCGGCGGCATCGGGGGCTGGGGCCACTGGTGGCGGGTGGTGTACAGCGCCGCCTCGATGTCCGCGTGCACAAAGCCGCGGACGCGGGCCCACATCGCCAGGTAGGGCGTGGTCGGATCGGTAGCGTGCTGCGCGACCAGGGCGCGAACGGCGGTCTGTACATCGGGCGCCGACCTGCTCAGGTGATGCCGCGCGACCAGACGTTGACGCCGCTGGGCGGTGGAGATGTGCACTCAGTCCAGTTGGTGCATCGCGGCTACGATAGCGCGCCAGTTCTCCTGCCTCAGAAAACCGGCGATGCGGCGCAGCTGGCGGCGGCGGGCCGTGCGCTCCATGGCGCGGCACTGCTCGATCTCCTGGCGCAGATCGTCGTCGAGCTCCAGCTTCTGCAGCTGGTACGGTTTGAGGGCGACCAGCTGGATGGCGATGGGGTCCACCGCCTTGGCGTCGCGCTTGGCCTGGGTGCGGCTGATCGGCGCGTCGTCCTCGGGCGGCGCCTCCAGCGATGCGGCCAGGGCGGCCTCGCGCCTCTTCTTTTTACGGCTCATAGAAAGGAAGTTTAGCAGCGGACGGCTGCCGGTGCGCCGCCCGTGTGTATCATCGCTGCCGTGAAGACCTTAGCAGCGATGCTCGTCGTCGGCCTGATCGGCTGTGGCTCAGATGGAAACACGGGATCGACAGGCGGCGACCCACCGCCCCAGGACGTCGCGCAACCCGCGCCGGATGAGGGGCCGGACACCGCAGAGCCCACGCCGGACGCCGGCGGTCCGACACCCGATGTGGGGCCCGACACCGCAGCGCTGGACACGGCCGACGGCTGCGCGGCCGACGAGTGCACCATCGACGGCGAGTGCATCCCTGCCGGCGGTGCGTGCGACGACGGGGACGAGTGCACCGTGGGCGACGTCTGCGCCGACAAGGCCTGCCAGCCGGGTGCTGAGGCCCTGATGTGCGATGACGGCGTGGAGTGCACCGACGACACCTGCGAGGCGGAGACCGGGTGCGTGTTTACTCCCAACACGGCGCCCTGCGACGACGGCTCCAAGTGCACCGACGGCGACAGCTGCGCGGACGGGACCTGCGTGGGCGGGCCTGCGCTGGTGTGTGACGATGGCAACGCCTGCACGCAGGACAGCTGCGATGCCGACGACGGCTGCGGCTCTAAGCTGATCGTGGACGGGGACTGCCGCCCGCAGTTCGATCAGATGTCACCCCCGCGGGGGGCCACGGTGCTGAGCGCCGAGCAGCTGGTCACTGTGAGCGGCACCGTCACGTCGGGAGCCGGACCGATCACCGCGCTGACGGTAAACGGCGCCACCGTGGAGGTGGCCGAAGACACGGGCGCGTTCTCGATGAACGTCGAGCCGCTGCTGGGGGGCAACACGCTGGTGTTCGACGCCGAAGACAGCTGGGGCGCGACACGAAAGCGGGTGCAGGCGTTCCAGTGGTCCACAAAGTTCTACAAAGCCGAGGCGGACAAGCCGGAGACCGGCATGGTGGATCCGGGCGTAGGCGTGTGGTTGTCCGAGGCGGTGTTTGCCCAACTCTCGACGGCGCTGGAGGGCACCATCGGCGCCCTGGATCTGGCGGACGCGCTGCCCAGTCCGGTCGCGGAGAACGGCACGCACAAGGTCTTCATCAACAACGTGACCCACGATCCGCCGGCGCTGAGCATGGCGCCTGCGCCCGGCGGGGTCGTGCTGACCATCACGGTGGCCAACATCCACGGTGACGTGCAGGCCAAAGGCAAGCAGTTCTGCCTGGTGCCCAACCCGTTTGGCGGCTGCTCGACCACTTCCAACTATCCCGACGTCAACGGCGACCTGAATGTCACGTCCGTCGTCGTCGTGGCGGTGGTGAGCCTGGATGTGGTCGACCACGCGCTGGTCGCCACGGTCGACAGCGTGGAGGCCAGCGTCAACGGCGCCGACGTCACGCTGGACAACTCGCTGCTGGACAGCCTGGTGGGCGGCATCGTCAACACGGTGGTCAACTCGCTGAAGGCGGACATCGAGCAGTCGATCCAGCAGGCGGCGGCCGCCCAGCTGGGACCGGCGCTGCAGGAGGCGCTGGCGTCGCTGGCGTTTGCGTCCACCTTCGACATGCCGCCGATCACGCCGGGCGGCGAGTCCGTTCCGGTGTCCATCGAGACCGACTTCTCGTCGGTGCTCTTTGACGCGGAGGGCGCGGAGATCCGGCTGCGTGCCCGCGCGACGGCGCCGCACGTCACCCCGTACGACAACCTGGGCGTCCCCGCCCGTGTGGGCTGCCTCGAAGCGGAGCAGCTGCTGGTTCTGCTGCGCGAGATGCCGCTCGAGTTCTCGCTGGCGGACGACTTCACAAACGAGCTGTTGTACGCGGCGTGGTACGGCGGCTTGCTGGAGTTTGTCGTGCCCGATGAGCTGCTGCCGGTCGACGAGCTCACGCCGCTTGGGGTCAGCGACTTGACCGTGACGGTGAGCGGCATGCTGGCCCCGACGCTGAGCGACTGCGCCACCGGCGAGCCGCGCGTCCACATCGGCGACATCCGGGTTGACGCCGAGATGACAGCGCTGGGCGGACCGATGAACGTCGTGGTCTTCGCCAGCCTGATCGCCGGCGTGGAGTTCGTCATCGAGGGGGACACGCTGTCCGTCGGCCTGACCGAGATCGAGCAGCTGGATACCGAGGTCACGGTGGTGGAAAAGGACAAGGTCGCGCTGGAGCCGCTGGTCACGACGCTAATAGCGGATCAGGTGGTGCCGGGCTTGCTGGATGCGCTCGGCGGCGGCGCACTCCCGGGTGTGCCGCTGCCTGAGATCGATCTGGGCAACGGCGCGTCGCTGGGGATCACGCCCGAGAAGGTCGTGCGCGAGGGCGGCAACACGATCGTCCAGGGCGCGCTGAAGTAGGGCTCATTTAGCGCGACTCGTGTAATCTGGCGGACATGAAGCGAGTCGGGTGTGGGACCGGCGGCCTGCTGGTCGTCGTCATGGTCATGGTGAGCGGCTGCTCCGACGAGAGCGAGCCGGGGGCGGCGCCGGATGCGTGGGACGACGCAGGACCGGCGGCCGACGCAGTCGTAACGGGCGACATTGCGGTAGGCGGGGATGAGTCGCCGGGCAAAGACCCCGGTCCGGCGCCCGATGCCCCGACGCCGTTTGCCCCCGAGGCCTGCGAGGATAACGGCGAGTGCGAGTCGGGCTGGTGCGTCGAGGGGCCCGATGGAGGCCTGTGCAGCAGCGCGTGTGTCGACTCGTGCCCCAACGGCTGGTCGTGCCAGCAGGTGTCCGGCGGGGCGGCCGACATCAGCTACATCTGCGTGCCGACGTTTGAAGATCTCTGTCGGCCCTGCCGGCAGGACTCGGAGTGCGGCCACCTGACCGGAGCGCTGGCTTCCCGCTGCGTGGATTACGGTGCGCTGGGCAGGTTCTGCGGCTCGCCGTGCTCCGACGAGATCACATGCCCGGCCGGGTTCGACTGCGTGGACGGGCAGTGCGCGGTGGACGACGGCGTGTGCCTGTGCACGTCGAAGTACGTCGATGAGGGCGCCTCAACCGACTGCGAAGTAGCCAACAACCTCGGCGTCTGCGCCGGCGCGCTGACGTGCGACGCGGTGGGGGCTCCGACGTGCGATGCGACGCCGCCGGCGGCCGAAACATGCAACGGAGCGGACGACGACTGCAACGGCGAAGTGGACGAGGGCTTCGACGATACGGACGCCGACGCGCTGGCCGATTGTGTGGACCCCGACGACGACGATGACGGCGTGCTCGACGGGCCTGACAACTGCCCTCAGAGCCCCAACTTTGACCAGCAGGACATTGACCTGGACGGGCTGGGTGACGCCTGCGACCCCGACAGTGACGGCGACGGCGTGCTGGACGAGGTGGACAACTGCGTGTCGGTGCCCAACCTCGGACAAGCGGACACGGACGACGACGGCGCGGGTAATGCATGCGACGACGACGACGACGACGACCTGGTGGACGACGCCGACGACGTCTGCCCGGAGACGCCCGACCCGGATCAAGAGGACACCAACGGCGACGGAGAGGGCGACGCCTGCAGCGATGACGATGACGGCGACGGCGTGCCGGATGTCGTGGACGTGTGTCCGGCCGTGGCGGACCCCGATCAGAAGGACACGGACGATGACGGCGTCGGCGACGCGTGCGATTCGGACCTGGACGGCGACCAGGTGGACAACGGGGCGGACGTCTGCCCCGAGACGGCGAACCCGGCGCAGATAGACAATGACGAGGACGGCGCGGGTGACGCCTGCGACGATGACGATGACAACGACCTGGTGCCGGACGAGACCGACGTGTGCCCGCTGGTTGCCGATCCGGACCAGGCGGACTCCGACGGCGACGGACAAGGCGATGCGTGTGACGGCGACGCCGACGGGGACGGTGTGGCCGATCCGATCGACACGTGCCCCACGGTGACGAACCCCGATCAGCTGGACACCGACAGCGACGGCATCGGCGACGCCTGTGACGATGACGATGACGACGACCAGGTGCTCGACGGCGCGGACAACTGCGTGCTGGTCGCCAACACCGACCAGGAGGACTGGGACCTGGACGGGCTGGGCGACGCGTGTGACGAGGACGACGATGGGGATGGGGTCAGCGACTCGATCGACAACTGCCAGCTGTTCGTCAATCCGTCGCAGGCGGACAATGAAGGCGACGGCATCGGGGACGCGTGCGACACGGACGACGACCAGGACGGGGTGCTGGACTGGGACGACAACTGCGTGCTGGACGCCAACGCGGATCAGGAAGACGCCGACGAGGACGGGCAAGGCGACGTCTGTGACGTGGACGATGACGGCGACTTCTGGCCGGACGCGCTGGACAACTGCCCGAAGGCGGCCAACCCGAGCCAGGCGGATGCCGACGGTGACGGGACGGGGGACGCGTGTGAAGACGATGACGACGATGACGGGATACCGGACGCTGAAGACAACTGCCCGGCCACCGCCAACCAGGAGCAGAGCGATCTGGACGGCGACGGATTCGGCGACGCCTGCGACCCGGATGACGACGGCGACGGCGTGCCGGACTTCGCAGACGTGTGCCCCAAAGAGTCGGATCCGCAGCAGTTCGACACGGACTCGGACGGGGCAGGTGATGCGTGCGACAGCGACGACGACGAGGACGGCGTGCCGGACGAGGCGGACAGCTGCCCGCTGACGGTCAACCCAGGCCAGGAGGACCGCGC
>CAZJHX010000289.1:0-5201 GCA_964545715.1 uncultured Myxococcales bacterium
CGCGCCGTCACACGTCACGGCGGCTTCGTCTCGCTGAACCTGCTGGTGTTCCCCGGGGTCAGCGACCGCGATCCGGAGCTGTCCAATCTGGAGCAGTTCATCGAGGACGTGGGCGTCGACATGATCCAGATGCGCAATCTGAACGTCGATCCCGGCCTCTACCGCGACATCCTGGGGCCCGAGCGCCACGGACGCGGCATCGGCATGGTCGCCATGATGCAGCGCCTGCGCGCACGCTTCCCCAAGCTGAAGTACGGCTACTTCAACCCGCCCCATCAGACCTTTGCCACCGAGCCGCGCCCGGTCGCAGGTGTCTAGCGCGTCAGCTCTTTCGCGCTCTGGAACATGGCTGGAAAGAACGACTTCGGTGGAATGCGGTTCAGCTTGCCGAACTTCGCCTGGCGCCGAGCCATGAACATCTTTCCGGACGGGCCGCGCTTCTTGCCGATCAGCTCCATGTTCTCCATTTTGTAGAACTTTTGCTTGAGTGGGGGCTTCTGGGCGCTGGCGGCCAGGGCCAGGGACAACGAGAGCATGAGGGTGACAATAAACAACGTCATTCGCTTCATCTGAGATCGAGACGGCTGGGGTCCCAAAAGGATCTCTGCTGCCGACATTTCTCACAAAGGGCACACGGCGTCGGGCGCGACTGTGCCGCTGCGCGGCCGGCGCCAAAGGCGGCGACGGGCCCCCGGCGGCGGGGGGGGGGGGGCCGGGGAAGGGGGGCGGGGGGGGGGGCTGGGGTGCGGGGGGGGGCGACGCCCGATGGCCTTTGTGAGAAATGTGGGCTAACTTGCGCGGCGTGAATAAGCGCATCCTGGTGGGTGTCACGGGCGGCATCGCGGCGTACAAAGCGGCGGAGCTCGTGCGCCTGTTGGACAAGGCCGGCGCCGACGTGCACGTCTGCATGACCCCGTCGGCCACGAAGTTCATCACGCCCCTGACGCTCGAGACGCTGTCGGGCAACAAGGTCTACACGGACATCTTTGCGCTGCACGGTGACTCGCAGATCGCGCATACGGAGTTTGGTCGCGACATGGATGCGGCCGTGATCGCGCCGTGCACGGCCGACTTTCTGGGACGCCTCGCCGGTGGGCTGGCCGATCAGCTGCTGCTGTGCTCGCTGATGGCCAGCACCATGCCCGTGCTGCTGTGCCCGTCCATGAACGTGGAGATGCTGCGCAACCCGCTGGTCCAGCGAAACATCGAGCTTCTGAGCGGCATCGACCGCTACACGGTTATGGAGCCCGAGGAGGGGTGGCTGGCGTGCCGCGTGGAGGGCGCCGGCCGATTGCCGCATCCACAGCGCATCGTCAATCACCTGCGCCGGTTGCTGGAGCCCCAGAGCCTGGCCGGCAAGCACCTCGTGATCACCGCCGGACCCACGCGCGAGTGGCTGGATCCCGTCCGCTTCTTATCCAACCCGTCGACGGGACGCATGGGCTACGCGCTGGCCGAGATCGCCTGGGAGATGGGCGCGCGGGTCACGCTGATCACGGGGCCGACCAACCTGCCGCTGCCGGAAGGGGCGGATGTGCGCACGGTCGAGACGACCACCGACCTGCTGGACACGGTGGAGGCTGCCGTTCATGACGTGGATGCGCTGATCATGGCCGTGGCGCCGGCGGATTACCGCCCGGTCAAGCGGCACACGCACAAGGTGAAAAAGGGCGAGGGCACAGCCACGCTCGCGCTGGAGCGCACCCCTGATGTACTGGCGACGGTAGCCAGCCGCATCGAGAAGACCCTGTTGGTCGGCTTCTCGGCGGAGACCCGGGATCACGCGGTCAACGCGGTGCAGAAGGCCACCAAGAAGCAGATGGATCTGGTCTTCGTAAACGACGTCAGCCCCGAGGCCCAGGGAACCGGCTTCGGCACGCTGACCAACGCGGGCATTCTCTTCGACCGCGCCGGCGAGGTCGTCGACGACATCCGGCTGATGTCGAAGCAGGACGTGGCCCGCCGCATTCTCAAACACGTTGCCGCGAGGCTGCCCCGATCATGACCGATGTGCACAGCGAGCTGCTGAGCCTCACGCAGAACCTGCGGGAGTTGGTGAAACAGGACCTGCTGGACGGTGCGACGGGCTATCCGATCACCGCCGCCGCTCCAGCCGCCGCCGGTGCACCCGTCGTGCAGCTGCCGACGCAACAGGCCACCCCCGATCTGCGGGCGCTGCGCGACGAGCTCGGCGACTGCGCGCGCTGCAAGCTGTGCCGACAGGGACGCAACACCATCGTGTTTGGAGAGGGCGATCCCAACGCCGACCTGATGTTCGCGGGCGAGGGCCCCGGCTATTACGAGGACAAGAGCGGGCGCCCGTTTGTGGGCAAGGCCGGCGAGCTGCTGGACAAGATGATCGTGGCCATGGGCCTGAGTCGCGAGCAGGTCTACATCTGCAACGTCGTGAAGTGCCGCCCCCCGAACAATCGCGACCCCGAGCCCGACGAGATCGCCGCATGTCGCCCGTTTTTGGAGGCGCAGGTGCGCAGCATCCGGCCCAAAGTGGTCGTCACGCTCGGCCGCTTCGCCGGGCAGACGTTGTTGAACAGCAGTCAGTCGATGGGACGCATGCGCGGGCGGTTCTATCCCTACCTGGACGCCAAGCTCATGCCCACGTATCACCCCGCCTACCTGCTGCGAAACCCGCATGACAAAGGCAAGGCCTGGGCGGACCTGAAGCTGGTCATGGCGGAGCTGGGGCTGACCCGCTGATGGATCTGCGCGACGCCATCGAACGCCGTCGCTCGATCAAGGGCTTCGATCCGGATCACGTCTTGTCAGACGAGGAGCTGCGCGCCCTGATCGAGCCGGTTCTACTCAGCCCGACCTCGTTCAACCTGCAGCACTGGCGCATTGTCGCCGTGCGGGACAAGGCCACCCAAAAGCAGCTGTGCGAGGCCGCCTACGGGCAGCCGCAGGTCGCGGACTGCTCGGTCACGCTGGTCATCACGGCCAAGCTGACCGCTCACGAGGACGCCGCGCGCGTGTGGAGAGGGGCTCCCGAGCCGGTCGTGAACTCCATGGTTCAGACCATCGAGAGCTTCTACGGCGGCGAGGGCCAGCTGCAGCGCGACGAGGCGGTGCGCAGCGGCGGAATCGCGTCCATGACGCTGATGCTGGTGGCCGTGGACATGGGCTTGGACTCCTGCCCGATGATCGGCTTCGACCCGGCAAAAGTGCGCGCAATTCTAGGTGTCCCGGACGACCACATCAGCGTCTTGATGCTCTGCGTGGGCAAGGCGATCAAGCCCGCGTTCCCGCGCGTCGGAAGACTGTCTTTGGACGATGTGCTGCGGCTCGATCGCTTCGACGGCGACGCGCTTTAGGACCTACTTAGGCGGCACGACCCAAACGGGCCACGGAACCTCGATCGCCTCGGACAGCGTCACCCGCTTGCCCACTCGCAGCGCCGAGACCTTGATCGCCAGGTCGGCAAACGTCCACTCCACGTTGACCGGCCGCATCTTGGGCAGCTCCGGGATCTGTCCGTCGGGACCGGCCTTTGGAGCGTTGTCGGTGACGTGGCTGGGCTCGCCGTAGAGCCTGGTCAGCGCGGCCGTCGTGTCCATAAAGTCCTTTGCGGCGGCCGCGACGTCTGTGTGGGCGCGGCGGTACGACACGTGGCGCAGCGGGATGGACTCGCTGTCGAACACGAAGAGCAGTCGGCCCTCCACCGCACCGCGGTTCCGGTCCTTGAGCTTGTTGGCGGGGATCTTGTTGCACGTCCAGCGCACCTGCGGGTTCTTTTCGCGCTTGCTGCGCTTGTTCAGGGCTGATGCGCCGCTGATGCCGTCCAGGGACTCGCCCTTGGCGCGCTTGTCGGCGATCTCCTGGCGCTTGCGCTCACGAACCTGCTCCATCATGGCGCGCATCGACGTGTTCTTGCAGTCCAGGCCCCAGCCGGCGGTCAGCGCTTTTACGTCGGCGACCGTGTGCTTGCCCACCTCGACGGCGAAGCCCGTTCTAACCGGGGCTTTGGGGCCGTCGCCGGGCGCCTTGAACTCGGGCAGCTCGTCCTTGAGCTCGTCGCCCTTGGAGGATTTCGGGGAGTCGGAGTTGCTCTTCGACTCGCCTTTGCAAGAGCCAAAAGCGAGCAGGGCGCCGCAGCCAAACGCGATCAGCAGGTTGATCCGCATGGGGTACCTCAAAAAACACACTCCCCGAGCCACACAAGGCGACTCGGGGAGCGAGACGTTTCTACGTTTTAGGGTCAGGTCACGGCAGCCGAAGCCGCCGTGGCCCGTCAGCGACTAGTCGCCGCCACAGACGGCGGACGTGGCGCAGTCTTCGCCCTCGCCCACGATGTCGCCGCACATGCCGCACAGCGCGCCGGCGATAGCGCCGAAGTCATCGCTCTCGGTGTCCACGCCAACCGTACCGGCGGCGGTGACCACGTCGACGAGCAGCGCGTCGAAGTCAGCGATGGTGATCGGGCTGTCCTTGTCGTCGACCATGCCGGCGTGCGTGGACTTCATATCGCGGCAAGCCACGCAGTCAGCGTCGTCCTCGGCGCAGACCTCGATCTTGCCCGCGCCGTACTGGCAGGGACCGCCACTGGCGCCACAGACCTGACGGACGAGGCACGCGCTCAGGCGCGCCACACCGGCGTCATCGGCGCCCGCGAAGAAGCCGTTGATCTCCGCGTCGGCCACGGCCAGACCCAGGAACTCGCCGATCAGCGCGGCGATTGCCGGCTTACGACCGAGACGCTGGTAGATGGTCGCGTCGCTGTTGGCATCCTCGACGATGTCGCCGGCCATGCCGCCCAGCGCGCCGCCCAGGGCTGCCAGCACGGTGTCGATGAACGCCTGCTCGGCGCCCGCGGCCGTCAGGACCTCGGTGGCCGCGGCAACCGCGTCGGCGAGCAGGTCGTCGAAGTCAGCCTGGGAGACTCCCATGCCCTCGTGCGCCTCTTTCATGTTGCGGCAGCCCAGCGGGTTGTCCGCCGGCGGGTAGGAGAAGTTGTCCGCGTCGACCAGCGAGCTGACCTGCGCCACGAGGCAGCCGACCAGCTTCTCAGCGTTGAGGCTGTCGTTGAGGAAGTAGCCGTTGATGGCCGGGTTCGCCAGGACCTTGCCCGCGAAGTTCTCGATGACGGCCGTGATGCCCGCCTCGCCGCCGAGCTGCTCGTAGAGCCCGCCGCCGCCGGTCGTGTCCGTGGTGTCGGTCGTGTCCGTGGTGTCGGTCGTGTCCGTGGT
>CAZJHX010000290.1:0-5126 GCA_964545715.1 uncultured Myxococcales bacterium
ATCACCGCCGGGAGCTGGGGGGGATCGTCGGCCAGCGCGCCGTCCACAATGGCCACCACATCCGCTCCCTGCGGAGCGGCCGCCGCGACCCCGGCCATGCACGCGCGCCCATACCCGCGCGTGCGCTCCACGATCACCTGCGCGCCGGCTGCCTCAGCGGCCTCCACCGTGCCGTCCGTGCTGCCGGCGTCCACCACCAGCACCCGCGGGACGGCGCTGGGCACCGCACGCACGACGGCGCCGATCGTGTCGACCTCGTTCAAAACCGGGATGATGACCGCCACGTTCACGGGGACGCCCCCATCACGGCGACGCAGGCGAACCCGGCCGCGTCCAGCAACATGAAGGGCGCGATGACGTACACCCCTGTCCAAAGCAGGGCCACGCAGGTCAGCAGACAGTATGCCGACAGAGCCACCTCGGCCGGCCGCAGGCCATCGGGCGCCGCGCGATAACGAACCACCGGCATCGCGGCGTCGCGGCCCTGGCCACCCAGCTTGGGCGTCCGCACGAACTCGCGCTCGCCCACCTCACCCTGGAATGCCTCCAGCACGGCCCGCGCATTGCTGAGCGCCATGCCCACACCCACCAGGGTCAGCAGGCCCAGGTCACGCACGGCCGGCAGCGCGCGACGCCCGATGGAGCGCTGGCCATACAGGTACAGCAGCGTCGGACCCGACATCGCGACGGCAAACGGCAGCAGCCAACGCCACATCCCCTCCTGGCCCGCCGCGGCGCCGGGCAGCAACACGCAGGGCACCGTCAGCAGCGCGGTCAGCGCGATCAGCGGGTGAACGGCGTAGTGCGTCAGGTGCAGCGTGGCCTGCAGCTTGGTCGCCAGGGTGCGCTCAGAGCGCCAGACCGCGCCCAGCAGCTTGCGTGCGCACTGCATCGAGCCGGTCGCCCAGCGCCGCTGTTGAGCCTTGAAGGCCGTAAGATCGGTGGGCAGCTCGCCCGGGCACTCCAGAGACGCGTCGTAGGCGATGCGCCAGCCGGCCAGCTGCACGCGATAAGACAGGTCCAGGTCCTCGGTCAGGGTGTCGCCGGACCAGCCACCGGCCGCGTCGATAGCCTCTCGGCGCCACACACCACACGTGCCGTTGAAGTTCACCAACCAGCCGGACGACGCGCGCGCCTCCTGCTCAACGCCGAAGTGTCCGTCGATGGCCAGCGCCTGCGCGCGGGTCAGGCCCGACCAGCCGCGGTTCAGATGCCCCCAGCGTCCCTGGACACAGGCCACCTTTGGATCATGAAACCGCCCCAGGGCGCGTTGCAGGAAGTCAGGCGGCGGCACAAAGTCGGCGTCGAAGATCGCCAGAAACTCCCCGTCCGTCTGCGCGGATCCGGCCGCCAGCGCGCCGGCCTTATATCCACGCCGATCCGAGCGGCGCACGTGGGTGATCCGATGGCCCTGCCGCTTCAGGCGCTGCACGTGCCGCGCGGCGATCGCCGACGTGTTGTCCGTCGAGTCATCCAGCAGCTGGATGTGAAGCCGGTCAGCCGGCCAGTCCAGGCGCACGGCGGCCTCCAGCAAGCGGCCGACCACGTTCTCCTCGTTATATACCGGCAGCTGCACCGTCACGCGCCAGTTGGGATCGGGACGTTGAACCGGCGCCTTGCCACGTCGTCGGCCGCGCCAGTGCTGCACCACCAGAATGAAGCTGTTGGCGCCGTAAACCAGCATGCCCAGCAGCAGGACCACGTAGACGCCGATCGCGGCGCCGGCCAGGGCGCTCAGCATGCCTCCACCTCCTGCACGGGCGCCGCCGAGCGCCAGCGTTCGAACAGCAGCAACGCGACCACTGGGAGCCACTCCAGCGGCACGACCCACCCGGGCATCACGCCACCGACGGCGCTGTATTTGAGATAGCTCAGCGGAAGCGCGGCGGTCAGCCACAGCCACGCCAGGCTCGGGCGAATGCACAGCCACGGGATAAGCCACAGCGCGTACCAGGGGTGAAACGCCGTCGGCAGCAGCACGAGGTACAGCGCGGCGACATGCAGCGCCTTTCGCTCCGGCGGGCCGTCCGAGCGCGCGATCGTCCAGACCCCGGCCAGCAGCCCGGCGGCGCACAGCGCAAACGCAACCGCCCGTGGATGAGAGACGACGCCTGCCAGCGGCCACTCGATCAGCGCGCGCAGGCCGATGTTGTGGTCCTCCGCCACACCGACGTACTCCGGCAAGAAGCCAAGCACGTAGCGGCCTGCAAAGGCGCCGTAGATCAGGTACCCCACGCCGACGACCGCGCCCGCCACCAGCCCCAGCCGCACGAGGCGGCGGCGATCAAAGGCGGCACACAGCAGCGCGGGGTACAGCTTCATAGCCGCAGCGACGCCGATGAGCAGCCCCGTGCGGCGAACAAGCCCCGCCCGCCAGGCCAACATCGCGCCGACCATGAAGGGGATGACGGCCGCCTCCAGGTGTCCGTTGTTGGCGACCTCGTACACGACCAGCGGCGCCCACGCGTACAAGATGACGCGTGCCGGGTCGAGCCCCAGCCTGCCCAACAGCACCACCAGCAGCAGCATGGTCACCAGGTCAAACGCGATCATCACCAGCCGCGTGCCGTCGATGTCATACGGCAGCACCAGGAACAGCGCCTGGGCGCCGGGCGGATACACGGTGCGGGCCCACTGCCTGTTGATGTGAGGATGGATCGCAGCATCACGCAAGGGGGCCAGCGTCGCGTCTCCGGGCGGGTGCGCATAAGGACTGTGCCCGGCTCGCTGAACCAGGCCGTCCCACGGATAGCGGTGCACGTCGCTCGACAGCGATGGCGGATCCGCGACGGCCAGCAACCGAAACAGCATGGCAAAGGCGATCACCAGCGGAACGGACGCCCGCTTGTGCCGCCACACCCACCACGCCGCCGCCCCGTACAGCGCAAACAGCGGGTAGTACAGGGCCGGAAAAAACCGAGTCGCGTCGGCACCGTCGGCCGCTTCGAAGCCGATCGAGTACACGGCCGCCGCAGCCGTGCCCAACAGCAGCAGGGGGAGCTGTCTTCGGACCGCTGCCCTCACTTCTCAGCGACGCGCGGCTCGAGGTTGACCGCCGAGATCGCGTCCGCCTGAATCTCGACGTCGATCTGGCTCAGCAGCGACAGCGGCTCACCCGCCGCGGACCTCCCAAACGCCTTGACCGTCACGGTCCCGGGCGGCAGGTTGGGCACGACAAAGCGGCCGGTGTCGCTGGTCCACGTGCGATCGGCGACCGGCGCAAAGCCCTCGATGTAGAGCACGTCCGCCGCGCTGTTCTCGACGCGAATGACCGCATACTGCACACCGAAGCCGTCACAGTCGTGCACCGCGCCGAACAGCAGCCCCTTACCCGCGTCCACCGCAAGGCCCAGCGCGTCTGCATGTGTGCTGACCTCGTCGGCCGTGGTGAGCCACACCCAGGCGGTGAGCGCTGTGTCCGTCACCGCGCGACTGGTCTGAAAGCGATAGTCCAGATAGCCGTCCAACACGACCTTGGCGTAACCGGTGAAGCCCGCGTCGCTGATGGGCACGTTGACCGACGCGCGACCGGACTTGACCGGGTCCGAAAACGCCGTGGCCAGCGAGATGTCGTCCGCCGTAAACACCTCGACAGAGGCCGACGGCACCTCGTGCTCGGCGTCGGGATCAGCCAGCAACCGAGCGTAGCCGGTCAGCTCGATGGCGTTGCCGGTCACCGTGGAAGGCGCGTTCTTGCCCAGGCACGTCAGGCGCCCATCCGCGGCCTCGTCCGGCGCTCCGGACGGTGCGGGCTTCCACACCTCGGCGGGCGGGGCGACCGGCTCTTCGGGATCCTCGCCGTTCGGGCACCCAACAATGCACGCGCCCAGCAGCAATACAGCAAGCAGCTCTCTCATGGGTCAGGCCTCCTGCGCGACTCCTCGTCTGTGCGCTGCGGCACAACGACGTTCTCGAGCACGCGGTTGATCGTGGCGGTGTCCAACGGGCCCGGCTCGGGCGGCGCCAGGTCCGGTTCCAAGGCAGGCGGGTGGGTCGAGCCGACGACGCGCCAGGCCTCGAAGATGCTGCTCGGGATACCGAGCGCGGCGGGATCATCCGGCGTCCCGTCGCCGTCGTAGTCGGCCTCGACCAGGCGGTCCAGCCAGTGCACGCGCCCCTCGCCGTCGGTAAATGTGTAGCGCCCGGTACCCAGCCCGACCGCGCGCAGAATCGCCTCGACGTCGTGACTGTTCGTGGCGGACGGGTGGCAACCATCGCAGTCGCGCGGCTGCTGCCGAACCGTGTGGTGATGGACCGGGTTGTGGACGTTGCCCTCCCCAGCCATGCCGTCCGCCGACCGCAGCGCCTGGGCGTCGATCACCCGTTGGCCCTGCTCGTCGATATGCGTAAAGAAGACCTGCGTACCGACCAGCGGCGCGATGCGACCGCGGGTGTCAAAGCCCATGGCCAGCGCGTCGGCGACCACGCTCATGCCGAAGTTGGAGACCTTGCCGCGACGCTGCTCTCCGGTGATGCGGCTGGTGTACCACTGCTGATCGTCGCGCACCATGTGGCAGCCGTAGCAGTTCAGCGTCCACGAATTGTGGCACGTGAAACATTGCAGCGGGGCGTCCCGGCCATCGTCGACCTCGTCAAAGGCGAAGCCCGCGGTCAGGCCGGGGAAGGCCTCGGGCACCGCGTCCGGGTCGGTAGCTGTCAGCGTGTTCACCGCCTGCTTGACCGCCGCGCGCGCCTCCGCTGTCCCGGCGTGCAGCTCACAGCCCATGCGCGTGCGCGCGTTGAACTGATCGGTGTTCGGCACCGTCCGCACGGTGATCTGCGTGACCGGATGGCGCAGATGACTGAACCGCCCCAGCTGCGTGACCGACCCATCCGGCTCCAGGTCAAACACGTCCGTGTTGTGCCCCGTGCCCCCGACAGAGGTGCCGGACTGCGAGAAGGCGAGCCCGGCGTCGGACTGCAGAGACGCCAGCTTCCCCGGGAGACCGTGGCAGCTCTCGCAGCGGACGTCCGTCTCGCCGTCCATGCGCGTCGCCATCTGCTTGTCGCCGTGGGCCTCTCTGATGTTGTGGCAATCGATGCAGCCCATCAACTTCTCGGTGTGGATGTCGGGCGGCGTCTGATCCACCTCGTCCCGACCGTCCTCGTCGGCGATATAGAAGGGG
>CAZJHX010000291.1:0-5005 GCA_964545715.1 uncultured Myxococcales bacterium
GGGTGTCGTCGCTGGGGTCGTGGGTGGCGTCGTGGGTGTCGGTGTCGTCTGCGCCGGTGTCCGTGGTGTCGTCGCCGGTGTCCGTGGTGTCATCAGACGGCTGCTCGACGCTGGTGATGTTGCCCGGCAGGCCCTCGAAGATGATCGAGACGGAGGCCGACTCTTTTTCGCCGTCGCTGCCCGGGTCGCCGTTGGCGTCCAGACCGTCGATGTCCGACTTCACGACGTTGGCCAGGATGTTCTTGATCGCATCCTTGCTGATGGGCAGACCGTCCTCGGGGAGGTTGTCCACGGCCTCTTCGAGGCTGGCCTTGGGAATGGCGCCCGCGAGGATGCCGCTGATGCCGATGATGTTGCCCTCGCCGTCACGCGTCACGGAGCCCTCGATGCGGGCCAGGGTCACGGTGAGCTCAAGCACGAGGCCCTGGATCGGGATGGACAGCTTGAAGACGCCGTCCTTGCCGCCGGCCGTCAGCGTGTCGCCGACGATCATGGCGTTGCCGAACGCGATGAGCGGGCTGCAGTCGTCCGCGAACGCGGCCAGCTGGATCTGCCAGTCACAGGCGTCCTGGGTGATGTCGCAGGTGTCCTCGTCGAAGTCGGGCTGCGCGTTGTACATGTTCAGCGGGAACTCCTTGCCGTCGGCGATGTCGCCGGCGAACTCCGCGATCAGGTTGACGCTGCCGTCATCGATCGAGC
This sequence comes from uncultured Myxococcales bacterium, assembly GCA_964545715.1. GTDB lineage: Bacteria > Myxococcota_A > UBA9042 > CAZJHX01. The sequence continues at coordinate 700 of CAZJHX010000291.1, forward strand.
TCTGGAACGACGAGTTCGCAAGACCGGCCAGACCGGACAACGAGTTGTCGATACCTTCCTGGCAGCCCACCGGGGTGCAGGTGCAGCAGTTGCCCTCGAAGCAGCCGGCGCCTTTGCGGCAGCTGGCCTCGGGCTCCGGATCGCCCGTGTCTGTGGTGTCGTCCGTGCCGGTATCGGTCGTGTCGTCACCTGTGTCGGTGGTGTCGCCGGTGCCCGTGTCCGTCGTGGGATCTGTGCTCCCGGACGAGTCGTCGTCACCGCAGCCCACGGTGCCGAGGGCCAGTGCCACCACTGAAATGAAAATCAAAGCCTGGAAAGTGTGCTTCCGCATTGCGCCGTCTCCCTAACGCGTAATTCAAGCGGAGAGCTTTACCAAACGGTAGGCCTGCCACGCAAGCAAACCCGCTTGCGCGGGCACTCGCGGCGGGGTAGGTAGCAAGCCGCGATGAAGCGCCTGTCCGCCGGTCTCGCCGTAGTGGCGACTGTGATTCTGCTGAGTGCGTTTGCACTGTGGGCGAGCCTTGAGCCCCAGCCGGCGACCCCTACCGCGGACCAATGGGACGCCGCGCGAGCGCTGATCGCCGGCGACTATCGCAAAGGCGACGCCGTCCGGATCTTTCCGCCGTGGCTGCGCGAGGCCGCGGCGGATCTCGGTGCGCCCGCGGGACATGACGAGGCGATGCCCGATTTCGACCTGACGGTGCCCCCCGATCCCATGTTTGCAGCGCGTTATGAGCGGCTGTGGGTCGTTACGGCGTTGGACCGGCCGGGGCCCGCGGCGCCGGATGGAGCGGAGCTGGAGCTGGAGGAGACGCTGGACGGCGGGCTCACTGTCCAGCGCTATCTGCTGGCGGCTTCGCCGATCGAGGTCGACCTGATGGAGCGGCTGCCCAAGGCGCGCGTCGAGCGCTGGGTGGGCGATGGAAAGCGGCGGCAGTGTCGCTGGCGTGGTGACAAGCACGACTGCCGCGGCAAGCACTGGGAGAATGTGCGCGTTGTTCACCAGGAGGTGGCGGGCTCACCGCGGCGCTGCATTCTTCTGCATCCGTACCCCGACGGCGGGCGGGTGTCCGTGGTGTTCGGCGACGTGACGCTGTCGGCCGGGCTGCTGATCCGTGCGGGCTTTACGCTGGAGGCGGCGCGCAACGAGGCCGGCTCGGACGCGACGCTCACCGTGGCCATCGACGGCGACGAGGTGCTGTCGCGGCGCGAGGCCAAAAACGGCTGGACGTTTGAGCCCTCGTGGGTCGACACCGCTGCCCGCAAGGGCGAGAAGGCGTCGATCAGCGTGGAGGTGTTCGCCGAGAAGGAGGCTTTTCGGGACCTCTGTCTCGATGCGTTCGTCCTGGCGCGCGCGCCTTGATCGGGCCGCGGCGGCGGTTACACCGATACACCGACAGGACCGGCACACCGTCGGTCGCGACGACGCGCACCGGGCGATAGGTTCGCATGGCGCGCCAGCTGCCGATCTGGTCCTGCGCAAAGCTCTCTTGATGGTGAAAGAGGTAGAGCGCGGCGCCGTGCCGGCAGTCCTCGGGCGGGTCCCGGCGCCAGCGGATGTCGCTACGCAGCAGGCCGTCGCGCTTGTACCATGTGACCGCGTCCCACGTGGTGTTGTGAAAGGCGACGCGCGCGTTTCGTGGCGCGTTGGCGTTGACGTATTCGAGCCCGAACCGACCCGCGTAACCCCAGAACTGGCGGTGCATACCACGATCGGCGCCGCCGCGGACGCCGCCTATCAGCTCGTTGTAGTAGCTGGTGCCGACGTCGGCGTACGCCAGGGAGGCGACCGCGCCGGGAGCCAGGAGGGAGGCGGCTAGCGCGATCGTGGCCAGCGTTCGGGTGGGGGCCCCGTGCAGCCTGGTGGCGAGCTTGCGGCGCATCCAGTCGAAGCCGTAGCCGGCGATCAGCGCGAAAAACGCCATCGTCGGCAGCCAGTGCTTGACGCCGCCGAAGATCGGGGTGTTGGGCATGGAGATGAGCGCGATCGGAAACAGGAGGTTGGCGCCGATGAGGCACCGCACAAACAGGGACGTGCGGTCGCGCTCCCACCAGAACATGGTGGCGCAGCCGATCCCGAAGACCAGCAGCAAAACCGCCGGGACAGTGACCGCGGTCATCACCCACGGATAGGACATCGGGAAGGGCGGAGCGCTGAGGATCGTGCCGAAATACAGCTGAAGGTAGTGTACGTGGGAGAGGTGGAAGTTGACGTAGTCGTAGAACGCCGCAGCCGGGTCGTACCACATGCGCGGCCACAGGCTGAAGAGCATGACCAGGCCGATCGGGGGCATCCACAGAAACGCTAATGGCAGGTCGGGCAACGTGACCTGCAGCGACTTGCGCAGCTGACGGTACCACTGGCGCTGGAACAGCTTGTGGGCGTTGCGGATGGCCGACGGCAGCAGCCAGGCGATTATGAGCGGGATCGGCACGAAGAACGCGTTGAGCTTCGTGAGCAGCGCCAAGCCCCAGATCACCCCGGTCAGCACCGCCCAGACACGCGAGTGCATCGACTTCCAGAAGCCGTAGACCGTGCCCACGATCATGGTGCAGACCCCGACGTCGAAGGTGCACAAGTGAGCGTGAAAGAAGTGCCTCGGGACCAGGAGAAAGGCGGCTGCGGCGAACAGGCCGGCCCAGCGACCGAAGAGCTCCGCGCCGAACAGGTAGAGCAGCGCCAGCAGCAGTCCGGTCATCAGCCATGACGGCGCGCGCATTGCGCTGCTCTCGTTCAGCACCTGCAGCGGCCGTGATGACGCGGCCTGGCAGCCGCTGATCCACTGTGGGACCTTGACGCCGTCGGCGTTGGCCAGGGAGACGGGCTCGCGGCACGCCTCTTGGATGCTGCGCAGGGAGATGCCGTCAATACGGACCACCGCCTGCGCGCCCTTGCGCTCCAGCACCTCCGCCTGTCCCAGCGTCCGAGCGGCGTCGCTGCGATCGCCGTCGACAGGCAGCGGGCCCAACACCTGCAGCATGTCGCCGACCGCAAAGCCCTCCGATGGGGTCAAGTGGGTGACTCGGGCGCGCACCGCCTCGGTGGTGTCGGGATCGGGCGCCAGGCCGGTGATCGGTCGCCGCTTGTCGGCAAACACGCGCCACGACCAGCCGAACAAGACCTTGAGCAGCGGTGGGTGCTCGAAGTTTTCGCTCCACGTTTTGACCACGTCCGCGCGCCCTAGTGGCGACTCGGCGTCTTTGGGAGGGTGAGCGACCCGCGTGAACCAGTCCTGGTAGACCTGCGCGTACTTGAAATAGAAGCTCTCGTCGCGGGTGAAGCCCATGTCGGCGGTCGACGCCAGCAGCCAAATCGCGCCGGCCACGATCGCCAGCGCGATGACGGCGTCAAACCACCGAAGCCTGGTGCTGCCCACTAGAACGCGACGGTGACGTGGAGGCGTGTGGCGCTGATCCGCACGGTTCGGGTCACGCGCTGGGAAGAGTCCTTGGGGTTGATCAGCACGACCCGGTGCTTGCCGTAGGTCACGTTGCGCTTGCCCACAGGCGCTTTCCCCAGCGTCTTGCCGTCCAGCTTGACGATCGTGCCCGCGGGGACGCGGAAGGTGATGGTGCCCTTCTTCTTGATCGGCACCGTCGCATGCCGCTTTTCGGTTGCACCTGCAGCGATCGTGACCGTCCACTTGGTGCTGTAACCGCCGCCCGCCGCTCGGACCACGTAGCTGCCGGCGGGCAGGGCCCTGGTCAGGGGGGTGCGTCCCGCGCGCTTGCCGTCGATGGTCACCTTCAGGCGCTGGCTGGCGGTCACGGTCAGTGTCCCGGTTTTCGGTGTGACCACGGCAGGGACTGCGTCCGGTTTTTCGGGGGCGCCCGCGTCCGCTTCCGCCGTGGGGCCCGCGTCCTCGACGGGCGGAGCGCCGGCATCCTCGGGTGCCGGTGGTGTACCGGCATCTTCCGCAACCGGCGGAGCGCCCGTATCCTCCGGGACAGCGACGGCGCCTGCATCCTCGGCAGCCGGTGGTGCGCCCGCATCTTCGACGGTCGGCGGTGCGCCGGCATCCTCGGGCGCAGGCGGTGCACCCGCGTCCTCGAGCGCAGCCGGGCCCGCGTCTTCCGGTGGAGCGGGGCCGGCGTCTTCAGCGACGGGCTCGCTGCCCGCGTCGGGGCTCTCCGCGACGACCTGTCCGGCGTCGGCGACCTCCTGCCCGGTTGTCGTGGCGTCCTCTTCCGGTGGCGCGGCACCCGCGTCGGGGGTGTCGGCGCCTGTGGTCTCGCTGCCGGTGGTCTCGCGGCCCGGGGTCTCGCGGCCGGGCGACGAGCGCCCGGCCGCCGCGGGGCAGGCGCG
>CAZJHX010000292.1:0-4978 GCA_964545715.1 uncultured Myxococcales bacterium
CCGAGCCCAAGCCCGCCGCGGCGACGCCACAGAAGCCCGCCGAGGTAGAACCGGAGCCGGTAGACGACGCGCGGACCGAGGCTGAAAAGTGGCTGATGGCGGCCAACCTTCTGACGCCGGGCTGCCTGCTTTCGGGCGAGCGGCCGTCGCTGGGGTTGCCGTCACCCGCGGCGCTGGCGCTGCTGCTCAACAAGCAGCCCCGGGAGTTTGCGGGGGTCGCACGCGAGGCGCTGGTCTGCCTGTTGGGACTCCGCCGACTCACCGGAGCTGAGGTGTACGGGACCTCGGCGTTTCGGCCGCTCGCGCGTGCGGCGGTGATCAACATGGGGGGCGGCGATCGCCCGCAGGGGGTGCTTGTGGCCGGCATCGCGACCGATGAGCCGCGGGGCGAAGGCACGCTGTACCTGGCGCTGGATCAGCGCGACCAGGACTGGGGCATACGCTCGGCGTTGTATCGCCCGTGGCTGGGTGACAGCGGCTCACGCCGGTTTGTGTCGCTTCGCAGCATGCGTCTTTTGAGCCCGAGCCGGCGCTCGATCGCCTTTCGCCAGCGCGACCGCCATCAGACCACCGAGCACCATATCGCGCTCACGTCCATGGAGCGCCTGATCGACGTACTGGAGGTCACCGTCAAGGCCACGCCGCAGGGACGGCCGCCCATCGTAGGCGACATCAGCGTGCGCGGGCGGGGCTGGCCGCGGCAGATCGTCTATCGCACGCGGGAGACGCGCGGGCTGGAGGACGTGCCGCCGCGCTGGACGCTCACCCGCTGGTCCGCGGAGGCCAACCGGCCCTACGTCCGGACAGAGAATCTGGGCGGCGACGTGTCGGAGGCCGGCTTGCGCTCGCTCATCGAGGAAGGACAACCTGCTGAGGTCGACTGGCTGGCGTCCAAGCTGCCCAAGAGGGTGCAGCGCACAACCGTTATTTTGCGTCTGCGGGCCGAAGCCTACGCCGCGCGGCGCAAGTGGAAGCAGGCGGACAGGTACTGGCGAAAGGCCGCCAAAGCCAAGGGGGCGCCGGCTGAGGTGTCGCGCGACTACGGTCGCTACCTTGCCGGCCGAAAACAGCGACGGTCGGCCGTGAAGGCGCTCAAACGCTACCTGGAGCGAGTCCCTGAGGCCGACGATCGGGCGGAGATCGAAGCAGAGATCGAAGCGCTTCAGGTGCGTGGACGAGGCCGCAAGCGATGAAGAAACGCCTGGAAGAGATCTGGGAGCGCATGCCGCAGCGGCCTTTCCGCTTCTGTTACCGGGTCGTCGAGTCCTTTCTGGACGCGACCGGCTTACAACATGCGGCAAGCATTGCCTTTTTCGCGCTGCTCTCCATTCTGCCGTTCACGCTGCTGGCGGTCAGCGTCATCGCCAAGCTGGCGGCTGAGCTGCCGTTTGCGTCGGATGGCGAGCCCGTGGTCAACCAGGTGCTGGACCCGCTCCGGCACGCCATCCCCTTTGTCGGCGGCAACCTGCAGGAGCTTGTCGTCGGCCTGGCTCAGACCGAGCGGTCGTTGGGGATCGCTAGCATCGCCGTGCTGGTGTTCGCGGCGAGCGCCGGCTTCAACGCGGTGTCGGACGGCATCAATGCGGTGCTCAACACCGAGCGGCGGCGTGCGTTCTGGGCAACGCGGCTGATCCTGGCCGGGATGGTCATGCTGGCGGCTACCGCGCTGTTCGTCTGGCAGGTGCTGATCGATTTGACCGGCCTGTGGGCCGAGACGCTGAACGTCTCGGCGCCGGAGTGGGTTCGCAAGGCGCACCTGATCCAAATCGGCGTCAAAGCGATCGCGCTGGGCGTCGGCTTCTATTTCATGGTCAAGGTCATGGCCACCGAGCGCTACCCACGCGGGTATCGGTGGATTGGCGCCGCGGTGTTTGTCGTCTTCTTTGAGCTGGCCCAGCAGGGCTTCAGCATCTACCTGAACCAGCTGACCGACTATGCGCGCTTCTATGGCGCGGCGGGCGCCTTCTTCGGACTGGCCTTATGGCTGTACGTCGCCGCGATCATCCTGCTCAGCAGCTGCTCTGTGATACGAATAGTCTACGAGTTTCGCACCAGCGAAGTGTGATAGCCTTCTGCGCGCTTCGTTTCTGGCGGACGACCCGTGGAGTGATTGCTGATGCGTTTGTTGATGATGGGACTGGGTCTGGTGGCGTTGGTCGCGTGCTCACCGGCCGGCGGCGGTCGTGGCGGCAGCGACGGCGATGACGATAAAGGCGGCACGGGCTTTGACCCGAACACCACCGGCGACGACACGGTGGTCGACACGGGCGGTGGCGGCGACGGCTGCCAGCCCGGTCAGAAGAGCTGCGAGGGCAACGCCTCCATCCAATGTCAGCTGGACGGCACCTGGGGCCCACCCACGCCGTGCGCCGCCGGCACCGTGTGCAACAGCTTCGGCGCATGCCAGCCGTGTGCGCCCGGGCAGCAGTTCTGCCAGGGCAGCAACAAGATGGTGTGCGACGCGACCGGCACCGGCGCGGAGCTCGTGGAGAGCTGCCCGTCACAGTGCTACAGCGCGGGCGTAGAGGCCGTGTGCGTGGAGTGCCAGCCGGGCGCCAAAGAGTGCCGCTCGGCGGGTCCGGAGACGTCGGAGACGTGGGAGTGCGTGGTCAACGAGGACCTCACCACGTCCTGGACCAAGACCGCCACGTGCCCCGACGGCGCGGACTGCGTCAACGGGCTGTGCGTGAACCCGTGCCAGTCGGACGTAAAGCTGAACACGAACCAGGGGTGCGACTACTACGCCGTCGATCTGGAAAACACGATGAACACGGGCTCAAACCCCGACGGCCTGACGGCTGCCAACGCGCAGTTTGCGGTGATCATCTCCAACCCGGGCAGCAAAGAGATCAAGGTCGACGTGCTGGAGAAGCAGAAGGACCAGACCCCGTTGAAGACGGTGCTGGTGCCGGGCAACGGGCTGGAGATCATCGAGCTGGGGCCGCGCAATGTGAGCGGCACGCAGAAGGACTTTCTGGCGTATCGCATCAAGGGCAGCGCGCCGTTTGTCGCGTATCAATTCAACCCGCTGGACAACGTGAACCAGGTCTTCTCCAACGACGCGTCCCTGCTGCTGCCGGTCAACGCGACGGGGCGGGACTACATGATCATGACGGCGTCGGGCGGCGGCGCGTTTGTGACGATCGTGGGCTCCAAAAACGAGACCGAGGTGACGGTCACGGTGACGGCCGACACCGACGCGGGACCGGGAATCAGTGGCATGAAGAAGGGCGAGAGCCAGACCTACATGCTGAGCGCGGGCGAGCTGCTGAATCTGCGCGCCACGGCCACGGAGGCGGCGACCGAGACGCTGACGGGCACCACGATCAACGCCAACAAGAACGTCGTGGTCTTTGCCGGCAACGTGTTGGCGAACCAGGGAGGCCGCTGCTGCGCAGACCACCTGGAGCAGCAGGTCGTGCCGCTGTCCGCCTGGGGCACCACCTACGTCGCGGCCAAGTCCAAGCCGCGCATGGCCGAGGCCGATCACTGGCGCGTCCTGGCCTCACAGCCGGATACGACGGTGACCTTCTCGGGCGGCGTAGCCAACCCCAAAGTGCTGCAAGCCGGCGAATTCATGGACCTGGACTCCAAAAACGACTTCGTGATCAAGGGCGACAAGCCGATTCTGGTCGGGCAATTCCTGGCGTCCAGCTTCGAGATCCTGCCGGACGGCGTGTACTGCAACACCAAAGCGGACTGCGCAAGCGGCGTCTGCGTCGGCGAGGGCAGCGGCGGCGGCATGTGCGTCAAAGAGTGCAAGGGCTCCAGCGGCAGCTGCGGCAGCCACGAGTTCTGCATCGACAACAAGCTGCTGGGAGACGACTCGTCGGGCGGCAGCTGCATCTTCCGCGCGTGTAACGGCCAGATCCCGTGCCCGGGCAGCGCGACCTGTGTGCAGGGCGAGAACGTGAGCCAGTGCCTGCAGACCTGCGTGGGCTTTGGCAATTGCGCCAACCCGGTGCAGGAGTGCGCGCCGGGCACCGAGTTCGGCGACATCTGCGTGCCGTCACCCTGCAGCGGTGACTTCGAGTGCAGCGGCGGCTACTGCTCGGGCACCGACAACCCGCTGGGCGGGCAGTGCATCCGGAACTGCGCGCCGACCAACGAGTGCGGCGCCGGCTCCAACTGCATCCCGCCGGGCTACGTCAACGACCCGACAGTCATCAAGGGCATCTGCACCCAGCCCGGCTGCAAGACCGACTCGGACTGCGACAGCGGCCACACATGCGTCATCACCGACGACATCCCGGACGGCTCCTGCCAGCCGATCGGGGATCCGGCGTTCATCTTGTCCGTGCCCGTAGAGCAGTTCCGCAAGGACTACGTCTTCCTGGCGCCCAACGCCTACAAAGAGGACTACGTGAACATCGTGGCGCCGGGCTCGGCCCAGGTCACGATGGACGGCAACCCGATCGGCGAGGACCAGTTCACGACCGTGCCGGGCGCCGAGTACAAGGTGGCGCGCATTCTGGTGCCGGACGGCACGCACCGCCTCACCGCGACGGAGGCAGTCGGCGTCGTGGTCTACGGCTATCATGACGACGTCTCGTACGGCTATCCGGGCGGGGCCAACCTGTTCGAGTTGAACAACTAGAACCTACGAGGGCACGAGGGCTGCCATGACTCCCGAAGAGTACAAGCATCTGAAGACATTCAGCGACCTGCTGGAGGACTCGATCGCCAAGCTGAGCAACGCAGGCTCCCAGGCCACCCTGGCAAGCGCTGCCGCGGAGCTGGAGGACGCGTGGAAGCCGGTCCACGACGAGTTTGCCGAGGTCCTCGGCGGCATCCGCGCCCAAGCCTGGAGCATGCCGTTTCCGCAAGCCCGCAAGGTCGCCGACGCGCTGGTTGCGCACCTGCAGCAGACGCTGGACGGCGTCAAGGCTCAGATGAACGGCTAACCCACCTCGGCTCATCCGAGAAGTCCGCGTGCCGCCCGCGCCAGGACGCGCCCTTGTGTCGAAGTCCGCCAAAG
>CAZJHX010000293.1:0-4780 GCA_964545715.1 uncultured Myxococcales bacterium
CACCTGCAACGGCAGCGGCGCCTGCGGTCTGTACGACACGTCGACGGTGTGTGTGACCCAGACGTGCAACAATGGGCTGCACCACTTCGATGACAAGTGCAACGGCGCGGGCAGCTGCGCGGATGCGGGCACCGAGCAGTGCGATCCGTACATCTGCGTGACGTCCACGGGCAAGAAGGCCTTCACCTATACGGGCTCGTCGCAGACCTTCAAGGTGCCCAACGGCACGACGTCGCTGAAGGTGACGCTGTGGGGCGGCGCAGGCGGTGGCAGCAACGCGGAGGGCAAGCAGTTCCCGGGCGGCGGTGGCGGCTACGCGACCGGCACGATCGCGGTCACGGCCGGCGAGACGCTCACGATCCTGGTCGGCCAGGGTGGTCAGCTGAGCAACATCGGCAAAGTCAGCGCCTATCCCAACGGCGGCAAGCCGGGTACGCGGGGCGGCTACGTCATGGGCGGCGGCGGTGGTCGTACAGCGTTGTTGCGCGGCAGCACTGAGCTGCTGGTCGCCGGCGGCGGCGGCGGCGCCGGTGGTACGGGCTGGAGCAGCAGTACGTCGACCAGCGGCGGCGGCGGTGGCGGGACCACAGGCGGCAAGGGCAGCGCATCTCACGTCGGCGGGCCGACATGCGCGGGTAACGGCGCGTCGCAAACCGCGGGCGGTGCAGGCGCGGACTGCTCGGCCGGTGGTTGGAACGGTCCTCCGGGCGGCTCCGGCGTCAAGAACGGCGGCGGCGACGCGGGCGACTTCGGCAACAGCACCGGCAACAGCGGTGGTGGTGGCGGCGACGGCTATTACGGCGGCGGCGCCGGCGCGCTGCACGCGGGCGGCGGCGGCGGCTCCGGCTTCCTGCACAGCAGCGTCACGGGCGGCACCTTGAGCTCGGGCGCCCTCAGCGGCAGCCCGGGCAACACGGCCAACCCGGACTACTCGGCGGGCGTCGGCGTCGGCGCTGGCGGCACGGCCGGCGGCAACGGCCGGGTCGTTCTGGGCTTCGGCACGGCGGGCGACACCTGCGGCACGACCTGCTCCTCGCAAACCGAGTGCATCAGCACCTACTGGTGCGACACCGGCACGGCCGTTTGCAAGCCCAAGAAGAACAACGGTGACAGCTGCGGCGACGGCTTCCAGTGCAAGACCGGCCACTGCCAGAACGGTTACTGCTGCGCGGCCGGCAACTGCTGCGCGACGACGGCTGACTGCGGCACGTTCAACATCGCAGCCTCCTGCACCGACGCGACGGTCTGCGACGGCGAGCGTACCGACTCGATCTGCGACGGCAACAAAGAGTGCGTGGGCACGGTGGTCGATGACGACACCGCGTGTCAGACCAAGACCTGCGTGGCGGCCAGCTGCGTCGGTGCCGGGTCCAGCTTGCAGCACGTCGCGGCCAAGACCTGTAACGGGGCCGGTCAGTGCAACCAGGGCGGCAACATCGCGGCGTGCAACGACGGCAACGTCTGCACAACCGACGCCTGTGCGGCGGCCTCGGGCTGTGCCAACACCAACAACGCGTTCTCGGACGCCTGCTACGACGGTCCGGCCGGTACGTCCGGCGTGGGCGAGTGCAAAACGGGCACCAAGACCTGCGATAACGGCGCGTTTGGCGGCTGTGTGGACCAGGTCAAGCCGACAGGCGAGTCCTGCAACAGCAAGGACGACGACTGCGACAGCACGACCGATGAAGAGGACGCCACCGGCTGCTCCACCTTCTTCAAGGACGCGGACGGCGACGACTTCGGCGTCACCGGCGACTCCAAGTGCCTGTGCGCGGCCAGCGGTCAGTACAAGGCCACCGTCGCGGGCGACTGCGCCGACGACGACAACACGGTGTTCCCGACGCAGACCGAGTCCTGCAACAACAAGGACGACAACTGCAACAACGTGGTCGACGAAGAGGACGCCACCGGCTGCACCGACTACTTCAAGGATGTCGACAACGACAAGTACGGCCTGACCGCCGACAAGAAGTGCCTGTGCTCCGGCGTCGATCCCTACGACACCACCGACAGCGGGGACTGCGACGATACCGTCGCGACCACGAACCCGGGCGCAATCGAGAAGTGCAACGACGTCGACGACAACTGTAAAGACGGTGCGGACGAGACCTTTGCGCTGGGTGCGGCGTGTGACGGCGGCGGCGACCTTGATGACTGCAAAGAGGGCGTGAACGTCTGCAACGACGCCCAGGACGGCGTGAAGTGCATCGATGACGGCGCGCTGATCGTGATTACCGGCGACAAGATCCAGGATACGACGGTCACCAACGAGGCAGGCCCCTCGCTGAACGGCTCACTGGTCGGCACGGTGTCCCAGGCCAACGCCAAAGTCGGCAAGGGCTTCGACGTCAGCGGTGGCGGTCGTGTCCAGTTTGGGCATACCAACGCCATGAACGTGGCGACGACCGGCGCAACCTTCGCGTATTGGGCCAAGAGCACCGCGACGCCTGAGAACTACGCGGCCCACCACGTCGGCAAGTGGTCCAACACGTCGGATGCGACGATCGCCATCTACCACTTCGGCAAGAACAACGGCGCTCAGACCAACCAGATCCAGACGATCGCCACGTTCGGCGGCGTTTGGAGCGGCTGTGTCGTGGGGACGCTGACGCCCGCCGACGGCTTCGTGCACATCGCGGTGACGTACACCGCCGATACGGCCAAGAACACGACGACCGTGCGCACGTACTGGAACGGCAACGAGGCCAACAAGTGCATCTTCCCGGGCCTGGTCGCCAACAACGGCGAGGCGCTGGGCGTTGGGCGCACCCTGGGCACCGCATTCCCGGGCACCATCGATGAGTTCGCGTTCTACACGTATCCGCTGACGGGCGCGAAGGTCGCCGATCTGATGACCAACGGCATCCCGACGCTGACGCGCAACAACGAGATCTGCGACGGCAAGAACAACGACTGCAAGGGCGGCACCGACGACAGCTTCACCGATAAGGGCGACGTGTGTACCGAGGGTGACGGCCAATGTGCCAACACCGGCACGCGCGTCTGCGCGGTCAGCGGTCAGAAGACGGTCTGCTCGGTGACGGGTGCGGCCACGGGCTCGACCTGTGATGACGCGGATCCGTGCACGCACACCGACGTGTGCAGCGGCGGCGCTACCAGCAAGTGCGGCGGTACGGCCTATGCCTGTAGCGGCAGCTGTCGCCAGTGCAAGGGCGACGGCACCTGCACCGTGGACGCGGGCAAGTGCTTCATCGCGGGCTGCAACCCGTCCAGCCCGGGCTGCGGCTCGGCGGCGTCGTGCAAGGGCTCAGGCGAGTTCGATGGCGCCAGCGGCGACGCTGCCTGTCGCGTCTGCACTCCGGGTACGACTCAGAGCGACTGGTCGTCCGCGCCGGTGACCAAGGTCTGCACGGCAGCGACCTGTAGCGGTCTGACCTACGCGAGCGACGACAAGTGCGGCTCGGGTGGCAACGCCAAGAAGTGCCTGGACTCCGGTACGGTGAGCTGTGACGACACCAACCTGTGCACAGACGACAACTGCGCGGACGCTACGGGCTGCAGCAACATCGCTAACAGCTTCCAGCGCGAGTGCTACACGGGTCCGGTCGACACCAAGAACATCGGCACCTGCACCCCGGGCATCGAGCAATGCGCCAACAAGGCGTTTGGTCCGTGCAACGGTGAGGTCAAGCCGGTCGCCGAGGAGTGCGGCTCGGGCAACACCGCCGGCACCGGCCAGGACAGCCTGGACAACAACTGCGACGGCCTGGTCGACAACGCCAACAACAAGACCACCTGGTACACGGACGCCGACGGCGACAACTTCGGCGACCCGGCCAAGCCCACGAAGGTGCAGTGTGTGCAGCCCATCGGCTTCGCCGAGGCAAACACGGACTGCGACGACAGCGACGGCAAGAACTTCCCGTCCAACACGGAGGTCTGCGACGACCAGGACAACAACTGCAGCGGGACAATCGACGAGAACTACGTCGATAAGGGCGACGCCTGCGACGGTGGTGACACCGACAAATGCAAGGAGGGCAAGCTGGTCTGCACCATCGACGGCAGTGGGACCGAGTGCAGCAGCACCGACGGTCCGATCGGCATCTATGATGCGGACTTCGGTGACGCCAGCACGATCATCGATCGCTCAGGCGCCGGCAACGATCTGTCCGGCAAGAACGGGCTGGTGATCGTCACGGGCGGCCACATCAACCGCAGCTACAAGTTCAACGGAGCGGGCGCGCACGCGCGTCACGGCGCGTTTGGCGTGTTTGCACCGAAGCAGGCGACGATCAGCCTGTGGGTGAAGCCTGGGAAGCTCGGCGGCACGCAGGAGTTGATCTCCTCGGGCGGCGTTGGCGACGGCAATGGCTGCTGCTGGCGATGGAACATCCACTTGAGCGGCAACAAGGTGGTCGCCCGCTATAACGACAACGCCACCCCGGGCTCGGTGGTCTCCAACAGCACGCTGACCGTCAACAAGTGGCATCACATCGTGTTCACGTACAAGCACAACGCTAAGAGCAGCATGTGGATCGACGGCGTCATGCAGAACGCGCAGGTGACCTACAAGCCGGAAGGCAACTGGGGCTACCTGCAGCTCGGCGCCGCGTTGTGGAGCGGATCGCCGGTCAACTCGTTCCAGGGCGAGATGGACGAGATCGCGATCTATCCGTACGTGAAGAACGCGGCGTTCATCAACAGCCTGTTCACGCAGGGCATCCGCACCGTCGAGAAGAACCTGGAGCTGTGCGACGGCGCGGACAACGACTGTGAGGGCGGCACGGACGAGGACTTCTCGGGCAAGGGCGCCGGC
>CAZJHX010000294.1:0-4679 GCA_964545715.1 uncultured Myxococcales bacterium
AACGCAGGCGGCGGGCGGCGGCGCCCGCGGGTAGGAACGAATTTGCGGCATCGACAACTAGTCCAACCCCTGGGACTGCACCGAAGGCAACCCCCCACCCTGAGTGGTCGGATTGACCGTCCGTGCCGCGGGCAGGCTGGACGGGTTGATGCCCCCAGCCCCTGGCGGCGAGGGCGCCGGAGCCTGCACACCTAACCGCTGCGACAGCTTGCCGATGCGCTCGTTGACCTGCTTCAGGTCGTCGGGACGGCCGTCGAATTTGCCGGCCTCCCGCTCGTCCACCCCCACAGCCTTGGCGCCGTTTTCACCGGCAACCGGGGCGCGCCCGCGCTCTTCGGCCAGCTTGTTGAAGCCGGCGTCGATGTAGGCCTCCATCTCGCGGCGAGTACCCTCCGGCAGCTGCCGCAGGATCGCGGACAGGCGGCGACCCTCGGCCAGCCGCACCTCAGGGGCGATATCGGTGCGCAGCCGCAGTGCATGCAAGCGTTTGAGGGTGCGCTCGGCCTTCAGCAACAGGACCAGCTCCTCTTTGGTGCCGGACTTCACAACGCCGAGCGGCTTCACGGGCTTGGCCTCGGGCTTCTCCTCCTCGGCCTCGGGCTTCTCCTCGTCGTCGGGGTTCTCCTCGCCGTCGGCCGGCTCACCCTCTGCGGCTTCAGCGCCCTCCGCGACCGCTGCGCCGCCTTCCGCGGGAATCGGTGGCGCGGGTCCGGTCGACAGCTTGATGGCGACGTCGGTGGACAGCTCCGGCAGGCCATCCGGGCCGGCGGCCTCGGGCGGAGCCGGCGCGGCTGTCGGGGCGCTCTCGGGGTCCGGCTCTGTCGACGGGCTGGTCACCGCGCGAGCGACGGCCAGGTCGGTCACGCGATCGAGCTCGGCCACGGTCAGCGCCTTCTTCGCAGGCGGCTGCGCCTTCTTGGGGGCGGTCTCGGCCGGTGCGTCCGTGGTTGTGGTCGCGGGCGTATTGGACGCTGTGGGGGTGACACGCTGGGTTCGGTACTTGGCAAACACCATCAGCGCGCCGACAAGCACGACGCCGATAACAGCGATGACGATCATTTCAGCCCACTTAGGCATGCTTCCTCCCGCCGCCTGATTATTAAGCCCGAGCGGCGACTGCAGGTCGCCGAAAACATTACCACGCAGACTGCGACCCGTCGTGTTTGTTGGGTATACTCGGCGGCTCATGCCCCCGATTCTGGACACTATCGACGGGCTGCTGAGGGCGTTCGCTACGCGACTTGTTCTCTCGGTGGCGATCGTGACGTCACTGCTGCTCATTCGCATGAGCACCGTACTGACGATCATGATGCTGGTGCTGTTCGGCGCGGAGGTGGTGCTCCGAGGGACGCTCCTCTGGTGGCGCTGGCGCCATCACGAGGCCCGCAAGATCGAAGCGATTGTCTTTGGGGTGGTGCTGCTGGCCACGCTGTCCTTCATCCCCATCGCCGGACCGGGCAGCGGGCTTCTGTTGCTCGGTCGCGTGGCCCGCCTGGCGCTGCTGATGACGTACTGGGGCCCACTGACGCGCGACTTCGTCCTGATCGCCCTGCAGCGCGAGCGCATGTCCCAGATCTTTCTCGTGCTGGGGTTGGCGGCAGCGCTGACGGGGTCGGGCGCCGCGATACTGCGCATGGTGGACACCGCGCACACCGACATCGACGGCGACGGCATCGAGGATGACCACGCCGTCGAGTATTTCGATCTGCTCTGGTGGTCTGTCCGCCAGGTCATGGACCCCGGCAACCTGGTACCCACGACGCTCAACGTCGGGGTCCTCGCGGTGAGCCTGGTCCTGACAACCGGCGGGCTGCTGCTGATCGCGGTGCTCATCGGCATGGGGTCATCGCTTGTAGAAGACCTGGTGCGTGCCGGACGGGCGCGCCCCGTCGGCCTGCAACAGCACACCGTGGTGCTCAATGTGGCCGACCACAGCCTGGAGGTGCTGCGCAACGTCACCAGCTACTTCGAAAAGCAGGTCCGCTGGCGCAAGGTCGC
Organism: uncultured Myxococcales bacterium; assembly: GCA_964545715.1. Classification (GTDB taxonomy): domain Bacteria; phylum Myxococcota_A; class UBA9042; genus CAZJHX01. Next base: position 1,999 of record CAZJHX010000294.1, read on the forward strand.
GCTTCAGGGGAAGTGGGACGAGCGCCCGGCCTTCTTGAACCCGATGGAGTTTCGGTCTTTTCACTACCGGGCCGGCCGTCCCGGCGACGGCGCGGCGCTGGAGCTGCTCAACATCGAGGACGCGCGCCGGGTGGCGATCCTGGCATCCGGTCCGGACACCGAGGCCGACGCGGACGCCGTCACCGCGGTGCTGAGCGCCCGCCGGCTCAACGAGCACGCTTGGATCGTCGTCGAGCTGAACCGCCCGTCCAACATCCCGGCGGCCCTGAAGGCCGGGCAGCGGCACACCGTCCCCGTCCCCGCTCGCCGTCTGGCCGCCCTGGTCTTGACCCAGGAGCTGGTGGACCCGGGACGCGCCCGCCTCATCCAGGACTTTGTCTCGCTGGAGGGCCAGGAGATCTACACGTGCCTGTTCGGCGACGGCGTCGTCAGCCACATGTCCAACACGTGGACACTGGACCGCCCGTTTGCGCAGATCCGCCTGGACGTCGCCGAGCGACACCGCTGCCTGCTGCTGGGCTACTTTGTGGAGAGCGGCGACCGCTCCACGCCCTGGCTGCGCGGCATCTCGCCGGTGCTGAATCCCCCCGCCGTCGACGAGCTGCCGACCATTCGTGGTGTCATCGCGCTGGCCGAGCGCTTTCAGGACGTCCAGAACGCCGTGGAGGCCATGACCGCGCGCACCTTGCCGACCGCGCTGTGCTCCGGCGCCGTCGTCCCCACTCTGCCGCTGCGCATCGAGCCCGAGCCGGACCTGAAGCATGTGATCGTGCTGGGCTTTCACGAGGACACAGTCGAGACCGTGGGCGAAATGCTGCGGCTGTTTCCCAGCTGCGACATCACGATCGTGGGCGAGGACGAAGCGGAGCGCACACGCATGCGAGCCGCATTTCTGGCCGAGCGCACCGAGACCGGCGCGCGGTTTGAGGTGGTCGCGCGCAAGCGGCTGCAGGTGCGCAACCCGGACGGCGGCGTCGGCGGCACCGTCAATGTGCGCGTGGCGGACCGCTTCGCAGACGGGCTCTTCCGGCTGGGCGACACGGACGGCCCCGTGGGCAACCTCTTCGACTACGACGCCGCCATCCTACTGGCCGAGCGTACGCGCTCCTCGGACCCCGACGGCGCGACGACGCTGGGCGTGCTGAAGCTGCTGGACGAGTGGTCCGCCGCCGCGGATCGACGCCTCGTGCGCGTCATCGCCGAGCTGGTCGACCGCGACAAGGCCGACCTGCTACGCACCCACGTGCAGGAGCTTGCGCTGACCGAGAGCTTCTCGTTCGTGTGCACGTCCCTGCTGCGCCAGAACATACTCAGCCACTCCTTTTTTGTGCCCGGCCTGCCGCCGGTCCTGCACAACCTCATCACGGCCGGCGACGAGGAGCTGTTCGCGTTTCAGCCGACCCAGACCTCAGGCCGCATCACGTTCGGGCAGATGCTGGCGCGCATGGGCCGGCGCACGCCGCCGTTGGTGCCTGTGGCCGTGGCCGACCAGGGCGGCGCGATCCTGATGAATCCACCGCCTGAGGCGGAGCTCGAGTGGGCCTCCCTGAGCACGATCTACTGCCTCGGAACCGTCGACCGTGCGGGACCGTCGGATTGAAGCGGGGCGCGCAACGATGTTAGGGTTTCAGCCGTCACGCACAGTGGGAAGTGAGGGACACTCGGGAATGCGCATAATCGCCCTTCTGGCCGTCGCGGTGACCACGCTCGGCTGCGGCAAGATAACGGTCGCCGAAGCACCGGACACCTCGATCGCCGCCGAGAACAGCGCCCCGGTCTTCGATACGCCCGACATCCCGGATTTCATCGAGAACGTCATAGGCGGCCTCAACGTCACGGCGACCGACCCGGAAGACGACCTGGTCACGTACAGCAGCACGGACATGCCCGCGGGCGCCACGCTCAGCGACGTGGGCAAGTTCGAGTGGACCCCCAGCGCGGCGACGGTCCCGGGCGATAAAGACGAGACGACCGTCTCCTTTACGGTGACTGCGACAGACGACGGCGAACCCCCACAGTCGGCGGAGAAGACGTTCACGATCGTGGTCCTGGCAAACAGCGACGACGACTCGGACCCGGACGCGACGGACCCCGACGACGACAATGACGGGCTCGACGACGACGTGGAGCTGGAGCAGGGATCCAACCCCAAAGAAGCGGACACCGACGGCGACAAAGTCGAGGACAAACCGGACAACTGCCCGACGGTGGCCAACCAGGGCCAGGAGAACGTGGACGGCGACACGCTGGGCGACGCATGCGACGACGACATCGACGGGGACGGGGTCAAGGAGCCGCTGGACAACTGCCCGTTCGAGAAGAACCCGGAGCAGATCGACACCGACGAAGACGACGCGGGCGACGCGTGCGACAGCGATGACGACGGCGACGAGCACGACGACGACGCGGACAACTGCCCGCTGGTGCACAACCACGACCAGCACAAAATAGACAAGGACCCGCTGGGCGACCAATGCGAACCCGACAAGGACAACGACGAGACCGACAATGAGGACGACAACTGCCCGGACAAGGCCAACAAGGACCAGACGGATACGGACGGCGACACCCAGGGCGACGCCTGCGACGACGACGATGACAACGACGAGGTGCACGACATCGCGGACAACTGCCAGTACAACGCAAACAAGGCGCAGCACGACTGAGACAGCGATCAGATG
>CAZJHX010000295.1:0-4587 GCA_964545715.1 uncultured Myxococcales bacterium
CAGCCCGAAGACAATGGGTCGGAGACTTGGTGCGATGACTAGCAACGTCATTTTGTTTGGTGGTGTAGGCATGGCGAGCATCCAGTAGAACTCGACAGGATCGAATCTCGGAACCAGTCGTTTCGAGCACCTTCAGGCGATCACACTTCTAGCAGACTGCGGGGTAAACGTCTCGTCCGCGTGGTGTGCCAAAGATCGGAGAGAACCCTTACCTCCCCGTTCCCGCCAGTTCCCGCCTATGCGCGCCAGTGCGTCGCCGAGTGTTTCGATTTGGCCTCAAACCCGCGCGCTGCGCCTCACCTGTGAATCATATTCCCAAGCTGAGGGTCGCCGGTTCGAGCCCGGTTTCCCGCTCTGGAGAAAAGCCTTGGATTTCCAGGGCTTTTTTCGTTTCGGCGGCGCGGGATGTCCGCCGAAAGTCCCAAGTTTTACGCCAAGTCCCAAGTGGGGTCCCAAGTTGGAGTCCCAGATTGACACCCGAGTGCACGGTCATCTGACCTCCCCCGAGTTGGCGCCGGTCAGCTCCAATAGCCGCCCCACCGCCCGCTGCTTGGCCTCGACCGAGACGCCCGCGTAGCGCTGGGTCATCTCTTCGGAGCTGTGCCCCATCTGAGAGCGCAGCACGATGCGGTCGACGCCGACCTCGAGCATCAGGGTGTTGAAGGTCCTGCGCAGGACTTGCGCTGCCACCTTCACCTCGATCCCCGCGGCCTCGGCGGCCAGGGCCAGGGGTTTGTAGAGCGACTGCGCGGTGCGATGGCCGCCGGTGTTGGCCGGAAAGACCAACCCCGAGGCCAACCCCACATGCTGGGCCGCACCCATGCGCCCGTGGTGCTCCCTCAGGACATCGATCATGTCCTTCGGCAGCGCCACCTCGCGGGGCGCGTTGGTCTTGGTCTCGCTGACGTGCTGTTTCCACACGCTGCGGCGGATATGGATGCGGCCGGCTGCCTCATCGATGTCCTCCCATTTCAGCGCGAAGAGCTCACCGGCTCGCATGCCGGTGTAGGCCAAGAGAAAGGCCTCGGCGTAACGCTCGGGACAATACTGTTTCAGGTTCGCCAGCAGCGCCTCCAACTCTGCGGCGGTCAAAGTCCTCATCTCTCGTCGGCGGATGGGCCTCGGTTTTGGGGGTTGCACTCGATAGGTGGGATCGACACGGAGGTTCAACTCCGCCGCCGCGTCCCGCAACATCGCGCGCATCACCCGCCACCAGCCCATGATGGTGTCCCGGGCATAGGGGCGCCCGTCGTCCATCGACGCGCGCTCCGCCCAGGCGATCCAGCGCTCTACGTCGTCTCGAGTGACCTGCTCAATCGGCAGGCCCCCCAGACGCGGCAGGATGAAGACCCCCAGGACCCGCTCGTAGTGCCCCGCCACCGACGGTCGCACGCGTGCGGCCTTGCGCTCGAGCCACTGCTCGGCGTAGTCGGTCACGGATTGCCTCGGGCGAGCGACCCTTCGGCCTTCGCGTAGCTCCTGCTTGAGCGCTGCCAGCGCCACCACCGCCTCCTCCTGAGACACGCCCACATGAAATGTGCGGATCGCATCTCGCATCTTGCCCGTTTGGCGGCACAACGCCGTCGCCCGGATTCTCATTCGTCCGTCCGGAAGTCGCGTGACTCCCGGGTATCGCGTCTTCTTCATACGCACCTCCCGTGGAGTCCCCGACGACACCGGTCGTCCTGTACCTGACCCTGATCGTACGCCCCAGGTCGCCCTTGGGTCCAGGGGGGTTGAGGCAGGCGACGATCCAGGCGTCCAGAGCCTCTCTGCGAAAGAGATAGGGACCCCGCTTGCCGCGGCGCCCGGCGGGCTCGAGCTCGCCCCGGTGGACCAGCGACCGGACCGATGACGGCCCGGCCAGGCGGAGGTAGACCGCGGCCTCTGCGGTCACGAGATAGGGCGAGCCCACCTCGCATTCGGCGTGACCTGGCCGCCCAGGGCCCTGCCCGCTCTCTCCGCCTCGGCTATTCTTGGCCTCGTCCACTGCCTCTGGTAGACTCCCGTTATGCGCTCACCGGATATCCACTCAATGCATAACGATCTATCATGACCGAGTCAAGACCCGACTACGTCTTCTACTCCTGGATCGCCGGACAGGTCCTCGCCCGGCGCCGTCAGGCGCTGCGCGTCGGCCAGGTCGAGATGGCCCGAGCGCTGGGGACCAGTCAGGCCACCTGGTCGCGGGTCGAGAGCGGAATCTCGCCCCTTACCATCGAGCAGTTATCCCACGCAGCAGAGCTCCTCGGCCTGCACGCCACCGACGTCATGGCCGAGGTCGACGAGCACGCCGAGCGCTACCGCGAGCAGGGCATCCCCGTCCTCTACCACCGCACCAAAGAGCCACCGAATGTCGCCGCCATGCTGGCCGCAGGGCTCGGGGCCTATGGTTTGATCAAGGTGTTGTCGTCGTCAGACCGCGGCGAGGACTGACCAGACCCGGATCTGTTTGCCCCCGCCCCTGCGCCCGGTCCGAAGTAGTGGGCCACACCATGGCCAAGGCATGCCCGAATCATGGGCAAATCATAGCTGACACCATGTCCCCTATGATGTCTCTCCACATCCTTAAATCCTGTGGATGCGGTCGTGCGGATATCCCCAGGAGTCGCCCCTTCACCAGGCTCGAACTCGTGTAGGCAGAAGGGGTCCGTAGGCCCCCGTGAGACCCCTCATTTAGGGGGGGGTACCTCCTCCCCCCAAACCAAGGTGCTGCGCGACTTTATGGGGGGGGTATGCCCTCCCCCCTCTCAGCCGGCCGCGCTCTCCCCTCGCCACGCGAGTCACTCGACTTCCAGCTCACTGTTTCTGGGGTGTCTAGGACACCAGCGGGGTTCAAGACGGAGTGCCTTTTCCGCAACACACCACTGAACCCCCCGATAACCAATCCAAGGGGACGGGTCGCACGAGAGATGCGCGCCCTTGGGGGTCTGCCCACACGGTCTGGATACGCGGCCTCGGCTGCAGCCAAGTTACGCGGCCAGGCGGCCGGAACAGACGGCGCTCTACCAAGTGCTGAAGGAGCACCTCTCTACCTTTCTCGCCGAACTCTCCGCCGCTGACCGGCACGTCCCGGCCTTCGTCGAGCGCGAGCTTCGCGCCCTCCTTCAGTGCGGCATTCACGCAGGTGGCTTCGTCCGCGTCCGCTGTCCCAGCTGCCGAAGAGACACCGCCGTCGCCTTTTCCTGTAAAGGACGGGGCATCTGTCCCTCCTGTGGCGGTCGGCGCATGGCCGACGCCGCGGCCCATTGGCTCGACCATGTGCTGCCCGATGTGCCCATGCGCCAGTGGGTGCTGACCCTCCCCTTTCGATTGCGCTATCTCCTCGCCTACGACGCAGCGCTTTGTAGCGAGGTGCTCGGCGTGTTCGTAGGCACCCTCTTCGCTTGGCAGCGGCGACGCGCCGAGGCGCTGGGAGTCGACCACCCAAAGACGGGTTCAGTCACCGCGATCCAGCGGTTTGGCTCCGCTTTGAACCTCAACGTCCACTTCCACACCCTCTCCTTTGATGGCGTCTATGCCCTGGCAAGGGGGGCGACCGGCCCGGTCTTCGTCGAGTTGGCCGCGCCCACCGACGGTGAGATCGCCCATCTGGCCGCCACGGTTCGCCAGCGCGTGTTGCAGCTCGTTCGGCGCCGAGGCCGACTCGCAGAGCTCGATTCGCCTGACCCAGAACCAGACCTCCTATCCCTCGACGAGCCCACGCTGGCCGCGTTCTACAGCGCCTCGATTCAGGGGCTGATCGCGACGGGTCACCGAGCGGGCCGGCGCGTCGAGCGCTACGGTGGCTTCAAGGGCCTACCCTGGGTTGACGTCGACGCCCCGAGAACGGCCCGTATCGACGGCTTCAGCCTGCACGCCGACGTGAGCGTGCCCCGCGGGACGCGAGACCGACTCGAGCGAGTGTGTCGCTACATGCTGCGGCCCGCTATCGCCTATGACCGGATCTCGCTGAGTCCCAAGGGGAAGGTCGAGTGCGAGCTGAAGCGACCCTTCTCCGATGGCACCACGCACATCCTCTTCGAGCCCACCGAGTTCATCGAAAAGCTCGCCGCCCTCGTCCCCTACCCCCAAAAGAACCTGGTCAGATACCACGGCGTCCTGGCGCCCAACGCCAGGTGGCGCCCCCATGTCGTGCCCCGCCCTCTGACTGACCTGCAGAAGGCCAGAACCGATACTCCGACCCGCGCTAGAGTCAGGCGGCGGTGCACCTGGGCTGAGCTCATGCTCCGCGTCTTCGCCATCGATGTTCTTGCCTGTCCAGATTGCGGCGCCCGCATGCGCATCATCTCGACCATCACGGACCCCAAAGTCATCGCCCCCTTCCTGAAGAGCATCGGCCTCCCGCCCTATCCCCCAACGCTCTGCCCCGCCAGAGCACCACCCGATACCGATTGGGACTGATGCCATTACCCCACGCGATACGGCCCGCGCCCGGAGGAACGCGCGCCCGCCACAACCAAACGACCTCGGCACTGGCTCACGCTGGGTAGGGGGTGGTGCACCCGCCGCTATCCTGCCCTTGCAGGATGCGCCGCACTAACCCACAATCCGGGTAGACGTAGGTGGTTTATGTGTCCTATGTGC
>CAZJHX010000296.1:0-3829 GCA_964545715.1 uncultured Myxococcales bacterium
TTTGATTTTCATATCGCGTAGTTGCTGCCGCAGCCGTCCGTTCCACAGTGTTTGCCGGTACAGTTTGGATCGCACACGCACTTATTGTTCACGCATGCCTGACCCGCGGAACAATCGGGGCACACGCCGCCGCAACCGTCCGCGCCGCATTTACCCGTGGGGCACTTGGGTGTGCACTTGCACTGCGCGTTCTCGCACGTCGTCGGTGACGCGCAGATCCCGCAGTTGCCGCCGCACCCGTCCGGACCACAGCTCTTGCCCGTGCAGTTTGGGGCGCACACGCACTTTTTGTTCACGCAGGTCTTGCCGGCGGGACAATCAGGGCATGTGCCGCCGCAGCCGTCGGCGCCGCACGTGCCGGTGGCACACACAGGCGTGCACTGGCACGTCTTATTGACGCACGTAGCCGGGAAAGCGCACGACCCGCAGCTGTCCCCGCAACCATCCCCCCCGCAGTCCTTGCCGGCGCAGTTCGGAACACAGACGCATTCGTTGTTGAGGCACGTCTTACCGCCGGGACACGGGGGACACGCGCCACCGCACCCATCGTCACCGCACCAGCCCTGGGCGCACGTCGGCGTGCACGTACACGTCTGACTCGTACACTCCAACGGCAACTCGCACGTCCCACAGCTGCCGCCACACCCGTCCGGGCCGCAGTCCTTGCCCGCGCAGTCCGGAGCACAGATGCACTGGTCGTCAACGCACATGGCGCCGCTGGGACAGGCAGGGCAGGCGCCGCCGCAGCCGTCGCCGCCACACCAGCCTTCGGCGCACGTGGGGGCACACGTACACACCTGATTCGTGCACTCGAACGGCGACTCACACGTCCCACAGTCGCCACCACAGCCGTCCGGACCGCACTCCTTCTGGTCACAGGCCGGTTCGCACGGCACGTCCTCCACGGGCACGTCCTCCACGGGCACGTCCTCCACGGGCACGTCCTCCACGGGCACATCGTCGGGAGGCACATCGTCAGAGGGCACATCCTCGGGGGGCTCGGGCACGTCTTCAACCGTGTCCGGTTGGACGTCATCAGGGGGCGCCACATCCTTGAGAACATCCGGCGCCACATCCTCGACGTCGACGATGTCCGCGACGTCACCAACATCCGTGGGGTCCGGCGCGACGTCCTGTTCGATTACATCGGCAATGTCCGGCTTGTCGGTGTCGACCGAGGCATCCGCTGCACTGACGACGTCGGGAGCATCAGCCGCAGGCGCAACCGGAAAGTCGTCGTGGCGAGCAACGCACGCACTGGCCAACAACCCCACGAGGAGGGCTCTTGTCGTTGTGGATGTCATCGCACACTCAGTGTACTCGGATGGGGGCGACTATGCCCGCGGTTGTCTCTCCCGGATGCGCGCCGGCCGTCGCGCCCTGACCCGACGCCGGGAAAGCAGCGCCACCCCGAGCAACAACACGACGACCAGCCACAGGGGTGCGCGCACAGGCGCGGCAGAGGCTGAACAGCCCGGATCATCCGGTCCGTAGCCCGGGGGAGGCACGCCGTTGCCGTACTCGGCGTCGCCGTTGGAGCTTTGACTGCTGGAGCCGCCGCCCGATGAGCTCGTGTCGTCGGCCGGACACGGCAGACAGACCTGGCTGCCCGAGCAGATCTCGCCCTCCGCGCACGTCCCACAGCTACCGCCGCAGCCGTCGTCGCCACACTGCATATAAGTGCACTGAGGCACGCAGGCCACGGGCTCGTGACAGCAGAAGAAGCTGCCGGTCCAGCCGCACGCCTCACCCTCTTCGGCACAGTCGACAGTGACCGCCTCGCCGGTGTCCGTGTCGCAGTAGGTCAGCACGCTACCGTTGCACATGCCGGAGTCGGGGACGTCGTCGCAGATGTAGCCGTCCTGGGAGACGCAGCCGAAGGCGCCGACGCCGTCGAACTCGTCCTGATCCCAGCCACAGGCCTTGCCCTCTGCGGCGCAGCTGATCACGACCAGCTTGCCCCAGTCGCAGCGCTTCAAGGTGTGCCCGTCGCAGCGCCCGATGCCCGGCACGTCGCCGCAGTTGTCGCCCAGTGTGGCCGGGGTCGCGCCCACCGGCTGGCACACCCCCGAGAGGCACTCGCCACCGCCGCACGCGGCCGGGAACTCGCAGGTGGTGCCGTCCGTCTTAGGCTGGTTCGTGCAGCCGCCGATCTCGTCGCACACAAGCTCTGTGCACGGATTGGCGTCGTCGCAGGACCCATCGGAGCACGCCTCGGGGCTGTTGGGCTTGCACGTCAGGCACAACCCGTTTTCAGAGCACAGCTCGGTGTCGGCGCAGTCCCCGCAGGAGCCGCCGCAGCCGTCGTCGCCGCACTGCTTGCCGTTGCACAGCGGCACGCAGGAGCCCGTCTTGTGGCAGCAGTAGTAGCTGCCCGTCCAGCCACAGCCCTCGCCGAAGTCGGCGCAGTCCTCGGTGACCGTCTCGCCGGTGTCGGTGTCGCACCACTGCAGCACGGTGCCGGTGCACACGCCCGAGTCCGGGATGCCGGCGCAGGGCGGATCGTCCTGAGTCACGCAGTCGAACTCGCCGTAGCCGTCCATGCCGTCCTCGTTCCACCCGCAGACACGGCCGTAGAACAAGCAATCCGCAACGACCTCTTCGCCGTCCACGCACTTATGCAGGGTGTGCCCGTCGCAGACGCCGACCACCGGCACGCCGCCACAGCTGTTGCCCAGGTCCTCCGCCGTGATGGGCTGCGCCTCACATGCGCCGGCCACGCACACACCGACCGAGCACTCATCCGCCACCGCGCAGGCCGCCCCGCTGGCGGGCGCGTGGGAGCAGCCGGATGGGCTGCAGCTGTCGGTGGTGCACGGGTTGCCGTCGTCACAGTTCAACTGAAGGCCGCCGTTGCACGCCCCGTCGACACACTTCTCGCCGACAGTGCACGGATCGCCGTCCTCGCACTTGATCCACTGACCGACGCACGCTCCGTCGTCGCAGGAGTCGTCCGACGTGCACGGCTTGCCGTCATCGCACGGCCCAAAGCTGTTGAGCGTCACGCAGCCCGATGCCGGGTTGCACTCGTCGGCGGTGCACACGTTGCCGTCGTCACAGCTGACTGCCTCGTGCTGGCAACCCTGCGAGGCGTGGCAGCTGTCGGCCGTACACGCGTTGCCGTCGTCGCAGTCCACCGAGCCGCCGCCCTCGCAGTAGCCCTGCAGGCAGCTGTCGTTGGTCGTGCAAGCGTCGTAGTCGTTGCACGGCGCTGCGTTCGGAGTGTTGACGCAGCCCGTGTCCGTGCACGCGTCGTCGGTGCACGGGTTGTTGTCGCTGCAGTCCTGCGCCGGGCCGTTCACGCACCCGAACTCCGAGTCGCAGCTATCGGCGGTGCACGAGTCGCCATCATCGCAGTTCAAGGGCGCGCCGCCCTGGCAGACTCCCGCAACACAGGTGTCGCCGGTGCTGCACGCGTTATAGTCGTCACAGGCGCCGGTCAAAGAGACATATGCACAGCCGCTGCCCGGCGCGCAGGAGTCCTGGGTGCAGGAGTTGCCGTCGTCGCAGCTCACCGGCGCACCCACGCAAGCCCCGCCGTCACAGCTATCCGATGCGGTGCAGGCGTTGTTGTCGTCGCAGCCACCGGACGCGGGCGCGGCGGTGCACCCGTCCACGCTGCAGCTGTTGGTCGTGCAGACGTTCCCGTCGTCACACGCCGAATCGTCCGCCAGGTTCACGCAGCCGGTCTTCGCGTCGCAGGAGTCCGCCGTGCACGCCACACCATCGTCGCAGGCGTCAGCGCCGATCGGCGCGTTGAGGCACCCCAGGCAGGGCAGGCACGTGTCCGTGGTACAGGCGTCGCCCTCGTCACACCCCCTCGCCCCCC
>CAZJHX010000296.1:3839-4538 GCA_964545715.1 uncultured Myxococcales bacterium
TTTGGGGTGCCCCCGGGGGGGGGCCGGCGGGGGCCCGGGGGGGGGGCGGCCCGGCCGCCCCCCCCCGCCCCCGGCCGGGCGGGGGGGGCGCCGCCCGAGCACACGTCGCCGGTCGTGCAAGCGTTGCCGTCGCTGCAGGCCGCCGCGTTGGGCGCGTTCACGCACCCGGTGGCCGGGTTGCAGCTATCGTCCGTGCAGGCGTTGCCGTCATTGCAGTTTTTGGCCGCGCCGCCGCCGCTGCACGCGCCGCCGGAGCAGACATCCCCGGTCGTGCACGCGTTGCCGTCATCACACACGCCCGGAGTCGGCGCATTGACGCAGCCCGATGCGGGGTTGCAGCCGTCCTCGGTGCACACGTTGCCGTCGTCGCAGCTCTTGGCGCCGCCGCTCGAGCACGCGCCCTGGCTGCAGCTGTCGCCGGTCGTGCACGCGTTGCCGTCGTCACACACCGCCGAGTTGGGCGCATGGGCGCATCCGGTCGCAGCGTTGCAGCTGTCATCCGTACACGGGTTCCCGTCGTTGCACGCCGGCGCGGCGCCGCCCACGCAGGAGCCACCCTGACACTGGTCGCCGGTCGTGCAGGCGTTTCCGTCGTTGCAGCCGGCGCTGTTGTTGGATGTGGTGCAGCCGCTGCCCGGGTCGCAGGCGTCGTCGGTGCACGCGTTGCCGTCGTTGCAGGTGAGTGCCGCCCCACCGTGG
>CAZJHX010000297.1:0-4334 GCA_964545715.1 uncultured Myxococcales bacterium
TGCTTGTACAGCAGCGCGCCGGCGCCGGCATCCGTCTCCATGCGAACGCCGCCGGTCACATACACCAGGCCCTCGGGCGTCGCCGCCACCGAGACCCAGCGCCCCGGCACGGTGTTGACCCCGCCCAGTGGACGGGCCCAACGCAGCTGGCCGTCGGGGTTGATGCTGATGACCACGTTGGCGTAGGTGATGCCGGCGGGCGCGGCGACGGTCTCGCCACCGAACGGCAGCGCGGACTCGAACGAACCGGCGATGTACAGGTTGCCCTCGGCATCGGCTGCAACTCGGCTCCCGGTGTCGTCACCCGCCCCCCCCAGCCGCATCGACCAGATGTGACTTCCGTCGTTGTTCATGGCCGCCACAAACATATCGCGCATCTGGGAGGTCAAGACCTCACCGCCGACGCTGAGCGCGCCCTCGAACCAGCCGACCACAGCGAGCTTTCCGCCGTCGAATACGACGACATCACCACCCGCGTCCGCCCCCATGGAGGGGAACGACTTGGCCCACTCCACGGAGCCGCCCGCGCCTACGCTGAGCAAGAACGCGTCCGGATCCTGCGCAGATAGCGGCTTGCCATCGAAGTCGATGGCGCCGTCGAACGTGCCGGTGACATACAGCTTGCCGGCGTCGTCGGTAGCAAGACCGTGCCCGCGGTCCAGGCCCGGAGCGCCCCAGCGATGGGTCCAGCGAAGGAGCCCCTGCGGACCATAGCTCGACACAAAGATGTCGTCCTGGCCACCGGCTGAGGTCGGGCCGGTCCCGAGGTCGGCGTCACCGACGACGCTGCCGGTCACGTACACGTTGCCGGCGGCGTCCAGGGCCAGATCCATCCCGAAGTCGTTGTCAGCACCACCAACACCAGCGCCCCAGCCCAGCTGCGGCCAGCAGTCGCCTGCCGAACACGCGGAGCCGTTGGAGCAGATCTGACCACATGCACCGCACGACTCACAGCCGTTGCTGGTGTCGTCGTCGCAGTTGAGGAAGTCGCCGTAGCACTCGTAAGTGCACTGCCCGCCGGCACAAAGCGCCGGCGCGTTGGCGTAGGACATGCACTGGCCGTCGTGCTTGCACGCCCCGGGATCCGGCACATCCAGCTCGGGATCGACATCGGGGGTCACGTTGTCGGACGGATTGGTTCGATCATCCGGCACGCCGGTCCGATCGCTCGGAGGGGCGGCGGGGTTGTTGGAATGCGGCTGAGTGTTCCAAGCAGGGCCATTGTATGCCAGCGGCTCGCTGGAGCTACTACACCCGGCCAGCGCAAACGCGGCCAGGATGGCGGTCATCGTGTAATTTCTGTGGCCCATGAAAACTCCTATCCTCGAAATTCGGGGGTCCTGGTTTTTAAATACAAAAGCGGACCCGGGTAGCAGCCTTGCGACTGCCACCCGGGCCCGGTTAGAGGTTTCTGTTAGTTACGAACTAGTCATCGAACGGGTCGTTGGGGTTATGGCCATTGGTCTTCTCGTTGGGCAGCGTGGCATGTCCATCGGGCAGACCACCGCCATCGGTATCCTGCAGAAGCGGGCTGCTCGTGAAGCCGCTCCCCGGATTGACCTCGTTCCCGTCCGTCAGGGTGTCACCGTCACTATCGGAATGCTGCGGACTGGTCTTCTGTCCGCTGATCTCGACGTTGTCGGCGAGACCGTCACCGTCGGTATCCTTGGCGTTCGGGTTCGTGTCCATCGCCGGCGGCAAGCTGGTCGTGCTATAGAAAGTGGCCGGCTGCGTCACTACGTCGAAGGAACCTGCGGTACCCACGACCAGCTCAGCGCCGTCGAGGATCCCGTCGCCATCCGTATCGGACTTGACCGGGTTGGTGTCACCGACTGTCGGCGTGGCTGCACCCGCATCGACAACGGCCGTGTAGGTCGCAGCAGCGCCCGAGCAGGGGGTATTCAAGACGAAGGTACAACCGACCTTCTTGCCGTCCTCCAATCCGTCGTTGTCCGTGTCCTTGATGTTCTTGTCCGTACCCAGCAGCGCCTCTGATGCATCGCTGAGTCCGTCCGAGTCCGCATCGTTGCTCGCGCTGTTGACGAGAGGATCGGTACCGCCCTGGACCTCCGGGCCGTCGTTGGTGTTGTCACCGTCAGAATCGACGTCCTGCGGGCTGGTCTTGTGAGAGTTGACCTCTTCGTTGTCAGACAGCCCATCGCCATCTGTGTCTTTGGCGTTCGGGTTGCTGTCCATGGCAGGAACAGTGCTGACACCAGAAGCATTGCGACCGTAGTGCGTCGCCGGTTTGGTGACAGCCTGGAAGGCCGTGTCCGTGCCCGCAGGCGTGTTGGTGGCTGGGGTCTTGTTCAGCTCGTCGCCGTCCTTGAGCCCATCACCGTCGGTGTCGGGGTTAAGCGGGTTGGTGTCACCGGTCTTGGTCGTGGTGGCGCCCGTGTCAGTAACCTTCTCGTAGGTCGTGGCAGTGCCGGTGCACGGCGTGCCGGACACGAATGTGCAACCCACCTCGATGCCGTCGGACAGGCCGTCGCCGTCTGAGTCGGGGTTGGCCTTGAGCGTGCCAAGCAGCCCTTCTGCGTGATCACTGAGGCCGTCGCTGTCGCCGTCGACGGTCTTCTCGTTGACGAGCGGGTTGGTTCCGGCAATGACCTCAGCGCCGTCGTTGGAGCCGTCATCATCCGTATCCGCCTCGTTCGGGTTGGTCAGGGCCAGCGCCTCCTGGCTGTCGTTGAGACCATCGCTATCCGCGTCCGCGAGACACGGGTTGGAGTCACCGTACGTACCCCCTACGACAGGTACGTTCACGGCGACCGCTGTATATGTCTTGTCGGTCGCGCCCGCGGAGTTGATCTCTTCCGAGTCGTTCACCCCGTCCGAGTCGCTGTCGCCCTTGTTGATGAACGGACATGAGGTCGAGGTGTAAGCAGGCACTGGCGGACCGGGGTTGAGCACTGCAAAGACAGCACCCTCCTGGCTGTTCGTCAGGCCGTCGTTGTCGCCGTCCTCGCTACCCTGCGGGGTATGAGTCGCGGCGTTCATGAACGCGAGGTCCTCATCGGTGAGCGGGTTCTCCCATTCGGCTTCCTCGCTCTGGTTCATGCAACCTGAAACGATCAGGAGCACAGAAGCTAGAAGCACTGTCAGACTCACCCATATGCGGGCGAGTCGGGTTCTGCCGGTATTCATCCCGGCACGTTTCGTGGATCTCATTGGTTTGACCTCCTGGGGGTGTCACTTGTTAACCGCAGGCCTCTCCGAACTCACGGTTTCTCGACACTAGACGATGGAAGGTCAAAAACAAAAGTGATTTCAGGTGTTTACATGGATACCTCTGTCAAGCTAGTCAATGTTTGGTGACCAGCATTGAAAAGTCTGTAAAGGCCCCCAGGGCCCCTCGAAAGTGCTCTAAACACGTGACTGCGCTATGGATCGACGGCCAGAATCGCCGCTCGGACCCAGCTGGGAAACTCCTCTTTGCAGCCTGAACTGGCCGCAATTCGGCCCTCGGCGAGCAAAAACTCCAGTGTGCCGACGGTCTCAGACTGACCCGGTGTCAGGGTTGCGGACGGATAATCCGTTCCTGCCGTGACCACCGTGCCTGTATGGGCCCAATCGCCGCACTGCGCCGTCTCGACGCAGCTCACCACGTCCTGCAAAGCGGCCGGGCACGGTTGCTCGCCGTCACAGTCGAACATGCCGGCCATCGTGAAGAGGCCGTCGTACTGGAAGTAGCGGAGGCTGACGGACGGGCCCGCGTAGATCGCGATGTACTGCGACGTGAACATAAACGGGGCGATACCCGCGATCACGTGGGCTTCCATGCCCGGGGCCAGGCCGATGAGGCGGTTGCCCGGCAGCTTCACGCGCACGGTGATCTTGTCGCCGGTCTCCAAAACGATGACGACCTTCTGGTGCCATTCGCCGTCATCTACATCTACCGACTCGACCATGCCGTCTTCATGGATGTTCCAGCCACCGACCTGGAGCGGGCTGAGCTGCATGTCGAACTCCAGGGGCTCCATGCCTGCGACCACGCATTCGGCCGGCGGGATCGGGTCGTCCGGGGGATCGGGGGTGTCGACTCCGGTCGTGCCCGGGTCGTCGTCGCCGGTGTCACCCGTGTCGATCGGGGTCACCGGATCGTTCGAAGGTGGATCGTCCGTGCCCGTACCCGGCGGGTCGTTTGGTGTGGTCCGCGGATCGTCCGCCGGCGGGTTAGCCGTGCGATCGGTGGGCGGGTTGTTGTCGTTGTTGCCCGGTGGGTTAACCAGGGGGGGCGGGTGTGCGCCCGGACCCGGTAGGGCTCCCTTGCCGTTTGGATAATACGGTAGTGGTGTGAACTTCTCGCAGCTTGTGAGCCAGCCCAGGCCGAC
>CAZJHX010000298.1:0-4317 GCA_964545715.1 uncultured Myxococcales bacterium
GCGGTGACCGTGAGCCCGGTCCCGTTCTGCGGCGGGTTGATCGTGACGTTGCCCTGGCTGACCAGGTCGGTCGTCCAGATCATGATCTTGTCCAGGAAGCCCAGCTTGTCGGTGTCCTGATCCTTGGCCGACACGACCACGGTTTTGGCGTCGCGGTTGCGCACCGGAGTCCACTGGATGAAGCCGCCATCCTCAAACTCCTGGTACTCCTCCTCGGTGTACAGCCCGGTCGCCGCCTTCACCGCGTGGGTGTAGAAGTCGAAGTAGCCCGTGCCCAGCTTCTTGCGCAGAAACAGGTCGCGGTCCGCGGTCAGCCGATGGGCGTAGTGCGCCTGGCCCGCCGTGTTGGCGTTGTGCGCCTGCTGCGCGATGGTGGCGTAGCTGGCCTTCACCGCGTAGGGCGTGGCGGCCAGCTCGATCGGCTTCAGGCAGCTCTCGGGGCCGCCCAGGCAGATCTGAAACGCCAGATCGGTGTTCTCGGCGATAACCGAGTCGATCTCGCAGCTCATGTTCTGGCCGATCTCCAGGTTCAGGACGCTGTTGACGACCTGCACACTCTTGAACTCCTCGACGCAGAGCACCTTCGTGCCGCGCAGCACCTTGACCAGCACCGTCTGGAACAGCCCCTCGCCGATCGGCAGCTTGGCCTGCGAGACCCGCGACTGGAACTTGAAGATGGGCGGCACCTTCTGCAGCTCGATGTTTCGCAGCTGGTAGCCACAGGGGTACTCGGACGTGTTGTCACAGGAAATCTCCTGCGCGGCGACCGGTACCGCGATCAGGGTCGCGGCCAGCAGCACCAGGAAGCGCATGTATCGGCTCATGTCATGTCTCCAGGTCGTAGTCTCAGTCATCGAAGTCTTGGAACTTATTGTTGAAATTGTTGTGTTCATAAGGGCTTAGTCCTTGAACTTCAGGCCGATGGCGGCCGGTCCAGGCGGCGCGCTGGCCGAGTTGTAGAGGTCACCCGTGTTCAGGGTTCCGCTCTCGTCGATGTCGCTCCAGCACGTGATCTCGTAGGTCGTACCGCCGGGGATCGGCGGGTTCACATCGGTGACGAAGACGCCCATGCACGGCTCGTCGTCGTCGTCGGTGGCGCCCGTGTCGTCGCACTCTCCCAGGGACTTGCCGACATACGGGGCGTAGGCGCCGGCCGGAATCGGGATGTCCCCGTTGCCCTTGGGCGCCCAGTAGCAGACCAGGCGCGGGATTTTGGTCAGCTTGCCGCCGGTCAGCGGCGCAAACGCGGTGACCTTGCCGTTGCCCAAAAACGCCATGTCGCCGGGCTCAAACGTCAGCGTCGGCGGCGTGTCCACGGTCGCATCGAAGAACGCGTAGCCGCTGTAGTCGCCCGGCGCGTAGTTGGGCTTGCCGCCGTCGAAGTCCGCGTCGTGGTTCACGTAGACGTACAGGTGGTATTTGCCGCCCGGCAGCGTCGCCACCTCAAAGCCCTTGGCCGGGTCCTTCTTGGTGTTGTTGGCGGGCGCCATCTGGAACAGCACCTTGCCGTTGACCAGCTTCTGCTCGTCCGGTGATTTGGCCACGATCTTGCCCTGCGGCCCGTTGGAGATGAGCACCGCCTTGACGTTGCCGCCGTCGGAGTCGGGCAGGAACATCTCCACGGTGACGGTCAGCGCCTTCTCGCACGCCACGTCGATGTTGGAGATGTCGTCGGTGACCTTGCCGGTGTCGTTGGTCACGGTGCAGGTCTGCCATGGGTTTTGCGGCGACTGGCCCACGGTGACCGTGTACGGCGCGCCGTCGGGCACCTGGTTGGTAAACGACCAGGCGCCGTTCTCGGCGATGTCGACCTTCTGCACGCCGCCGCTCAGCACCAACTGCAGACCCGAGCCCTTCAGGCCCTTGACGGTGCCGCCCAAGGTGAAGGCCTTCAGGTCGGAGACCGGCGCGCAGGCCACGTTCATCAGCGGTGTGCCGTCGGCCGTCATCACACCCTTGCCGGCCGCAACTACGCACTTTTGCAGCGGGTAGTTCGGCTGGGCGGCCAACACGACCTCGTAGTCGTCGTCGATGATCCGCGGCGTCTTGAACTTAAACGTGACCTTCTCGGTCAGGTCCGCGGGCGCGTTGATCGTGAGCGTCTCGTCACCGTTCAACATCAGCTGCAGACCCTCGCCGGTCAGGCCGGTGACGTTGCCGGTGACGTAGTAGACGGGCAGCGTGCTGCAGCTGACGGTGGCGCCCACATGGTCGCTGTTGGGCATGGTGCCCTTGCCCTTGACCACCGAGCAGGTCTGCACCGGATCGGTGGGCAGGTCCGTGATGACGATGTCGTACGCGTCGCCCTCGATCAGCTTGATGTCAAACGTGTGGGTGCCGTTGGTCGACGCCGTCAGCACGCCGCCGGACGTCTTCTCCAGCAGCTTGAGGTTCTTGCCCTCCAGCGCGCCCACGGCCACCTGCAGCTTGTGGTCGACCACGTCCACGCAGATGATCCCGATGTCTGTGACGTCCTTGTCGCTCATGGTGGCGCTGCCGTTGACCACCGTGCACTTCTTGCCGTTGGGCTTGCTCTTGATGACCACGTCGTAGGTGCCGTGCTCAGGCAGCTTCGTCTTGAAGCTGAAGGCGCCGTTGTTCACCAGCGTCATCGCCTCGACCGCGCTGTCCGCGCTGCCGTCCACGCTCAGGTAGCCGACGATCTTCAGCTTGCCGCCCGACAGCCCCTGGACGGCGCCGCTGACCACGTGCACCTGGCCGCAGTAGACGGTGACGGTGTGCGCCGACTTGGGCATCTGGCCCTCGCCCGAGATGGCCTGGCAGGTCTGGGTCGGGTTGTTGGGCTGCCCGGTCACCTCGACCTGGAAGTGCTTGCCGTACTTCACCTGCGTCGGGCAGGTGTACACGCCGGTGCCGTCGACCAAGAGCGGGTCTTTGCCGCCGCATTTCAGCTGCAGGCCGTCGACGCTGGTGCCCTCGACTTTGACCTTGAGCGGGAACTTGGGCAGGGGCTGCGACTTGAAGCCCTCGGCGTGGCCGAAGCTTCTAAACAGCGAGAAGTCCAGCGAGCCGTACGCCAGGCTGGGTCCCTGCGTGATGACGCCGTTGGCCGGGTCCAGTGACGGCCCCACCAGCGAGTAACACGGCGCGTTCAGCAGCGGGTTGACCTCCACGGTGCACACGTCGCCGTTGTCC
Source organism: uncultured Myxococcales bacterium (assembly GCA_964545715.1). Lineage (GTDB taxonomy): Bacteria > Myxococcota_A > UBA9042 > CAZJHX01. The sequence goes on from CAZJHX010000298.1 coordinate 3,157, forward strand.
ATGACGATGGCGCCGTCCTTGGCCGGCCACTCCTTGATGATCACGATGTTGCTCAGCAGCAGCTGCGCGCGCTCGCCCTGGTTGGCGGGGTCGTACACGTTGCAGTTCAGCAGGCCAAAGCCCTTGGCGTCGTGGTCGAAGTCGATCAGGCCAAACTCGCCCGGCGTGTTGCAGGCCCACGGCTTGTCTTTGCAGAACTGCGCGCGCTCGGGGCTGTCCTCGGTCTCGATGTCGCCGTAGAAGATCTTCTTGGGCGCGCCGTTGTCCACGGGCACGAGCGCGTCGTCCGTGTAGCTGCCGTACGCGCAGACCTTGTTTTTGGTGATGTTGTTCATGGCCGAGCCGCCGTCGACCTGGATATCCATGACGATGGCCGCGGGGCTGCCGCCGTACAGGTAGTCGAACTCACCCTGCGCCACGGACGGACACCCGGCCGAGCCGTGGTCCTTGCACGCCGTGATGGCCTCGTGCAGCGGGATGCCGACGCGATAACCCAGCGAGTATTTGCTGCCCTGGGCGCGCCGATAGCACTTGGTCAGGTCGACCGGCTCGCCGGTGGCGGCCGCGATGGCCTCCAGGTCGGCGATGCAGAAGTCCTTGTCCTTGCCCGCCAGGCCTGAGGCGCCCGCCGTCACGTTTTCGTACGGGGACTTCACCAGGCGCAGGCGCATGTCGTTGAAGGGATGCGGGATGGTCAGCGTGATCGGCCGGTTCTGGGCCTGGATCCTGGTGCGCGAGTGCACGATGACCTCGCCCACGCGCTGCCAGCCGGCGCTGTAGAACGGGCCGCCCTTGACCTCGACCACGATCTCCGGCGACGCGCCGTGATCCGTCACGCCATAGGCGGTGATCTCGATGGGCACGCGCTGATCGACCGCCTGGGTGTAGCCGTGCCAGCCGTTGCCCGGATCGGGCGCGATGGTCTGGCGCATCTCGGAGCCGCCGCTGAAGGAGCCGGGCGCCACGTCCCACCAATCCCAGTCGTGCAGCACGCAGACGCCGGCCTCGCAGTACTCCAGCGCGGGATCGCACAGGTAGATGGCCTGGTCGTCTTCGTAGACATAGCAGTCGGTGACGCACTCACCCGCCTCGCACCGGAAGCTGCGCTGGTCTGGGCAGCCCTCGACGGTGGCGATCTCCAGGTCGCCGTAGTTCTTGATG
>CAZJHX010000299.1:0-4071 GCA_964545715.1 uncultured Myxococcales bacterium
CGCCTCAGCCGCGATTTGTCATTGGAGGACCGGCTAAAAGCCTCCGCCGCGGTGTACTTGGACGACGCACCTGCAGGCGGCACAGAATTGCAGTTGGAGGTCGACTGCCGCGTCATCGAACAAGAGAATTGCCATTTCTTGTTGTGCGCGGCGAAGGACGGCTTCGCCGGAGGCTTGGCACTCGAGAAGATCCGGTGTGACGCCGTGGAGGTAGATCCGGCGGCGCCAGCAGAATCGCCGATCGGACCTACTACGGCACACAGGGGCGCCTCCGGCGTACCCAATCCCAAAACGCTCTAACTGAGAGGAGGAGGACAACATGAACCTGATTCTGCTGGTCGTCTTGCTCGGTTGGGCTTTGGTCAACTGGACAGTCGAACCGTTGATCGGCGCCGGCGTGTTCTTTGTCGCCACGCTCATCTGGGCCCTGTTCTGGGCAAAGGCATCACGTCGTCTGACACGTTGGCTGGAGGTGCCCGACCCGGAACGGGCTCCGACCCGGACGAGGCGTGTCTGGGGGCTCTACTCCTGCCTGTGGGCCGTCGGAGTAGCAACGGGTGTCGGCCTGTACTTCCACGGGCTGCAATCGGGCTTCGACCATGAAGTCCTGTTCGTGACCGCCGCGATGCTGCTCATCCAGCCGTTGATCGGGTTCAAGGAACACATGCGCCAGCCGATCTGGGACGTGTGGGCACAACTCGGACTGGTCCACCACCAGCGGGGCGAGGAGCGCTCGGGGCGGCTGGCCCTCTTCGTGGCCGCGGTCCTGTTGGGCGTCGACATCGACGAAGCATACGAGGCAGGCTTGTCGGGGGACGAGGACACCGCCGCCGGCGGAGCCGCGTTCATCGACAGTGTGATCGCTGTCATGAATGCGGTCGCCGACGAACAGGATGACGAATCGGCAGATGATGAAGACGCAGAGGGCATCACCGACGATGTGCACCCGGCTCGTGGCGGTGTGGACTATTCGGAGTGGGTCTTTCTCGGTCTGGGGCTGGCCGTGGTGTTCGCGATCACATGGCTGCTCGAGTGGTTGGTGTCCTGCGCCGGATTCGAGGTCTGATGGACGTCTTCGTGACGGCAGCGTCACTTGGCGCCGTCGAGGCCGACGTAGCTTGCGTGACCGTGGACGGCACGACGCCCGACGGTCTTGGCTACAACGCGCGCACCCTGGCGAAGGACTTCGACGCCGCCGACGTGATCACCCCGGCGCCGTTCCCCCTGCCCCTCGGTCATTGCCGGGTCATCGAGACCGATGGGATCCTCCCCTTCGACCACCTCGCCTTGCTGTCCGTGCTCGTCCACGTCGGCCAGGTGCGGCCTGGCTACGCCTGGAGCGCCTTGGCGGATGCGCTCGACTACTTCGCCGCCGCCGGGGTCCGACGAGTCGCGTGCCCGCTGCTGACCTGTGGCCATCGGATCGGCGCAGATCGGGCGCTCGTCGGGATGATCGGCGAGGCCGAAGGACGCAGGGACGGCGAGCTGATCATTTGCGTCCCGCCGCATCGGTGGGCGTCGACCAGTGAATACGCACGTTCGCTGGGGGTCGAAGAACGCCCTCAAACCACAACCTGAATGTGTCGGCCCGGTTCGGGACCGACAAAGGAGAACCGCAATGCCTAACGGAGGGCCAGACAACTGTTCGGAGTGTCCGCAGAACCGGGCCGTCGCCGTCGTTGATGGGCGCGCGATGCGGTCCGGCTCCGGTGACTTCTGTGATCTACGTGACCTTGACCTCGGAGATGACCCGGTTCACGTGTACTGCGCCAATCAGCCGCGCAACAACTGCTTCAACGCACGGCTGCCTCTAGGGCGGCATCAGGTCGCAGTCGAATATGACGCCCATGACGGCTACACACGAGAGTGGGCGGGGCCGGTTCCGGATAGCCCCGAGATCCGGTCCATGCTGGTGTCGCTGATGTTAGAGCTCACGCGTCGCATCGGGGAGCGAGACTGTTGGTTGTCCACGGTCTCGGTCAACGCACTGGTCGACCATTATCGCCTGCTCCACGCCGAGGCCGCAGTGCCCCCGCTTCGTGAACTGGTCCGGTTGGAGCCGTACATCTGGCAGACGGATCAGGTGGGCTTCGCCTACCAGCCGGCGGCGCTGCCCGCACTGCTGGCACTCGGCGACATCCTGGCGGCCGAGGTGGAGCAAGACGTGGTCGCATGCCTCCAGCGACTCCAGGAGGCGCGGACCTGGCTCGATGCGCTGTGGGCGGACGACGTAGACGACGAGCGGTACGACGACTTCTCGGAGGCGTCCGGGCGCCTCGACAATGCCCGGGCCCAGGCGCTCGACGCCTTGTTCATCTTCGCGTGCTCGGGACGCGACGAGGTGCTGCGGACCTTCCACGCCGAGGACTGGAACCCCTATCCGCACACGCCATTGCCCGTGGGCATGTTCGCATCCATCGAGGTCACAGTTGCCGCTGATACTGGTTTGTGTGCCCGATGGACACCTGGGCCCGCCGACCACTTCTCCTTCGTGCCCCATGCGCTATACGAACAGCGCGGGACGGTGATGTCGCGCCAGGACCTCACACAGATGCAGGCATCGGGGAACTTGACGCCGTTCGGCCCGTTCTGGAGCCCATTGGTGGATCTCGTCGGCTACCGCGTCGCCGCGGACGTTCCAGCGCGGGACGGGACCATCATTGCCAAGGTGAACGCGATTCTAACTCTCGAGCACCTGGAGTTGATCAGGTGCTCGGCGCCGACGCCGCTCGAGATCTGGGCAAGCTCCTTGTGGACGCGGCGCGGCGGGCGCTGTCGTGGACGTTGGGAACTCTTCCCCGAGGCTGCCGCAGGGTTGTCGGAGGACCGCGCGCGCTACGAACCGGCAGGGGTAGAGATGCGACGGAGCGCGGCGGTCGACATCTTGTCCGAGCAAGCGGCAGGGCCGACGCGTTGCCGGTGGCGCCTTGCGGCACTTCGTGATGCGGTTGAAGAGTGGGATCTGGCGGTGTCGTGGCTAGAGGAGGCGACAGTCCGTTCCGCGCAGGACATCGTGGAGACCGCGCTCGAGCAAGGATTCTCTGAGGACGTCGCAGTGTGGTCCAGGGCTGTTCAGCCACTCCGCCTCTTGGTACTCGCCGTCGAGCGGAGGCATCGCGGCGCCGCCGTAGCAGCGCTAGCCGCTCTCAGACGGATCACGACCGAGTGGCGCGGGGGGTCGGGTCTGGACACATGAACGACGCACTCGACAAGGTTGTCGGCTGTCTGATCGGCCAAGCCGTCGGCGACATGCTCGGAGCGGGAGTGGAAGGCTCACCGGCCAACTACTGCCGGGCGTACGTGCACGGCCACATTATGGGAGATCGGCCGCTCAAGGGGCGCGTGGGGCATGGAGTCGGTCAATACACAGATGATACGCAGCTTGCGAGAGAGCTCATGATCTCCCTCATGGAGCGCCGTGGCTTCGACCCCGACGACTACGCCCGACGGCTGGCCAACATCTTCTCCGCGGGCAAAGTCGTCGGTGCCGGCAAGACGACGCACGAAGCGGCAATGCACATCGCCGTCGGCATGCCGTGGACCGAGACCGGAGACACGGTCAGCGAAGGCAACGGGTCGGCCACGAGGGCGGCGCCGCTGGGCCTGGCGTACTGGAACGCGGAGGACGACACCGAGTTCCTGCAGGCCTGTCGTGATCAGTCCGTCATGACGCACAACAACGCCCCGGCGATCATGGGCTCCACGCTGATTGCATCGGCCGTGCGCTGGGTCGTCAACCACGAGTACGGCGACGGGGAGTTTCTGGCGCACCTGACCGACGTCGTGCAGAACGAGCCCAAGTTCGCACGCGCGATCGGGTTGTTGCCGGACCTGCTGAAGATGCCGCCGCGTGAGGCGGTGCTGAAGCTGGCTAAGCTGAACACCCACCGCGACGCGGCCAAGTGGCAGTACATCAGCCCGTGGGTCGTGACGTCCGTGACGTGGGCGCTCTACTCCTTCATGAAGACGCCGGACGACTATATGGAGACCGTGTGTACGGCGATTTCCTGCGGGGGCGACGTGGACACGACGGCGGCGATGGCGGGGGCGATCAGCGGTGCCTTGAACGGC
>CAZJHX010000300.1:0-3954 GCA_964545715.1 uncultured Myxococcales bacterium
ATCCGGCCCAGGGCGACATCGACGCGGACGGCAAGGGCGACGCCTGCGACGCGGACGACGACAACGATGGCGTGCTGGACAAAAACGACAACTGCAACCTGGTGTCCAACCCCTCCCAGCCCGACCCCGATGGCGACTGGCTGGGTGACGAGTGCGACCTGGACGAGGACGGCGACGGGGTACCGGATGTGCTCGACAACTGCGTGCTGGTCCACAACCCCGGGCAGGCGGACCTGGACGGCGACGGGGACGGCGACGACTGCGACGACGATGACGACGGGGACGGCACCGCCGATGTGGCCGACAACTGCCCGGCGATCGTGAACGCGGCGCAGACCGACACAGACAAGGACGGGCTGGGCGACGCCTGCGACGACGACGACGACGGAGACGGAGACCCGGACCTGTTCGAAAGCAAGCCGCAGGATCCGGAGAAAAACCACCAGGCGGGCGAGACGTGCGAGGGGACCGACCAGAACTGCAACGGCTTCGTGGACGAGGGCTTCCCGGACACCGACGGTGACGGAACGGCCAACTGCGTGGACGATGATGACGACGGAGACAAGCAGCCCGACAACCTGGACAACTGCCCGCTGACGCCCAACGAGGACCAGGCCAACGCGGACGACGACAAGTTCGGCGACGCCTGCGACGCGGACGACGACGACGATGGGCTGCCGGACGGGGGCGATAACTGCCCGACCATCGCCAATCCGTCGCAGGAGAACGCGGACGGGGACACGCTGGGCGACGCCTGCGATCCGGACGACGACAACGACGGCGCCAAGGACGCGGACGACAACTGCCCGAAGGTGTTCAACCCGGACCAGGCCAACTTCGATCAGGACAACAAAGGCGACGCCTGCGACACGGACGACGATGACGACGGGTGGGCCGACTCGCTGGACTGCAAGCCGTTTGACCCGGTGATTCACCCCAACGCGCTGGAGATCTGCAACGGCCAGGACGACAACTGCAACCTGGCGATCGATGAGGGCTTCCCCGACACCGACGCAGACAAGATCGCGGACTGCCAGGACAGCGACGACGACAATGACGGCGACCCGGACGAGAGCGACTGCGATGCGCTGGACCCGACGGCCTCGTCCACGGCATCGGAGCTCTGTGCGGACAACAAGGACAACGACTGCGACGGCCTCATCGACGAGGTCTGCGGCATGATGGAGGGCGGCTGGGCCACGATGAAGCGCAACACGCGGCGCACCAGCAATACGTGGGACAGCCAGCTGCCCAAGACCGCCAAGCTGCTGTGGAAGACGCAGCTGGACAGCGAGTTTGACTTCATCGGCGCGCCGGCGGTGCCGACGGACATCAGCGCGGTCTATGTGGGCCTGGGCAAGACGCTGTATGCGCTGAATCCGGACACGGGCGAGCAGGTGTGGACGCACGCGCTGGGTGGCGAGCTGAAGGGCGGCGGCGGGCCGAGCCTGCGCAAGGACGGAGCCATCATCATCGGCGGCGGCACCCGGCTGGATCTGGTTGACCCGGACGGCAAGACGGTGTGGTTCAGCGACTTTGCCCCCAACGAGGTGTGCGGGACCGCCATCGTGCACAACGACGGCAGCATCTATCAGGTCGTCGGCTCACAGCTGCATGCGCTATCGCCGTACGGGGCGCTGACCTGGAAAGTCGAGGTGGGCAACGTCCCCAACTTGATGCCGCAGCAGCATCCGGCGATCGGACCCAACGGCTTTATTTATGTGGCCGGCAGCAACCACACCGTGCACGCGATCAACACCCAGGGCACGGTCGAGTGGACGTACACGCAAAGCCAGCTGGACACGGACGGCAGCCCGGCGGTCGGTCAGGACGGCCGGATCTACCAGGCCTTCAGCAACAAGGTGGCGTCGCTGTCGCCGGCGGGCGCGCTGCACTGGCTGTACAGCAGCACAGGGGGCGACACCGACAACAGCGTGGCCATCTTCAACACCGGCTACAAATGCTGCAACCCGGTCGACCGCATCCTGGTGTCCAGCAACGGCGGCAAGAGCGGGCTGCTGACGATCAACTTCAACGGCGGCAAGCACTGGCAGACCCCGTTTGCCAAGGACGGGGGGATGAACTCGACGCCGGCCATCGACACCGACGGCGACGTGCTGATCGGCGCGGACGACGGCAAGATCCGGGTCATCAACCAGAGCGGCAAGGTGGTCTGGACGTATAGCGCGGCCACGAACAAGATCAAAGGCACGGCCGCGCTGGCCGGCAACCGCGGGTGGATCGGAGACAACTCCGGCACCCTGTACTGCTTCGGAGACAAATAGCTGATGAAACCGCGCATCGCGCTTTGGCTGAGCTGCGTCTTGGGCCTGCTTTCGTGTGGTGAGGGCGTGCCGACCAAGCCCGGCGACGCGCCGCCCGGAGCCGACGATGTCGTCGACTTTGAGAAGGTGCTCTTCAACGACGACGACGAGTGGGGTGGGCTGGCGCTGGGCGATCCGGCGTGGCTGCTGAAGGAGGGCCGGCAGGCGACCAAGGAGGCGTTTTCGCTGCTGCGGTCGGTGCTGGGCTTCGTGCAGGAGGCCGTAGCGGACGACCGTGAGCCCGATGCCAGCGGGGTCGCGGACGACGGCTCGCCGTGGGTCGCCTGGGCTGAGCTGGATGAAGGCGTGGAGGTGGTCTTTGCGGTCGTGGCCGCGGCGGACGGGCGACGGCGCTACCTGCTGCAGGCCAGGCCACAGGGCGGTGATGAGTACAAGATCCTGATGACCGGCGTCTTTGTGAAGCACGCGTCAAAGCGAGGCGGCGGCCGCATCCACATCAACATGTCGGCGATCACGGACCTGGCGCCCGAGGTCGACACCGACGGCCGCCTGCACTTCTGGTTTGCCAATCACAACGACGGTGTGATCGCGCGCCGTATCGCCTTTCGCGACGTGAAGCCGCGCACTGGGGACGGCATCGCGGACAACTTTATCGCCGACGACATCCAGCGCGACGGCGTGGGCGGGCGGGCCCGCATCGTGCAGACGGGCGACCTCATAGACGACCTGGACGGCGTCGAGCTGCTGGCGATGCGGTTGCGTTGGGCCTCGGGCAAGGGTGGACGGGCGGACGCGGCCATCGCGCGGATCAAGCCGGATGTGGAGCTTTTGGGCGCGATTCACGAGTGCTGGGACACCGACGGCAACCGCACGGCATACAGCGACACACTGGACGCCGACGACGCAGCCGGCGACACGCAGGACCCGGAAAGCTGCGGCGGCCAAGCGCAGGAGGACGTCGCGTCGGCGGACGGGACCGAGCTGGACGACGAGGTTACGTCGGAGCTCACCGACGTCGGCGCCCTGGACATCGACGAGGCCGATGCGGATCTGCATCCGAATCTGGATCTGTAGCGCTGCGCTGCTGATCGCGGCGCCGGCGGCGGGCTGGGAGCACCAGGTCTCGGAGCGCGGCGCCAAGCTGAGCTGGAAGACGACGCAGCTGACGTGGCGGGTGGACGGGACCATTCCCGGCGGTGACGACGCGGTTGTGGACGCCGCGGTGCACCAGTGGACACGCCCCGGCTGCAGCCGGCTGACGTTGGTGCGACGAGCTGGGGGGCGCATCGTCATCCGGCACGTACCGGCCGAAAAATGGACGCGGCGAAGAGGCCTGGCGGCATGGACGGACGTCCGCTCCAGCGGGCTGCGCGGCCGCATCCTATCGGTCGAGATTCTGTTGAACGGGCACCATCGGTTCAGCACGGCGCCGCGCACGCCCCCGGACACGGTGGACCTGGCCAGCACCATCACGCACGAGCTGGGTCACGCGCTGGGCTTCGCGCACTCGCGGGTTGCGGATGCCGTGATGCACGCGGGGATCCGCCCCGGTGAGCAGCGACGGACGCTGCATACAGATGATGTGGCTGCGGTGTGTGCCGTCTACGGGGTCAGTCGGTCCAGGCTTCCCAGGTGACGCGCGTCGTCGGATGGTCCAGGTCGCGCGCCC
>CAZJHX010000301.1:0-3937 GCA_964545715.1 uncultured Myxococcales bacterium
GCCGGCGCCCTTGCCCGAGAAGTCCTCGTCCGTGCCGCCCTCACAGTCGTTGTCCACACCGTCGCAGAACTCTTTGTTCTTCTCGACCGTGCGGATGCCCTGCGTGAACAGGCTGTTGATAAACGCCGCGTTCTTCACGAACGGGTAGATGGCGATCTCGTCCAGCTCTCCCTGGTAGGACTCGGCCGGCGAGCCGCCCCACAGGCGCGTACCCAGCTGCAGGTAGCCCCAGTTGTTGACGTTCTTGACCGCGATCTTGCTGCTCTGCAACACGCCGTCGATGTACAGGCGGCTGGTGTCGTTTTGCTTGTACGTGAACACGATGTGGTGCCACTTGTTCACCGTCAGCGTCGCCGACGAGGTCACGTGACCTGGCGTGATGTTGTCGTACAGCTTGGCCAGCACTTTGTTGCCGCTCAGGTGGATACCCCAGCGGATGCAGCAGCCCTTGCCGTCGCCCACACCGGCCGACGCGATAAGGTACTGAACGCCGCTCAGCTTGCCGGGCTTGGCCCACAGGCTGATCGTGCCCTGCGGCAGCGCAAACTTGGCGAACTCGGAGTGACGCGCGTGCGCCCCGGACCCGTTGAAGACGTAGCTGCGGTTGATGTGGCCGCCGTTGGTCTTGACCACCAGGCCGTTCTTTCCGGACAGATCGTTGCCGCTGCCGGAGGCATCGGACACCGTCGTCGCATCACCGAAGTCGGCGTCATACACGCCGATCGGACCGTCGCTGCTGCTGCACTCAACGCCGCTGCCGTCGATGGTGCAGACCTTGCTGCCCTCGTTGCACTTGTCGGTGTCACCACCGTCGCAGGCGTCACCCTTCTCCGCGAAGTTCTCGTCGATGGTGCCGCTGCAGTTGTTGTCCTGGTCGTCGCAGACCTCGGTGTTGGACGGGAAGTTCTTGGCGTCAGCGTCGTCGCAGTCCGTGTTTGCCTCGGCAAAGCCGATGGGCTGCACACACTGCACCTTGGTGGGCTTGGCCGAGTCCCCGAAGTTGTCGCCGTCAGCGTCGGTGTACCAGGTCGTCTTGTTGTTGGCGTTGTCGACCAGGCCGTCGCAGTTGTTGTCCAGGCTGTCCTGGCCGGTGCCGGCGGTGTTGCCCGAGCCGCACTCCTCGGCGACCGGCTTGACCTCACCGTTGCACGGACCAAACGCCTTGTTGGCGCATTGCTCGATGCCCGGGGTGCAGGTGCCGATGTTCTTGGTGTCGACCGGACCCGTGTAGCACTCGCGCTGGAAGCTGTTAGCGATGTTGCTGCAGCCCGTAGCGTCCGCGCAGTTGTCGTCCGTGCACAGGTTGGTGTCGTCACAGCTCACCGTGCCGGAGTCCAGGCACTTCTTGGCGTTGCCGCCGGAGCCGCATTTGTCGTCGCTCGCGTAGGTCAGACCGCTGCAGGTCGACGCCACGCAGACCTTGGTCACCGGCGCCGAGGACCAGTCGCTCTGAGTCGTACCCGGCGTGCAGACGCGACAGGCCGCGTCACCGCTGGCACCGTCGAACTCGCCTGAGCCCTTGCACGACGCCGCCGTACCGCAGCCCGGGCTGGACGGGTTGCAGCCCGCGATGAAGCACTTGCCCGCATCCACGGTGCAGGTGCCGTCGCCCTTGCACTGGCGACAGCTGCCGCTGCACGCATAAGCCGTACCGCCACACTTGCTGGTGGCGCCGCCGCTGCACACGTCGGTGTGCGTGCACGGATCCGTATCGTCACAGCTCGAGCCCTGAGCCGAGCCTGTAACCGAGCAGACCGTCTTCTGACCGCTGACCGCACACACGCGCGTGCCCGTGTTGGCGCACTGGCCGTTACCCTCGGTACACGCGTCACCCTTGTCGGTGAAGCCGTCGTCGGTGCCGCCTTTGCAGTCGTTGTTCTTGCCGTCGCAGATCTCGTTGTTGCGCGTCAGCGTCGGGATGCCGTTGGTCATCAGATCGGCGACCTTGGCGGTCGACAGCGGGTAGTTGTAGAACGCCGCCTCGTCGATGACGCCCGGGAACTCCACCTGCCAGCCGCGACCGAACTGCAGCGCCTTTCCGTTGTTGGAGATGGTGCCGGTGAACGTACAGGTCTTGGTGACCGCGCCGTTCTTGTAGACGCGCACGGTGGTCTTGTTCGCCTTGGTATCGACCGTGTAGGTCAGGCCCACGTGCACGAAGCCGTCGGCCGGAACCACCTTGTACCCACCGCATGAGGCCCAGTTGCCGCCCACCGTGAAGTAAGGCCGCAGCGTGTTGTCCGCGCCGCCGCTGGCGTTGCCGAAGTAGTACCAGGCGAGCGTCGCGTCGGTGGTGGTCGCCGCCTTGTGAGCGATCTGACCCGCGTAGCCCACCGGAGTACCGCTGGACTTGATCCACATCGCAAACGTGGCGCCCGTCGTCGACACGTTCATGGCGTTGGTGTGTGCAAACTCCACACGACCGCCGCCGCTGACGTCGAAGCCCTTGCCGACCTTGGCGTTGACCTGCGTGATCGTACCCACCAGGGAGCCGTCCAGGGACGGAGTCGCCTCGTTGGTCACCGTGGTGTCCTGAACCTTGTCGCCCGTGATGACGATCAGCGCGCCGTCATCGATGCACTTCACGCCGTCCTGGGCGTCGTTGCAGACGTTCACGCCCTCTTTGCAGTCATCAAGGTCGCCGCCGCCGTCACACGCCGCACCCAGCGCAAAGGTCTCGTCCGCACCGTCTTTACAGTTGTCGTCGACGTCGTTGCACTTCTCGATTGCGCCCGGGTTCGTGGTCGCGACGGTATCGTCGCAGTCCCCGCTGTCGGTGGTGTCGTAGGGATCGACGCCGGAGCACAGGCACTTCTTGTCGGCGGTCAGGCCGTACTTGTCGTTGTCGACATCCTTGAAGTAGTCGGTGCAGCCGGTGGCGTCCTCTTCGTCGACCACGTTGTTGCAGTTGTCGTCCTTGTTGTTGCAGGACTCGGTCTGCGTCGGGAACACCGTGTTGTCGTCGTCGGCGCAGTCGCCCGCGACGGTGGCCTTGTACTGACCGCTGGCCGCGCACAGGCACTTGGAGTCGCCGGTGACGCCGAAGTCGTCGCCGTCCGCGTCCTTGAAGAAGGTAGAGCAGCCGGTGGCGTCCTCTTCATCGGTCGTGCTGTCGCAATCGTCGTCCTTGCTGTTGCAGGACTCGCCCGCCGGCTTGACCTGGTCCACGCAGCCGCCAAACGCGCCGTTATCGCAAGTCTTGGTGCCCGCCTTGCACTCGCCCACACCGGACGTCCCGGCCGGACCGTCGTAGCACGCGTCAGCAAACGCGTTGTTGGTGTTGGCACAGCCCGAGGCCGCCGCACACGCGTCGGTGGTGCAGACGTTGCCGTCGTTGCACGCCGCAATCACGCCACCCTGGTTGCACTGACCTGCCGCATTACACGTCTTGGCCGCGACATGCTGCAGGCTGGACCCCGCACCGACGCAGCTGGCCGCCACGCAGACCTCGGTCTGGCACGCCGTGTCGTCGTCCACCACAGCCGCGGTGCACTGCTTGTTGCCGTTGCAGGTCTGATCGGTGCGCTCACCGTCGCAGGTCCCCGCGTCCGTGCACGACGGCGCCACCTTGAACGTGTCGCAGTCCGAGCCCACCGAGCAGCAGTTGCCGGACGGGCAGCAGAAGCCGTTCTGGCAGTGCCCGGTTTTGCACTGGAAGCCGTCGCCGCACGCGTCGCCGTTGTTTTTCTTGGGCTTGCAGACCGCCGTACCCAGATCACACCAGTAGGTGTTGATGCACTCGTCTTGCGCGGCGCACGTGGTCGCGCAGGTGTCGCCCGCGCACAGGTACGGGTCACACGCCTCGTTGCCGCCGTCTGCGCAGCTGCCCGAGCCGTTGCACTTATCGTCAAACAGGTGCACGCCGTTGTTGCAGGACTGCGCCACACACACCGTCGACGTGTCGTACAGACCGCAGGCGCCGCTGCCGTTGCAGGTG
>CAZJHX010000302.1:0-3906 GCA_964545715.1 uncultured Myxococcales bacterium
CACGCCGTCCTCGTCGGAGTCGGCGGACTCGCTCGCGTGGGCCGGATCGCTGTCCTGCTCGTTGGGCACGCCGTCGCCGTCCATGTCCCCGTCGCAGGCGTCACCGATGCCGTCCTTGTCCAGGTCCGCCTGATCGGCGTTGGACAGGGCCTTGCAGTTGTCGCTCTCGTCGGCCACGCCATCGGTATCGCCATCGCCGCCCTTGTTGGCGTCCGCGGGATCTGAGTCCTGGGCGTTGGGCGTACCGTCGCCGTCCTTGTCCGCGTCGCACAGATCGCCTAAGCCGTCACCGTCCAGATCTCCTGCTTTTCGTTGGGGTTGTTCGGGCAGTTGTCAGCGCCGTCGACCACGCCGTCGTTGTCTGCGTCATCGGTCGGCGGCAGCGTGTTCGGGTCCGGGTCGTCCGCGTTCGGGATGCCATCACCGTCGATGTCGTCATCGCACAGGTCGCCCAGCCCATCGCTGTCCAGATCCTTCTGGTCCGGGTTGGCCAGGTCCGCGCAGTTGTCAGCGTTGTTGCCGAACCCGTCGGAGTCGGTGTCGGTCGCCTCACCGGGGTCGGTGGGAAACGCGTCCTCGGTGTCGGGCGTGCCGTCGTTGTCGTCGTCGTCGTCCACGCAATCGGCCAGCTTGTCCGCGTCGAAGTCGGCAAACGACTCGTCGATCACACCGTCGCAGTTGTTGTCGATGCCGTCGCACACCTCGTCCGCTCCGGGTCCGACGGCCGCGTCCAGGGCGTTGCAGTCGTCGCACGGCCCGGTCGCGGGGCACAGGGCCTCATCACCGTCCTTGTCGTCGTCACACAGGTCACCGGCCAGGTCCTCATCCAGATCCGCCTGATCGGGGTTGGCCGCACCCGCGCAGTTGTCGTCGAGGTCCGCGACACCGTCACCGTCGTCGTCCAGGTCCACGCAGTCGGGGAACTGGTCGCCGTCGGCATCCGGGAAGCCCTCGTCCGCCAGCCCGTCGCAGTTATTGTCCACGCCGTCGCACAGCTCTTCGGCGCCCGGATGGATGTCCTTGTTCGTATCGTCGCAGTCGTCCTCATCCAGCGTCCCGTCGCCATCGAAGTCGTCCTCGCACAGGTCGCCCATGCCGTCGTCGTCGGAGTCCAGCTGATCGGGGTCGGCCACCAACGGGCACACGTCGTCGTCGTCGTCGACGCCGTCGTTGTCGTCATCGGTGTCGGCGCAGTCGGCGATGTTGTCCGTGTCGCTGTCCAGGAAGGACTCATCCACCATGGAGTCGCAGTTGTCGTCCACGCCGTTGCACTCTTCGGCGGCGCCCGGGTTGACGGCCGCGTTCCAGTCGTCGCAGTCATCGCAGCTGGTCGCGTCCACGCAGGGGTAGGTGTCGCCTTCCTTGTCGTCATCGCAGACGTCGCCCAGCCCGTCCTCGTCCAGGTCCGCCTGATCGGCGTTGGCGATCGACACGCAGTTGTCGTCGGCATCGATGACGCCGTCCTTGTCCGCATCGCCGGGTCCGGCCGCGTCCTCGCTGACCAGCACGCCGTCGGACTCCTGCGCGTCGCTCGGCCCGATATCAGCCCCGGGGCCGGGGCAGTCGAGATCCTCGTCTACCTTGCCGTCGCAGTCGTCGTCCTCAAGGTTGCAGGTCTCCGGCTTGGGGACGCAGTCCGAGACGTCTGAGAGCCCTGGGTCCGAGCCGTGGTCGTGCTCATGAACGTGGCTGCTGTCCTGCGGTGGAACGGCGACTGAGTCTGAATCGGAGCACCCGAAGGCTGCAAACAAGAAAACGGCGGCCGCCGCGCGCACGAGCGCGCGGACACAAAAGTGTCGTCCGTGACTTCACGGTCCCTCCCACATCTGCTGATAGGTGTCGCCAACGATACACTCCGCCCCAGTGCCAGCGCAACGCCGCCGCGCAATTTTGGACGTTCTTGACCGAGGTCAACGCGTCGAAGAGTCGTGATAGGCTGACCCGCTCATGCACACAACCAGCGCCGCCGGGTCCATCAAGGGCCGAACTCATCGGTCCAACCAGGACCGCACCGTGCGGTTGGATGCCACAGCGGCATCCGTCACGAGGGCGGGTCGCGGGGAGCTGTTTGCGGTCATCGACGGCGTGGGCGGCGTCGAGCAGGGCGGCGACGCGGCCGACCACATCGCAAGCCGACTGCCGGACTTCTTTCGCGACCCCACGATCCCGCCGACCACCGCCGGCCTCGTGACCCTCATGGAGACGATCGACCGCGAGATCCACCTCATCGGCGTGGTGGCCGGCACCAACAAGCCGCTGGCCGCCGCCGCCGTCACCGTGGCGTGGCTCGCCCCGCACCGCCGCCTGGTGCTGGTCCACGCCGGCGACACACTGGCCTGCCGCTGGGACCAGATGAGCTTGCGCCGCCTGACCGCGGATCACGGCACGGCTGCCGGCCTCACCCGATACGCCGGCGTCGGCCACCCGGGTGTCTACGACGTGGAGGAGGTCGCCTTTGAGACCGGCGACACGCTGGCGCTGGTCAGCGACGGGATCACGAAGGTGATCGGCGACGACGAGCTGGGCGCCGCTATCGCCGCCCATCGCGACCCCAGCCGCGGCGTGGCCGAGCTGCTGCGCAAGGCCCGCGACCGCTACTCGGCCGACGACGCCTCAGCCGTGCTCGTGCGCCTGGAGGCTTGGTAGGGCTAGAACGTGCGGACCGGGACCGGCGCGCCGAAGCAGCTCTGGTCGGACACGTCTTCGCCTGTGGGAGACCAGATGTCGCCGAACAGGATGCACATCTCGTCGCTGGCCTTTACACCGAAGTTCAGCGTGTGGTCCTCGGTGTTCTCGTACTCGCACTGAAAACCGAAGCCCTCGCCCGCCTTGATAAGCATCGGCCCGTCCTCAAAGAAGTAGTCCAGGTCGTGGGCCCAGTCCGTGCTGGTCCATAGGTGCTCGCCGTCGTGCTGCCCACCCGCGTGCCACACATGGACGTCGCGGCCCCATTGATGGGTGTGGCGGGTCAACGACCAGATGAGCACGTCCTTGTCGAAGGTGCACTCGGTCGCGGTGGCCCCGGTCTCACCCGCCTCGACAGCGATCGCGTAGTTATAGAAGCCAAAGGTCTCGGCCACGTGCTGTACGGCATCGGGCGCCGCCACGTGGAAGTTGATCGCGTGCCGCGCCGGGATCGGCTCCGTCGTTGGGTTGTAGTAGTGCCAGTCCACGACCAGCTTCTGCCCGCCGTGATAGATGCGCCCGACGCCGGCCGGCCAGTCGCTGGAGTAGTACGGCTTTTGAGCCCCGGTCACGTCGACCATGTCTCCGCCAAACGGCTGCTGTGGCCGAATGCATGGCTCCCGCTCACCGACGACCATCGCCGCCTCGGTCTCCGAGCCAGGCACAGCCGCCTTCACGATCACATGGTGCGAAAACTGGTGCATGGCGACCTCGATGCGGCTGACCGAAAACGTCTCGTCGGGCGACCCGGGCAGCTGCACCACCTCGCAGTACTCGACGTCGGTGCCGGGCTCGAGCCACTCGCCAATCGTGGTCACTTGAAAGCCGCTCTCGGGCAGCGCCAATTCGACCGCAGGCACCTCTCCGACCCCCGGGGTGACCTCGGGCGGCGCCGGATCGGGCGAAACAGGCTCAGGCGGCGCGTCACCCAAAGGCGGCGTCTCGGCAGGAGCGGAACAGGACAGCGTGAACAACATCAACAACAACATCCGCATGCGGCACCACTACCGCGTTCGAGGGGTCGGATGCAAGAACTAAAAGAACGATCGTTCTGGTCAACCCAGGGCTCATAAAAACGCCCTACACGATTCATCTGGCCCGTTTGTGACCCGAAAAGCGCTCATAAACGCCCTACATGATTCATGTGGGGCGTTTGTGACCCGAAATGAACTGCCCCGGGTTCGCCAGAGACCTCTTTGCTTGAGTCAGGCCGCCCGAAGT
>CAZJHX010000303.1:0-3859 GCA_964545715.1 uncultured Myxococcales bacterium
CTCATCAAGGTTGGTGCAGGCGCCGGTCCAGGCGTCTGCCGCGTCGTCCCAGGTGAGGGTGCCCTCGTAGCCGGCTTTGCAGGCACAGGCCGGATCGCCCTCGGCGTTCTCGGGGCAGGCAGATGCCGCGCAGTCCACGCCGTCACCGGCGTAGCCGCTGTTACAGGCGCAGTCATAGCTGCCGTCATTGTCGGTGCAGGTGGCGTTCGCATCGCAGGGGCTAGTCTCAGCGGCGCATTCATCAACGTTGGTATCGCATGTTTCACCGGCCCAGCCGTCGTCACAGGTGGCGACGCATGCGCCTTCTTCACAGGCCACGGTGCCTTTGTTTACCTCGCATGCGTTGTCACATTCGCCGCAGTGCTCAGTTGTGGTGTTGAGATCAGTCTCACAGCCATTTGTCAGATCGGCGTCGCAGTCGCCTGTGCCCTCATCACAATCGGTGACTTGCCCTTTCAACTGGATTTCGAATTGTGTTTTGTTCTCATTTTCATCTTCCCCGGTGGTTCGGATGATGGCTTTGTCAGCCGACAACGCGCCTACAGCCGCGTTGGGCGAGAGGCTGATGGTGACGTACGCCTTGGCGCCGCTCTGCATTACATGCGGCATCTCCAGTGCCTGATTCTCACTGTCGGCCAGTGTTACTGAGAAGTCCTCAGAATCAATATCCACACCTTGCAGGGTGGCGGTGAGCGTGCCCAGGTTGCTCAATTCAACAACACCGGAGGCGCCTGCTCCAGGTGTAACGTTCCCAAAGTCAATGACGAGCTCCTCTACACATTGAGTGCCGGCATCGCTTTCCTTTTGGACGCACGCTTCGACTGCAAAGACATCTTCCTTAACGTCATCGTCATCAATGTCTGATGTGCCGGTCGTGCTGCCGTTATCGATCGTTGCTGTTCCGTCCTCCACAACAACAACGTCTGATGCTGGGGTGGCCGCGTCGTCCGTGCCGCCGCATGACAGAGTTTGAAGAGCAAGGAATACGGCAATAGAGAGGAGTGATAAATTCTTCATGAATGATGGTCCTTTGGTAGCGCAGCACTTAGAGCGGGCCGATATCTACAGACACTCTGACTGTTGACAAGGGGCATCTGTAAAGCACCTTTGCCCGTTCTTCCGGATGAACGCATACAGGCCCGTCTGAGTGACGGTCCGGAGCGCCCGAACCGACAGCTTTACGCGCACGTACTTGCCCTCTTCGGGCACCCACAGCCGCTTGCGCTGGATGTTGGGCTTCTGCACGCGCTTGGTCTTGTTGTGCGCGTGCGATACCGCGTTTCCGACGAGACGTTGTTTACCCTGTTAGCTGACACTTGGCCATTATATTGAGCCTCAATAATCGTTCTTCCGAGCCGCGCTCGTTTAACATGGCCCGGACGAGGAGGTCAAGCAGTACTTGAGCGAGCGCCCGCCGGATCTGGCGATCACCGTGGACCTGGAGGAGTGGCACCACGGGCTTGGGCTGCCGGCCGGGCGGCGGCGGGTCTGTGCCGACACTCAGTGGTTGTTGGATGCCTTCGCGGCGTTCGGGGTGCGGGCCACGTTCTTCGTCCTGGGAGAGGTGGCTGAGCGTCATCCCGAGCTCATCCAGCGCGTCGCCGCGGCGGGGCACGAGGTCGGTTTTCATGGGGCGACTCACCGCTTCCTTGCCGAGGTTGGCCAGACCGACTTCGAGCGTGAGCTGGCGCGATGGGTGCCAAGACTGACCGAGTTGGCCACCCTCGTCCGCCGCCACCTCCCGGAATTCGAGGAGCGCGTCGCAGAGCAGGCGCACCGCAAGGTACCAGGATACGCCCTCGACCAGCTGCGGGCCCTCTCCCGGTGCGGCGATTTCAACCGTGGGTTCGTGCACCTCAAATGCTCGAAGTGCGACCAGGGCCGGATCGTCCCGTTCGTGTGTCGCAGCCGGTTGTGCCCGTCGTGCTGTGGTCGGACGATGGCTGAGCGTGCTGCCTGGTTGGTGGACCGAGTTCTGTACGCCGGAGCGCGCTGGCGCCAGTACGTCATCACGTTCCCCGCCCCTCTGGCCGTCGGACTGTGCTTTCGTGCCGCGCTGGCGGGTGCCGTCACGCGGGTCTGCATGCGAGTGCTCTTCGAATTCCAAAAGGCGCGGGCCTCCCCAAAGAAGAGGGCAACGGGCACGGCCCGACCGGGGGCGGTCGTGTGGGTCCAACGCTTCTCCGACGGCGCCGGCGCATGGCTCCACCTGCATGTCCTGGCCCCTGACGGCCTCTTCCGCCAGCTTCCAGACGCGCTCGAGGTCCCTTTTGAATCTCAGCCTCCGCCCAGCCCGCAAGAGGTCAGAGCGCTGGTGCGGACCATCGCGACACGCGTCCACGGTCTCCTGCGCCGCCGCGCCCCGGCGGCGCCCGACGACCCCCTGTTGGAGCGCTGTGCCGCGCAGCAGCCGGTGGCGTTGAGACAACCCACGCCACCCCCCGCTCGACCGAGAAACAAGAACCCGCTCCAAGCGCAGCACGCCGAGTTCACGCTCCACGCCTCCACATCGTCACCGCCTCACTGCCCAGAGCAATTGGAGCGCCTCTGCAAGTACATGGCGCGTCCTCCGATCCCAAACGGCCGACTCCGCATACGCGACGATGACCGCGTGGAATTCACGCTCAGGCGACCCCGTCGTGGCGTCCGAAAGCTGCTCTTCGATCCCATCGCCTTGTTGGGCCGCATGGCCGCGTTGATCCCCCGGCCCAAGACCAACCTCGTGCTCTACTTCGGGTGTCTGAGCGCGGCCTCACCGGTCTATAGGGCCGTGGTGCCCGCTCCTCCCGACCCGACTCGAAATCGCCCGGTGGCGCCAGCCCGCCCAAGGGTGATGCGACACGCCGACTTAATCGCCCGAGTGTTTCTCGTCGACATCCTGTCATGCCCCTGCGGCGGGCGCCTCGACTTCGTGCGGGCGGTCTCCGAACCCAATGTCGTCCAAGCCATACTGGCCGGCATCATCCTGTCCAACCAGGCCACGCCACGTGCTCCGCCAGGCGCCCACGCCCCGACCTGAACCCGCAACCACCTCAATACGTCCCACACCGCGCCGATCGACCGCCGCACCGATCCGCTTCCGGTCGCAAGCCAACCCGTCGCCGTGCTCCCCCCCCTCACGCGCTTCGGACCCGGCCACGACAATTCCCCGGATCCGACGCTCCAGATCCCACCAACAACCACCCAGAGAACTCCCGGATCGCAGGGGTCTCCAAACCCCCACCCGCTCGTTGTGTCTACCCGCCGAGATCAAACTGACCTGGAACGCTGTGACCGGCGCTTCCAGCTACACGGTCAAACGGAGCACCACATCCGGCGCGGGCTACAGCACTGTCGGTACCGCCAACGCGTCCTCCTATAAGGACACGGGCCTCACCGAGGGCACCCGTTACTATTACAAGGTCAGCGCCGTCATTGGAGACGAGGCGGCTCCCAACAGTCGGGAGGCCAGCGCTCTCCCCGCGCAGTCAGAGACCGTCCTGTTTTCCGATGGTTTCGAGAGCGGTGATTTGTCCGGTTGGAAGGCGTCCGACTGGTTGATTTCGAGCGGGAAGAAAAACAGCGGTTCCTACTCGGCGGTGGCCACGGAGGGCTCGGGCTACCTGTATAAGAAGCTCAACATTTCCAGCTACTCCCAGGTGACCATCTCGTTCTACTACCGGGATGTGGGTGTCGATGACGATGACCAGGCCTTCTTTCGCCTCTTCGACGGCACGGACTACGATCCCATCTTTGAGCTGGGCAATACAGATCCCGAAGGCGCACTGGCCGGGCGTGACGCTGACGTCGAAGCTCCCGTCGTGGGCTCGTACGACTGGCCGGGCGTGACGCTGACGTCGAAGCTCCCGTCGTGGCCCAC
>CAZJHX010000304.1:0-3803 GCA_964545715.1 uncultured Myxococcales bacterium
CTGCGCGTGTGTTCCAGACGATGGAGACCGTCACCGCCACGCCCAGTGGTGTGGTTGTGGTCGTGCCACCGTGGAGCTTCCCGATCGCGATCCCCTGCGGTGGGGTCGCGGCGGCGCTGGCGGCGGGCAACACGGTCATCTTGAAGCCGGCGTCCAACACCGTGCTGGTCGCGTGGGAGCTGTGCCAGTGCTTCTGGCGGGCGGGCGTGTCGCGTCAGGCGCTGCAGTTTGTGCCGTGCTCGGGCGCCAAAGGCGGGGCGCAGTTGGTCGGCTCGCCGGACGCGGACGTCGTGATCCTGACGGGCGGCACGGATACGGCCCTGCAGATGTTGGACAAGCGGCCGGACATGACGTTGTTTGCGGAGACCGGCGGCAAAAACGCCACGATCGTGACGGCGATGTCGGACCGCGAGCAGGCGGTCGCCCACGTGCTCGGCTCGGCGTTTGGGCACGGAGGCCAGAAGTGCTCGGCCACGTCGCTGCTGATTTTGGAGGGAGAGGTCTACGACGATCCGACATTTCGCGCCACGCTGGTGGACGCGGCGGAGAGCATGCGGGTCGGGTCGGCGTGGGAGCTTGACTCGCGTCTGGGTCCCCTGGTGCAGCGCCCCGGTGGCGACCTGGAGCGTGGTCTGAAGGAGCTGGAGCCGGGGGAGTCCTGGGCGCTGATGCCACGCCGGATCGGGGACAACCCGTGCCTCTACTCGCCAGGCATCAAGTGGGGTGTCAGCCGGGGCAGCTACACGCACATGACCGAGTTCTTTGGCCCGGTGCTGGCGGTTATGCGTGCCGGCGACCTGGAAGAGGCCATCGATATGGTCAACGAGACCGGCTATGGCCTGACGTCCGGTCTGGAGAGCCTCGATCAGCGCGAGCAGCGGCGCTGGCGCGAGGCGATTCTGGCCGGCAACCTCTACATCAACCGCGGTACGACGGGCGCCATCGTGCACCGCCAGCCGTTCGGCGGCATGGGTAAGTCGGCGTTTGGCCCCGGCATCAAAGCGGGCGGCCCCAACTATGTGGCGCAGCTGATGAACTTCGCCGACCGCGACGACGCGCCGCCGGCCGCCGATACGCCACTGGCGTCCGAGGTGCTGGAGACGCTGAGGCAGCTGCTGCTCGACCGCCACACGGCCGGTGTTCACCCACCGGATCTGGTGCGTCTGCTGCGCGCGATGAGCAGCTACCAGCACGCTTTCGAAGCGGAGTTCAGCGGCGAGCACGACGACTTCAAGCTGCTGGGCCAGGACAACGTGCGCCGCTATCTGCCGGTCGGGCATCTGCGAATTCGCGTGCACCCGGCGGACACGGCCTTTGAGATCTTCGCCCGCGTCTGCGCTGCCCAGACGGTTGGGTGCCGGGCGACCGTCAGCGCCCCGCCCGGCGTGACCCCGCCGATGGTCGATCTGCTCGATCGCCTGACCCAGAGCTGGGGCGCCGCGGTCGAGTTTGTGGAGGAGTCAGACCAGGAGCTGGCCGAGCTGATCGCGGCCCGTGCCATCGATCGTGTGCGCTACGCGGCGCCCGACCGGGCTCCGGAGAGCGTCATAAAGGCGGTCGGCGACACAGGCATCTACATCGCTCGCGCCCCCGTCCTGGCCGAGGGCCGCATCGAGCTGCTCTGGTACGTCAAGGAGCAGAGCATCAGCGACAACTACCACCGCTACGGCAATCTCGGCGCGCGCGCGGGCGAGGATCGTCGCCAGCCAACGAGGAGACGGTGATATGAGTGCTGGCATGGACAAACCCGTGATGTTGACCCGGCGATTGGACGTGCGGCTTCGCGTGTCGGATCCGGAGATCATCGAGGCCCTGGAGGCCATCGAGGACGAATCAGACCGGCAGCGACATGCCGAAGCGGCACTTCGCATCGGGGTTTTGGCTCTCAGCCGCGCCGGCAGGACACTGGATGCCGGACAGATCGAGCGCGCCGGGGAGGCCGTGGTATCTGATCTCCGCGAGGCGCTCCAGCAGCATTCGCGCGCGGTGACCGACCACGTGTCGTCCACGTTGAAGACGTACCTGGATCCCAGCGACGGGCACCTCCCTCAGCGTCTTCAGCGGCTTGTGGCGGATGGCGGCGAGCTTGATCGCCTGCTCCGCGACCGCATCAGCGGCGATCACAGCCAATTGGCGCAAACGATGGCGTCTCATGTCGGCGAGCGCAGCCCTCTGTTCCAGATGCTGGATCCGCAGCGGAAAGAGGGCTTGTCCAGCTCCATCGCTCGAGAGGTCGGAGAAGCGCTGCAGCAGCAGCGACAGGCGCTGCTTCAACAATTTTCGTTGGACTTCCCCGAATCGGCGCTCTCGAGATTGCGTGGCGAGATCACCACCAGCAACGGGGAGCTGCAGCAAGCGCTGTGCGACGACGTTGAGAAGCTCAAGGTCCAGTTCAGTCTGGACGCGCAGGACTCGGTGATGTCCAGGCTCGTCGACCGCCTGGAAGCAACGCGCGCGGGCATGATCGCTCAATTGTCACTGGACAACGATACGTCGGCCCTCACCCGCTTGCGGCGGGAGCTCAACGACACGCTTGCTCAGATTCAGACGTCGCAGTCCGGCTTTCAGACCGAGGTAAGCGCCACACTGGCAGCGTTGTCGGCGCGACGTGAGGAGGCCGCAAAGGGAACGGCCCACGGCATGGTGTTCGAGGACGCCCTCGGGGCGGCGTTGCAGCGGATCGCGGACGGTCGGGGGGATGTGCTCCAGGCGACCGGCAGCGTGGCGGGCGCCGTCAGTCGCGCCAAGGTGGGCGACTTCGTGATCACCGCTGGACCCGAGAAGCGAGCCGCTGGTCGGCGCGTGGTTGTCGAGGCCAAGCAATCATCAAAGTACACAGATCAGAAGGCGCTGACCGAGATCGATGCCGCACGAGTCAACCGCCGGGCTGAGGTTGGGCTGTTCGTCTTTTCGGCCCGCTCCGTAAACGGTCTGGTGCCCGTGCGGCGCTTTGGACAGGACGTGATCGCAGTCTGGGACGCGGAGTCAGCGCATGACGATGTGGTCCTGGAGGTTGCGTACTCTCTGGTCATGGCGCTTCTGACCCAACGCAGCGCAACCAACGCCGACGCCGGACTCCAACTCGACAAGCTGGATCGCGCGATTGACCGGGTTGAGCAGCAACTGGAATCGGTCAAGCAGGTGCGATCCTCCGCGGACACCGCAGACCGCGCGCTGACCAAGATCCAAAAGGCCGCCGACAAAATGGACGAGGCTCTGCGAAAGGACGTAGCGGAGCTGGAGGAGCTCGCCCAGCTCGTGAGACAGGCGGTCGAAGGAAGCGCGTCTTAGATCGCGCTCCAGCCGGATTTACCGCAGTTACCGCATTTTGCGCCCTTGGCGGCTCCCTTGGACGTACACGCGGCGCAGTGCTTTGCGTCGCAGTGTTTGCACTCTCTTGCTAGTGCACAGTTCTTTTTCTGGCACACATCGCATGTCCCGATCATGTGAGGTCTCCTTTGCCCCG
Source organism: uncultured Myxococcales bacterium (assembly GCA_964545715.1). Taxonomy (GTDB): domain Bacteria; phylum Myxococcota_A; class UBA9042; genus CAZJHX01. The sequence continues at coordinate 3,467 of CAZJHX010000304.1, forward strand.
TGATCCTCGCCGACCGGACGGCGGATCTCAAGCTCGACCCGGGGCGCTGAACTGTCCAAACAACCGAGCGCGCCTCAGTAGCGCATCAGGTGCATGAGCGGTGCGGCACAAGCCCGAGGGCAGCTTTACTGCGATCGACCGCCGTGCGAGAGTCAGGGTCGATGATCCGCTCAACTTTACTGCGATCGACCGCCGTGCGAGAGTCAGGGTCGATGATCCGCTCAACGGAGGCTGTGGCGAAACCTGAGGCTCCCCTGTGGCTGACCGAACAGCCAATAGCCCACCGGTTAGTGTCCCGTCAAGTGGTGTGTTGAAGATCGCCTCGGTCCTGTACCTC
>CAZJHX010000305.1:0-3762 GCA_964545715.1 uncultured Myxococcales bacterium
TCCGCGCCGTCACCGGTCATCCCGATAAGAGCACGTTCGGAGCACACAAGGGGCGAGCCCCACGATGGGGCGGGGGGTCACGTGCTAACGACTAGAATCTGGCGACGAACTCGGTGCGAACCCCGACGAAGCGCGGGAAGAGGCGGCACACGCCGCTGACGCAGATGATGTCGCTGATGTTGGAGCCCCCGTAGACGCTCCACTGGCCCCAGTCCGAGAACCGCCAGGTCACCTCGCCGGCGAAGTTGGCGTACTGCTCCTCGTTGCTCAGCTCCGTCTGGTAGCTCCAGATGATCCCCAGCGACAGCTTCGGGGCGAAGCCGTAGGTCAGCGCCACGGTCCCTTTCACGTAGTCCTTGGGCTCGGTGCCCTTGGTCTCGACCGCTTTGTTCTCTTTCTCCGAGCGGTGCTGGGTGCGCAGGCCGATGGAGTGCGGCCCGGAGATCGGCAGCTGAATATCCGACTCCACGTGCCACATCGCGCGCGCCAGATCGGGGTGCTCCGCTGTCTCGATGGCCAGCGGCGCCTCAAGGCGGTACCCCGCGCTCAGGTTCATGTACTGCCCGCCGCTCCACCGCTTCTCGACGCCCGCGTAGGCGTGCAGCGTGGTGAACGAGTCATCGCTGAAGTTGTCGACCTGGGTGTCCTCGGGCTCGTTGGCCGGCTTGGTCCAGCCGTAAAACAGGCCGTTGGCGTAGACCAGCATGCTGATCGACTTGAAGTAGTACTCCACCAGCAGGCGGCCGCCGGTGTTGTTGCTGTTGAACTGCGCGATCTGATCGAAACGCTCCAGCGTCGGCGCCTCGTGATACGGGATGTTGTAGGGCAGCCCTGCGCTGGGATCGTTGGGGCGCGACAGATCCCAGCGCCGGTAGTCCTTGAGCTCCACCAAAATGGCCAGCCCATCGACCGGCGTGAGCGACACGCTGCTGTACAGCGCGTGGCCGTCCGTGTCGTTGTTGGTCTCTTCATCGCCCACGGTCACCGTGCTCTGATTGCGGATGAAGCCGCCTTCAAAATAGATGGTCAGCATGTCGGCGATGTTGCGCGCCTCGAAGCTGCCGCCGGCCGCCCAGTCGCCGCTGTCGGTCTTGACCAGGATCCCCTCGGGGTTGGCGTCGTTGTAGTCCAAAAACGACCCGCGTGCGCCGATCGTCATGTCGCCGGGCAGGTCGACCGTGACGTCCATCCCGGCGATCGTGTCCTCGGGATCGGCCACGACGCCCGCGAGGTCCAGGTCGACATTCTGCACGTTGGAGACACCGCCGAACGCCGTCACCTTGGCGGGGCCGGACTTGACCGTACCGGTGGCGCCGCGAATGGACGTATCCAGCCCAAGCTCGGCGATCTTGCGCACGCTGAAGATGATGCCGCGGCCCACCGACTGCACGTAGTCGCCCGCCCGCAGGGACAGCTGCTTGGCGCGGTATTGCATCCACACACGCTCGAACTCATGGCTGTGGTCCCACTGCTCGCCCTCCGCCCAGGGGAAGGCGAAGTCATCCATACGCACGCCCAGGGTAAACGCGCCCGACGCGGCCCCGATCGTCAGCTTGTTGACCACCGCAAAGTACTCCAGCTCATCGTTGTAGATGACCTGAAACGTCTCGGTCCCCTCGGCGCGCAGCCCCGACAGCACGGTCGTGGTCCCGCCGTTGCCGTTGGTCTTGCCGGACGGCTTCTTCTCCAGCAGCTCAACCATGTGCTTCTCCAGCGCGATCTCGTCGCCCGGGTTGAAGCCTGCATGGGTCTCCACGATGTTGCCGTCGCGGTCCACCAGCATCGAGAACGGCACGTCCCCGCGCGGGTTATACCGCTCCAGCACCTCGGTCTCGCTGTCCAGCACCACCGGGAAGGTGTAGCCGAACTTGGCCTTGTAGTTGCGCACCTCGGCGATGGAATCCGGCCCGTCGATGCTGACGGCAACCATCACCAGCCCCTTCTCCTTGTACTTGAGATACAGCTTGTTGACGGCCGCAAGCTCGATCTTGCAGGGCTTGCACCACGTCGCCCAAAACGCCACGAACACGACGTCTTTGCCGATGTGCTTGGCCATGTCGTAGTCGTGGCCTTTGTCGTCCTTCAGGTCAAAGGCCGTGAGCTTCTTGCCGCTGGGGGTGTCGCCGGCGCTTGCAGTGCTCGCAAGCAGGAGAACAGCCAGAGTTACGCAGGTGAGTTGTCGCATCAAACGCTACGGGCAGCCCGGCAGCAGGCCCTTGATGACCGTCTCCAGGTTGGGATCGATGCTGCCGGTGTGCTTGTACTGGATCGTCCAGTCCGGTGTCGTCAGCACCACGACAGGCAGCGCGCCGCCCGCCCCCATGAAGTCTGTCCAGTAGTCGCTGAGCGGATCCGTCCACACCCCAAACGTCAGGCTGTATTCAGCTGTCCACTCATCACAGAACGCCGACGTCGCCGGGGATCCGGGCTCGTTCTGCTCCGCCAGGATGGTCACGATCTCCAGACCGCAGGAGCCGTACTTTGTGTAGAACTCCTGCAGGATCGGCTGCTCCTCACGGCACGGCCCGCACCAGCCGGCGCCAAAGGACAGCAGCAACAGCTTGGTCTCCGGTTTGCACAGCAGCGCGCTCGCGCTCTGGCTCTCCTTGGCGCAGTTGTTCAGCGTCAGGTCGGTCATCTTGTCGCCCTGATCGAAGCCCGCGCCGGGAGTCGCAAAACCGGCCGGGCAGTCGTCCCCGGTCGTATCGTCTCCGGTGTCGGTCGTGTCCTCGGTGCCGGTATCGGTCGTGTCCTCGGTCCCCGTGTCGTCGGTGCCGGTGTCCGTTCCGGTATCCGTGGTCGTGTCGCCGGTGTCGTCGGACTCGCCCTTCACGGACGGAGAGCACGCGATCAGGCCCACACAGAGAAACAAAATCAGCAGTCGCATTCGGCCTCCAATAAGGATCGGACAGTACACATTAGCGCACGTTACAGACGGTGTTCAAAAGTCAGCGCGGTACGATCGGCTTGCCGAGATCCAGCGAGACGCGCATGGCGCCGAGAAAGCCGCTGTTCATCGCGCCCACGATGCCGTGTCCCGCGCGGGTCGAGGCGCCTGCGAAGTACAGGCCCGGCAGCGGACCGCGATAACCGGGCCGGTTGTGCATGAACTGCTCCGGAGTACACGCAAGGCCGTAGCCGGTGCCGGCGCTGGCGCGGGTGTAGCGCGAGTGAGTCACCGGCGTCGCCGACTCCTTGTAGACGATGTTCTCCTTCGTGCCCGGGAACAGGTCGTCCAGGCGCCGGATCATGTCGTCTTCGATCGACTGCTTGAGACTCTTGTAGGTCTCGTCGCGCTTGTACTTCCAGCGCCTGATGTTCTCCTCGTCGACCTGCCAGATCTTGGCGTCGCCGGGCAGAATCGTCATCACCTCGACGCTCTCCACGCCCTCGGGCGCATGGTGGCCGCGCGTGTCCGGGTCCTTCTGCGTCGCGCTGGTGATGTAGCAGCCCATGGGCGTCGGCACCTCGGCGCCGCGGTTGGCCATGTAGAACGCCTCCATGTCGTAGCCGTCGAACTGCCAGTAGTTTGTGGCGCCCATGCCCTTTTTGCGCATGTCGTCTTTGATCCCCAGAAACGTCATGAAGATCGCGCCGCCCATCTGAAAGCCCTCGGCCTTCTTCGTCCACTCGGCCGGCAGCTGATCTTGGGGCAGAAGCTCCAGCAGGGTCTTCTTGATGTCGGCGTTTGAGATGACCGCGTCCGCTCGCACCTCGAAGACCTCGCCTCGGCGCGGCTCCGTGCGCACACCAACCGCGCGC
>CAZJHX010000306.1:0-3667 GCA_964545715.1 uncultured Myxococcales bacterium
TGGCGGCGAACGGCGTCGCCGCGCGGGTAGGAACGAATTTCCGACCTCGACCACTGGTGCTGGCCCTGGCCGGTGTCTTCCTCGGATGCGGCGGGGCCGACTCCGACGACCCGAGCGCATGCACAAGCCCCGAGGTGTTGCCGCACCTCAGCCCAGTCACCCTGCCCGACATGCTCGAATTACCGGACGGCATCGACGCCGACGCCGGCACCGCGAAGCATGCGCCTTACGAGTGGGTCTTGTTGCTGCAATCCGGCTGCGAACAGCCCGTCGAGATCAGCGAGATCTGCATCGTGGGCGACAAGCACAACGGCAAGGACAACAGCCAGGCCTTCACCATCGAGGGCCCGGTGCCGGCCTCTGTGCCCTTCGGCACCGAGTCCGCGATCCGCGTGACCTACAACCCCGACAGCCTCAACATCGACGCCGACGGCGATGACGTGCCCGAGCCGGATCGAGTCGCGATCGTCGTGCAGTCAAACGCCGCGAATTTTCCGACGCTGATCGTGCCGCTGTGCGCCCGCATGGTGGCCCCCGACTCCGACTATCCGGAGTATGAGTGCACGTCGCCGGTGAGCCTGTCGCCGGGCGCTGTCGACCTCACGCTCTGCGGCGCGGATTGACGCAGGCACCCCCGGAGGTCGACTGGAGCCGATTGGTTCGGGCGGCTCGCTCATCACTTCCGTACGCGGCCGTTCCGGACGGGTTCACGCTGCAGAGCATCGTGGCGCTGATGCTGGAGACGGGCCAGGCCAGGGGGCTGCTGCGATTCGAGCCGCCGGATGGGCTGCGCTTTACACCGCTTGGGGCCGCGTTGGCGGGTTGGGTCGTGCCGGTCTGCAACGGCGACCCAACTGGGTGGGCGGCGGCGGTCCGGGCTATGGACGAGGCCGAACCCCACCCGGATCCAGCCAGCTACTTCGCGGAGCTGGACGTCGGCGCCCCGGCCTCGAGCACGTCCGAAAAAACGGTGTTGGGCAATCTGGATGCCGCGGAGAGGATCTGGGGGCTGGTCCAGCAGATGGAGCTGCGGGTCGGGCGGGATCTCAGTCGTGTTCATACGCCCAGCAGCATCGTTTGGGCCTCTGTCGGAGTGTGGGTCGAGCGGCTGCCTGGGGCTGCAGGAGCGCGCCGCATGATCATGGAGGCGCTGCGCACCGAGGAAGACGACTACATCACCGCGGCGCGCGCTGAGCTTGAGCGCGACGAGCGAGGTCGACGGCTCGTGGTGCGAAACGGCTCTGGGAAGGCTCGTTCGGTCACGCTCGGTTGCGGCATGATCGAGGTCGAGGCGCCGCTGGTGAAGCACCAGCGAGAGCCCGAGACTGGCGAAGAGCGACACTTCACGAGCGGTATCCTGGCCCGCGATGCGCGCCGGTCTCCTGAGCTTCAGCCCGTGCTGCACTTGTGCGGTCCGTCGTCAACGCGACTTCAAGCGCGCCCCCGAGGCGCTGCACGGTGAGACAGCGCAGGGACTGTCGTCCACGACGGTCACACGTCTGATGGTTCACTGCTATACGGGAAGTAATTCAACCGTCTTCGGCTCCAATGTCGCGACTGGCTCTCCCATCCTCCAAGCTTCTTGCCGCCGCTTGATTTCTTGGGTGCGCCTCTGTCGTTCACTGCTGTCGATTCCGGTCCGCGCGCTCGCGGTCAGCTGGCCTTGGTGGACGCGCCGTAGTAGCAGGTGTTTTGGGATGATGACTGCTCTGCTCCCGAGGGCCATTGAGCGAACTATGAGTTCAGTGTCAGCAGCGCAGCGCCAGGCCTCGAATCCGCCCAACCGGTCGAGCAGCTGCCGAGGGATCATTATCGCTCCGTCAGCGAGGCGATCATGCCGCTTGATTTCGTTGAGTTCCGTATCCACATCGGTGAAGTAGGTCGCGATCAGCAATGGAACGGGGGAGGGTTGCGCGGCGCGTCGGATCATCATCTCAAGTCTACCTTGCACCATCTCGTCGTCGGCGCCGTGGTATGTCAGTTGCGAGCCTCGTGCGTGACGACGCAAAGCGTTGAAGATGACGTACGGTCCCACGTTCGCCTCTGAGCGAAAAGCGCGGACGCGGGGCCCGGCGAGCTCTCGCGCAACTAAGCCGGTTTCCGCGCACGCATCGACCCCAATGAGAACTTCGAGTTCCCAGTCGGGTGGTAGGCGCTGACCAAGCACGGAGTTCACTGCGCTCGCCAGCCAGCGTTTCGCGCGGTATGCGGCGATGAGAACTGAAATGTATCGTGCTGGGGTCAAGTGCGGTCACGCCCAGAACTTCGGGCTGTCGGGCGCAATGTCAGCGGAGCTTGCCGATGCCGCACTTCGTTCGTGACGCTCACTGGCCCTGCTCGAACTGGTTCGTGTCTGTTGGCTTCACGATGAGGCATTTTAACAAACCAGATCCTGCGACTCCACGACGACGCTGTCGTAGTAGCGTATTTGCGTAAGGTCGCCTTGAATATCCGGTTTCACGATCGGCAGCCCAAGGACCATCTGGACGATAATGAGCGGAATGTTCAGGCCGGCGGCGACGGCCAACGGTAGACCTCCCGCCGCGAGGCGGTTGTTTATCTCGATCACTCGGCCATCGATGAACTGCACATTTGTAGGGCCCACCAAGCTCAGGTCTTCAATGATGCCCTTCGTGGTATTGACCATCCATTCGCTGGTGACTGTTCGGCTCTTGGTGGCCAGACCGCCCCGTGTCTCGACGCGCATTCGTGGCGACGCGGCAATCAGCTGGCCGTTCAGATCGGCAACAGCATCCACGGTGAACTCTTGCCCGGGAATCAATTCTTGAACGATCTTTGTCGGATCCTCCAGGCGAACGAGGCCCTTCGAGCCGGAACCAGACCTTTGCTTGATGATGGCTCTTGTGAATGTGTGCGGTGTGGGGATCGCTTTGGAGACGAGGTAGTCGTACACCGCCAGTTTGTCCTCGGTGAACTCGTACGACTCCTGAGTGGACAGTGCTGCCAGCTGCCCGACGCGAGCCCGAGCCGCCGCCAAGACGGGCAACTCTTCTGAGTAGGTCGGAAGGATGACGTCAGGACGAAGCGCCAGGAGGGCGTCCACATAGCCGCTGTCACTGGCCCGTGGCACGGTATGTGATTCGTCCGCCATGTATAAGCCAGCACTCTCGGTCTGGTAGTCCACGGCGATGATGTGTAGGTCCAGAATGTCTTGACCTCTCAGGGCTTTGATGACGTTGACGCCGTTTGTGGAGCCAGCCGCGGTGACGACCACGCGCGGCCGGCCTTCGCTCGATCCTGGTTGGTTTTGCGAAGGCAGTGGTTTGCCACCCTGAGACACTCGCCGCAGAGATCTCCACGTACGGCTTCCGAGCGCTGTGCGGAGCAACGTCGGGTCTGCCACTTTAGTGGCCGGCAAACGGCACATGCGCTGCACAGACGTCAAGTTGTCGGCGGACTTTACATCCAGAACGACTTCATCACCTGGAAAGTCCGCGAGCCGCATCGCCCGCGACCGGGTACCACCAAGCAAGCGGATTCGCTCCATCAACGATCCATCCAGACCGCGATCTCGCGATGGTTCCCATGGTTGCCAGTCCAGCCGGTCCAACAGTGCGCGACTCAGGCACCGCGCCGCGCCCGAAGTCTCGCCGTTCCGGATCCCATCATAGCCACCCCAATGCCAGGCGGACATGCTAGCCAAGTC
>CAZJHX010000307.1:0-3663 GCA_964545715.1 uncultured Myxococcales bacterium
GTCTTTGGCAGCCTCGATATGGCGTTGGCGCCTGGCAGCGACGCTATGGGCGGGCGCCGGGGCGGAAGAACAGGAGCAACAGCAGCAGCGGGAGCGGGTTTCCCGGGCGTCCTGTGCCCGCCTGGCAGGACTCGTCCGGCGGCTGTGGCGCGGGCTCGGGTTCGATGACGATGTCGTTGCGGATCAGCTCGGTGGTGCACTGTAAGACGGTCTCGTTGCCCGAGGGGTCCCGCGCGGTGACCTGCCAGGTGATCGAGGTCTGGTCGTCGTTCAGGTCCGTGAGGATCAGGGCGTCCTCGTCCATCGGTAGCGACGCATCCGCCAGGGTGACGCCGCAGCTGTCCGAGACTGTGGGGACCAGCCGCACGGGCGTGTCGGCCTCTTCCACGGTCGCCGGACCGGGGCAGGTCGCCTCTGGGGGCGTGTCGTCTTGGACTGTGACCGGCACGTGGCACACGGCGCCGTAGTCCCAGGCGTTGCGCACGGCAAAGGAGATCGTGTGTTTGCCCGGTGGCAGGGTGTCAGGCGTGGCGCCCTCGAAGATGAGCGGGCCGCCGCATGGGTCGCCCTGGGCGAGCGCGTCCCGGGTTACCGCGGCGGTGCAGGTGTCGTCGGCGATCAACTCCAGCGCGTCCGTGCAGCTGGTCGGGGACAGGGACGGCTGGGTCACGATCTCCGCTTCGGCCAGGCCCGACGGGTTGGTGTGGAGCAGCAGCAGGCCCGGCGGGGTCTTTTCGCCGCCGTCGGCCGATTTCAGGTTGCAGGTCGGTGGATTCAGCTCGGTCGTTGCCGTGTCCTCGGAGGCCTGCCACAGCCCACAGGTCGGGTCGATGTTGACCGGACCCAGCGCGTCGTGTGGACCGTCGTAGGTCAGCCGCGTGTCGTAGGCCGCGACGCGCAGCCTAAACGGGGCGGCCGGAATCTGAGTCGCGGTCATGACCAGGGTCGACGAGAAGATGTCGCCCAGCACCCAGGACATCTCGACGATGTCGAATGCGCCGAAGCGCAGCACCAGGTCGCGGGTGCCGTCGCCGTCGATGTCGTCTGGACTCAGAACGACGGCGCGAACGCGGCCTGTGCGCTTGGAGGTGTTTTTGACCACGTGCTCGGGGAGCGCGGCCACGACCAGGTCGGGGAGCTCAGGGTCCTCGAAGTCGAGCGTCGCAGTGAACTGCACACGGCCGGCGTTGGGCCGCAAGCCCCAGGTCGCGATGGCAAACTCCGTTGTCATCTCACCGTCGCGGTCCAGCACGCGAACGCCCACGGCGCGGAGATCAGCGTCGTCGGAGACGCCCGTTTCGGCGGCCTGGCCAGCCAGCGTAAAGACGCGCGTGTTGCCGTCCACGTCGGCGTCGTTCTTTACCTCCAGGTCCAGCGGTGCGGGCGGCAGGCACACGGCGCCTACCGAGCGGCCCGACGTGGGGCGCACCAGCGCATAAAACGGCACGCGCAAGGTGGGCTCGTCCGCCGACTCCAGCACGATGAAGCCCGAGATCTCAGCGTCCGTCAGGTCATCGGGATCGGTCTGGTGATCGGCGAGCGGGTTCCAGTTGGCCATCTTCCACGGCGCGGCCTGGGCGGCGTCGATCGTCAGCGTCACGCCGACCTCGGCCTGCGATTGGGCCGCGACGGTCAGGTTTTCGACGGCCAGCGTGATGGCGGCGCCGGCGTGCTGGCCGCGAAACACGTGGCTCAGCGCGAATGTACGCGGCGCGTCCCCGGTGTTGACGACCGTGACCGTCGCGTCCCAGCTGGTCTCGACGGACGGGGCCACCAGCCCGAGGTCCAGCGTGATCTCGTCGGAGGCAAACGCCAACGCCTCGGTGGTGACCGCCGCGATCGCATCCACGCGCCCGGCGCCCTGGCGGGTCAGCGGCACGGGTTGGCCCCCCCCGCCGTGCTCGGGGTTGCCGCCGCTGGTCCAGACCTCGGGGCGGCTGGTGTTCATCAGGGCGGCTTTGATCATCATCGGGGACCAGTCGGGGTGCAGCTTTCGCAACAGTGCGGCCACACCGGCGACATGCGGCGCCGCCATCGACGTACCCGACTTGGTCGTGGCCTCATCTGACGTGCCCGCATCCGCCGCTGCGACGTGGGCGCCGGGCGCGCTGAGGTTGGGCTTGAAGACCAGACCGCCGGTCGCCAGGTGGGTGGATTTGCCGGGTCCCCGGCTCGACGCGCTGCGGATCACGTCGATCAGGGTCAGCACCGGATAGTCGTCGCCGATGGTCGCTTTGATGATGGTCTTGTCGGCGATGGCCACCTTGAACGCCGCGCCTGCCGCCAGCTCGATCATCACGCCCGGGATCGGCTGATCGGAGGTGCCCTGCATGACCGTTGGGGCGCCGACCTTGTTCTGGATGACCACGACGCCCGTCGCGCCCGCGGCGGCCGCGTTCTCGAATTTGTGGACGAACTTGCAGCCCCCGCGCTCGATCAGCGCCAGCTGGCCTACGATCTCCGGTGGGAAGTCGCTGTCGGCGCAGCCCGAGCTCACGTAGACGATCGCGCCCTCGACGGGGCCGGTGTCCTCTAGCTGGGGCGCCAGCTTGCTGCTGGCCTCGCGGGCGATGTACACGCCGGCCATGCTGGACGGCTTCAGGACCTCGAGCGCCGGCGCCCGCTCCCCGGGACCGTAGGCGTTGGCCACCGCGATCGTCTCGGCGATAGCCCCTGGCGAGGACACCGCAAACGGGATGTTCTTGGAGTTGCCGGCAGAGCAGACGGTGATGCCGCCGGCCGCGGTAAACGCCTCGATCGCCAGCGCCTCCGCGGTCTTGTGGGACTCGCCGGAGCCGCCGAACGGGCTGCCCACCGACATGTTCAGCACGTCCAGACGGTCGCTCAGATCGCCGTCCCCGTCCGGGTCCACGGCCCACTCGACGGCCAGCGCAGTCACCGTTGTGGAGCCGTCGCTGAAGACCTTCAAGCCGTACAGCGAGGCGCCGGGCGCGACGCCGGGCGCGACCTCACCGCCGCCGATGCCCGCCGCCGTGGAGGCGACGTGGGTGCCGTGATTGGGATAGTCGACGCCGTCGGACTCCAAGATGGCGTCCGGAGTGGGGTCGGGGTCTGGTTTGGGCAGCGGACCGGATAAGCCGTCATACCCCGCGCCGACAAAGTCGAAGCCGCCTGCGACCACCGCGTTTGGGAACAGCAGCTGGCCGTCATGTGTGTCGTCGATCTGGGTCTGGTCGTTGATCGAGTAGGCTTTCTTGGCGCCGGTGCCGCCCAGCGCCACGTGGATGTAGTCGATGCCCGAGTCGATGATGCCGATGCTCACGCCGTCCGCGGTCAGGCCCAGCTGCGCCGCGACCTCCACCGCGCCGATGTGCGGCACGGTGTACTCCAGGTCGGGCGTCAGCTCCATGACCGGGTGCACCTCCACGACGCCGGCCTCGGCCAGAAACCGGTCGTCGAGCAGCCGACGCTCAATGCGCACATGGACGCCGTTGATGACGCGCGTGAAGCGGCCGATGATCGGGATGCTGCGCTCCGCCAGGGCCTGCATCAGCGGCCGCTGGCCCTTGAGCAGCCGCTGATGCGCCTGTCGCTGCTCGTTGGGGCCGGCCCCCTCGACCAGCGCGCCCCGCGTGTCGGCGAGCCCCAGCACGCCCTCGGTTTGGGCCCGCGGCGCGGGCGAGATGATGGCGGTCAGAACTA
>CAZJHX010000308.1:0-3644 GCA_964545715.1 uncultured Myxococcales bacterium
CGTAGCGGTAGGCCTTGGCCTGCTCCAGAAACGGGCGGTAGGGCATGAGCACCGCGGCCGCGAAGTAGTTGGCCATCACGATGCGGCACAGAGAGCGCGACTCGTTGGTGGTCAGCCGGTGGTCCTCGCAGATGCGATCGATGGCGGTGCTTTGGGTCAGCAGTGCCACCTGGTGGGCCAGCTGAAACGCGCGATCGTGCATGGCCAGTGATTCGGCCACGGTGATCTGTTTGCGGTGCGGGTCATAGCGTCTGAGGGCCGCGTCGTCGCTGCCACCACGGGCGATGCGGACCTCGATGCTGTGCTCGTCGCGCAGGTAGCGTACGAAGCCGTGGAACATATCGTCCGCTTCGAGGCGGCCGTTGCGCCAGAGATCGTCGGCGGCATCTTCCAGGGTCGGGAAGTAGTTCATGTGGCGCTGTAGGAGCGCACCGACCTCTTCGGATGGCAGTCGCCAGGAGTCGACGCCGGCGTTGTCATCGCCTTCTTCTACCCGCATGGCCATGCCCTGAGCGGAGTCCTTGGCCTCGGTGTACGCCTGGTACAGGGCGAGGACGGCGCGGGAGATGGCGGGTGCGCTGCAACCGAACTCGCGGACATCGACCGTCGAGAGGGTGTAGCCCTCGAAGATCTGGTCCCCGAACATCTCCATGAGATCGGCGACGATGCGTTCGTCGCGGTCGGGCGCGAAGGTCTGGAGATCGATATCCAGTACCTGCGCCAGCTTGATGAGCAGCGGAGCGGTTAGTGCCCTACGGTCGTGCTCTATTAGATTTAGATAACTGGGCGAAATGCCCAACCTGTCCGCCAGGCGAGCCTGCGTCATTTCGCGGCTGCGCCGTAGCGAGCGGATTTCCCACCCAACCTCGGTTGATCCTTCATCGATGTGCCTCTCCATCAACATGCACTGTAAAATTTACAACATTTACCGAATTACTCCTAGACGTTTCCTGTACAACGACAATCTTTTATTTGGTAAATGCCCGCAGTGCGGCGTTTCAGGAGAGAGCGAAAACTACTCCCGGGCGGTGGAGATGCGGATCAACTGAACGAGTGACCAGGGGCGCGGGGCGCTGACCCTGCGTGAGGGGTTGGCGAGAGTGACCTGATTGCGTGCGGCGAGGAAGACGTCCGTGGGACGGCTGGCTGGCCACAGGCCCAGCGGAACGACGCGCGCCGTCTCGATCAGACGCTGCTCGAGCTGCGTAAACAGCTCGGCTCGGCGCTCGCGACGCGTCTCTGCCAGCACCTCAGCCCGCAGCGCGTCGAGCCGCTTGTCGTCGGACATCAGCTCGCTGGCGGTCGCAGCCAGGTCCGTCAGATATGGATAAGGCTCCAGGGCGGCGGCGGCGACCACCGTCTCGGTCACCACGGCGTCAAAGCGCCGCGCCGTGAATGCCGCACGGACCTCGTCTCTGGGCAGCGCCGTGGCCACGACCTCCGCCTTCAACACGCTCTGCAGCTGCTCCTCGATAGCCTCTCTCAGGCCCTCGTCGGCCGCGCTGACGGCGACCTCAAAGCGCTTCTTGCCAATGGGGATCTTGCCCTTGCGCGGCTTGGTCCTGGGCACGTCGACCGCATCGTCGTAGCCCAGCAGCGTCGCCATGAGGAAGCGCTTGCTCTGCACCAGCGACTGCGGGTCGTGCGACGCGATCTCAGCTCTGTCCAGAGACGCGGCGATGGCGCGGCGGGTATCCAGCGCCAGCGCGTCGTTGAGAAAGCTGATGGTCACCAGGCCCACCAGATTGCGCGGCGCGTTCAGCACCACCTCCACCCTGGCTTTGTCTTCGGGCTCCTGCAGCTCCGGCGTCCCCCACTGCAGCCCCTGCGCGACATCCAGCGCCTGGCTTGGGCTCAGCCGCGCCACGTGCAGCGATCCGTCGGCGACCTGCGCCAGCGCGGCCGTCGCGTCCTCGACCGGGCGAACCCGGATCCCGTCCAGGTACGGCAGAGCAAGGCCCTCACGGTCGGTCTGCCAGTAGCCGGCCGCGCGCCGCAGCTCCACGGTGGCGCCCGACGGCGGCTCAGCAAAGCGGAACGGGCCCGTGCCCACCGGCCAGCCGACGCCGCTCTCGGTCTCACAGATCTCGATGCCGTTGGGCAACAGCATTACGGACGTCAAGTCGAACAGCACATACGGCCCGGGGCTGTTCAGGTACACATTGACCCGCGACTCGCCCGCCGCCTCGAAGCTCTGGTACCGCTCTGGCAGCACACCGCGCCGACGAGCGACCTCCAGCGACCACACCACGTCCGCCGCGTCCGCCGCCCGCGCGACACCGCCGGTCAGGCACGGGTTGGCGTGGAACATGACGCCCGAGCGCACACGCAGCTCCAGCGCGCGCCCTCCCTCGCGAGCGCGCCAGGACTTGATCACGGCGGGCTCCACCCGGCCGCTGTCCGAGACGCGCACCAGCGGCTCCAAAACGATCTCCATCGCCGCATGAGCGAGCGTGTCGCCATCCGCGTACACCGCGTAGGCCCCGGGCTCCGCGGACCAGCCGACCTGCAGCGTTCCACCGCGGGTCGAGATGTTCGGGGTGTCATCGGCCGGCGCCGCGCTCGGCGTACCCAGGCGATCAGCCAGCTGAAAGGCGGCGACCAGGGCCACGATGATGGCCGCGTTGCCCATGGCCAGCAGCCAGCGCGGGTTGCGTTTGGCAGGCGCCGAGACCGGCGTCGGCGCAGGCGCATCGGGCTCAGCGGACTGAGCGGGCTGCGGTCGAAACTCCATGTCATCTGGCGCACGCATGCCGGGGCGGCAGTCGCCCAGCGGCTCTGACGCGGGACGAATGGCGATCACGCGCTGGCGAGCGCCTCCCTCGTCGGTGGGCCGTACCCGCTCGCCGAGGTCGACACCGTCGGCAAAGACGCGGTCGCGACAGGTGTCGTAGACACCGTCCGAGATGCAGATCGAGTCCACGGGCGCATCGCACATGAGCCAGTCGGCCACGGCGCCGGCGGCTACAACGTCGCCGTGGTCGATGCCCATCAGCACACTGATGGCGTTCTCAACGATCTTGTCCGCATGAGCCGTGGCGCCGCGCAGCTCCAGCTTGCGGTGGATGTCCAACGCGCAGGACACCGCGCGAACGGGGCTGGAGAACTCGACCTGATAGCGGTCGGCGTGCTTGTTGACGATCCGCCCGCCATAACGGGCGACCTCGGCGCTCAGCACCCGGTGATATTCGGCCACCTTGGGGCGCGTCGCCGCCTGGTGGATATGGCCCGTCACATCCGCGACAAGCACGGTGATCTGGCTGGGTTTCGCCGCGTCGGTCATCTGGTCCCCTCTGCCCGGTTGCCGGGGTCAAAAAACCCGGCACGGGCCTTGCTATCAACTGATGCAAACCGGGTTTGTTGGCCCCATCTGGAGCACCGTTACATGCGCACGTTCTCGTTCTTCCTGCTGGCTTCAGTCACTCTGTTCATCGGTTCCGGCTGCGGCGGACATGAGGTTTTCGACACCTCGACCGACGGCAAAGGCGTGGAATCGCCCCTGCCCGAAGACGCCAAAGACGACTCTTTTCGCAAACCGACCAACCACGGCACGCTCACCTTCGGCGTGACCGGCAAGGCCGAGTTCGACGGCGAGCACGGCTATCACGCCTGGACCTTCACCCTCAGCGATGACGCCGACGTGG
>CAZJHX010000309.1:0-3529 GCA_964545715.1 uncultured Myxococcales bacterium
ACGGGCGCTGACACGGGCGACACCGGCGACACGGGCGCCGACACGGGCGACACGGGCGACACCGGCGCCGACACGGGCGACACCGGCGACACCGGCGGCAGTGGCGACACGGGCAGCGACGATCCGGGCGGCAAGCCGGGCGCCCCGGGATACAACGCCACGATGGTCCAGTACCTGGACTTCATCAGCCAGATCTTCATCTTCGACATCGTCATCGGTCTGTAAGCCCCAACAGGGGCAAGGAGCATCTCAATGCGACGCGAAGCGACCCTTTTGGCTTGTGCCCTGGGTGTAGCTGCGCTGATCGTGTCCGGCTGTTCGCCTTCGGGCGGCGGTCGCAGCAGCGGCAAGAAGGACGCCTCGTCCTCCGACACCTCTGCTGATACGGGCGCGACCACCGGCGACACCGGCGGGACCACCGACACCGGAGGCACCGGGGACACAGGCCCGGGGGACACCACCGGCGACACGGGCCCCGGCGACACGACCGGGGACACGACGGGTGACACCGGCCCCGGCGACACCACCGGCGTCGACACCGGCGGCGGCGGCGGCTGCAACGACGTCTTGCAGTGCGCTCTGGGCTGTGGTCAGGACCAGGCGTGCGCGCAGGCCTGCGTCACCAGCGCTGATCCGGCGGCCGGCGCCGACTTCCAGGCCTATGTCGAGTGTCAGGTCGGTTGCCCCGGCCCCAACGCGGGGACCATCGATGTCTTCTGCATGGCCAAGAACTGCTTCGACCTCTTCACGGACTGTGAGGGCGGCGACAACAGCCTCGGCTGTGGCGGCGTGCTGCAGTGCGCTGGCGGTTGCGGGCAGGACGGACAGTGCCAGGTGGCCTGTCTGGCCAAGGCCACCAGCGCCGCGGCGCTGCTCACGCTCGAGCAGCTCAACAACTGCCTGCTTGGCGAGTGCCCCGGTGGCGACTCCGCCTGCATCCAGGCCGCGGCCGGCGGCGCGTGCGCCGAGCTGGTTCAGGCTTGTCAAACCGCAGCAAAGCCCGGCAACTGAGCCGCTCCGCGGCGTAGATCTTGGTGGAGCAGGCCCCCGCGGATAATCGGACGTTTGTAGACGTCATCTTTCGCGTCTGGGCTTCGTTCTACGACAACCCCCTCCAACAAAAGCTGTACTTCGGTCCGATTCAGGACGCTGTGATTCAGCGTCTGGGCTCCGATCCGGGCCAGATCCTGGATCTGGGCTGCGGCACCGGCGAGCTGATGGTCAAGCTGGCCCATGTGGAGCCGCCGCCGCTAGGCATGGACGTCAGCTTTGAGATGTTGGCCAAGGGACACGAGAAGCCGCGCCTGGGCGGCCGACTGGCCGTGGCGGACGGGCACTATCTGCCGCTGGCGGACCAGAGCGTGGACGTGATCACCTGCCTGATCTCGTTTCAGTACTACCTGGAGCCGCTGCGGGCGCTGGCGGACATGCGTCGGGTCTTGAAGCCCGGCGGCCGCCTGTATCTGGCTGCGCTGAGCACGATCGTCTTTGAGAGCGACGCGCTGGACGGCGCCATGCGGCGGGCGACGCAGGACCTCTTTCGGGTCTATCCGCCGTCGGGGCTGAAGGCGCTGATGTTGGAGGCCGGCTTTGACACGGTGTCGCACAAGCTCGTGCGGCCGTTCACCCGCCTTTTCGTAGCCGGTCGTTCTGCTTGAGCCACAGGTCCAAGATAGTGCGCGCGTAGTCGTCGAGGTCGACGAAACACAGGCCGCTGCCTTTGTCTGAGCTGGACCAGGCGACCTGTCCGCTGCCGCAGATCGTCTTGTTGCCGCCCAGCACCATGGAGAACTCGATCTCCTCGCCGGCGGGCGGTGACACGTCCATTGACACGGCGATGCCCCCGGGGCCGATATTGATGACGCGGCCGGACTCTTCACTGCCGTCCTGACGGGTCCAACAAAACGAGATCGCGTTCCCGGCAACCGGGACTCTGGGGGCTGTTCTCTTCATAAGGCGAGGCATGAATGTACCACGTCCGGCCTACGTCCGGGGACCGAAAACGGCTGTGCCCACTCGGACGATTGTGGCGCTGTTTGCGATGGCCTGCTCCAGGTCGCCGCTCATGCCCATACTGAGGTGGGGCAGGGCGATGCCCAGGGATTGTTCGGTCTCGTCGCGGAGGCGGCGCATGGCCGGCAGCCACCGCTGTGGGTCGCCCGGAGGTGGGATCGTCATCAGGCCCGTCAGCCGTACCCCCGGGCACGAGTTGATGAGATGCCCGGCCAGCGTGGCGAGGTCGGCCGGGAGCACGCCCGACTTGGTCTCTTCGCCGCCGATGTTGACCTGAAGCAGCACCTCCAGGCCGGCGTTCAGCTTGTGCAGCGCGGTCGCCAGGCGCGGGGTGTCGACCGTGTGCAGCATCGCGATGTGCGGGACCAGGCGCTTGGCCTTGTTGCGCTGCAGGTGGCCGATGAAGTGAAAGGTGATATCCGGCAGCGCGCCGGCCTTCTCCAACAGCTCGGGCACGTAGTTCTCGCCGAAGACGCGGATGCCGGCTTCGGCGGCCGCGGTGATAGCGTCGGTGCTCTGGCGCTTTGACGCGGCCAGGATGGTGATCTCGTCCGGATCGCGGCGCGCAGCGTCAGCGGCGCGATGGACGCGCTCGATGACGGCCTGAACCCGTTGCGCGATGGTCAGAACGGAAGGACCTCTTGGGCGCCCATCTCTTCCATCATCTGCACAACCTGGCACAGCGGCAGGCCGACGACGTTGGTGTAGGACCCCAGAATGTGCTCGACCAGATAAGCACCGACGCCCTGGATGGCGTACGCGCCGGCCTTATCCATGGACTCGCCCACGGCCACGTAGCGCTCGACCTCCGCTTTGGACAGCGGCTTGAACTTTACGCGGGTGCGGACCGCCTGGATGCCCTCTTTCTCCTTCTGCATGTCGAAAATGCAGAAGCCGGTGATGACGACGTGCTCGCGGCCGGCCAGGCTCAGCAGCATGTCGTAGGCGTCGATGTTGTCTTTGGGCTTCTCCAGGATCTCCTGGTCGCAGACGACGACCGTGTCCGACCCCAGCACCCAGCGCATCGGGCTGTCGCTGGATTTGCCGGTCACGCGGGAGACGCGCTGAGGGGCCTGCTCGTACTGTGTCGTGCGAATGCGGGTCACCACGCTCAGCACCTTCTCCCGGGAGAGGCGCTTGACGTAGTTCTCGGCGGTCTCGTCGGTCAGGCGCTCTTCGACAATGTTTGCCGGGATCGCTTTCACGTTGAGGCCGAGCCGCTCGAGCAACTCTTTGCGCCGCGGCGATGCTGACGCCAGTACGACCTGTAGAGCCATGCACGCCTTTTACCGTACTGAGCGCTTGCGCGGCAAGGGGGCGGCGGGTATATAGCCGACCTATGGGCCTCTTCGACTTTTTCAAGACGGACGCCAAAGAGTCGCGCGCAGTCGCCCCCTGGCGCAAGCGCCACATGAACAACTGGCAGCAGAGCGGCGAGCGCAAGCGAGCCAACGAGGCGCTCACCCACAAGGGCACCCAAGAGATGAAGCAGGGGAACCACCCGCAAACGCATGTC
>CAZJHX010000310.1:0-3521 GCA_964545715.1 uncultured Myxococcales bacterium
TCTTGGTGTGTGTGGTCTTGGTGTGTGTGGTCTTGGTGTGTGTGGTCTTGGTGTGGTTCGTGGTCATCTTCTCAGCTCCTTCGCTAAATGCGGAATGAATATTCATTCCGTTTTTGGGGTAAACGGGGTCGTTGGTCTCGCCTCCCCAACGTCGAGCGGGGGAGGGCGGGAAAGGAGTCAGGCCCGGATGGCCTCCCAGATGCACTGTTCTGAGGCTTCGATAACGTCGTCGGTCAGCTTGATGTGACCGTGCCAGGCGGCTTTGATCAGGCCCGTCAGGGCGCCCAGGACCAGGGCGATGAGGACCTCGGAGGGCTGGTCTTTGACCATGCCGGTGCGCTGCATCTGGTCTACCACCGTCAGCGCCAGCTTGGTCAACTGCTCTTCGATCTTGAGGCTCTCGTTGTCCAGGTAGCCGGCGTGGTGATGCAGCTCCAGAAAGTACTGCGCGCGGGGGTGCTCCTGCGCGAAGCGAATGTAGCGGCGCCAATAGTGCGTGAACTGCGCGCGGGCGCGAGCGTCGAACGGAAAGTCGTGCAGAATCTCGTCACCGAGACGACGCTTCCACTCTCGATACAGCTGGTTGACCAGGTTGGCCTTGTCGTCGAAGTACCGGTAGATCGTGCCCGCCCCAACGCCCGCCCGCTCCGCGACCAGCGGCACCGCTGTGCCGTGGTACCCGCGCTCCACGAACAGGTCGAGTGCGGCCTTGAGAATCGCGTCGCGCTTGGCGGTCTTGTCGCGTGGGCTCATTAACGGAATGAATATTCATTCCGCTTTGAAGTGTCAACGAAAAGCTGGGAGAAAGTTTGGAGAAAGTTGGCAGGAACCGGGGCGAAAAGGGTGGGGAAAGGGTGGCGCTCGGTTATGCTCTCGCGCATGGCTATTCATCCTCTGGCGGGGCAGCCTGCGCCCGTGTCCATGCTTGTTGATGTCCCCGAGTTGGTGACTGCATATTTTGCGCTGCGTCCGGACGTGGACGAGACGGCGCATCAGGTGTCCTTTGGGACCTCCGGACATCGCGGCCAGGCGCTGCGGCGCAGCTTTAACGAGCTGCACATCCTGGCCATCACGCAGGCCGTGTGCGAGTACCGAAAAGGGCAGGGCATCAGTGGACCGCTGTACCTGGGCAAGGACACGCATGCGCTGTCGGAGCCGGCGCGGGTGTCGGCGCTGGAGGTGCTGGCGGCCAACGACACGGACGTGCTGGTGCAGTCGGGCGGCGGGTACACACCGACGCCGGTGGTGAGTCACGCGATTCTGACTCACAACAAGGCGCGCACGGAGCGCCTGGCGGACGGGATCATCATCACGCCGTCGCACAACCCGCCTGAGCACGGCGGGTTCAAGTACAACCCGCCGCACGGTGGGCCGGCGGATGGCGCCGTGACGAAGGTCATCCAGGACCGGGCCAACGAGCTGATGCGTGATCCGGCGAAGATTCGGCGGGTGTCCCTGCGCCGCGCGCTGGGGTCGACGTGTGTGCACGAGCACGACTTTGTAGCCCCATATGTGGCGGACCTTGCCAACGTCGTGGATATGGACGCGGTGGCGGGCGCCGGCCTGTCGATCGGCGTGGACCCGATGGGTGGATCCGGTGTGGCGTACTGGGCGCCGATCGCGGAGCGGTACGGGCTGAACATGGAGGTCGTGAACCCGCGGGTGGACCCGACGTTCGCGTTCATGCGGCTGGATCGGGACGGCGTGATCCGCATGGACTGCTCGTCGCCGTACGCCATGGCCGGGTTGATCGCGCTGCGCGACCGCTTTGACATCGCCTTTGGCAACGACCCGGACTACGACCGACATGGCATCGTCACCCCCTCGGGACTGATGAACCCGAATCACTACCTGGCAGTGGCGATCGACTACCTGTTCAGCAACCGCGACTGGCCCGCGACCGCGCGCGTGGGCAAGACGTTGGTGAGCAGCTCGATGATCGATCGCGTCGCGCAGGCGCGTGGCCTGCCGCTGGCCGAGGTGCCGGTGGGGTTCAAGTGGTTTGTCGCCGGCCTGGGCACCGGCGACTTCGGGTTCGGCGGCGAGGAGAGCGCCGGCGCATCGTTCCTGCGCCGTGACGGGACCGTGTGGACCACCGATAAAGACGGCATCATCATGGATTTGCTGGCCGCGGAGATAACCGCGCGTACGGGCAAGGAGCCGGCGGCCCACTACCGCGCGCTCACCGAGCGCTTCGGCGAGCCGGTCTACGAGCGTCTGCAGGCGCCGGCCAACGCGGCCCAGAAGACCGTGCTGAAGAAGCTCTCGCCGGACGCCATCACCGCCGCCACGCTGGCGGGCGAGCCGATCACGGCCAAGCTGACGCGCGCTCCGGGCAACGACGCGGCCATCGGCGGGCTCAAGGTCACAACCGAAAACGGGTGGTTCGCGGCGATTTTTTTTTTTTATTAGGAGATCTACTAGATCTACACCGAGAGCTTTCTGGGGGCCGAACACCTGGCTCGCATTCAGGAGGAGGCTCAGGCCATCGTGGCGGCGGCGTTCGCTGACGCCGGGGTCTGACCCAAAGGGCGTTCTACAGCGGGTCGACCGTGAAGACCGCTTCGCCTTCCACGCTGATGTCGTCGTACGGAATGATGCCGTAGGTCTCGAGCCGAAGCTCTACGCCGTTGGCGACGTACTGGCTGATGTCGTACTGCGACTCGACCGACAGGAGGATCTCACGGGCCCCCGGCGCCGCCGGACCTTTCCAGGTGGCGATCGGCAGCGGCGGAAGCTTCGCGTTGTCGTTCACCGGCTCGATGTAGACCGTCATGCCGGTCAAAAAGTCGAACGTATCCGCGTCGTCGAGATCCTCCCGGGAGGTGTCCGTCACAAAAAAACGCAGCGACTTGATGTGGATTGAGCCGGTCCTCAGCGCGCCGAAGTGCAGCTCGATCGGGGGGACGTCGGCCAGCTCCAGCGGCGTGTTTCCGTGATGGAGATGCGGCTCGCCTGCGACCGTGAACTCGGTCACCTTGGCGGTCAGGTCAAACTGAAGGGCATCGCCACAGCCGGCGATTGCCGTCAGGGCGACCAGCATCATGCTCACTCTGAGATCGGTCATGCGTCCTCGGCAAGGTCTGCTTGTCTTTAACGTTTGTTGACGACCGAACTAAAGCCTATCAGATCAACATCCGGTGACCGGGTTGATCGTGCACGTACATGTGTCGTCCGACTCCGCCTGGCACGGCGTCAGGTCCGGTATTTCGCCCGCCGTTTTGCCGTCCAGGTCGTAGTCCGTGGCGCCCACGGGCTGCTGGTCGCTGATCCGGATCGCCACGCCAAGCTGCAGCCAGCAGCCGGTCTCCAGCTTGCACCCCTCGTACACCGACGAGTTCACATGCGGACACATCAGCACCAGCCCCAGGTTGCGGCTCGGTGTCACGCGAATGCACACCCGTGGGTCGTTCAGGAAGTCGCCGCCCACCGTGTAGAGCGCGGTGTGGTCCAGCGCGATGGCCGCGGGAGCGGGGTCCACGGGCCCGATCGGCTTCTGCCCGGCGGCGACGCCCTTGCCG
>CAZJHX010000311.1:0-3401 GCA_964545715.1 uncultured Myxococcales bacterium
CCGAGCGGCTTCTTTTACGTAGTCCGTAGCGAGGACGCGCAGGCCCATTTGAAGGTCTTTGAGAAGCTGTCTGAGTTCAACTTTGTCGGGCACAGCCATCTGACAAACCAATACCTGTTGGGGCCGCGCCGCGTGAAGGACGCGACGGGCAAGCCGGTAGGCTTTCAGCACGACAAGAAGTGGATCATCAACGTCGGCAGCGTCGGCCAGCCCCGAGATCGCGACAACCGCGCGTGCTTCGGGATCTTCGACACGGACGAGCAAACATTCGAGCATGTGCGAATCGATTACGACATCGACGCCACCGCCGGAAAGATCCTGCGGGCGGGCCTGGACGAGAAGTTCGCCAAGAGACTGTTCGTCGGTCTGTAGCGTGCCGCAGGGCAGAGAAACGACGAGGGAAGAATGAAGACATCCGCGATTGGGTTGAGCATGTTGTGTTGCGTAGTGCTGCTTGCGACCGGCTGCGGTAAAGGCGAGCTCGTTACAGAGGCCGAAGGCCTGCGCGACGAGATGTGCGAGTGCAAAGATGCCGACTGCGTGACCCCGGTTTTTGAAAAGATCCGCGCCTTCGATAAGAAGAACGCCGGAACCAAGGTCACCAAGGGCGACAACGAGCAAATCCTCGCAGCGATGGCGGCTGCCAACAAATGCTGGATGACCGCCACAGCAGAGACCGCGCCCAAGAAGCCCGCCGGCGACCCCAAGCCCGACGAGCCAAGGCGCGAAGAGCCGAACGCCTAGGAGCCTAAAGCCGAGGAGCCCAAAGCCGACGAGCCCAAAGCCGAGGAGCCCAAAGCCGAGGAGCCCAAAGCCGAGGAGCCCAAAGCCGAGGAGCCCAAGGCGGACGGGGCGAAAGCCGAAGAGCCCAAAGCCGCGCCGGCCGGTGACGCCAAAAAGCCGGCCGAACCCGCCAAATAGTCAGGTCAGGCGGGCGTCCACTCGACGGCGTCCGGATCCTGTCCCTGCTGAATCATCTCCCAGATCGGGGACATCTCACGCAGCCGCTCGACGGTCGCGACCACCTTTCGAATCGTGTAGTCGATCTCTTCAACGGTCGTGAACCGACCCAGACCGAAGCGGATCGAGCTGTGCGCGAGCAAATCCGGCACACCGAGCGCCTTTAGCACGTAGGACGGCTCCAGGCTGGCGCTCGTGCAGGCGGACCCGGACGAGACCGCGATGTCACCGAGCCCCATCAGCAGCGCCTCGCCTTCGACGTACGCGAAGCTGATGTTGAGGTTGCCCGGCAGTCGGTGCTCCGCGTGGCCGTTCAGGGTGATCTCGGAGATCTGAGAGCTCAGTCCGGACCACAATCGCGTGCGCAGCTCAATCATGCGCGCCGCCTCGGCCTCTCGCTCCTCTACGGCAAGCGCAGCCGCCTCCCCCAGCCCCACGATCAGAGGAACCGGCAGCGTGCCCGACCGCATCCCGCGCTCGTGCCCGCCTCCGTCGATCTGCGCCGTCAGCCGCATGCGTGGGCGCGTGCGACGCACATACAGCGCGCCGATCCCCTTGGGCCCGTACATCTTGTGGCCCGAGATGCTGACCAGGTCGAGGTTGTCATCGTGCACATCCAGCGGCAGCTTCCCAAAGGTCTGCGCTGCGTCTGTGTGGAAGACGATTCCCCTGTCGCGACAGAGAGCGCCTATCTCGCGGATCGGCTGGACAACGCCGATCTCATTGTTGCCGTGCATGACCGACACCAGCGTGGTGTCGTCGCGCAGGGCAGCAGCCACGTCGTCCGCTGTAACCAGCCCATCCGGCCCGACCGGCAGCAAGGTGACCTCAAAGCCGCGACGCTCCAGCGCTTTGCACGTATCCAAAATGGCTTTGTGCTCGGTGCAGACGCTGACCAGGTGGGTCCCACGATCGCGGTTGGCCTCGGCCACGCCCTTCAGCGCAAGGTTGTTCGACTCGGTGGCGCCGCTGGTGAACACGATCTCCTTGGCTGTCGCCCCGATCGCCTGCGCAAGCTGCTCGCGCCCCCGATCGACCGCCTCCTCGGCCTCCCAGCCAAACGGGTGGGACTTGCTGGCCGCGTTGCCATAGACCTCTGTGAAGTACGGCGCCATAACAGCGAAAACGCGCGGGTCCACCCGTGTAGTGGCGTGATTGTCGAGATAGATTGGGGCATCCACAGCCAGGCATTTTACACGACTGCGACGCGCAATGTGGTACGGTCCGGCCCGCTTGGAGGCTTTCAGATGGCTGAACTCACCCCACAACATGTCTTGGACGCGCTCAAGGGGGTCATCGACCCGGACCTTAATCGCGACATCGTCACGCTGAACTTCGTCAACGCGGATCGGGTTTCGATCGACGGCGGCGTCGTCAAGGCCACAGTCGTGCTCACCACGCCGGCGTGCCCCGTCAAGGAGCAGCTGAAGGCGCAATGCGTCGAGCTGATCGAGGCGCTGCCCGGCGTAGAGCGAGCGGAAGTGACCATGAGCGCGCAGACTGCGTCAGGCCGCGACGGCTCGGGCGACCGGGACGAGCGCCTGAAGGGCGTCAAGAACATCATCGCGGTCGGCAGCGGCAAGGGCGGCGTGGGCAAGTCGACGGTCGCCGTGAACCTGGCCCACGCGCTGACGCTGAGCGGCGCCAAGGTCGGGATCCTGGACGCGGACATCTACGGCCCATCCCTGCCGATCCTGCTGGGTCTGCAGGGCAAGTCGCCGGTGATGACGGCTGACCAGAAGATCGCGCCCATGGAGCAATACGGCATGCTGGCCATCAGCATGGGCTTCCTGCTCAAGGACACCGACGCCGTCGTGTGGCGCGGCCCCATGCTGGGCAAAGCGCTGCAGCAGTTCATCGAGGACGTGGCCTGGGGCGAGCTGGACTATCTGGTCATCGACCTTCCCCCCGGCACGGGCGACGTGCAGCTCTCGCTGTCCCAGCTGATCCCGCTCGACGGCGCCGTGGTCGTCACGACGCCGCAAGACATGGCCTTCGCGGACGTGCGGCGCGCCATTCGCATGTTTCAGATGACCAAAGTGCCGCTGCTCGGCCTGGTCGAGAACATGAGCTACTTCCTGTGCCCGGACAACGGCAAGACCTACCACATCTTCGGAGAGAGCCGGACGGAGCGACACGCCCAGCAGGCGGAGCTGCCGTTCCTGGCCAGCATCCCGCTCGACCTGAAGGTGGGCCCCGCGCAGGACCGCGGCGAGCTGGTCGCCATCGCCGACCCGGACGGCGAGCAGGCGGGCATCTACAAGGCGCTGGCAGGCCAGCTGGCCGCCGAGCTGAGCAAGCGGCACATGGCCGCCGAGCGCAAAGAGTCTCTCAAGGGCTTCTTCAAGGTCATGCCCACCTAGATGTCCTCAGCAGAAATAGCGACCCATTGGCGGGCCGCCGCGCCGCCCCCGCGGCGGGGGGGGGGGGACGGGAGAGCC
>CAZJHX010000312.1:0-3352 GCA_964545715.1 uncultured Myxococcales bacterium
GCGCCGACCAATACGGTCAGGCGGGCCCCCTCCGGGCCGCCGGCCAGGATTACGTGATCGACCACAGGCGCCTCGGCCGGCAGTCCCAGGGCCTTGCGCAGCACCGATGTCCGCTCCGGCGGTGCGTTCTTCCCCAGGGTGGCGTCCGCGCGCACCGAGACGATCCACACGGCGTCGTCAGGCACCCAGTGCAGCGGTGTCTTCTTTTTGCCCAGAAAGTAGGTGCCGGCCCCGATCGCCGTGCCGACCAGCAGCAGGCAAATCGTCAGCGCACCCCAGACCTTGCTGGGGATCGAGAAGGAGCGGACCTGCCCCTCCCGCGCACGGCCGATGAAGAACGCCGAGGCGACGCCGACCCAGTACAGCACGTTGAGCGGCACGGCCATCAACATCTGGCTCATCGGATCCGGCGGCGTCAGCATCGCCGCGGTGATAAAGCTGACGACCACGAAGTACCGAAACGAGCGCACGTACTGCTGCCACTTGAGCAGGCCGAGAAAGGCCAGAAAGAACATGATCAGCGGCAGCTCAAACGCCAGACCAAACGCCAGCAACAGCTTGACCGAGAAGCTGAACGCGCTCTGCACCGTCACGTCCATGGCGATGTCGTCGTTGGCCACGGTCAGCTGCGCCAGGTACTCGGCGATGAACGGAATGATGACCTGGTACGCGAAGTAGGCGCCAAGCACGAAGAAGAACGTGGAGAAGAACACCAGCGGCGCCACCGACCGCTTCTCCTTCTCCAGCAGTCCCGGCGCGATAAACGACCACAGCTGATAGAACGTGTAGGGCAGGGTGCCCATGATGCCGGCCAGCAGCCCCAGCTTCAGGTAGACGAAGATCGTCTCGGTGATCTCGATAGCGCGGAAGTTGTAGATGCCATGCTTGGCCAGCGCCACCTTCATCGGCATGGCCATGAACGTGAACAGCTCGTCCCGAAACGCGAAGCCGATGAAGAAGCCGATCATGACCGCGCCCGCCACGCGCACCAGCCGGTCGCGCAGCTCGCCCAGATGCTCGGTGAACGTCATCCGGTCTTCCGGTTCGTTCGTCGCCCCGGCCTGATCCGTGGCAGCGTCGGTGGTCGCGTCCGCCACGCCTCAGCCCCGCTCGGACTCCGACGGGAGCTGCTCGGCGTCGTCCGGCTCAGCCGCCGGGACGGGCATCGGCTCGGAGTTCATCGCGACCGACTCCGCCGGCACCTGTGGCGTTACGGGCGCCGGCTCAGCGTGATCGCCGTCACCCGACGCATCCGGGACCGGTACGTCTGCGGAGTCCGTTTCTTCGGCAGAGTCCGTTTCTTCGGCAGAGTCCGTTTCTTCGGCAGAGTCCGTTTCTTCGGCAGAGTCTGTCTCTTCGGCTGAGGCCTCTTCCTCCGCAATGTTGCGGTACGGGTCCTCCTCGGGCCCGGTATCGCGCGGCGGTCGCTTGCGCTTGGGGGTGTCCTCGATGGTCAGCTCGCGTGTGAAGTCGTTGGCTGTGCGCCGCACTTCCCGCATGCTGCGGCCCAGTGTTTTGGCGATCTCCGGCAGCTGCTTGGGGCCCAGAAAGATGAGCGCCACCCCCAGAATGATTGCTATTTCCATGGCGCCCAGTCCGAACATCGCCCGGATGGTAGCGCTTAGCGCCTGGGTTGGCTACTACGACGATTGAGCGCAGTGTCGTGAAACAGCAGCATCTCGACAGCGCCCGGTCCACGTGCAAACCGCTTGTCGTGCCGGCCCGGGGTCACCGTGAAATAGGTCGAGACACCGAGCCGCGTCAGCGTGCGATTGAGCTTGCGCACCGGCTCCCTGAAGCCGTCGTGCTTGCTGGTGATCAGGCCGACCTTCAGGTGGGCGAAGGCCGCCGGCCGTGCTCGGACGAGCCGGTTGGCCAGCGATGACAGTCCACGCGCCGCGGCCTGCTCCGTGCCGATGGCCTTGAACAGCTCGGGGCGGGCGAGTCCGATGCGCAGCGCGTGGCGCCCCCCTAACGAGATGCCGTCGATGCCGCGAAACGCGGGGCCCCGCCTGATCGGCAGCGTGCGCTCGGCCCAGGGGATGACGGTGTCGATCAGGTACGTCCGAAACGATGCCTTCAGCTTCACGGGCGTGGCCGGGCACACGATCACCAGGCCTTTGAAGCGCGCCGCCCGGTCGCGATACGGCTTCAGCTTGTCGCCCTTTACCAGCCCCTGCAGGTCTTTGGATGTCACGTTGCCGCGCAGGACGGCGTTCATGGCCTCGCGAAGGCCGTAGTGGGTGACCCAGCCGTGTGACGAGATCCGCGGGCCGCGCTTCATCTCACCCAGTCCCGGCAGCGCGTATACGACCGGCCACGGACCGGGCCCCTCGGGACGCACCACGACCAGCGGCTTGTCGCCGACTGTGAACGTCTCCACGATGGCCTTGCCCGACGCCGTGGTGGCGAGCAGCAGCACGATCAGACCGGCTGAAATCCGCATCACAGAAGCCTACCGTGCTAGACTCACGGCGTCCAAGGAGGCTCGGTTGAAAACAGCGTGTGTCGTCGCCCTTACCGCCCTCCTGGCGGCTCCTGCGCTCGCCCAGCGCGGGGAGCCGACGCTGCAGTCCTCTGACGTGACCACGGTCACAAAAGACGTGCACGGCCGCATGGATACGCGCACGACCCGACACTACAACCCCGACGGCGAGCTCACCGCCGTCAACACGATCGCCTACCAGTACCAGGGTCGCCGGCTGCACAGCACCGAGAACGTGCGCACGACCGCCGATGGCGCGCTGGTGAGCACCCTGTACGTGCGCTACACCCGCAAAAAGGACGGCAACGCCACCAAGATCCGCCGGCGCTGGACCAACGCGGCGGGTGAGCAGCTGCGCTATGAGATCGACCGCATCAAGCCGGACAAGCGCGCAGGCGTCACGCTGACCACCACCACCGTACGCGACGCAAAAAACGAGCACACCGAGACCCGGTACAGCATCAACACCCACGTTCGGGGCAAGCTGGTCTCCACAGACGTCTCCATGTTCACGCCGCAGGGCGCCCAGACCGGCCGCCGGTACGCCGAATATCGCCAGTGGGTGACCGAGCGGTGGACCTTTGACGACAACGACGAGATCACACGCCACGCGGTGGAGACGCACATCCGGGCGCCCCACGCGAAATACGACACGGCGATCAGCACGGAGATCTTCGACGGCGGCCGCACGCTTCTCGAGTCCCGTTTTCAGCGCTTTGCGCGTCGAGGCGACGGTCGCCTGAAAAGCCACGTGACCACCTGGTTCGACGCCTCAGGCGACGGCGTCAGGCGGCGCACCACCCACTACGGCTGGGCGCGCGACCTGGACCATCCGACGACGCGCGTCACCTGGGAAGCCTGGACCGA
>CAZJHX010000313.1:0-3266 GCA_964545715.1 uncultured Myxococcales bacterium
GTCGCAGCGCCGCGGTCAGGGCGCATGGCGTGTGCTAACTATGCAACGTTGGGGTAGACTCCGGCGCCCATGTTTGTGCGTGTTTCCATTATCGCTGTCTGCGCTGCATTGCTCGGGTGCCCACCGGCGCCCGGTGGCCGGACCAACGGCAGCCCGACCAAGGACGTGGTTGCCGCGACCGACGCCGATCCTGCGCCCGCGGATGCGGCGACGCCCGGGGATGTGCCGACGCCGCCGGCCGACGGCGCGGGCAACCCGTTCTCCTGCGAGGCGCGCTGCGATCAGCCGCACGACCCGGCGGGCAAGTGCTCGTGTGACCAGGGCTGCATCGCTCGCGAGAACTGCTGCTTTGACTACGCGCCGCTTTGCAAGCCGGGGCTGCTCACGTGCGAGGGGCGCTGTGGTGAGGCGCACGATCCCAAGCTGCAGTGCCAGTGCAGCGACGTTTGCGGCGGCGAGGGCGGCAACTGCTGTGGCGACTGGGCGGCCCTTTGCGAGGGCGAGGTCGCCAAGTGCGCCGGCAAGTGCGGACAGGCATTCGATATCGCGCTGCCATGTCAGTGCACGCCCGACTGCGACCAGTTCGGCAACTGCTGCGACGACTGGGCGGCCGAGTGCCAGCCGGGGTGGCTGACGTGCGAAAACCGCTGCGGCGAGGACTATGACAAAGCGCTGCCGTGTCAGTGCAACATCACCTGCGCCAAGCACGGCAGCTGCTGCGACGACTTCCTCGATCGGTGTGACAAAGACATCAACCTGGACTGGGTGTACGCGCCGGCGGGTAAGTGCAAGACGGCCGCAGAGTGGCACTTCATCACGTTTATCTCGGACGGCGACACCTTTACGACGGCCGATGGCGACAAGGTGCGGCTGGTGGCGGTCGATACGCCGGAGGTCACGGACTTCGAGTGCCACGCGGCCAAAGCGACGGACTACACCATGGCCAAGCTCAAAGGCGAGTCGGTGTGCCTGCTGCCCGACCCGAGCCAGCCGGACGAGGACGAGTTTGGCCGAAAGCTGCGCAACGCCTTTTACAACGAGCCGGCGCTGGACGGCGCGGTGGTGATGCATGACGCACGCCTGGTGCGATTGGGGCTGGCGCGGGTTCACTACAAGTTCATCTGGGGCACGTCGCATGACGAGCAGACCGTGCTGATGGAGCTGAAAGCCAAGGAAGAGGGCGCGGGCGGCTGGGGCGCCTGCGGCTGGGAGTAAGCCGTCGTGCGCACGTTCTTCACCATCGTCCTGGCCATCCCGTTTTTTGCGCTGTTCGTGGCGTTTTGGCTGCTGTGGTCGATCACCGGGTTTCCGACCGACACGGACGACGTGGTGGGCGTCATGCGGGACGCGGACTTTCACGGGACGATGCTGGACGTGGTGGACGAGGCCATCCGCGTGCAGGTCAACCAGATCCCGGACGTGCAGTACGCCGAATACGTGCTGTCTCAGACCCGCGGCGCGGTGGAGGAGATCCTGACCGAAGAGTGGCTGTACGGGTCCATGGAGACCGCGCATGAGGGCTTTGTCGGCTTTCTGGCGTCAGGCGAGGACAAGTCTGTGGTCGATCTGCGCGACACCAAGGACAAGCTGCGCACCCTGCTGGTCGGGTTGGGCAAAGAGGCCATGAGCCGGTGCAAGCAGTTCGCGGGCGAGGACAACGAGGCGTGCTCCAACACGGGCGAGGCGGCCGAGACCTACGAGCACTACAAGGCCGAGGTGTTTCGCGCGCTGGACAAGATGCCGGACGAGACGAACATGAGCACGCTGATCAAGCAGGGCGGTGGGGACCCGGACGAGCTGCGCGACAACAAAGAGGTGGAGGAGGCGCGCGAGGTCTTTCGCAAGCTGGAGCTGGCGCGGTGGGCGGGGCTGGGCGGCCTGGCGTTTCTGCTGCTGCTGATCGGGCTGATCAATATGAGGTCGCTCAAGCGCATGCTGCTGGCGACCGGCATCGTGCTGGCCGTGTCATCAGGTGGGTACCTGGGGCTGACCATCGGCGGCGGCGAGCTCGCGATTGAAGAGCTGCGCGACCGGCTGGAGAAAGAGAGCAAGCACGACCTCAACACGGGCGACAAGATCGCGCGCATGTCCAGCCGTGTGGCGCTGGAGATCACGATGCTGGCCGCCGCGCGCTCGATTCGCCGCGCCACCACCCCCGTTGGAATCATCCTGCTGGTGTCCATCGGCATGATCATCGGCGGCGCGGTGATGCCCGGCCGGCCCGAGGACAAACCGCAGAGCGGCCGCCAACTCTACGGCGCCGGATAGCGGCTCACTAGAAGACGTAGCTGAAGCCCACGTTTCAGCCCGCGTCGATCTCGAGCAGGCTGATGTCGTCCTTGGACTCGGTGCCGTCGGTCTCGGTCTTCTTGGCGCCAAAGCGCGCGAGGACGTCGACGCCGGCCTTCAGGTTGAAGTTCTGTGACGTGTAGAAGACCAGGCTCAGCTGGAAGCGTCCGACGCCGCCGGAGCGCGTGCTCTTGCGAGTCAGCTCACCCTGGCCTGCGACCTCGATCGGCTGGCTGCCCGACAACAGGAAGTAGCCGCCGCCCAGGCCCGGCTTGATGAACATGCCGCGACCGAGGCTGAGGTAGTAGTCGGCCATGACCGTAGCCAGAAAGCCGAACTCGGTGAACTTGGTCTCCGCGGTCGTGCCCGCAGTCTCTGATTTGGTGCTGGTGTGCACCATGTCCAGGTTGATGTTGGCTGCGAGACTGAGGTTGTCGATGATGAAGTAGCGGAACGTTGGGCCGCCCACGAAGATCGCGCTGAGGCTGCTGTCGGTCGTGGCGTCGCCCCCGCCCTCGGGCGTCGTCTTCTCGCTGTTGGACCGCACGATGAGGATGTTGTCCAGGCCCAGCTCAGCCACGCCCTTATTGATTCGCGTGATGTGGCCGTATTTGCCCGTGCCGGGCCGCAGCGTGTCGGCGGCTGCCGGCAGCGTCATCGCCAGAACGAGTCCCAGGCCAACCAGTCGTGTCAGGTGCATCGATTCCCTCCTACCTGTGGTGTTTGCGCGGCAACGGTATCACGTCGTGACGACCGCGTGATCGGTGCGTGATCACATCGTGCCTCAGCACGTCGGGTTTATCGTAATCTGTTGAAATTACAGCTTGTTCTGGCGTGGCATCCGGGTTGCACAAAGGGAGGGCGGTCAGAACCACCAACAGCAGGACATTCGGGAGGAACGGATGCGTACACCAATAGCAATGACGGTCTTTTGCGCAATGGTCTCAGGGGCTCTGGGATGTGCTCACGAGCTGGAG
>CAZJHX010000314.1:0-2923 GCA_964545715.1 uncultured Myxococcales bacterium
TCTGCTGCCGCATAGGTACTCAACACGGTTGCTTGCGGACTGAAGTCCGCGCTCCTTTTCTCTAGGCGGACTGAAGTCCGCGGCCCCTTGTATGTTGGTCTTCCGCTAGTTTGAGGTCGTCGGGAGCGAAGCAGCAGACCGTCGGCCCCTCGATCCAGAGATCGTCCGCAAGCGTGGGTCACTGCTTCGCTTTCGACTCGACCGAGAGTCCGAACGGTTGCCCGAGTTAGCGGCTCGTATTCGACAAGGCTGGACGAGGTCGAGTCTCCCGACGAAACGGAATCGTGCCGGGAGGGCGTCATGGACTCAAGAGCAAAGTACGTAGGAATCGATGTCAGTAGTGCTCGCCTGGACGTGGCGTTCTGGCCGTGCGAGGCGAGATTCGCGTTCGACAACAACAGAGAAGGCCGCGAAGCGCTCGTCCAGCGGCTGGCGAGTGAGAGAATTGCACTCGTCGTATTGGAAGCCACGGGCGGATACGAACGGGCGGCTGCCCGACGTCTCTGTCGGGCGGCCCTTGCCGTCAAAATCGTAAATCCGCGCCGTGTCCGCGACTTTGCCAAGGCTCTCAATCTCTTGGCGAAGACTGATGCCATCGACGCGCAGGTGTTGGCTCGGTTCGCTGCAGAGGTGCGCCCCGAGGCGGTCACACCCGTCGAGGGGGTGGTGCGTGACCTCCAGGCTCTGGTACGGCGTCGCCGGCAGCTCACAGACATGATCGTCCGCGAGAAGCAGCGCCGGCCACTAGCTGAGCCGATTGTCCGAGCTGACATCGAGGCGTCGATTTCGCAGCTGCAAGCACGCCGAAAGAGCCTCGAGAAGACGATCGAGGCGCACATCAAGGCGCAGCCAGAGCTGAAATGTTCCGCTCGGCTTCTCGTCTCCGCAAAGGGCGTCGGGCTAGTCACAGCCGCCACGCTCCTCGCCGAGCTCCCCGAACTCGGCTTGCTCTCGGCAAAACAGATAGCTGCGCTCGTCGGCGTCGCTCCCTTCAATCGCGACAGCGGCAAGTACAGAGGTACCCGCGCGATCTGGGGAGG
The DNA here is from genome assembly GCA_964545715.1 of uncultured Myxococcales bacterium. Classification (GTDB taxonomy): domain Bacteria; phylum Myxococcota_A; class UBA9042; genus CAZJHX01. The sequence continues at coordinate 1,041 of CAZJHX010000314.1, forward strand.
TCGTGCCGCGGTCCGCAAAGCGCTCTTCATGGCCATGCTCTCCGCGCTTCGGTCCAACCCGCCTATCCAGGAGATGTACGCGAGACTGATCTCCGCAGGAAAACCACCGAAGGTCGCCATGGTTGCCTGCATGAGGAAGCTCTTAGTCCACCTTAACGCAATGATGCGCGATGGCGTGGAGTGGCGGCACATGTCTGCTGCCGCATAGGTACTCAACACGGTTGCTTGCGGACTGAAGTCCGCGCTCCAAATAGCCCATAGCCCATAGCCCATAGCCCGGCTATTCTGCGCCCCATGCGACACCTACTAATTCTAGCGATCGTGCTCAGCGCCCTTCCGGCGAGCGCGCAGCAGATACCGATCGAGACGGAGCGCGCGATCAAGGCGGGTACGCTGACCGCGCCGGAGCAGCGGTTGGTCGGCGAGCAGTGGCTGCGCGACACCGCCATCATCACCGAGGGTGAGGGCTGGTGGGCGGCGGCGATGAGTGCCGCCGGTGTGAACGTCTTCATGCAGGCGAACGCGGTCGCTTTCGAGCACGAGAGCTTGATTCCCGACGTGGAGCTCGAGCCGGTGCGGCTCACGCGCAACGAGGGTGCGGTTCACGTCTTCATCTTGCAGGGCGAGGTCGCCTACGTGGTGTCGGTCGAATGCGCCGTGCCGGCGACCGATGCTCGCTGTCTGACCGATGAATTCACCATGAGTCTCGTCGACGACCTGCTGAGCGAGGTGCCGCGATGACAGGGGTCAGACGCTGGCAGGCGATCGTCGCGACGCTGCTCACGCTGGCCGGCGCGGAAGCGAGCGCACAGTTCACCTACAACGATCCCGGCGTGTTGGTGTCGGGCAGCGGCACGGGACGCGTCGACGATCACGTCTACGTGCCGGGCATGCGCTTCCCGATCGAAGCGGCGCCGGCCTTCGCGAATTCGCAGGTGTGGGGCAACGGAGGCTCGCGGGGGCCCGGTGGTGGGCAGTGCGACGACGCCAACTACAGCTATCCGTGGTGGGACAACTTCTGCGAGAGCCGAAGCTGGGACATGCCGCTCTGTCCGGCCGGGGTCGGGCACCAGGGGCAGGACATTCGGGCCGGCACGTGCCAAGACAAGGTGCATTGGGCCGTCGCGGCAGAGGCCGGGCAGATCACGTTCATCGGTGATTACTCGGTCAACCTGACGACCGACGGCGGCACGATTCACCGCTACCTTCACATGGACCCAGCGAGCATTCCCCATCGGGTGGGCGATCGCGTGGCGCGCGGCGAGCGCATGGGGCTCGTGTCGAACGCGTTCGGCGGCACCCCGACGACGATCCACCTGCACTACGACATTCAGCAGAGCGTGGCTGGAGTCGGCTTCGTGTTCGTACCGACCTACATGAGCCTCGTGCGCTCGTACGAGGAGCTCCTGGGCGAACCGGGCGAGCCGGGCCTCAGTTGCGAGACGGTCGGCGACGAGCGGGTGATTCTCGACAACAAGAGCCCGTGCTTTCGGCTTCACGGGCCGCCGACGACGTGGCGCTACGTCACCGACGCGGGCTACGACGGCGACTTGCGCTGGACGTACGCCTGGGAGAACGACGCGAGCAACTGGGCGGAGTGGGTCTTCGAGGTGGAGTCTTCGGGCGAGTACGAGGTCGCGGTCTATATCACCCCGGAGTACGCCGGGGCTCGCGAGGCCCGCTACACCGTGCGCAGCCGCTCGGGGACCGACGAGTTTCGGGTCGACCAGACCGCCGGCGACGGCTGGATGGTGATCGGAAGCTGGACCTTCGAGGCGGGCGCGAGTCAGAACGTCGCGGTGTACGACGGACCGGGCGAGGCGCTCGATCTCCAGCGGCAGATTGTGGCCGACGCGCTGCGCTTGACGCCGGTCAGCACGGGC
>CAZJHX010000314.1:2933-3241 GCA_964545715.1 uncultured Myxococcales bacterium
CGGAACACCCGATGTGGGCGGTACGCCCGATGTCGGCGGTACGCCCGACGCGGGTGGTACGCCCGACGCCACGGGCACGCCCGACGCCACCGGCACGCCCGACGCCACGGGCACGCCCGACGTGCGCGACGACCGCTCGGTGTGGACGCCGGATCGAGGTGTGAACCCCGATGACGATTCGGGGCCCCGGGGGTCTGGAGCGAACGAAGTGACCGTCGCGGTCGGCTGCTCGGTGGCCGGCCATCCGGCAACGATGTGGTGGTGGCTCCTTGTCGCCCTGCTGCCCGCCGGCTACAGAGCGCGCACGA
>CAZJHX010000315.1:0-3156 GCA_964545715.1 uncultured Myxococcales bacterium
GTGGCTGCGGACGACACGTGTTTGGTGGAGGTGAACGGGGAGCAACGCGGTCCGGTAGGCCGGGCGCTGGGGCCGCTGCCGGCCGCAACCTACGGCGTGGTGCTGGCGTGCGGTGACCAGCGCTCCCTGACGCGGTTGGTGGCGATCGGGGACGATGACGTCGTCGTCAGCCTGCGGTCTTTTGACCGGTATCTGACGGTTCATGGGACCCGGCTGGCGATGAACGGTGATGCGGCGGCGATCGGCGCGCTGCGGTCGGTGGCCGGCACCTGGCTGCTGACCGTTCACGGCACCGGCCCCGCGGCTCTTGAGGGACGCCTTTACCGCGGCGGGGATCCCGAGTCGAGTGGCCCGATGTCGCCCGATGCGCTGAAAGCCTGGGTTGTTGGGCGCGTCACACCACCTGATTCCTCGCGGTCCGTATGGCCCTGGGTGCTGGTTGGCACGGGAGGCGCTCTGGCAGCCGGTGCGGTGGCCACGCACGTGCTGGCCGTCGACGCTGCGGACGACATCAACAACCACGGGATAGACCGCGTGGCCGAGTTTGAGGCGCTGGAACCGGCCTATATCGGTCTCTACGTGGCCGGCGGGCTCGTGACTGCCGCCGGCGTCGCTTGGCTGCTGCTCTCGACCGACTCCGGCGACATCTCGGCGACGGTGGCGCCCGCCCCCGGAGGACTGCTGGTCATCGGCCGCTTCTGATGACGCCGTTATTGATCGGCGACCTGTTTGTGCGCACACTGGTCCAACGATGAGACAGCGAGCCTATGCCGTTGCCGCCGGCGCTCTGTGTTGGGTGCTGGTGGCGGCATGTACAGAGTCGGAACCACCTGCCGGTCAGGTGGCCGGTACGGGGCCGGGCCAGGTGACTACTGGCACCGGGGGTGTGCCGACGTCGACGGCGGGCGCGGTGGCGGGCTTTGTGAGCCTGGGACGACCTGTGGTCAATGCGCAGGTGGAGGTGCTGGCGTTTCACCAGCTGACCGCCGGCGATCTGCTGGGCAGCGGCGTCACCGACGCGTCGGGGTTCTTTGAGGTCGCGATCGACGGTGACTACTCCGGGCGCGTGCTTATTCGAGCGGGCGGCGCCGGCGCGACTTACGAAGAGCCGTCCGGGGGCGAGTCGACGTTTGACGCGGACGATGCGCTGTTGCTGACGGCCAGCTACGATCATGCAACCGGCCTGGCGGGGGTCGTGGTCAACGGCTTGAGTACGCTGGCGGTCCCGCTGGCGACCGCATACAAGTCCGCCGCCGTGCTGCCCGAGACGGCGGCGGCCCAGGCCCACGACCGGCTGTCCGAGCACCTGCTGCGCCCCGGTGGGTTTGACGTCAGCACCACACCCGTGGCGGATCTCACGTTGGGCCCTACCCCGTGGCCGCAGGCGAGCACGGCCCTGGGCTTGTTTCACGTCGGCCTCAGCCGAATGGCCGCTGATCTAACAGCTGAGTCCTCGGCTCCGGTCAGCACGTTAGACGTGCTTCAGGCGTTGGCCAAAGACCTGGCGGGCGATGGGCTCTTCGACGGCCAGGAGGGCCCCGGCGCCGCGCTCGTGATCCTGAACCAACATCCGATCGACACCGACACCACGCGCTGGGCCCTCGCAGCAGCCACGGACGCCTTTCTCACCGCCGCCGCGTACGAGGACGGCGACTTGACGTATGACATCCTGGCGGCGGACGACGGCTTCCTGACCCTGATCTCCACGGACCAGGGCCCTCTCTACCCCGCCGACGCGCTGGTAAAGCGCTTTGACACCCGCCCGCCGACGCTGGCGTTTGTGGCCCCGTCGCCGGCCGACGCCGCCTTTGTCGCCGGCTCGTTCCAGGTCGCGCTGGAGTCCACAGACGACTCGCCACTGACCGGGCTGGAGTTGAAGCTGCCCGACTCGCTGCAGCTCGCCGATGAGGTCGTACAGCTCGACGCCGGCTCGCTGACCGCCACCGTAACTCCCCTCGCGCTCGACGGCGCCAAGCTGACGTTCTCGGCGCGCGCGGTCGACGCCAGCGGCAACGAAGCACTTCAACAGCGCACGCTGACGCTGGACCTGTCGCCGCCGCAGGTCACAGCGACTCTCCCGCCGGCCTTCAACGATCCGGCGACCCCGCTGACGGGCCAGGTCACGGACGCCGGCAGCGGACCGGCGACGGTGACCACCCAGCATGCCGGCCAGTCGTACGAGACGACTCCGGATCCCGACGGCGTCTTCGAGTTGGCCGTCCCGTTCACAGAGGGTCCGATCGATCTCACGCTGGTGGCGACGGACGCCGCCGGCAACTCGACCGAGGCGACGGTCGCCTCGTGGCTCGATCTGACCGAGCCGCTGGTGTCTCTGCAGACCCCACCTCCGGATGCGTGGATCGCCGCCGGAGAACACACGCTGGTGCTGAAGACCGAGGACGCGACGGCGATCACGGAGGTCACGGCCAAGGTCACCGCCCAGCCCCCTGCAGCCGCAACCCAGGCCGACGCGCAGTGGACTGTGACCATCGTCACGCCCACCGAAGACGGCCCGTTCGCCGTCGAGCTCAAAGCCACGGATCTGGCCGGCAACACGGGCACGGCGGCGGTCGTATTGAAGCGCGACGGTCAACCCCCGAAGCTAACCGGCGTGACGGTCCCCGAGGGTGCACAAAACGGTGGTAAGACATTCGTGAAGGGCACCAACGCCGTCGCCGAGGTAGTGGCCACGGATGAGGGCAGCGGCGTTATGTCGGTTTGCAGCACCCCCGACTGCGACGGCGCCCAGTCCCCCGACGCCGACGACACCTGGCTCCTAACGCTGCCGACCCCGGACCCGGTCAACGACTACACGATCACCGCGACCGATCAGGCGGCCAACCAGGCCACCCTCTCCCTGACCCTGTACCGAGACGACACCCCGCCCACATGCACGATCGCCCCACTGGGCAACGACGGCTGGATAAACATCAAGACCCTCCCGGTCGTAGTCCAGTCCGAGGACCCGCAGGGCGCCGGAGTCGCCAAGGTCACCTTGACCACAGGCACCACCACGGCAGACCTGGAAAAGACCGACACGGGCTGGCAGGCCCCGATGACGTTCGAGGACGGCGCCACCTCACTTCAGGCGACCTGCACGGATGCCCTGGGCAACACGGCCACGTCCCCACCGTATACGGTGCAGCTGGATCAGGT
>CAZJHX010000316.1:0-3099 GCA_964545715.1 uncultured Myxococcales bacterium
ACGACGGACACGACCGATACGACGGACACTACCGACACGACAGATACAGGTGACACAACAGACACGGGCGACACCGGCGACACGGGCGACGACACGGGGGACACCGGCGACACGGGAGACACGGGAGACACCGGCGACACGGGAGACACCGACGACACGGGAGACGTCACCGACGCGTGCACAAACGACGCCGACCAGGCCGTCGTCGACAACACCGACGTCACCGCCGAAGCGACCACGTGTGGGCTGGGCTGCATCGGCAAAGGGCCCGAGTGTGCACAGACATGCGTGGCCGAGGCCACCGGCCTCAGCGAGGACTGCGCCGGCTGCTTTGCAGGCATCATCAACTGCACAATCCAGTCCTGTATCGGGCAGTGCGCCGCGGATCCGGCAGGCGCGGACTGCCTGGCATGCCAGGAGGAGAGCGGCTGCGTCTCGGACTTCGAGACGTGCTCCGGCATTGACGGGCCTATCGAGCCACCGGAGCCGACTGTGGACAAGTGCCTCAACGCCTCGGACGAGGACGCGTTGTCGGCTGTGGAGATGACCAACGTCGCGACCAGCTGCGGCCTGGGCTGCATCGGTCAGCCGGCGGGCTGCGCGCAGGAGTGCATTCAGGAGCAGACGGGTCTCTCCGGCGGCTGCTCGGGCTGCTTCGCGGACGCGATCAACTGTACGCTGAGCAACTGCATCACCAAGTGCGCCCCAGACGCCGGCAGCGCCGACTGCATCGTGTGTCAGGCCGAGGCAGGCTGCACGGCCGACTTCGCCCTCTGCTCCGGGCTGACGCCGCCCGACCCGCCTGACCTCGACGCCTGTCTCGGCGCGGCGGACCTGGCGATCGTCAACGACATCGACACGCTGGCGGCGGCCACAAACTGCGGGCTCGCCTGCCTGGGACAGCCCGAGAGCTGCCCCAAAGACTGCATCACCGAGGACACCGGATTGAGCGACGGCTGTTCCACCTGCTTTGCGGACATCATCACGTGCACCATCGAAAACTGTGTGGCGCCGTGCGTCGCGGACTCGTCCAGCGAGGCCTGCGTGAGCTGTCAGCAGGACAGCGGCTGTGTGGACGCGTTCACGGACTGCTCCGGCCTGTCGTATCCGTTGGAGACGTCACCGGAGACCTGCGACGAGACCGACGTGGCGATCATCAAGGACGGTTCAGTGACCGACATCGCCCAGGAGTGTGCCTTCAGCTGCGCCGGCGCGCCGGCCGGCTGCGTACTGACCTGCGTGGAGGGCGAGAGCGGACTGAGCGAGAGCTGCGCCGGCTGTTATGTGGCGGCGGTGACGTGCTCATTGGACAGCTGCCTTGGCCAGTGCATTGGCGACCCGAGCGGGCCCGAGTGTACCCAGTGCCAGGAGGCAGCGGGCTGCACGGCGGCGCTGGAAGAGTGCACGGGTGTCACTGTGGAGCCGGAGCCGCCGCCGGGCGACACCTGCGCCGAGGTCTACGACTGCCTGGCGGTGTGCGGGCCAGACAACCCGCAGTGCGCCCAGGTGTGTCTGACCAAAGCCTCATCGGAGGCGACCAGCCAGCTGAACCAGTTCAGCCAATGCCTGCAGGCCAATTGCCCGGTCAACGCGTCGCTGGCGTGTGCGGTGAGCAACTGCCTGAGCACGTTCCAGGCGTGCTTCCCGAGCGGCGACGAGGAGCTGAACTGCGGTGAGATCTTCGACTGCGCCATCGCGTGCGGCCCCACCGGCGGACCGTCATGCTCGTTCGGCTGTGTGTCGTCGGCCGGCAGCGCCGCGAGCGCGGCGGATGTCGGCACGGTCAACGACTGTGTGGCGGCGGCCTGCCCGAGCGGCGTCACCCAGGCCTGCTTTGACAGCGCGATCGGCGCCGGCGGCGCCTGCGCCTCAGAGTACGAGCAGTGCGCGGGTTACGCCTGCCCCGGCTACATCGAGTGCCTGGCCGGATGCGCACAGAACCAGGCGTGTGCCCAGGCATGCGGCGCCAACACCGATCCCGACGTGCTGGCGTTGGGCTTCGACTACGCCACCTGCGCCAATGAGACCTGCGCGGAGACGCCGAGCTTCACGTGCGTCGCGGACGGCTGCTGGCCGGAGTTCACCGGCTGCTTCGCAAGCGGCGGCGAGCCGCTCTCGTGCGGAGAGTCCTACGAGTGTGCACAGGGCTGCGGCGGCTCTCTGGGCTGCGCCAACACCTGCTACGCGGACGCCGCCAGCGTGGACGTGATCGCCGAGCTGTTCGCAGCATACGACTGCGCCACAGACGGCTGCGAGGGCGACCCCGCGTGCGCCCTGGACGCCCTGGAGAACAACCCGATCTGCGCCGCCAGCCTGGCGCAGTGCATCGATCCAGGCGAAGAGCCGCCGCTGGAGGGCGCGTGCCTCAACGACGTGGACGAGGCGGCGCTGGCAGACAAGGAAGCGGCTGTGGCGGCCGCATCCCAGTGCGCGCTCTCCTGTCTGGGCGACGCCCCCTCGTGCACGACCGACTGTGCCCAGGACGCCCTGGGACTGACGGCGGGCTGCGCGAGCTGCGTGGGTGATGTGATGGGGTGCACAATCTCCAACTGCGTGGCCCAATGTGCGGTCGACCCGGCATCGGCTGCGTGCCTCTCCTGCATCGCAGCGAACTGCGGCGAGACGTTTACCGAGTGCTCCGGCCTGGAGTCTTTCTTCTAGTGACGTCGCGGCGTCGGCACGGTCTGGTGGGACCTTACCGACGCCGTCGAACGGTGCTTGCACGCCGCGCCGTCCCTCTCCATGCGCTCTTCATGAGCGCCCCTCGACCAGTTTGCCAATCAGCGCAGCGGCAAGCACAAACCAAGCATCTCATATGAACTGTACACTGTACAGTAAAAAATTGAACAGTTCACAAATAGTCTGCCGAGGCTGCAACGTCAGACTTCAGCCCCTCAGGGCGCCAGCACCAGCTGGAGGCCTCCGACAAGCGCCTTCTCCGAGGCCGGGACACGGAACGGAACAGACCACATTATCTCGGACAACGTCACGCCGGCCGTGCCGCAACATGTCACCGCGGTCAAAACACTGCTCCAGGAGTCTTTACCCCAACGTTGCGTAGTTGGCATCGTGCCAGGGGGCCAGAACGTGGTGCTGCGG
>CAZJHX010000317.1:0-3084 GCA_964545715.1 uncultured Myxococcales bacterium
TCGGTGTGTGAGGAGGTCTCTATCGGCGGCGGTCGCGGCGGCTACTACGACGGGGCGGGCGCGCTGCGCGATATGGTGCAAAACCACGTGCTGCAGATCCTGGCGCTCACCACCATGGAGCCGCCCAACTCCATGGACGCCGATGATGTGCGCAGCGAAAAGCGTCAGCTGCTGGCGGCGCTGGACCATCTGACCCCCGAGCGCGTGAAGACGCACGTCGTGCGGGCGCAATACGAGGGTTATCGCGGCGAAGAGGGCGTCGATTCCGACAGCACGACCGAGACCTACGTGGCGGTGCGTGCGTCGATTCACAACTGGCGCTGGAATGGCGTGCCTTTCTTGCTGCGCACCGGCAAGTCGCTGCACAAGCGGTACACCGAGGTTGTGCTGCGCTTTCGTGCGCCGCCGGTGGACCTGCTCAATGGTCCGGTCGTCTCGGACTCCTGCATGCTGCGCCCCAATGCGCTGCACCTTCTGATTCAGCCGCATGAGGGCATTCGGCTGGGGTTCCTCGTCAAGCAGCCGGGCAAGGGCACCGTCATGCGCCCGGCCAGCCTCGGCTTTGACTACGATGATCTGGAGAACGCCGACATCCCGCCCGCCTACCAGCGCCTGCTGTTGGACGCCATCGAGGGCAACGCCACGCTCTTCATCCGCGGCGACGAGGTGGAGGCGGCCTGGCGGTTCGTCGACTCGATCCGTGCCGGCTGGTCCGGCCATAACCCGCCCGTCCATCTCTATCGTCGCGGCAGCCAAGGGCCGATCGCCGCCCAGGAGCTCTTTCGCGACTGCGAGGGGATGTGGGGCGACGGCGAGGACAGGTCGTGAAGCCGCAGATCCACACGGGCGGCGACTTTGGGATGACCGCCGCGTCTCTGCTGGTCGCCGGGATCGAAGCGATCACCCAGTCCCGCGGCCGCTGCAGGTTGGGGCTCAGTGGCGGCTCCACACCGCGGGCGATTCTGGTTCGCCTGCGCGCCCTGCTGCCGCCCAGCGCGTACGGGCGCCTGGCGGTGACCTGGGTCGACGAGCGTCACCTGCCGGTCGAACACGACGCCGACCCGTCCTGGTACGGCCATCACGCGGACAGCAACTTTCGTTTGGCCTACGAGTGCTGGCTTGCGCGGCTCCCCCGGCCGCCCTCCGTCGTGCTGCCCATGAGCACCGGGCTGACGCTCGAGGCCGACCTGGCGCGCTACACCCGCGGATTCGCCGATGGCTTCGACAGCGGGCTGGATGTCGTGCTGCTGGGCTGCGGTTCGGACGGGCACGTCGCGTCCCTGTTTCCGGGCGCCGAGACGCTGGACGCTAAAGAGCCGGTTCTGGCGATTACCGACAGCCCCAAGCTGCCGCCCGAGCGCCTGACGGTGACGTTGCCGGTGATCAATCGGGCGGCGGTCGTGGTGTTGGCCGCGGCCGGGACCAGCAAGGCGGGGGTGTTGGCGCGCGCGCTGGCCGGCGACACGGCGCTGCCGCTGGCCCGTGTCAAAGCGACGGCGGCCTACCATTGGGTTTTGGACAACGCTGCGGCCGCACAGCTTCGGGAGGGTTGATGGGCACCGCCGATATCGGGATGGTCGGGCTGGGCGTGATGGGCGCCGGCCTGGCCCGCAACTTCGAGAGCCGCGGCTACACGGTGGCCGTCTACAACCGCGAGCTGGAGGACATGGACGCCTTTTTGGCCCGGTATCCCGGCCGGTTTGTCCGCTGCGCCACGTATCCGGAGCTGGCGGCGGCGCTGAAGCCCCCGCGTCGGGTCGTGATGATGGTCACTGCGGGGCGCGCCGTGGACGCCGTGCTGGGCGCGTTGGGTGAGGTGCTGCAGGCTGAAGATATCGTGGTCGACGGCGGCAACTCGCATTACGCGGACACCGAGCGCCGGCTGGCGACTGCCGACGAGCGCGGCATCCGGTTCTTCGGTATGGGGGTCAGCGGCGGGCAGGCGGGCGCGCTGCGCGGTCCGGCGATGATGCCGGGTGGCGACCGGCAGAGCTTCGAGGCGCTGCGCCCGATTCTGGAGTCGGCGGCGGCGGTGAGCGACAGCGGCCCATGCGTCGCGTGGTGCGGCACCGGCAGCGCCGGGCACTTCGTCAAGATGGTGCACAACGGCATCGAATACGGCGATATGCAGCTCATCGCCGAGGTGAACCTGCTGCTGCGCGAGGGCCTCGGGCTGGAGTCGGCGGCTGTGCGCGACGTCTTCTGTCGCTGGAACGAGGGCGCGCTGGCGTCGTACCTCATCGAGATCACCAGCCGCATCGTGGGCGCGCGGGATCCGCAGGGCGACGGACCGCTGGTCGACCGGATCCTGGATGTGGCCGGTCAGAAGGGCACGGGTCGCTGGACGTCGATCATCGCGGTTGAGAGCGGCGTGCCGCTGCCGACTGTGACGGCCGCGGTCGATGCGCGCGCGCTGTCGGCGATGAAGGCGGTGCGCATCGAGGCGCAGAAGGCGTTCGAGCCGACCACCCGAGCGTTGGCGGAGGTGTCCGTCCACGATCTGGAGCAGGCGCTCTACGCGGCCAAGATCATGAGCTACACCCAGGGCTTTGAGTTGCTGCGCGTGGCCAACGAGGCTCGGGATTATCAAACCGATCGCGCCGCTGTAGCCCGAATCTGGAAAGCCGGCTGTATCATCCGCGCCGCGTTTCTGGACCGGGTCTACGACGCGTTTGCCGAGACCCCCGAGCTGCCGCTGCTGTTCCTGGCCCCGACCTTCGCCGCCGAGCTGCCCGAGCGCGTGGCGGCGCTGCGCCGAGTCGTGGCCGCGGCGGTCTCAAGCGGCTACCCGATCCCGGCGCTGAGCGCGTCGCTGGCTTACTTCGACACCCTGACGCGCGCGAGCGGCACGGCCAACATCATCCAGGCCCAGCGCGACTACTTTGGCGCCCACACGTATCGTCGCGTCGACGATCCGGACACCCCGGTCCACTCGCACTGGCCGGATCTCGATCCGATCTGAAGGTGTGAGTCGAGGTACTGATACCTGCCTAATCAAGATGTCACGCAACTCATCCCGCAAACGACAGCTCGCCCTCGACTTCAAGTCCTGGGGTGGGGCGCGAAAAGGCGCCGGTCGCAAGC
>CAZJHX010000318.1:0-3060 GCA_964545715.1 uncultured Myxococcales bacterium
GAAGAGCCCGCCCCCGACGCGGCCGAGCCGCCGCCGCGGGCGCCGGACGCCACAGAGCAGGTAGACGCCACGGCGCCACCCGCGGACTCGGCGGAGCCGTCCCCACCGGAAGCCGATACCGATGGCCCCGCGGCTGACCTCGGTCCCGGCCCGGACGGTGACGCCGGACCACCCCCGGCAGCCGCCGACTCTGGATCCGGCGGGTGTGCGACGGCGCCACAACAGCCGGCCGGGCCGATGCCCGGACTCCTGCTCCTGATGCTCGTCGCACTGCTCGCCTCGACCTTGCGGCGAAGGGCACGGCCCGATGCAGAGCGTTGAGTTAGACCTCATTGTCGACTTCTGGTGGGTCGCGCTCATCGGTCTCTTCGTGGTGCCCGCAATCTTTCCGGTGAAGTGCCGAATCTGCGGGTCCCAGGCGCACCACACTCAGACGGACGTCGGGAAGTCCCTGCTCACCTCCGCAGCGGGTCTTCTTTACACGATGGCGACCGGCGGCTTCTGGGTACCCAGCCAGGAGGGCACCGAGGTGTGCTCCAGTTGTGGCGCCAACTGGGAGCAATCCGCCGGGCGAGGCTGGTTTGCGGCGCTGCTGAACACGCTGTTTGTCATCGTGCTGGTTCTCGCAATCTTCCGCGCACTCGCATGACCGGCGTTGGGTAAAGACACCGCCAAGCACCACCTCGAGCAGTTCATCAAGGACGTCGCGGAGGAAGGGGTAGCGGTATGCGGTCAGCGCCCCGGTTTCTTCTCGAAGTGTTGCCAGTCTTTGACCTTCCGCCAGTCGCCTCCCCAGGTCCAGCCGAGCTGTCGGAACGCGCTGTGCAGAGAGTCGCCCTGGCGGATCAAGCCGGGGGTGCGCTGGAACCTGTTGATATAGCGACGCCCGCTCTCAGGAATGACCTTGTCTGTCCGCTTGACCCAATACGGGTTCACGCGGGGGTTTATGTCTATCGCGCGGCCCCAGGCGTGCTTCGACCAGCCCTTGCTGCGCCCCGTCACCGGGCGGCAGTTGAAGGCGGACGTATTATTGGCCTCGACCGAGCGGAGATCGCTGCCACCGTAGACAAAGACGGGAACGACGCTCTCTATGCGGAAGCCGCCTTTCCAGGCCTGCCGAAAAGCTTCGACCACATCGTCTGCGACGTCTTGATGGACGATGAGCGTGCCCCACGCGCTCGCTCCGCCGTACGTGCGATGCACCAGGCGAACGGAACGTAGCTTGTCCAGCGGGACGGGGCAGCCCGGCTTCCAGGACACCCCGCGCATCACCGCCTGGATGCCCGGCGCCAGCGGCTCGACCGTGGCCGAATACTCGGTGGGCGCCGGGGGAGGACCACCAAGCGCCAGGATGGTCGCAAAGACCGCCATCAGCGGCTCCCATCCGTACGATGGCGCACCCATTTGCCGTGCACGTTCCCTTCGATCCCGGACAGCGCGCCCCCGATGACCCGAACGCGCAGCCAGCGCCCCTTATGGCCCAGCCCGGTCGACAACACGCGCAGCTGTGTGCCGTCGCCGAGCCGCCCTCTCTCGGCGCCCTTGCGAGCGCTTGGCGCATCCCGAAGCACCAGGTACGGCGCCTCGAGATCGCCGGAGGTTCCAAAGACCTCGTGAGTTGCGATTGCGGATTCTTCGACGATCAGGACCTCGACCTCGGAGACGGCGAGATCGATCGGCCAGGCCGAGCCGGCATGTGACGCCTCGATGAGCACGCGAACCGTCCGCGTCGCTCGCGGTGCAAACGTGAACTCTGCGAAGCCGCGCTGATCGCTTCCAAAGATGATGGGCTCGGCGTGGCCGTCGTCGAACACGACGCGCGCTCTCGCGATCCGCGCGTTGCGCCCGAAGAGGTCGCCGTGTTTGGCCGTGTGTTTTTGGTAGCCGTTGGCGATCCGCAGCCCGATGACGCGGGCGCGTTTTTGCAGCCTGAGTTCGAACCACACCTGCGGATGCGCTTGGAACTCGGTCTGCCACGCTTTCTTCAGGCTGCCGTCGATGAGCAGCTTGGGCTTGTACTTCTTGAAGGAGTGCGAGGCCGTGGCCCGCGTGACAGTGGCCTTCTCCCGCGGAAGAGGCGCCGGCGCAGCGACCGGCGCAGCGACCGGCGCAGCGACCGGCGCAGCGACCTGGGGTTGAACCACGACGGGTGCTGGGGCGACGGGTGCGGGGCTGGCGACCACGGCCGGCGCCCTTTCGGGTGCCTGCGGCTGCTCCTGCTCCGGTTCCGCATGGTACTCCGTCTCGTCGTCCTCCTCCTCCATGCCGCCGTGATGATAATCCCCGTCGTCGGACATCGACTCTTCGTCGTATTCGTGTCCGCCGTACTCCACGGCCTGCGGCACCGGGCCCGCCGGCGCCTGCCGTCCCGCCAGGTTCGGCCCCTCGCGCGCCTGCAGATTGCCACCGGCGGCGCTCAGGGCCGCCGCAAGCCCGATGGTCAGCAGCACGCTCAACACACCAGCCAGGGGGCGCAACACCCGCAGCTTCGTCACGCCTGCCGGCACCGCGGCTGGTTCGGCGGCCGCCGCCACGTTTCCGGGCTGCAGATCGAAGACCGTGATGTGCACAAGGGCGCTGACCAGGGCCGCTTCCAGTGGTTCTCGGCGGCTCTCGTCCTGCCAAAGCTCGCGCAGCTCGAGACGGGCCTGGTGTGCGTCACCCCACAAGGTGTCACCCCACGCGCGTTCGAACGCCCGCAAAGTGAGCGTCCCGCCCAGCCACCGATCCGCCAGCGCCCATCCGGCCCAGAAAGTGCCGAACAGAAAGAAGTCCACGTAGAAGGCCGCAATCCACATAGGCAGCGATATGAAAAAGCCCGCGTATGGGATCTTTGAAATCAGGCTGGCAATCGGAGCCACGAAGGCGCGCAACACGAACGGCCCCAAATTGAAGAGGGGCGTCATCGGTCCCATGTCGATGGTCAGAAACTCGTGTCCCTCGAGCGAGCCGTCACTGAAGAACTTGTCGACATGCCGCTCGAACTCGGAGCCGGAGCCTGTCTCGTCGTCGCCCCACCGAAAGCCGGTCGCGTACGTTTGAGTCATGAGCAGCTTCGCA
>CAZJHX010000319.1:0-3056 GCA_964545715.1 uncultured Myxococcales bacterium
CAGCTCGACTCCGCCGACGGCAAGCTCCTGATCGGCGGCGTGCTCACGGGCCTAGGAGTCGCGGCGATCATTGGCGGCGTGGTCTGGTGGGCCTCAAGCGACGACTCGCCGGCACCGTCTGTCCGGCTGGGCCCGGGCGCCGGACTCTCGATCGGTGGGGAGTTTTAGCCCAGACCGGCCTGATCAGATCTCGAGGGCTTTGCGCACGGCGGTACGCAGCTTGTCGGCGGTGAAGGGCTTGGACAGCAGCGTGTCCTCGTCGGGATCCAGACCGGAGCGCTGGGCCGTGTCCTGCGCGTAGCCCGACATGAAAAGCACCGGCAGCTGTGGGCGGATGCGGCGCAGCACTTTCACGAGGTCCGGGCCGCTCATCACCGGCATGATCACGTCGCTGATCACCAGATCGAAGTCGTCCGCGTGCTCCTCGAAGAGGCCGATGGCCACCGCCGGGTCGGGCGCCACGCGCACGCGATAGCCGTCGCCGCGCAAGACCGCGCTCACCAACTCGCGGACCGGAGCCTCATCCTCGACCAGCAGCACCATCTTGTCGGTCACCGGGACGCTGCGCATCTCGGGATCGGTGTCGGCGTCATCGGGATGGGGCTGGGCGCGATCGAACCACAATTCAAACGTGGCGCCCTGGCCGACTGCGCTTTGGACTCGTACGGCCGCGCCGCATTGCTGCGCGATGCCGTAGACGGTCGCCAGGCCAAGTCCGGTGCCGCGGCCGACCTCCTTGGTCGTAAAGAACGGGTCAAAGATGCGGTTTTGCGTGTCCTCGTCCATCCCGATGCCGGTGTCGTTGACGCTGAGCACTACTTTGTCGCCCGGGCTCGTCCCCAGCTCGCGCGCTCGAGCGTCGTCCGCCAGCTGGACCGCCGCAACGGTGATCGTGGCGGTGCCTCCGCTGGGCATCGCGTCACGGGCATTGACGATCAGGTTTACGATGACTTGCTCCGCGTGGCCCGGATCGATGCGGACCAGGCTCGGCGTGTCCCCCGCGTCACACACCAGCGTGACGTCCTCGCCGATCAGCCGCCGCAGCATGTCGGTCATCTCATGCACCGTCTGCACCAGATTGAGGCTGCGCGGCTGCGGCGCTCGGTGCTGGCTGAAGACCAGCAGCTTGTTGGTCAGGCGCTCGGCGCGGTCGGAGGCGTCGGCGATCTGCTTGGCGTATTTGACCAGCTCGGGCTTGTCGTCTTCCAGCCCGGCAAGCAACAGGTCCGCGTAGACCCGCACCGCTGTCAGCAGGTTGTTGAAGTCGTGCGCGATGCCGCCCGCCAGCCCGCCCAGCGCCTCCAGCTTTTGTGAGCGCAGCAGCCGATGCTCAATGCGCTGGCGCTCGTCGATCTCGGCCGTCAGCCGCTCGTTGGCGCGTCGCAGCTCTTCCGTGCGCTCGCCGACGCGGACCTCCAGCTCAGCGTGTGCAAGCCGCAGCTCGTCTTCCAGCCGCTTGCGCGAGAAGAAGTCCGGAATCTGAAACTCACGCATGTCGGCCGCCAGGTTTGGCTGGGACTGAATGTAGTCCTGCACGCGGTCCGCGATCCGGTTCGGTGGCGCCATCACAAACCGGCAGGTTTCGTGCCCGCGCGCCGCACAGAGCACCTCGCTGGACACCAAGGAGATGCCAAAGCTCTCCTCGCACCAGCCCGACGAGTAGCCGGCGTTCATGATGCAGGCAGGAAAGCCCGGGTCGCGCTCCGCCCGCATCCACGCGCTGGACTCGAACGAAGAGGGGTGATTGTAGACCAGGTAGAAGTTCTCGTCGGGCGTGGTCTGCCCCTCGTCCGTCAGCTCGACCGACGCCCAGCCGGTGTGCGCGAAGTGGACCGGCCCTGCCGACATTCGGGCGATAGGGTCTTCCAAGCCCATCTTCTGATGAAAGTTCTTGGCATCGGAGCGGCCGATGGCGTGCGCCAGATCGTACAGGATGTTGCGCGCAAACCCGGCGGCCTCATCCTCTCGGCCGCGTCCGAAGAGCTCCTCCACCAGCGAAAAGAACTCGACCGACATCGACGCGGCGCGCACCAGCACAAACCGCTCGCCGAAGATCTCGATCGTCCCGCGCTCGGGCGCATCGGTGCGCTGCTGAAAGTAGGCCGATACGACCTCTTCAGCCTTGCCGAAGAGCGCCTCCATGGCCTCGGGGACCGTGACCGTCTTCAGCGCCATGCGACGCTCAAAGTATGTCTGGCCGTAAACATCGGTCGGTCAGTATAGTACGCGTGGATTCTCGCTGCTGATTGTTGAGGTTGTATGCGTTGCTGGGCTGTTGTTGCATTAGTGAGCTGTCTGTCTTGCGGGGTCGATGAGGCTCCCCTTCCCGCTTCGGGCACGCCGGACGCCGGCGCCGGATTCTCTGTGGATGGTCAGGGGCCACCGCCCTCTTCCGGGGACGCGGTCGCCGATGCCGCGGACGATCCATCCCCTGATTGGGGTGCAACCACCGGCGTGGAGCCGCCCGACCCGGACCCGTGTGGCGTCGAATGTGAGGTGGTCTACGAAGATGTGACGCTCAGCGGCGTGATCGTTGAGCCGGGCAAGCACCTGATCGTGCGCGGCACGGTACGCGTGGCCGCGGTGGGCGAAACAGAGACGGGTGGCATGCTGTGGCTGGAGGCCGATCGGATCACAGTCGAGGGGACGCTGGACGCCTCCAACGCCGGGTATGCCGGCGCGGGCGGTGGCGGCGGTGGCGGTGGCGGCAGTCGTCAGGCGCCGCATGGAGCCAGCGCACCCGGCGGAGAGGGCGCCCAGTCCGGAAGCGAGAGCGCCGCTTGCGGCAGCGACAAATTCGGGGCCAAAGGCGGGGCCGGTGGCAGCGGCGCGGGCAGCTATGGCGGCAGCGCAGGCGGCGGCGGTGGCTGCAACACCCCCGATTTCCACAACAAGGGCAAGCCTGGGGCGGCCGGACAGGCCGGCGGATACGCGGCGCCGGGGGTCAACGGTGACGAGTCGACGGACAACGCGGTGCAGCCCTGCTGGGGTGTCGCGGGCGGCGGTGGCGGCTCGGGCGGCGGAAACGGCAATGGCGAAGGCGGTGGCGGTGGCGG
>CAZJHX010000320.1:0-3041 GCA_964545715.1 uncultured Myxococcales bacterium
ATATCAACGAATACGGGGTGAGCAATGAGTGAGACAACAAGAGACAGCAAGGACAAACGGTCGCTAAGTGACCTGGGAATCATCTACGTAGGCGGTGACATCGACGCCGGCACCGCCGAGACCGTTTGCACCGAGATTATCGACATCAACTTGAACCGGCGAGTGGACTCGATCCAGCTGATCATCAATTCGCCGGGTGGATCCGTTTCGGCCGGATTTGCCATCATCGACATGATGGGGTGGTCGCGCCTGCCGGTTCGAACGACTGCGCTGGGAATGGTGGCCAGTACGGCACTCCTGATCTTCATGGCGGGTCATCGGGGACAGAGAGTACTGACCCCGCGTGTCTCGGTGTTGTCGCATCGGTTCAGTTGGTGGGTCATGGGAAACCACAGCGAGCTTGTCGCGCGTCGAAAGGAAGAGGATCTGATCCACTCGCGCATACTCGATCACTATCGCGAGTACACGGCCATTTCGGATGTGGAGGAACTGCAGCGGACCCTCTTGTGTGATGTCGACACTTGGCTGTCCGCGGAGGAAGCCGTGACGTACGGCCTCGCGGACATCATCGAAGGCAAGCGCGCACAGGAGGCTTCTGCATGATGCCGGCGATCGACCCACAGCAGGCGCATACGGTGTTCCTGGGGGCGCTCGCGGAAGAGACCGCGGCGCGCGTTTCGACCTATCTTGCACACGGAGACTCTGCTTCCACCGCGGCGTCATACGAGCTCATCCGACGACACGAACAGGAGCGGGTCTTTCTGGAGGAGCAGCTCCCATGCGACGCACCCTGGCGCCGACTGATCGCGGATTCGGGTATGAGCGTAACTGAGCGGAGAATAATGGGCTACCTGCTGTCGATACGCGAGAGCGTGCGTGTCCGGAGGCTTCTTGAGAACGAGCGCGAGTGTCACTGGCGCGAAATCGGTCGCATCATCGATCTCGTGACCCAGACCCCTGACGAAGCACTGCAGGCGCGCCGATGTTTCAGCCTGGAAGCTGCCTTGTTCCGGCAGGGGCTGCTGGAGCCAATCTACATCGATCGCGACGACTCCCTGTTGGACAGTGCCGTCACCCTCAACGCCGAGATCGCGGCCAGCCTGGTGGGTGACGAGTCGGTCTTCGGGCACCTGTGCCCTGGGCTGGTGATCGAACGGCCGCGCGAGTCGTTCGACGACGTTGTCCTCCCGGACCCCATTCGCAACGTTCTACTGCGATTGGCCACACAATCGGACAGAGCAGACGACGCTATTCAGAATCTCGGGCTCGCAGACAAGCTGTCCTACGGACGCGGTACCGTCGTATTGCTCCAAGGACCGGCTGGGAGCGGGAAGACACTCACCGCGCGGGCGTTGGCGCACCAGTCAGGCAAGCCGTTGATCTCGATGCGCGCGGCGCCGGAGTCATACGGGAGAACACCCGACGACGGCGATCGGTTGGCGGTCGCGTTGGCGATCGCGAAGGGCGAGGGAGGGGTGCTGTTCATCGATGAGTGTGACCAGTTCTTCAACGTCCGCAACGGTGAGATGACGGCTCCAGACCTGTTGACCGTCATTGAGCGGGCGACTGGGCTCATCGTCCTCGCCACCAACCGGCCGTTGCGACTCAGCGAGGCGCTCGACCGGCGCGTCCTTTACCGATTCAACCTGCCGATACCGACTGGCGCTCACGCGGCTGAGATCTGGCGCCGACACATCCCGGCCGGGCTGGGCACGGCGGCCGGCCTTCCCGAAGACCTGGCCTCCCGCTTCGTTCTAACCGGAGGACACATCAAGAATGCGGTTCTGGTGGCGATCCAGGCACTCGTCACCGACGGGGGGGAACGATGCAGCCCGGACGACGCGACTGCTGCACTCGAAGTTGCCGCCGGCACCCAGATGAGGCGCATACGCCGCCAATGTGGAGCATTCGAGCCGCTGGACATACGGCAGGCGCTGGTGCCGTGCGGCACCGCTGCTGGTGCCGGCCGCGACGTCGACGACGCGGCCAGCCTGCTTCGAGGCGCCGTGACGGTAGCCGACCGTATGTGCGCCGTTCCTCCGTTGCTCATACTTGTCTGTGCGCCCGACCTCATGACTGCGCACAATCTGTCCCGCGCCATAGCCCGGCGCGCGGGTGCTCGCGGCCTTGTGCGCCTGAGCATGTCCGAACTGGCCGGAGCCCAGGGATCTCCAGAAGAGCTGGATCGTCTGTTGCGCTACGGGGCCTCTGACGTCCCGTTGCTGGTGAGTTGGACGGTCTCGGAGAAGGGTGGCCCGACTCCGGCCTCGCTCGAACGCGTCCTTGCGGCGCGCGGTATCCCCGTCATTCTCGCCTGCGCGGTCCAAGAGTCAGAACTGCTGCACTGGCTGCCGGCTTCTGATGTCGTCGTACGCGCAGATAGCGCTGGGTCGGCCTTTCACATCCTTCGGGCGCTGTTCGCCGAGCAGGGTGTGACCTGGAGGGGCCCAGAGCCGAATGGCTCATTACGCGCCGGCATCGAAGATCGCAGGAGAGACATGGGCCGCGTGGTCCAACTCTCTCTGCGTGTCGCCTGCGGCAGCGGACGCTATGAGGTCACCGCAAGCGACGTCGAATGGGCGCTGAACCGGCTTGAGAGGAATCTCCCCGCGCCTCCGAAGCCGGTCTTTGGGTTCGGCAAGGCGGGGCACTCTGCGTAGTGCTCGCTCAGGCGATGAACGCGACTTTACTGGAGCGGCTCTATATCGGGGCCACACTGACTGATGTTCACCCGTTTTAGTGGGTAGGCCTCTCAGCCTGCAGAGCAAGTCAGACGGCCTGGCGAAACTGTCCGCGAACGTACGTGAATCTCAGGCGCACCCTGAAGAACGAGCGGTTGGTGTCAGGGAGTCGGGCCGACGGACTGTTGATCGTGTCGGACCAGGGGCTCTGCGATGCGGGCGCCGACGTCTGACAGCTTTGAGATGTTCGCGAGCGGGAATTCGCGGAAGCTGTACGGCATCTTGACTTTGCCCCTCTCGAAGCGGGCGAATAGTGCTTTGATCGTGATGAGGCATCCGGCTGGCACCGTCTTTGGCGGT
>CAZJHX010000321.1:0-2992 GCA_964545715.1 uncultured Myxococcales bacterium
GGGTGGTCGTGGCTGACCGGAAACTCGCCGGTCAGCAGGCGCCCATAGTAGTAGATGACCAGCAAAGTGATGAGCGCGGGTCCGACCAGCTCGCCCCAAGGCGCGCCTTGAAGGCGGTGCAGTGGATGTCGGCGCATGTTCGCGGTCACGGCGCGGAACCATAGCAGGTTTGTGGACGGTGCGCGGAGCCCGCATTAGGCTCGTTGGGCGTGGTGAGAGCGTCCATTTCACAAATAGGTCCGTACCGGATCGAAGAGAAGATCGGCAGTGGCGGCATGGCTGCGGTGTACCGGGCCGTCCGCGAGGGCATCGAGGGGTTTGAGCGCACGGTCGCGCTCAAGGTGCTGCACCCGCATCTATCCGGCGACGAAGAGTATGTGGAGATGTTTCACGCCGAGGCGCGGCTGGCGTCTCAACTGCTGCACGGCGCGCTGGTGCCGGTGAACGATCTCGGCGTCGTCGAGGGCACGCACTTTATGGCGATGGATCTGCTGGAGGGCATCACCCTGGCGGAGCTGTTTCGGCGCTTTCACAAAAAGAAGATGGCTTTCCCGCGCGGACATGGGCTCTTCGTGCTGGCCGAGGCGCTGGACGGGCTGCACTACGCGCACGATTTGACCGGCGAGGACGGGGAGCCGTGCAACGTGGTGCATCGGGACTTGAGCCCGCGCAACATCGTGATCACGCGCTCGGGCTCCGTGCGGCTGCTGGACTTCGGCATCGCCCGGTCGACGGCGCGGCGCGGTCAGACACAGGTGGGCGTGATCAAGGGCACTGTCCCGTACATGGCGCCCGAGCAGGCGCGCGGTGAGCAGCTGGACCGGACCGCCGACATCTTTGCCGCGGGTGTGATCTTGCATCAGCTGCTGACGGGCGACCCGCCGATCGCGGACGGCAAGACGGACGAGCAGCGGCGGGCGCTGGCCTGCATGGAGATCGAAAAGGACTTCAAGCGGGTGCATGTGGGGATGCGCCCCATCGTGCAAAAGGCGCTGCAGGGCCGTCCGGAGAATCGGTACTTGACCGCCGATGAGATGGGAGACGACCTGCGCAAGGCGCTGGAGACGCTGGAGCCGGAGTACGACTCGGCGATGCTGGCGGCCATGGTCACGCGCGAGCTGAAGCGCAAGGAGCGCAAGCTGAAACCGCGCGCCAAGAAGGCGGATGCGGCGAAGGACGACGGGCATCAGCCGCCCGACGGTCAGCCGGAGCGCCGCCGCCCGGGCTCGCCCATGCGAAAGAAGCGCCGCAAGGGCAAGAAGCAAGTAGAAGAGGTCGCGGCCGAGCTGGCGACCCGCTGGCCGATGCCGCCGGTGGAGCCCTGGGACAGCGCGCGCTCGCTGTCGCTGATCGCGGTGATGATCGTGCTGCTGGGGATGTGCTACACGTTCGTGCCGCTGGCGGGCTGAGCGGCGCGCAGGGCCAGGACTACGGCCACGGTGGTGAGCGCCGCGCCGATGCCGAAGGCGCCCTCGCCCAGGACCTCGTAAAGAGAGGTCCCGCGATGATAGTCCAGCACGCCTAGCAGGTTATTGATCGCGTGCAGGACGATGGCCGGCCATAGGGCGTCGGCGCGCAGCCGGATGAGGCCCAGGATCACCCCGGTGATGAGGTAGATCGGCATGCCGTAGATGTCGTTGTGGTACAGCGCGAAGATGACGGCCTGCAGGGTGATGGCGCCCGTGTTTCCCAGTGTTCGGAGGCGGTGCATCAGGTAGCCCCGGAAGAAGAGCTCTTCGCAGATGGGAGGCACGACAGCGACGGCGACGAAGACGGCCAGCGAGCGCCAGGGGCCGTTGAGATCGAGCGCAATTGCGTACCACGGCGGCTCCAGCGTGTTTGTAACGGCGGCCCACCACTCCAGCAGCGGGGCCTGGATGAGGATCAGACCGGGGGCGCCGAGCGCGACGATGACGAGCCATCGCACCGGGGCCTGGCTGTGGCCGAGAATCGGTCGCCATCCAAAGTCGGCGCGGGTAACAAAGACGATGGTGAGTCCGGCGACGATCGCGATCTGCTGACCGGTGAGCACCCCAAGCATGCCGAGCTGGGTGGTGTGCAGCTCGCCGAACGCTGAGATCAGGACCGCAAAACAGAGCGATGCAAAAAAGACGAGGGCGGCGTGCAGCAGGCCCAGTGCGTGCGACGGCATCAGGTGCGTGAGGCCGCCCAGCGCTGGAGGACGTCGGGATAGGGCACGCAGTGGCGTCGCTCGGACACGAACGTGGTGGCCTCCTCCTGGGACAGGCCGCGGGTCTGCATCAGATAGGCGATGGCGGTCGTCGGCGAGCGGTTCAGGCCGGCCGTGCAGTGCAGGTAGACGCGCCGCTTGTTGGCGTGCAGGTCGACCAGGGCGTCGACGGCCTCGCTCAAGTGGTCCTCGAGGTCCGCGGGTTCGAAGTCGGTGATTTTGACGCGGACGACCTGAAAGCCCTGGCTGACGTAAAAACGCCAAAAAAGATTCCAGTTCACAGCACGCCCGGAGAGGTCTGCGTCGCTCTGTAAGTTGAGGATCGCGTCAACTCCCAGCGATTTTAAATGAAGTACGTCCTCAGGAGAATGCGGATATGAACCGACCCATAAGTTATCGAGTATTTGGTTGTAGCTGATCGCCAGCATCGGTGCAGCCTAACCCATTTTGTCACTGAGCTAAACGAGGCCGGACCCGCGAAACGATGCGCATATGTCCTGAATGCCAGCAGCGGACCCCGGAGCGGTCGTGCCTTTTTGACGGCACGCCGACGCTGAATCCCGGTGCGTTCGGCAAGGCCCGCAAAGACGTCCTGGTGGGGCGGCGGCTCAATGAGCGCTACGAGATTCTGGAGCGGCTCCCGCGCGCGGGGGTGGGCCTGACGTATCGCGCGCGCCCGGTCAACGCGACGCACGAGGTCTCGGTGAAGGTGATCCCGGCCGAGTTGGTGGGCACCGTAGAGTCCGCCATCAGCTTCATCATGCGCGTGAAGAAAGCCGGGGCGCTGCACTCAAAGCACAC
>CAZJHX010000322.1:0-2970 GCA_964545715.1 uncultured Myxococcales bacterium
CGCCGCCAACTGACAAGACCACATGCAAGGTCGTGCCCGGGTACGAGCAGATCCAGCACGAGGTGAAGCAGATCGGGGGCGGGATCAGCCACCTGGTCGAGGCCGAGTGGTACTTGATCAGTCACCTGTACCGGCTGCGGGCCAAGCTGGATCCGGACAGCATCAAGACCGCTGCTGCTGACAACGATGACCCGGGCGACGGCCCGAAGTAACGTGTCAGAGCGCGCGGACAGCCACGCCGTGCCGGGGATCATCGACGACCCGGATGGCGCAATCATAGGCGCGCCCAGCGAGCTCCCTATTTTGGACCGGGCGCCGGGGCAGCTGGACCCGCTTCGACGGCGACGCGGCGAGTGGGCGGTGCGGCTGGCTGTGGTGGCCCTGGCCTGCTCCCTGTTTCTGCCCAACCTCGGGTCGTTCGGCCTGTGGGACCCCTGGGAGACGCATTACGGCGAGGTGACTCGCTACATGATCGAGAGCGGCGACTGGATCCACCCGTGGTGGGGCTATCGCGGCGAGAAGATCGGCGGTGAGAACGGACCCGGCGAGCACTTCTACTCCAAGCCGATTCTTCTGTTTTGGATGGAGGCGGCCACGATCAAGGCGATCGGGCTGTCCGAGACCGCCATCCGCTTTCCGGTGGCGCTCATCGCAATTCTGGCGATGTTCTGCGTCTATTATTGTTTCTCAAAGCTGCTGGGGCGATCCCGCGGGCTGATGGCCTGCGTCGTGCTGGCGACCTGCCCGCAGTTTTACTTTTTAGCGCGCCAATCGCAGACCGACATGCCGTTTGTCGGAACGCTGACCATCGCCATGAGCTTCTTTGCGCTGGCGTTTTTCGGGCGGCGCGAGAAGACCAGCGATCGGCGCATGTGGGCCGTCCTGGGCGTCACCGTGGTCGTCATGCTGGCCGTGTTCCTGCCACAGCTGGGCATCGTCATCGCCGACATCAACCACGATGTGCCACCCAAACCGGACGGGTCGCCGGGTGGGTTGTTTGCCGCCTGGAAGAGCACCGGGTGGATGCAGGCGGCCACCTGGGTCGCGATCATGGTGCCGGTCCTGTTGTCCATTCTGCAGCCGGCCCTCAGGGCGTGGCGCGACGGTCAGGGGTCCTTCAGCGCCGACTACAAGGATCAGCTGAGGCGACGCTGCTACCTGTGGATGTTCTACACGTTCTGCGGCCTGAGCCTCATGGGCAAGGGGCTGCTGGGCTTCATGCTGCCGGGCGCCATCATCTTCATCTACCTGATGCTGACCAACGAGTGGTCCCTGCTCGCGCAGCCGTATCGCGGGGCCGTGCGCGGGCGGGCGGAGCTGATTCGAGGCATCGCCATCTTCTTGTGCGTCGGGCTGCCGTGGTACGTGGCGCTGCTGGCGGGGCCCGAGGGCAAGGCGTTCTGGAACCGCTTCTTCATTCACGACCACTTCAACCGCCTGGGCAGCGGCGTGCACGCCATCGACGACGGCACCTTCGAGCACTTTCTGAAGTGGCTGGGCTACGGCATGTGGCCGTGGGTCATGTTCATGCCGGTGACGTTGGTGCTGGCCGCCCGGGTTCGGCTGGCAGACCGCACGCCCAAAAGCCGCTTGAGGCTGTTCTTGTTCTTGTGGTTCTTCATCGCCTACACGCTGTTCACGCTGTCGTCGACCAAGTTCCACCACTACATCTTCCCGGCGCTGCCGCCCCTGGCGCTGCTGATCGGGTGGACGGTCATCGATCTGCTACGCGACCGCACCTGGCTGGCGCGCACGGCCATCGCGGTGGCTATCGGCCTGTTCGGCTTGCTGGGCTGGGACCTCTACCACAACCCCCAACACCTCAGAAATCAGTTCACCTACAAGTACGACCGCGAGCTGCCGCTGGAGGAAGAGCGGCCCATCGACGCGGACGCGCCCATCGTCTTCCACCCCACGGACGCCACCGACTGGGAGCCCGATAAAACGTGGAGCGAGGGTGAGTTCTACAAACACACGCCGGCCGGGCTGCACACCGTGCTCAACGCGTCTTTCCTCCGGTACGAGCCGTGGATCCTGGCCGTGGGCGGCGTGGTCCTGTTCGGGCTGCTGCTCATGGTCTTCATGGGGTCCCGACGCGTCGGGCTGGCGCTGATCGCGATGAGCGGCGTCGCCATGACGATGTGGGCGCTCAACTACTATATGCCGATGCTGGGCCCCCACTGGAGCCAGAAGTACCTCTTCGACCGCTACTATGACGTCTGTGTCACGGCAAAGAATTCTCCTCAGATTACGGAGAGTTTCACGCCGCTAATCGCCGAAGACGAGGCCTTGACGCAGTTCTTTTCCCCCCGCGGCAAGCAGGTGTGCGAGGAGGAGGTCATCTCCTGGCTGCTGACCTGGCGCGGCGAGACGTTCTACTCGAACAACGCCATCCGCCCGATCCAGAAAGAAAACAAGCAGTTTCAGCCGTATCTAAAGGAGATCAGCAAGGGCGCCCGGTTCTTTGTGCACATCGAGCGCACGCGCGCCAAGGGCTTCAAAAGCCGTATGGACAGCCACCTGAAGAAGTTGACTGCCAACAAGCACTACAAGGGCATTGAGGAGTACGCGGTGACCCTGGAGCACAACGAGAACTATTGGTTTGTGCTCTTGAAGGCCGACCCCGTCTGCAAGAAGGGATACGCCAAAGATAAGGTGGGCCGCTGCCTCCGAACGAAAGAGACAGCGGCCCGATAAACCGCGGTTACTCGCCGCTGCCGTCATCGGTGCCGGTGTCGTCGGAGCCGGTGTCGTCGCCGCCCGAGTCGCCTGCATCCGTGGAGTCAGCAGAGCCTTCGTCGTCGGTGCCGGGGTCGTCGGTCGAGTCATCCGTGCCCGGATCGTCGGTCGAGTCATCCGTGCCCGGATCATCCGTACCCGTGTCATCCGTGCCCGGATCATCCGTACCCGTGTCATCCGTGCCCGGATCATCCGTACCCGTGTCGTCCGTGCCCGGATCATCCGTACCCG
>CAZJHX010000323.1:0-2896 GCA_964545715.1 uncultured Myxococcales bacterium
TATTAATTTTGCCCACCCCCCACGCCAGGCGTTGTTGCGGCGGTGGTGTGGGGGTTGGTCACGCCCACCTGGGCGGCGGCCGCCGCTCGACGGGCCTCGATGTGCGGGAAAAGCGCCTCCTTGCCGGTCTCCAGCGCGCCCTCAAAATCCGCGACGCCGCCGTTGAGCTGGGTATACGGCGCAGCTTCGGCGACCACGTACGGCGCGATCATCTCGTGCAGCTGCTCAATGAACGGGAACAGGGTCTGCGGGTCGTAGGGCCCCGCCACAAACGCCTGCAGGTGGTCCAGATAGGCCTGGTGATAGACGTCGTCATCCAGCAGAAAGCGGATGAGCGGCCACTTGTCGCCGGTGTTTTGCAGCGTCAGGGTGTCGTCACCCTTCTTGCCCGCCTTCAGCGACTCGTTGTGGTCCCACGGAATCCAGGTCAGCAGTCCGCCGCGCGAGGGGTCCCCGTACAGGTAATAGTTGTGCGCGATGGCGCCATAGGTGTCCCAGTTCTCCATAGCCTGGTTGGCGGCCAGCCACCGCAGGAAGCCATCGACGTCAAAGGTGTCCTCGAGGGCAGCACGCCAGGCGCCCGGGTCGCTCCGGTCGGCGTGCAGCGCGCTGATCGCGGCCTCGACATCGGACCAGTCGGCGTCGTCCTCATTGGTCTTCTTGTCGAAGCCGTCGGCGATGAACGTGGTGAAGTCCGCACCCGGTCCGTCGGGCTTGTAGACGTTGCCGTCGTCGTCGTCGAACCACGCCTCGGGCAGCTGATCAGACGGGTCCTCCAGCATTGTGTACAGGCCCCAATAGGTCGGCCCGTCCCCCAGGTCGACCCAGACCTCATAAAACGCGGCGTGCGCGGCGACCACCCCGTGCTCGCGCAGCAGCTCAGAGGCCAGCACGTCGCGCATCATGGACCCGTCGCCAAAGCCGGGGGCAAAGGTCATCTTCTTGAACCCGTGAAAGCGCTGATCCTGAGTCTCGGGGTGCTGATCCTCGAACTTGTCGAAGGTCAGGCGAAAGCCGAACTTGCGCCCGCCGCGCTGCCAGGTCGACCGCAGCGATGAGTTGCCTTTGAAGCGCATGCCCACCTGTTGCCACTGCAGCCCCTCGTGCGTCACGGTGACCGGCACCCAGACGGGATCGGCGCCGATGAGATCCCCGGGACCACCGCCATCTGCCTGCCCGCCGCCAGGAGGTGCGCCGCCGCCAGGACCCTTGCCCGCTGGGACGCAGGCGAGCTGCCCGTCCGCAAACTCCTGACAGGCGCCGTCCACCGTGGCGTTGGGCAGCTGAACCGTGCACGACGCCCCGGACGCGCTACCCGAACATGCGGCCACGGCTTCCGCCGGAGGAGCCTTGCCGGGTGCCGGTCCACCGACCGCGGCGCCACCGCCACTGGAGCCCAGGAGCGTGTCGAGATCGTCCAGCATCTGCTGGTAGGTGGCGCCCGGCATGGCGATGTCGATCCGATGTACGCGATCCAGCGCAAACAGCGTGTCCCACGCGGGCGCGGCGCCTTTGGCGTGGCTGTCGGCAGGCGCGGGCTCCTCCTCCACAGCCGGCTGCTCTGGGGCCGGCTCGTCGACTGCCGAGTCCGCAACGGGCGGTACCAACGTCGCGGACTGTGGAGTCTCGGCGTTGCACCCGAGGGCGACGACGGCCAACGCAATTGAGAGCCGAGGCAGGATTCGAGCGGACATATCTGAACTCCCCAGTGTCTGGATGGTTTCCAAGTCACCAGCCGTGTGCAGGTCGTGTGCCAGCCCAAACAGGCCGCTGGAGGCCTGAAACACCCCGGTTCTGTCAATCGGACAAGTCAGTTGACCCGCCGGGTGTACAGGCTGCCTGACAGCCGAGGACGCGTGTTACGCTGCCCGGCGCGCGATGAAACACACCTGTCCAAAATGTGAAGGCGCCTTCTTGCCGCGCCAGGTGGCCGGAGCGGGACTGCTGCGCTGCGAGTCCTGTCTGGGGATCTGGGCCCGCGCGGGCCAGCTGGCAGAGATCGTGCGCACCGAAAACGACCTGCGCGCGACGTTTCCGGCAAAAACGGCCACCGCGTTTGCCTGCCCCGACGGCTGCGAGGCCCGGCTGGAGGAGGTGCGCTACTCCAAAACCGAAGAGGCCTTGTTGCTGGACCGGTGCCCTGAGTGCGCGGGCCTGTACCTGGATCGCGGCGAAGTGGACCAGGTGCTGCGGATCAACGCGCGCATCCGAGAGCTGTTCGGGGACGCCACCTTCACCGGCCCCGCACCGCGTGGCGGCGTGCTGGGCCTGCTGACGCGCCTGTTCTCCTAGTCGGAAGCCGTGGTCTCGGTGACCTGCTGACCCGCAAACGTGACCTGCGGTGTAGCGGCCGACAGGCGCGGGGCCTGCTGCTGTTGGACGTCGATCATGCGCTGACCCTGGTGCTGGGCCTCGAGCCCGGTGTCCGCGATAACCTGCGGGCGGAAGTCGGGTGCAGCCGCCGCTCTCAGCGCCTCGCCGTACTCGCGCAGGCGGCTGGTCATCTGAAAGCCCCACTTGTCGCGCACCTGGCGGCAGTGGTTCAGGTCGATCTGGCTGATGAGAACGCCGTCGCGCGTGCGGGACAAGCCCGGGGTGCGGCCGCCGTCGGGAGCGGTCACGTAGCTGGAGCCGTAAAAGTGCCCGAAGTCATTGTGGGCCTGGTTGCCGTCACCGGACGTAAACGCGTTGGGGAAGCTCTCCGTGCCGATACGGTTGATGGCGGCGGTGAAGTAGTTGTTGGCGATGGAGGCGCAGCGGGCCTCGATCGGCCACAGGGGCTCGGACAGGGCGCCCACCGTGGCGGACGGGTTGAAGACGATCTCCGCGCCGTTGAGGCCAAACATCAGCCAGTTCAGGGGATGGTGCCGGCCGTAGCAGATGTTGATGCCGATCT
>CAZJHX010000324.1:0-2892 GCA_964545715.1 uncultured Myxococcales bacterium
CGGACGGCGATCCCTGCACGCTCAACGACTATTGCGCCGCTGGCGCGTGCGTGTCGGGGGCGACCCCGGACTGTGACGACGGCAACCCCTGCACCGACGACAGCTGCGGCGCGCAGGGGCTGTGCGTCAACGCGGCCAACACCGGGCAGTGCGATGACGGCAACGTCTGCACGACGGGCGATAACTGCGGGGACGGCGCGTGCAAGACCTCGGGCGCGCTGGACTGCGACGACGGCAAGAGCTGCACACAAGACTCCTGCGACGCGGCCGACGGCTGCATCAACGAGGCGATCGAGGGTGGCTGCACGGACGGTGATCCGTGCACGCTCAACGACTATTGTGCGGCGGGCGCCTGCGTGCCGGGGGCCACTCCAAACTGCGACGACGCCAATCCGTGCACCGACGACGCCTGCGCGGACACGGGCCTGTGCGTGCACACCCCCAACGACGCGGCCTGCAGTGACAAGAACGCGTGCACGCTCGGCGATCACTGCGCGGGCGGCGTCTGCGCCTCAACCGGCGCCCTGGGCTGCGGCGACAGCAACGTGTGCACAAACGACAGCTGCGACGCCCTGTTGGGCTGCCTGCACGACCTCTTGACCGGCCCCTCGTGCGACGACGGCGACAAATGCAACGGCGACGACGTCTGCGCGACCGGCAAGTGCGTGGCCGGCGTCGCGCCCGACTGCGACGACAAGAACGCCTGTACAGACGACTCCTGCGACAAGACCACGGGCTGCGTCCATACGCCGACGGCGCCGGGCCCGTGCGATGACGGCAACCAGTGCACGGTGGACGACCAGTGCGTCGCCGGCACCTGTGTTCCGGGCGCCGCCAAGACCTGCACGGACAACAACGGCTGCACGGACGACGTCTGCGTCCCGGGCGCCGGCTGCATTCACAGCAACAACACCGACACGTGCCAGGACGGCAGCCTGTGCACGGTCGGCGACGCGTGCCTCGGCGGCGTCTGCGTGCCGGGCACCGACACCTTCACCTGCGACGACGAGGACGCCTGCACCACCGACACGTGCGACACCGGCACCAACGCCTGCAAGTTCGCACCCATGGCCAACGCGACCCCGTGCGGCACCGGAAAGTGGTGCTGGAACGGCGCCTGCGTCAACACCCAGCCGGGCACCTTCTGCTTCACAGGCCCCGAAAAGGCCACGATGAGCGGCAAGGACATCTGCAACAACCTCTTCGGCCTGCCGTGCGGGCCCGGCACCACCAAGACGTTCGTGGGTACGACATGTACGGGGCAGATGATCGACAGCGGCCGCGGGTGCAATGAGCAGCCGCTGGATCCGTATAGCGCGGGCTCTGCGCTGCTCGTTTGTGGTGGCGGCTAAGCGCTACGTGCTCAGCCACCAGATGAGCCCAAGCGCAACAGCCGACCCGGCGGCCGCCAGCAACAAGGCGCGCCCCTTTGAGATGGCGTACGGATCGAAAGGCGACTTACTACGAAGAGCCCCGATGACACGGTCGGCCGCCAGGCGGCCCGGGTCGCGAAAGGTCATGATCGTGCTGACCGGGCCGTTCTCGAAGCGGCGCAGGTCGTCGCGCATCTCCAGGGCGTGGGCGTAGCGGTCCTCGGGCCGGCGCGCCAGGCAGCGCTGCACGATGAACCACAGGCTGTCCGAGACGCCCGGCGGGCAGGGGATGTCGCGGCCGTCGATGCTCGTCCGTGCCTCGAGATATACGCGGGTCTGGTAGATGTTCTCTTCGCGCGATTTGGCGGTGGGCGCGAACGGCCACAGCGGCTTGCCGGTCAGCAGCTCGGCCAGGATGACGCCCAAGCCGTACACGTCTGCAGACGGGTCGGCGCTACCGGTCAATGTCTCCGGCGCCAGGTACTCCGGCGTGCCCATCACCTGGCCGGCGTCCAGCTCCTGGCCGAAGGCGCTGGTCGGCAGCACGAGGTCCCGCTCCATGTGCTCCAACACGCGTGCGCAGTCTCGGACCAGGCCGAAGTCCAGCAGCTTGGCCATCGGCTTGGGGTCGCGCGCCATCATCACGTTGGCGGGCTTGATGTCGCCGTGGCTGGTGCCCAGCTGATGGAGCTGGCCCACCGCCTCGCAGACCTGGCACATCAACTCGCACGCGGAGCTCTGTGACAGCGCCCCCGACGCCAGGATGTCGCGCAGCGTGACGCCGTCGATGTACTCCATGACCAGAAACGGGTCGCCCGAGGGCAGCTCGCCGTGATCGAGCAGGCCGACCAGGTGGCGGTTGTCGGGCAGCGCCTGCATGACGGCGACCTCGCGTCGAAAGCGCGCGAGCGTCTGGGGGTGCTCGCTGTGCGGAATTTTGATCGCCACGCGCTGTCCGGTCGGGCCGCGCCCCTCCAGCACGACCGCGAAGGCACCGTGCCCGATGGTTCGGGTCGGATTCCAGCCACCAGGCAGCGGCGTTTGTGGCGCGGGCATGTGCACTCAACCGTTGTACCCCACCCGGTGCGATTCTGCTCCCCACAATAGACGTGAGACTGACAGCGGCCGGTGCGTCCGTTACAGTGAGACAGTGAATGGACTCTACCTACCATCCGACATGACCTCGAGCGGCTTCCTTTAGCCGCGACCGCGCCGGTGCGTCCGGTGCCTCCAAACCCAAAAAACACATGAATGGACGGCGGCTGCGCGACAGCTGAGCCGAGGGAGAGACAATGAGCAGCATCATGGTTGAGATCCGTGCCGCGGAAGGCGGGGCGGATGCTAAGAGCCTCGTGCGTGAGCACGTGGCGATCTATCTGAGGGGCGAGCTGGAGGCGCTGCGTCCTAGGTGACTGGTACCGAACGACGTCACGCCCCTCGCGGAGCCTCGCCGGCGCTCTCGGGGCGGAACGCGCTCGACGGGCCTAAGGGCCCGCCTTCACACGTTCCGTCCCCTCGC
>CAZJHX010000325.1:0-2775 GCA_964545715.1 uncultured Myxococcales bacterium
CATCGTCGCTTTTGCCGTGACTGGAGTTCATTAGTGTGCGCTTGCGATCTAGGCAGTTGTCGACCGTATGCGCTCACGGGCCCTGGCCGCAGGTGGTCTCGCCAAGCGCCTCGTCGGTCTGCCCGTCGCAGTTGTTGTCCGCCCCGTCGCAGACCTCGACCCCGCTGCCCGCCATTGGATCGCAGCTGCCGGTCTCGCCCGCCAGACAGTTCTGAACCGTGTGTGTGCAGACACCCTTGCCGCAGGTTGTGGCGCCCAGATCCTCGTCGGTCTTTCCGTCGCAGTCGTTGTCCAGGCCATCGCAGGTCTCTGACCCGTTGCCCAGGAAGGGATCACACGGCTGCGGCGCCCCATCGACGCAGTTTTGAACCGTATGCGCACACACGCCCTTGCCGCATGGCGAGACCCCGAGATCCTCGTCGATCTCGCCGTCGCAGTCGTTGTCTTTGCCGTCGCAGGTCTCGCTCGGCGCGCCACCCTCGAACGGGTCACAGAACTGCGGCTGGCCGTCCGCGCAGTTGTCGATCACATGCTCGCATGCGCCGGCGCCGCAGGTCGTCTTGCCCAGCTCCTCGTCCACCGCGCCGTCGCAGTCGTTGTCGAGCCCGTCGCAGACCTCCGTGACCACCCCGGGCTCGATGAGCGGCAGGCACGGGTTGGGCTTGCCGAACAGGCAGTTGGGCGCGGTGGTGGCGCAGATCCCGTCACCGCAGCTGGTCTCGCCCAGGCCCTCGTCGACCTCGTCGTTGCAGTTGTTGTCGACGCCGTCGCACAGCTCGTCCGCCTGGCTGTGAATCGCCTCATTGAGCGGCGCGCAGTCCACGGCGTCGACGTCGCCATCCGCGTCATCATCGTCGTCCAGGCAGTCCAGGGTCCCGTCCGCGTCGGTGTCGGGGAAGTCATCATCCGCGACACCATTGCAGTCGTTGTCGACGCCGTCGCAGACCTCCTGACCCGGCGTCTGCGCATCGCACGCGGAGAGACCGTCCGCGCCACAAGAGCGCATACCCGAGCACGTGCCCCACCGGTTCGTGACCGCGCAGCTCGTGTGGGCCCCCTCCTTGACGGCCTTCACGCTGCACGCGCACTCGCCGGCCACAGGCACGCAGCTCAACACCGGCTCGCCGGCCGCGACGACCTCCTTGCAGTCGTAACCCTGAGGACACGGCTCGTCCGGGGAGCAATCCCCACTGCAGAAGCTGCCCTGACCATCGTCGCGCTCCAGGCAGTAGCCGCCGAGATCGCCCAGCTGCGCGCAGTCCGCCCCGGTCTCACACGGGCGGCACAGCTCGGTGTACTTGGGTACACAGATGAACGTCAGGTCGGTGCCGGTGTTGGTGATCTGGGTGCACGACCACCCGTCGGGACAGCTGGACAGGCAGGTCTCGGTGCACACCTTGCCGTCTGCCGTCGCCACGCAATACCCGGAGCTGCAGTCGGCGTTCTCCTCGCACGGGCAGCCGGGCTCATCGCCGGCGTCGCAGGGCGGCCACTGCGTATCGTCGTCCGGCGGCCCCAGGTCGGCCGGCGCCGCGGTGTCCACAGGTGAGGCCGCGTCCACGACCGCCGGCACATCGCTCACGCTGTCGGCGCTGATCGAGGACACGTCATAGGAGACGCCCGCTTCCGAGCTGTCAGCGCACGCACCGACACACCCCACCAGGCCCAACAACACAGAGATTCGTCCGCCCACATAGCCACTATGGGCCACGTCCGCCGCCGCTTTCAACCACTTCGGTTGTCGTAATAGTTGTTGGGGCTCCAGCTGGGACGAGTGGGTCACGCCGTCCCGCATCCGAGCGAGATAGTCAGCCCGCGTCCCGATAGAAGCGGCACTGCTCCAGGTAGCGCTGCCAGCCTTTCTCGATGGCTGCGGCTTCGCGATCCCCGATCGGCCGCACGACTCGGGCGGGGCTGCCGAGCACGAAAGAGCCCGGCGGGATCACCGTGCGCGGAGTGATCAGGGATCCGGCCGCCACAAACGAGCGGCGCCCGACGACGGCGCCGTCCAGGACGATGGCGCCGATGCCGATCACGCACTCGTCCTCGATCGTACAGCCGTGCAGATTCACGCCATGCCCTACCGTGCACCGATCGCCCACGATCGCCGGCGACCAGCCGTCGTAGGTGTGGACCACGCTTCCATCCTGGATGCTGGTGCGGGCCCCGATCACGATGGCCTCGTCGTCGCCGCGCAGACTGGCGCTGGGCCAGATCGAAGACTCGGCGCCAATCGTCACCTGGCCGATGACCGTGGCCATGGCGTGCACAAACGCGGTCTCGTCTATCTGCGGGTCGTGGTCGCGATACCGCTCGATCATTGTTGTGCCAGAAAGCCGCTCAGGCGCTCGGTGATCAGCGACTCGGCCTCCGCCATGATGCGGTCGATCAGCTCCTGGCAGGTCGGGACGTCGTGGATCAACCCGGCGACCATGCCGCAGGACCACGCGCCGGCCTCCATCTCGCCCTCCAGCATGATGCGCGGGTAGACGCCGACCACCTCGTCCATGATGTCCTGAAAGCTGAGCTTGTCGCCCAGCTCGACCTCTTTCTCCAGCAAGCGCTCCACCGCGGCGTTGTTCAGAACGCGCTCTGTGTTGCGCAG
Source organism: uncultured Myxococcales bacterium (assembly GCA_964545715.1). Taxonomy (GTDB): domain Bacteria; phylum Myxococcota_A; class UBA9042; genus CAZJHX01. The sequence goes on from CAZJHX010000325.1 coordinate 2,606, forward strand.
CCCCCGCATGATGAGGCGCGTGTCCAGCTCGGAGGCGGCCACGATGGCCTGCTTGACGTTGTCGTGCACCGGCTCCTGCTGCGTCGCGATGAAGCGGGTGCCCATGTTCAAGCGGGCGGCGCCCATCGCCAGGGATGCGACCAGCGATCTGCCGTCCGCCATGCCGCCGG
>CAZJHX010000326.1:0-2665 GCA_964545715.1 uncultured Myxococcales bacterium
CTGAGACTGCCAAAGACGTCCTGGATACGGCATCTGGGTCGTCTTTGGCGGAGGCGAGATTGGGTCGGGTACGAGGTGGGTGCTGCCTGGGGGTGACGGCGGGCTCGGAACGGCATATCGTCGTGGTTCGGAGGTAAGCATGACTAGTCTTCTCGCGGTTTTGGCGGCGGTCAGCGTCTCGGGCCCCAGCGATGACGTGCCGGTTCAGGGCGTGCTTCGTCACGCAGGTGGGGCTGTGGCCGACGGGGCATACGGCATGACGGTCGGGGTGTATCCGCAGGCCGATGGCGGGGAGCCGATCTGGACGCAGGTGTATGCCGCGGTGCCGGTGGATGCGGGGGTGTTCGAGGTCGTGCTGGAGGGGTTGGGACCGCAGCTGTTGGCGTCTGACGCCGACCTCTGGATGGGCGTGATCATCGAAGCGGAGCCCGAGCTGCCCCGCACGGCGCTGCGGCCCACGCCATCCGCGGTGACCGCCGCGCGTGCTGCGGATCTTGCGTGCAGCGGGTGTGTCGGCGGGGCAGAGATCGCCGGCGGGGCGTTGACCGACGCGCATATCGCCGCCGGCGCTGCCATTGCGTTTGCCAAGCTGAGCGGCGTCGCGGCGGCGGACCACGACCACGCCGGGACGTACGCCGACGCCGCGCATGATCATGCGCAATATGCCGTCGCTTCCGCGCTGTCGGCCGTCGCGACGTCGGGGCAGTTCAGCGACCTTCAAGACACGCCGTCCGGTCTCGGCGACGGCGACAACGACACCCTGGGCGACTTGAAATGCGCGGAGAACGAGATCCCCAAGCGCACGGCCTCGGCATGGGCGTGCAGCGCGGACGCGGCCGGCGGCGACCCGGGCTTTGCGTCCGAAGGCTGGGTGTCGTCGAACACGGGCATTCCTCTGAACTCCTGGAAGAAGCTGCAATCGGTGGACCTGCCTTCGGCCGGGCGATACGTGGTGATGACCAACCATCGCGTTCGTCGCAACGGCAACGCCCATGGGTTTGTGAAGGCGCGGCTGCAGTGGCCGGGAAGCCAGACCGAGGCGCGCATGATCTGTGAGGGCTTTGCACCCGCCGCGTCCAATTTCGTGAACTACGGCGGGTCGGTGTCATGGGTCATCGATGTGACGGGTCCGACCACCGTAGAGGCGTGGTACACTGCGGCCTACACGGACATCTACTCGTGGGTCAACGACAGCAACGGGGTGCCGCGCCCGATCGCGTTTAGGATTCAGTGATGGCGGGCACCACCTGGGGCGCGTTCTGGACCGCTTTGAGCAGAGGGTGGCTCGGGTTGGTCATGCTGCTGGCGGCGCCCGCTTCGTCCGATGCCAAGCCGCCGACACGCCCACCGCATCCGACGTGCAAAGGGGACCCGCCACCCGGCGATCTGCGCCCGGGCGGCGAGCGGCAGGAGCAGGCGATGTCCAAGTCGCGAGAGCGAATGGTCACCCGCCAGCTGAAGCGGCGCGATATCCGCGATGTCCCGGTGCTGGACGCGATGGGGAAGGTGCCACGGCATCGGTTTGTGAAGCGATCGCAGTGGAGCAAGGCGTACGCGGATCACCCGCTGCCGCTTGGGTGCTCTCAGACGGTCTCACAGCCGTACATCGTAGCGTTGATGACCCAGCTGGTGCGGCCGCGCAAGGGCATGAAGGCGCTGGATATCGGGACCGGGTCGGGCTACCAGGCGGCGGTGCTGGCCGAGATCGTGGACCACGTCTACAGCGTGGAGATCATCTGCGACCTGGCGGACAACGCGCGGGCCCGCCTGAAGACCCTGGGCTACAAGAACGTGACCGTGCGCTGTGGCGACGGCTTTGCCGGCTGGAAGGAGCACGGCCCGTACGACGTGATCGTGGTCGCCGCTGCTCCCGCGCAGGTGCCTCAGCCGCTGATCGATCAGCTGGCGCCGGGCGGCCGGCTGACCATTCCCGTCGGCGAGGGCACGCAGAGCCTGGTGGTGTTGGAGAAGGATGCGCAGGGACGCGTGACGCGGCGGGATGTGACCCCTGTGCGCTTTGTGCCGATGACGCGATGACGCGATGAAACGAGGGGGGGCTCGGCTGGCCCCGCCGAGGTTGGGTCTGAAACCCCCATGGGGTGTACGGACCCGCGATTTCTCAGTTTTTCCCCGGATCAAAAGGCGTCTAGGAGTATCCTGAGCGCGGTGGCACAAGCCTTGCTAAGAGCAGGAGCGCTTGAACCAAGACAACCGGCAACACGATAAGCGCAGGGATCGCGCCGCCCGCTATGTGCAGCGGGCAAAACGTCCGGAAGGGCGACGGCGCTCTCGTTGGTCTGAAGTCGAAGACCAGCTTCGGGCCGGCGTCCCTCATCAGCGCCTCATCCAGCGCATCGAGGCGTGGCTGCGCAGTGGCGAGATCGCCGCCGAAGAGGTGCTGAGCGGCATCGAGCGGATGGCGGCTGAGCTGAACCGCCCGGACCTGGACCTCATGGTTCAGCGCGCGATGGCGGGTCATGCTGCCGGCCACGGACCCAAGCCCCAAAGCGATCTGCCGGATTCTCTTCAAACGGGACTTGGACGGTACTTCGGCGATCACGTCGCGCGCACGCCGATCACGGTTGACGCACACGCCGCGGGCGGCAAGCCCGGCCTGTACCGTCGCGGCCGCATTGCCATCCACCCCGATCATTACGCACCCGAG
>CAZJHX010000327.1:0-2578 GCA_964545715.1 uncultured Myxococcales bacterium
GCGGCGGGCGGCGGCGCCCGCGGGTAGGAACGAATTTGCGGCATCGACAACTAGTTACGCTTGCCGGTCGCGGGCTCATCACCCTTGAAGTCAACTTGCAGCGTGCCGCCGAACGTGGTCTCACCCTTGACGTAGGCGCGCCAGATGTCGCCGTCATCGCCATCCTGAAGATTCTCGATACGGACGCAGAAGCCGCCGCCGGTCGGACCCATGGCGGGGGCCGTCCAGCAGACCTTGCCCTGGATGATGGCCTGCTCGCTTGTGCCGGCGTTGGCCAGCGGAAAGAAGATGCGGACCGGCGTGTCCATTGGAGGGATGGTCTCGGGGCTGGTGATGTAGACGCCGCTCATGCTGACGTTATAGGCCGTGCCCTCGCAGCGATCGTCGCCGAGGTAGTACGTGAGCGGGACGCGGACCGAGACGCGCTCCTCTTTTCGGCGCAGGGCCGGGTCGTTCTCGGTGATGTACGCCGGGTGGTTGTTGTAGAGCTCTTTAGCCGGCGTCTCGGGGAACTTGTAGAACCAGCCCTCGGGTCGCTTCTCGACGTCGTCCTCGTCCAGCTCCGTAAGGCGCAGATCGTCCTGCAGAAAGTCGACCAGGGTGTCTTCGCTGACGTCCGTGTGGACCGCTCGATACCGCAGACAGAGCTCGGTCTCGACGCCGCTTTTCGGGTAGGCGATGACGTAGGAGTTGACGGTGCTGAGCATCTGGATCACGCCGTGGTTGGCGCCCTGATGATCAAAGCGGACGCGTACGTTGCCGCGGACCCGGTGTTGCCCGGGCGCGACGACACGAAGCCCATCGTATCCCCACCCAACGATCTTTACGGCGACGTCCTCGGTCTCCAAGAGCAGGGTAGGGCGGCACCCGCTGGAGTCCAGCAGGTCGACGAGCAGCGCTTCACGCGCGCGTTGTGCAAGATCACTAGCCATGCCGGGTTCTTCGGTACGGCGTAAAGAATTGTTTAGGCCAGTCCGGTCTGGCGCACGCGCTCCATCGCGACCGCGGAGGCGGCTGCCTGCACGTTGTAGCTGCCGATGAAGCCGGGCATGGGCAGGCGCAGCACGGTCTCTGCCCGCGCCAGCACGGACTTGTCGATGCCGTCGCGCTCGCCGCCGATGACCAGCAGCACGGCGCCGGTCAGGTCCGTCTCCCACGGGGCGCGATCGCCGCTGTCCTCCACCGCTACAATCCGCCTGCCGGCGTGCTGCGCCGCATCCAGCACGGTCGCGCAGTCTTCCCAAAGCACCGGCATGAAGCGCTCGGCATGCATCGAGATACGCAGCGCTCGCGTTCGATCGGCTCGGCTGAACGAGGCCCCCACCACGACGCCCGTCGCACCGGCGACCTCCAGCGTGCGGATGAGAAAGCCCGTGTTGCTCGGATACGTGACGCCGGCGAGCAGCCAGACCGGGCCGGGCGCGCCCATCAAGGCGGTCAGATCCAGGTCCACCCGGCGCCCGATGAGGGCCAGCACGCGCGCGGGCGGCCGCACGCGACTCATCCGGCGCAGGTCGTTGTCGCTGGTGTCCCGCACCCGGATGCCGGCCTCGCGCGCTGCAGCCACGACCGCGGCCTCGCGAGTGTCCAGACCGTCCCGCGCCGCCAGCAGCAGCTGGGCCCGGCCCGACGTGACCGCGTCATGGATGGCTGTGATGTCGGTGAGTTGATGGGTGGCCCCGTGCATCTTCCGTCCTTGCTGGTGCGTGGGGTGGAGTGTATGAAGAGTTATGGCCCGACGCGAAGAGAAACCGACTCCTGATGGCCCGTCCGCAGCCGATCCGCGCGTGCAGCAGTTTCGCACTGCCGTAGAGCGCGCCCGCATGCGCAAGGGGCGCTTCGACTCGATCAGCGGCATGACCCGTGACGAGCTGTATCTGCCTGAAAACGTGGGCGAATCCTACTTCGAAGAGCTGGGGCTCCCTGGGCAGTATCCCTACACGCGGGGCGTACACCCCACAATGTATCGCACGCGCCTGTGGACCATGCGGATGTTCGCCGGCTTCGGCTCGCCCGAGGACACCAACCAGCGGTTCAAGTACCTCTTGGCGCAAGGTCAGACCGGCTTGTCGACGGCGTTTGATATGCCGACGCTCATGGGCTACGACCCGGACCACGCGCTCAGCGGTGGCGAGGTCGGGCGCGAGGGCGTGTCCGTGGCCAGCATCAACGACATGCGGCGCCTCTTCGCCGACATCCCGCTGGATCAGGTCACCACGTCGATGACGATCAACGCGCCGGCGATTATCCTGCTTGCGTTCTACGTTGCCATCGCCGACGAGCAGGGCGTCCCACGCGACAAGGTGGGGGGCACGCTTCAAAACGACATCCTCAAAGAGTTCATCGCGCAGAAAGAGTGGATCAGCCCGCCGCGGCCCAGCATGCGGATCATTCGCGACATGCTGGTCTTCTGCTCCAAGGAGCTGCCGCGCTGGAACTCGATCTCGATCTCCGGCTACCACATCCGTGAGGCCGGGGCGACGGCGGTGCAGGAGCTGGCGTTCACGCTCGCCGACGGCATCGCGTACGTTGATGCGGCGCTCGAGCGCGGCCTGGCGGTGGACGAGTTCGCGCCTCG
>CAZJHX010000328.1:0-2436 GCA_964545715.1 uncultured Myxococcales bacterium
GTGGGGTTCTGGTGGGCGTCAGTGGCCGGCCGGGTACGGGTTTTTATCCCCAGCTGGGAAAAAATGCCGCTCGGCGGTCGCTCGTGGCCGGCACCTCGGCCACGATCTCGCCGTCCTGGCGCAGACGATAGCCCGTCACCGCCTCGTCGTCGCTCGCCGCCGTCCAGACCAGCGTGACCGAGCGGGGCGTGACGGACTCGACGGCCAGCGTCGCCCCGGCCAGCCAGTACGGAGGTTGGTCGTTGGTCCCCGCGCCGCACGGCGGCGGCAACGGGACATGGCTGCAGACGCCGTCAGCACACGAATCGCTGGTGCACTCATCCCCATCGTCGCACACGGCCAGACCGTCACCGCAGACGCCGGCCTGACAAGATTCGCCAAACGTGCAGGCGTCGCCATCGTTGCACGGAGCACCGTCGGCGTCGGCCGTCGCCGTCCAGCAGCCGCCGGCGGCAGCGGAACAGTGATCGGTCGTGCACGGGTCACCGTCATCACAGTCTTCCGCGTCCTGCCCCGCCACGCACTGACCGCCCAGGCAGAAGTCCGAGAGCTGGCACGGGTCACCGTCATCGCACGGCTGGAAGTTGAGGCCTGGGCTGAGCTGACACCCCGCAACCACATCGCAGGTGCCGGTCTGGCAGTCCGTCTCGCACGCCCCGTCGTTCGGCGCGTTGGAGCAGCCCGACTGCGGGTCACACCCGTCGGCCGTGCAGGCCACCCCGTCATCGCAGTCCACCAAGAGAACGTCGGCGCAGATCCCGGCCTCGCAGTAGGTCATCTGGCAGGCATCGCCATCGCAGAGCAGGCCGTCGGCGACGGGAGTGTACTGACATCCCGTTGCCCAACCAGGCCACGCCACGTGCTCCGCCAGGCGCCCACGCCCCGACCTGAACCCGCAACCACCTCAATACGTCCCACACCGCGCCGATCGACCGCCGCACCGATCCGCTTCCGGTCGCAAGCCAACCCGTCGCCGTGCTCCCCCCCCTCACGCGCTTCGGACCCGGCCACGACAATTCCCCGGATCCGACGCTCCAGATCCCACCAACAACCACCCAGAGAACTCCCGGATCGCAGGGGTCTCCAAACCCCCACCCGCTCGTTGTGTCTACCCGCTCCCGATTGCGCAGATAGATCTGCGCCTTCATCTGCGTCGTCGTGACCTCGACGACCTCGACCGCGAGGCGCTTCAGGCCGATCCGCCGCGACGCGAGGATCCGGATGAAGCCGTCGATGACGACGAGTCGGTCGCCGTCGGTCGCAGCCGTGATCGGGCTGAGCTGGCCCTTGGAGCGCAACGAGGTCTCCATCCGCGCCACCGCGGCCTCCGGCAGGCGGCGCAGCCGGCCGAGCGCCAGGTCCAGGGCGCCGAGCTCGAGGTCCCGAAGCTCCACTCACACCTCCCGCATGACGTGGAGATCCAGCCGGATCCAGTCGTTCATCCGACCGCTCTCCAAATTCGCCAGGAGATCCGGTATTCGAGCCGGAATCAGGACTTCGGCCACAGACGCAACAACGTACACCCCCGGGCCGTCGAGGGCTTCCAGGATCCGGAGCTGCTCGGGTCGAGTCACCGCCATCGGGATCCACACCGTGACGATCTCCTCGACTCGCCCCGTCTTCGGGGCGCACGTCTCCGTCTTCCCGCTCCGGGATCTGCTCATCGAGCTCCTCCAGTGGCGCGACAGCGATCCGCGCCTGCTCACTGGCTACCACAGCGGCGGTCGGCTGGTCTTGGTGATGCGTCATCTTGGCGTCGAGCCGGTCGAGGTACTCCTGCTGCCGCTTCGCGTGATTCTCCTTTCCCGCCGCCGTCTTCTGGTACTTCGCGCCCGCCCGTCGCAAGCTCTCCGCCCGCGCGACAGCGCGGCACTCCCGCGAGCAGTATCGGTGCTTCCGATCACACGAATCGCAGACCCATGCCTGCGCCCCACATCGGTCGCAGGTGAACCCGCGCAAGATGTCGATGAACACGTTTTCCACGGCCTGCCACTGGACGAAGCGGCTGTGACCGGCGAATGTGCCCCTGGGGGCTGCGACCGATCACGGGCAGCTTCCTGGGGGTTCGGAGTTGCTTTCCGAGCCCCCGCCTACCTCAGGCTACCTCAGAGTTAGCGTTGCCGCGCCCTTCCGCTCCACGGCGCCCGGAATCCGCCACGTCACCTGACCGATCTCGCTACGCCGCCAGACCGATCTCTCGGAAACCGGCGATGGGGATCTCGATCTGACCGGCGGTGAAGCGTGTGCCGGCGGGGAAGTCCTCGGGGGTGAGGTCGGCGGCGCCGAACAGCGTGGGCGGCGCGCCGGGATCGAGCGCAAGAAGGACGGCCTGGCGTTCTTCGTAGCGGTCGCCGAGGGGTTCGAGGTCCATAGCGGCGTAGCTGCGCTTGTCAACCAACTACCAGCCTGGAATGTCCGGACAGGTCGCAGCGCATC
>CAZJHX010000329.1:0-236 GCA_964545715.1 uncultured Myxococcales bacterium
AGTCGATCACGGTCGCGGGCTTCACGATCACGAGCGCTCGTGCCCAGTTCGACTAGAGCCTGCGGAGGATGATCCAGAAGGCGCGATCTGTGGTCTCGAGTTTGGGACGCCTTTTCGTGCGGAAGTAGACCGCGAGCTGTTGCCGAAGTGCGGCGTTCTCGATGGCGAGGGCTGCCTTCGAGATCAGGATCGCACGCAGAAAGGCTAGCAGAGCGGTGAGCATCGTGCGCATTGGG
>CAZJHX010000329.1:246-2325 GCA_964545715.1 uncultured Myxococcales bacterium
ACGGAAGCTACCACGGTGCGGAAGGGCTTGAACGGCAGGGAGTTATGGGTAATCGCGGAGTACGGACGGGTCAGTGCAAGGTCTGCACGCCCCAGGGCGTGACCTGCTTTGGGGGCCACCTCTACAACATCGATAGCTGTGGCAATAAGAGCTTCAACAAGGCCTGCAGCGACGGCAAGCCCTGCACGATCGACAGCTGCGTGGGCAGCAGCTGTGAGTTTCCGTCCGCGGGAGAGTGGGTCAGCTGCGCCAGCGGCAAGACGTGCCAATCGGGAAACTGCGAATGCGCTAACAACGTCTGCAAAGCGCTGGGCAAAACAAGCGGCACGTACTGCGACGGCAGCACGTCCGTCACCTGCAAATCCACAAACGGATGTGCGGCCGTCGATTCGTCCAAGTCCTGCTCAAATGGCTGCGACTCCTCCACCGGACAGTGCAAGTCGGCCAGCTGTGGCCTGCCCGGTGAGCCCTGCTGCGCCGGCAACGACTGCACGTTCAACCTCCCGTGCGTCAACTCGATCTGCCAATCGGAGCCGGCCACCTACACCGCGCGTCGATACGTGAGCCTGTGCAACAGTCATCACTGGCAATCGACCGGCCCGTGCTGGCCCGGCGGCGACGCGCTGACCGGCTGCGGCTGCTCTCCCACCGTCACCTCGTGCTTCGGAACCAAGACGTGCTGGAAGGAGGAGTACAGCTTTCAGACCTACCAATCCAAGCCGAGCTTCGGAAACTTTGTGCTGGTACATCACTGCTGGGAGAACGGGGCCAACACCTACTCCAAGACGGGCTGCAGCGTCGCGGGCGATCCGCCGACCCTGGGATACATCGCCAAATCCGCCGTCGGCAACTGGACCACCAAGGTCTGGACGTGTCGCTGGACAGCCGCGGGCGGGGTGTTGGAGCAGTTCTTTACCTTCTCCAAATCCGAGTGCTCGGCCGTCAGCGGCACGATCGTGGGCGGCGACCCATTCGGTTACGTGCGAAAGTGACCCCTCATGTTCCGCACACCTCGTCTGGCGGCCGCCGCCGGCCTCCTGGTTGTACTGCGGCTGTCCGATGCGGCGGACGCCAAGGTCATCGAGCCGGGGGGCGCAGCAGGAGGTGCTGCCGCTCTTCGCCCCGTTTAGCCTGAGCTCGACGATCACGCCGGGTTGGAGGCTGCACCCGAGCCCAGCCTCGGACTCGGCGAGCCCCTGCTCAACGGCCGCCACGAACCGTTGTCGCTGTGTGAAACGATCGAAGTCTTCCGGCGAAATGAATACGCCGGTGGGCATGCCGTGTTGGGTGATGACGACGGGACGTCCCGTCTCCCGCAACCCCCGCACGATGCGGGAGGCGTGAGTCTTTAACTCGCCAAGGGGGACGATGTCGTCCTTGATGCGCCGTCACCGGAGCACCACCGACTCATCCTGAATGCTCGTCCGGGCGCCGATGACGGTGACCTCATCGTCGCCGTGCCCGCGATGCGGTTGAATCATGCGGCTCACCCCCGCGTGCCGGTCCTAACAGCGCTCAGGGACCTGTCTCTGACCCACCTTGTTGTCCCAACGGACGGGAGCTCAGACCCGGTCCCTGCCCGTTGTGCAGTGGGACGCGGCCGCGCAGGTCCGGCAGGGCGAACGTCGTCTGGCCGTTGCCGCCGTAGGTGGTGCCGAGCAACGAGAACAACGCGGGGTTTTGAGCGATGGACAGGAGCTGGCCGTTGCAGTCGGCCCACCCGCCCGGCGCGAACGTGCCGGCGAACAGCGTGACCTGCCCGAGGAAGGGTGGGCTCGCGCCCGAGCCCGAAGGAAAGGAGCCGGAGGTGCAGATGATGTATCGCAAGGTCGTGTACGGCTGCATGTTGTCAAAGGAGGTGACCGTACCGGCTGGCCCCTGGTCGCCCTTTTCTCCTTGCGGCCCCTGCGACCCGGTGGCCCCCGGGTCGCCTTGAGGTCCCTGAGGCCCGGTCGCGCCGGTGTCGCCCTGAGGCCCGGTGACCCCGGTGTCGCCCTGCGGCCCCTGCGGCCCCTGCGGCCCGGTCGCGCCGGTGTCGCCTTGAGGTCCCTGCGGCCCCTCCGGCCCGGTCGCGCCGGT
>CAZJHX010000330.1:0-1965 GCA_964545715.1 uncultured Myxococcales bacterium
ACTTCTTCGGCAGTCTGCTCAGTATCGTCGGTCGCGCCAACTTGACCGGCATGACCAACCGCAACACGCCCTATCACGAGCTCGCCGCCATCGGTGGCGAAGGCGGGATGTTGCTCTACGGAGAAGGCGCCTTCCCAAACCTGTACAGCGCGGTGGGCGGGGTCGAGGTGGGGTTCGTCTTCGCCCGGTTCTTCGTCGAGTATGGGTCCACCTCAGGGATCGGGTTGACAGAGAGCCGCCTCGGCTACGGGCTGGTCCTCGGCCTGCCCCCGGTGATCTCTACCGGCAGCTTCGGCATGTTCCCCAGCCTGGTGTATGGGGATACCCCAGACGGTACATACTTCGGGATCCAACACACCATCACACGCTGGTAGCAACCAGCGTCGGTCACATTGACAGTCCCAGGCAGTCCGCCGCACAATCAGCGCCATGCGAGAAATGAGAATTGAGTTGGTTCGTAGCGTGCCCTACGAGCGCTATGTTCAGGAGCAGCAGGAAAAGCTCGCCCAGGCCCGCGCACAGTTCGAGGACGAGCACGGGCGGATGGACAGCTGGACGCGCCGGCGCTGGTTGACCTGCGCGGGAGCCTTTACCGGGTCTTCAATCCTGCTCCCAACGGTGCTCGGCGGGACGACCGCAGGCTGTGGCGTCGATGAACTCGAGGCGCTCGGAAAGCTGATTCTCGCGACCATTCTGCAATACGCGACCGGCAAGCTGACGTACGCATTGGACGAGGTTGTGGGCGGTCCCATCGAGCTAAAGAACCCCAACTCCAATAGCGTCAAGGGGCTGATCGAGATGAATCTCGTGAAGAGCGAGAAGATCTTCGACGCCGGCCAGGGCGAATACGAGGTGGCAGCCGGCACGGTCAATACCTACGACTGGTCGGGCCTGGCGACCGATGCAGTCGGTAAGTTCGCTGCAAAAGCGGTCTCAGCGCTGAACAACGCCGTCACGTCGGAATTCGATATCGCGTAAACGGGGCAGGGCGGGCCGGCGGCAACTTGTCGCGTCCAATCGTCGCCTGCAACACATCTGTTTTGGAGTCCGGCGACCTGCTCATCATTGTCGACGACGACCACGGTCACATTCGTGTGTTGTCTCGTCCGTCGCGCCCTTGACGGGAGCGCCGGAACACAGTTCAACAATGCTGCGGCTCCGTTCGATCAAGGTTTGTACTCTATGCGTCCGGTCGTTAATTCACTGTACTTCGCACAATCGGTGCTCGTAGCGGTGGGCCTCGTGGCCGTCCTCTTCTGCACTACCAGCTGCTCCGACGACTCACCGAGCGGTGCGCAGCCGGCCGCGACGTCGTCGACGGACGACGAGACCGGGGGGACTTCGGAGACCAGCGCGACATCCGACACCGGGCGGCCGGACACCCCGCGGTATCCGGATGCCGGACCGCGGCCCAAAGCATGCCCGGATCCGGCCGCGCTGGGTGATGGCAGTCACACGACGCCTCCGCTTTTGACCGCCTGCCCCGCCGAGATGCCCGACTGGTTTGCAGACAAAGACGCGACACCGGCGCCAACTCTGACGGTGCGGGCCGGCACGCTGGATTCTGAATCCAAGGCGTTTGTGCCGTGGGTCGACGGGCAGTGGGCGCCTGTGCACTGGGGCATGCGTATGGGCGCCGGGGTCTGGGTGGCGTTGCACGTCGAGTTGCCCGGTGAGACGGCCGACACGGTCGAGCTGGAGCTGGACACCCCCGGCATGATCGGCTGCAAGCTGATCGGCACCACCATGATCCACAAGGTCGTGTTCACCGCCGTGCCGGGTGAGCCGGGGGTCTACTCGTACGGCACGTCCCCCGCGAACGGGGCGTGCGTGCTGTTGGCGTATACCCCCGACGAGGTCAACGCCTTCTGCGACCACTGGATGGTCGTCACGCTAAGGCTGCGCGTCCCCGACACCGACGTCTGGGGCGAGATCAGCCACGTCGTCCGCCTGTACATAGACTAG
>CAZJHX010000331.1:0-1955 GCA_964545715.1 uncultured Myxococcales bacterium
CTTTTTGCGTCACAAACGCCGCACATGAATCATGTAGGGCGTTTATGAGCGCTTTGGGGCTGGGCCGGTGTGCGGGTCACGTGACGGTCACACCCCCGGGCCCAGATGGACCGCGAGCCAGGTCGTGCCCGCGGCCGTCGTGAGGACGCGGTGCGGGGTCTTGGCCGGGAGGTGGAGCCAGTCGCCTGGCTTGAGGGTGGTGGGTTCGCCGGCCACCGTGAGGCGGGCCTCGCCGGTCAGCAGCACCACCCATTCGTCGTGGTCCTGCAGGCAGTCGGTCTGGTCGGGGTGGGCCGAGCTGACGATTCGCTCGATGACTACGTCCTTGTGGCGCAGCAGGACGTCGAAGCGCTCGCCCGTCGGTGGCGGTGGGGCGTCGAAGAGATTGCCTTGGTCGTCAGCCATTGTCCGGTTTTGGGGGGCGGTAGTCGTCGGCCTTGAGGCCCAGGCGCTTCACGATTCGGTAGAGCTGTGCGCGGTCTTTTCCAAGCAGGTCGGCGGCGCGCTTCATGTTGCCTTGGGTGCGCCGCAGGGCGTCTTCTACGGTGGGGGAGTCGAGCTCGCGGCCGGGCGCGGCGTCGGCGGCCAGTCGGGCGTGCTCTTCCATGCGCAGCACGGTGTCGTGCGAGAGATCTATCGGCGCCTGGCGGTCGCCCCAATCGACCACGGCCTGGGTCACTGCTCCGTCGAGCTCGCGCACGTTCAGCGGCCAGGAGTGCATCATCAGGCGCGTTAACGCTTCGGGGCTGAAGGCGACTGGACGGCCCGAAAAGCGCTCGCCCAGCGCGCTTGCCAACAGCGGGATGTCCTCTCTGCGATCGCGCAGCGGCGGCACGCGGATCGTCAGCTTGGCCAGTCGTGCGTACAGGTCGCTGCGGAAGGCGCCCTCTTTGACCGCCTCTACCAGGTCGCGATTGGTCGCGCTCAGCACCCGCACGTCCACTTTGATCGGACGCACGCTGCCGACAGGCGTGACCTCGCCCTCCTGCAGCGCGCGCAGCAGCTTGACCTGCACGTCGCCGTCGAGCTCGCCGACCTCGTCCAAGAACAGCGTGCCCGTATGGGCCGTCTTGAATAGCCCCTCGCGCTGCTTGTCCGCGCCGGTATAGGCCCCGCGCTCGTTGCCGAACAACGTTGCGTCGATGAGGTGCTGTGACGTCGCCGTGCAGTTGAACGCCAGGTATGGTCGGGACCGGGTACCGCGTCCCATCTCCGCCAGAGCCTGCGCTACCAGCTCCTTGCCCACGCCCGTCTCGCCCAGGATCAGCACCGGCGCCGGCGCCCTGGCGAAGCGCTTGATGGTGGACCGCAGCGTGCGCATCGTTTCGCCGATGCCGAGCAGGCCCGGCACATCCGCGTCCACGGTCGGAATGGCCGAGATCTCGTTGTAAAGCATCACCGTGTCGCCCACCGAGACGACGTCGCCCGGCTTGAGCAGCACCGGCGTCGCGCCGATGCGGGCTCCATTGACGCATGTGCCGTTGCGGCTGCCGATGTCCGATAGGGTCACGGTGTTGCCCGGTGCGTTGTTCAGCCGCGCGTGAGTGCGCGAGATCTGGCGGTCCAGCTCAAACGGCGCCACGGTCCGATTCAAGTCAAACTCGCCGGACGGTGGAATCAGCCGATATCCCAGCCGCGACTGGTCCGGACCCCACGCCACCGTCAGCGACGGCACCTTGTGCGCAGCCGAGATCGGGCGTAGCGCGCCGCCCTTGCCGGGATGAGTGCCGGCCGTCTCTTCGGGGCCCGTCATAGCTGATCCAGCTCGTCAAACGCGCCCTGGGCGCCCGCCGGTTTGGGGTTGGTTTTGGGCGTCAGCTCGTTTAGCTCATCCTCGGTCGACTTCGGTTTCGGCACCGGCTTCTCCGCGCTCGGGGGCGCCGCCGCCGGCTTCTCCGCCGGCGCAGCCGGTTTGACAGGTGCCAAGACAGGCGGTTTAGCGCCGCCCGGCCCGG
>CAZJHX010000332.1:0-1871 GCA_964545715.1 uncultured Myxococcales bacterium
TGTAAGCTGCTGATGTCTTTGAAGTTCGATGTCGTTCCAACGGATCTGCACCCATTTGAAGGTCTTTGAGAAGCTGTCTGAGTTCAACTTTGTCGGGCACAGCCATCTGACAAACCAATACCTGTTGGGGCCGCGCCGCGTGAAGGACGCGACGGGCAAGCCGGTAGGCTTTCAGCACGACAAGAAGTGGATCATCAACGTCGGCAGCGTCGGCCAGCCCCGAGATCGCGACAACCGCGCGTGCTTCGGGATCTTCGACACGGACGAGCAAACATTCGAGCATGTGCGAATCGATTACGACATCGACGCCACCGCCGGAAAGATCCTGCGGGCGGGCGTCGGCCACCTCCTGCTCCAAGCCTTCGATGCGCTCACGGGCCGTCGCCAGAGCCGCCTTGGCCTTCTCCCGCTGGTACAGCATGTACAGCATCAGGCCGAAGACGATGTTGGAGATCACCGCGATGTTCAGCGTGATGAACCCGATCTGCCCGCGCCGGCCGACGTCGATCGCGTACTCGGCCTCCAGGTACCCATCGAAGACGCCGGACAGCACGGTCAGCACCGTATAGACCGCGAGCCACTTCACCATGGTGCGCAGGTCGGTAAATGTGAGCGCCCCCACGATGGACAGCATGGCCCACAGCATCACCGCGCCGCTCGCGTGGAAGCCGCCCAGCGACCACTGAAACAGGAACGGCAGCATCAAGCTGATGAGCACCTGCACAAACCGAACACGCAGAAAGTTCTTGGACGCGTGGAAGTACCACATGTTGCCGGCCGTGATGACGGCATAGGCGTACGGGATGACGCTGGGCCACCACAGGCCGTACGCAAGTGCGAGCGTGCCCCACATCAGCCCGCCGCAGCTCATCAGGATCCCCATGTAGACCAGAAAGCGGTGCTTCAGTTTCTGGTCGGGGGCGTCCTCGGGCCGGTCCCCGATCCGACCGATGGCGGAGAGATTCACCACCCCATCATGACATGCACGGCGCGGATCATCGACGCGCCGCTCGAGCTAGGCGTCCGGCAGGCGCCGGCACAAGCAATACACAAACTGCTGCTCGCTGCCCCACGGGGTCATGTGGACCTCAGTTTCGCAGCGCACGCGGTCGAACGTGGCGCCGAAGCGGGCCAACAGGGAGCGGTCGTCATATCGCACCACATCCAGCCCACTGCACTGCTCGGGGCCTTCGATGCCGAACGTCGCCACGATCACGTGGCCCCCGGGTGCCAGGCACCGGGCGACCTGGTGCACATAGGCCTCTTGATCGGCGGGGTCGGTCAAGAAGTGGAAGACCGCGCGGTCATGCCACAGGTCGTAGGCGGCCTCGGGCAGGGCTGCGCGTGTGACGTCGCCCACCACCCATTTCACGTCGCTCGCGCGCTCTGCCAGACCGTTTTGCGCCTCTTCGAGCGCTTTGCCGGAGATGTCCAGGACCGTGAGATTGGTATAGCCGCGATCCAGGAGGTCGGCGGGCAGGGTGGAGGCGCCGCCGCCCACGTCGATGATTCCGGCCGTCGGGGGCAGGCCGACGCTCTCGATCAACTGTAAAGACTGGCCCAGGTGCGGCGTGTGCCAGCTGACGCGGTCGGTCGCCTTGGTGGTGTAGACGTTGTCCCAGTGGTCTTGTTTGCTCACGCTCCCACATTACCTTGGTGGGGGCGTGTTCGGTCTTCAGATTGTTTCAGGAGGTTGATGCGCGTCGGTTTGCTAGTGTCTGCCCATGGATGCTGCCGTGACACAGACCGCGCGCCTGGAGCGCTCGCCCCTGGCGCTGTTGGCGCAGGCCGCGGGTAACCCGTGGCGGTGGCCCGGCAAGTGCTGGCGGTTTTGCCGCGCGATCTGGGGCTACATCGACACGCGCGAGGCG
>CAZJHX010000333.1:0-1795 GCA_964545715.1 uncultured Myxococcales bacterium
GCGTCGCCCGTGTCACCGGTGTCGCCCGTGTCTGTTGTGTCTCCTGTCTCGGTCGTGTCGGTGGTGTCGGTGGTGTCGGTGGTGTCGGTGGTGTCGGTGGTGTCGGTGGTGTCGTCGCCGGTGTCCGTCGTGTCGGTGGTGTCCGTCGTATCGTCGCCGGTCGTATCGGTCGTATCGGTCGTCTCGTCACCCGTGGTGTCGGTGCCCGCCGTCCCGGTCGCATCGCTGGTGTCGTCCGTGTCGTCCGACGAGCCGCTGCCCGATCCGCCGGTCCCGGGCGCCGTAGAACACCCCATTGCCAGTACAGCGAACGCCGTCGCCATCATTGTCAGCCGCATTTGTGCCCCCATGTTTCGAGGGGGTCATCCTATGACGCGCCCGGGTCCGGACGCAACGGAGATCACAGGCGGCGAAAGCGCAGAAACTGAATGACGGCGGTGCCCTGACGGTGCGCAGCTTCCGCGCGCAGCCCGGTGAGAAAGCCCTGGTGCAAGATGACGTCCTCGGGATCCAGCACGCCTTTGATGCCGCGATCCTCGGCAAGCACCCCGATGTGATCCCAGCGCCGCCGAGTCGCGTCCATGGACGCGTAGTCGATCACCATGAGGTCGCCCAATCGCACGTCGCGCCCGATTCGCAGGCGTACCGGCGCGCCCGTCTCGTCCGTGATGCCGCGCCGGGCCATCGTCAGCGGGCCCGTGATCGTGCGCGTGTGCCGGTAGAGTCCGGCCACGCTCGTATACGGCACGCGCGCTCCCGCCAGGCGCGCCGCGCCCACGATGACGTCTGCACAGTCGGCGCCTTGAAAGCGCTCAGTCTGATGGTTTTTACCCTTGCCGGCGCTTCCGAACAGGTTGGGCACATTGAAGTAGGCGGACAGATGGCCCACCAGGTCGTCCCCGCTGCGAAAGCTCACGCGCATAACGTTGTCGCGGATACCAACCGCCGCCACAGACTCCATGCCGGGCGTACTGGCGACCTGGCCGCGCACGCTGAAGCTCACCTTGTAGCGCATGGTCCCAAGCCCGCGATTGACGGCCAGTCGCCGGTCGGTCGGATCGGCGCGCACCACTGTGAGCGTCCCGCCGGTGCCGCCTTTGATGCGCGTCTCGTGGTACTCGATGTTGTCGTAGCCCAGCCACTTCCCGTGCGACCGCCCAAAGAGCACGCAGTTGGAGTAGGCCGGGTTCTTGCCGTTTGGCGACGGCGTGTCGACATGGTGCATGTGCGGCTCAACCCGCCACCACTGAATCTGCGTTGCACCCAGCGCGCTCAGCGGTCGCATCCGGCGCTTGGAGACGCGTCGGCGCCCCACCCTCAGTACGGGGGCGTCGGTGAAGTACCGCGCCCGGCGGCCTCGCCCCTGGCGCACCACCAGATGCAGGTCCACGGGGCTCTTCTTCAATACGTTGACGGCTTTGCGTGAGGCGGTCTTGCCGCGCTCGCCGCCGACCACAAACGCGGTCAGCGGCTGGGCGGCCGAGGGGGTGGGGATAAGGAGAATCGTGAGCAGCAGGGTCAGTGGTCTCTTCATCGGCGGCAGTCCACCTCCTCCCCGCGGGTTGACCCGGCCGAGAGTAGCTGTCTGAAGATTATGCGTTTCATGTCGGTGCTCCCCTGTCCGTGAGCCGCGGACCTGGGGTGAAACGCGCTGCCGTACGAAACGATCTACGCCGTCAGTAGTTTATTGCGGGCGGCGGCGCAGTGCGGCGAACAGAGCCAGAAGCATGAGCCAAAAGGCGAGAGCCGCGGGCGTGGACTGGGCGGTGGCGCTGCAGCCGCCCTCAGAGACGGG
>CAZJHX010000334.1:0-1717 GCA_964545715.1 uncultured Myxococcales bacterium
TCGCGATCGGCGGCATGGGCGTTGTCTACGCCGCGACCCAGACGACGGTCGATCGCCAGGTCGCCATCAAGTTTCTGCGCCGCCAGTATTCCAGCGACAAGACCGCTGTGGCCCGCTTCTTCAAAGAAGCCAAGTCCGCCAGCAAGCTGAACCACCCGAACACGGTGACCATCTACGACTTCGGGCGCACCGAAGATGAGCTGCTCTATATCGCCATGGAGCTGCTCCGGGGCCATTCACTGGCCGACGATCTGGCCCGCTCGGTTCACTTCACGCCTGCCCGCGCCCTGACTATTCTGATTCAGGTGTGCGACTCCCTGATCGAGGCTCACCATGTCGGGCTCGTCCACCGGGACCTGAAACCACAGAACATCCACCTGGAGACGAAGGGCAGCCGGACCGACTTCGTCAAAGTGGTGGACTTCGGCCTGGCCAAGGCCATCCATGGCCAGGGTTCAGAAGGGGTGACGGCCGACGGCGTCGTCTGCGGCACACCGGCCTACATGAGCCCGGAGGCAGCCCAGTCCCTGTCGATAGACCAGCGCACCGACATCTACTCTCTGGGCGTCATTTTGTTCGAGATGCTGACGGGCGAGCGTCCGTTTGTGGCCCGCACCCCGGTCAGTCTCCTGATCGCCCACATCAACGACCCGATCCCGCGCCCGGCTGACATGGGTACTGAGGTCCCGCAGTCCCTCGAGACGCTCTTGACGAGCATGCTGGCCAAGGACCCGGCCGAGCGTCCCGCGACAGTCGCGGGTTTGAAGACCGAATTGGAGGCTTGCCTCAAGGAGCTGGAGACCTGGGTCCCGACGCCCAAGCCCCCGCCGCTGCCCAACAGCGAAGCTCCTGAGACCAAGGAGGCCTTACCGGCGTTTGTCGACACCGCGGAGGAACAAGCCGCGGCGCTTCTCCCCTTCGAGGAAACCGAACAGGTCTCGGTAGAGATCCTCGAGGACCCGGCCGGCCCCCCGCGCAAAGCCGCCCTGAACCTGACAGCCCACCTGGACAAGCAAGCCGAGGACGCCGCCGAGCGCTCTTACCTGGGCCGCATCCTGTTGGGCCTGGTCATCCTGGCCTTGCTCCTGGGCATCGCGGCGGCCATCTTCCCGGACTCTGTGCTCCCGTGAGCGATCTCCGACGGTGATTGGGACTCTACTGGTCACCGCTGCATTGGCGTCCGGCCCACCGCCGGGCCTGATCGTGTGGGCCGGTGAGGTTGGTCCGCCGCTGAAACTGCCGGCGCGACCGGCCTCCGCGGTGCTCTTCGATCTCGGCATGACGGTGGATCGGACACAGGCGGGTGATCCGTCCAAGGCGCTGGCGTCGTTTGCCGCCGGTGGGCGGGCGTATTGGGAGCAAGGTGATCTGCCCACGGCGCTGGTTGCCCTGGAGCGGGCCATGACCGAGATCCCGGCACGCGTGGCCAGTCCGGCGGCGCGGGAGCAGCTGGCGCAGGGGCTCTGGCTGCTGGCGATGCTTCGAGTCGAATTCAGCGGGGACCCCAAGTCAGCGGCTGTGGTCCTGCAAGCGGCCGTTGAGTTGGCGCCCGAGCTGCAGATTACGGTGGACAAGTATCCGGCCCCCCTGGTGCACGCGTTTCAACAGATACACGCCCGGTACGTGCGCACGGCGCGCCGGCTGACGGTCGTATGGGGCAAGGTGGCTGCGGACGACACGTGTTTGGTGGAGGTGAACGGGGAGCAACGCGGTCCGG